>JBDKID010000008.1:0-130637 GCA_039797295.1 Pseudomonadota bacterium | reverse complement strand
AGCGGTAAAGTTAGCCATTTCCGATAACCAAGGAGAGGCTTCATGACTTCGCTCATCAGTATTTCCAGCCTGACCAGTGATGCCGCCTGTTTCGAACAAGTCCGTTCCCTGCGTTGGCCTAATGGGGTGATTTGTCCGCACTGCGGTTCACAGGAAACGATCCGTCGAGGTAAGAATGACACCCAGCAGGAACGCCAACGTTACCAGTGTAAGGATTGCCAAAAGCGTTTTGATGATCTGACGGGGACGGTGTTTGAAGGCCACCATCAACCGCTGAAGGTGTGGGTGTTGTGCCTGTACCTAATGTCGTTGAATCTGTCCAACCAACAAATCGCCCGCGAATTGGGGTTGAACAAGGATGATATTCAGGCGATGACGGAACAGTTACGGCGTGGTGTCGAGAAAAAAAACGCCAGTAAGCCTGTCTGGGAATGTTGAGTTTGATGAACTCTACGTCAAAGCCGGACACAAGGGAAATCCCGAAGCTGTAGCGGATGCAGGGCGTGAAGGCCGCCGCCGCGCCCTGAAAGGTGCGCCAGGACGTGGGACACTGGAAAAGGACAAACCACCCATCTTCGGCATGATCCAGCGTTCGGGGGAAGTCATGATCCGTATGCTGGCGAATGTGAAACAAGCGACGATCAAGCCGCTGATTTTGGAAACGGTGACGGCAAGCACACTGGTGTACACCGATGAGTACAATATTTACAGCCGGTTGGAGGCATGGGGTTATGCCCACAAAACCGTCAATCATGGTGCAGGCGAATATGCCCGTGATGAAGATGGTGACGGTTTCCATGAAGTTCACGTCAACACGATGGAAGGTTTTTGGTCACTGTTGCGCTCATGGTTACGACCACATCGGGGTATCTCACAAGAAAAGCTGCCGTGTTACCTTGCGTTCTTTGAGTATTTGCACAACCTCAGGAAACGAGGGCAAGCCGCCTTACATTCCTTGCTTTCACTGCTGCTGCGATAAGACCCTGAAACACATATTGAGCCTCAATGTTAATAAGGTTGTGTCAATTATATACGATAGATTAATTGATCAATTTAAAATTACATTGACCTGTAGACTTGTCAGCCTACAGGTGCTTAAGCGACAATACCTGCACTATTCATAATTAAAATCGTTACAGGTACAATTTTGATGTCGGACGATATAAAGATCATACTGCTAGTGATTGTCATTGCATTCATTATCTTGCTGGTGACAACTATTTTTAACTAGGCAGTTATGCATTATTTACTTTTTCTTTTCGCGTTGTTTTTGTTTTTTGCTGAATTCAACTAAACGTTTCCGTTTATATTCTTGACGCGGTGTAAGGGTATTACGTTTGCCTTCGTATGGGTTTTCCCCGGTTTTGAATTCAATGCGTACTTGTGTGCCCGTCAGTTTTAAGGTTTGGCGGAAGTAATTGACTAAATAACGTTCATAGCTTTCGGGAACGTATTCAGTACGATTGCCGTGGATAATGACGCGGAATGGGTTACTGCCGCCTTGATGTGCATAACGCAGTTTAATACGCTGACCTTTGGTTAATGGTGGTTGATGTTGTTGCACCGCCATTTCCAAAATACGTGTTAAACGTGATGTTGGTACTTTTAACATGGTGGAATCATAAGCGCGTTTTACCGCTGCGTATAATAAACCAACGTTAGAACCGTGTAAGGCCGAAATAAAATATTTTTCCGCAAAATCTAAAAAGGGTAATTTGACTTCGAGTTGTTGTTTAATCCAATCGCGTTGATCAGATTCCAAACCATCCCATTTATTAATCGCGAGAATGAGCGATTTACCTGCTTCTAAAACTAAGCCTAATAAATGTGCATCTTGATCCGCAATAACGTCATGGGCATCCACTAACATAATCACGACATGGGCGCGTTGAATGGCATCCAGTGTTTTAATAATACTGAATTTTTCAATGGTTTCATCAACACGACTACGCCGACGTACTCCCGCCGTATCAATTAAGGTATACTTTTGACCATCACGTTCAAAAGGAATAAAAATACTGTCGCGGGTTGTACCGGGTTGGTCAAACGCAATCACACGTTCTTCACCCAAAATGCGGTTAATTAGGGTAGATTTACCGACATTAGGACGACCAATGAAGGCAATGTGAATACTGTCATCTTCGGGATCAACCGCTTCGTCTTCGTAAGGAACGTCGAGGTGATCCAAAATGTGTTCCATCATGGAGCTAACGCCACGCCCGTGTGCTGCTGCAATCATGAAAACTTCACTAAAGCCGAGGGCGTAAAAGTCTGCTGCTGCTTGATCAGGGTCAACCCGATCCGTTTTGTTGACTAACAAGTAAATGGGTTTGCCGGTTTGGCGCACATGCTGGGCAATCATTTCATCCGCAGCGGTTAAACCTTGTTTACCGTCAACGATGAATAGCAAGGCATCGGCTTCACGGATAGCGGCATGGGTTTGTTTTGCCATGTATTCATCGATACCTGCTTCTTCCCCACTGAGGCCGCCGGTATCAATGAGCATGTAATTGCGCCCGTGAAACTCGCCAGTGCCGTACTTGCGATCACGAGTCAAGCCCGGAAAATCCGCAACTAAGGCATCGCGTGAACGGGTCAAACGATTGAATAGGGTAGATTTGCCCACATTTGGGCGACCAATTAAGGCGAGGACGGGTTTCATGACAACGTATACACTGCAAAAATACAAGCGCGGTAGAATACCATGAGAACTAGATGATAGACAGGCTGTCATAGAGGGCAGTTTATGTGCAATATTATGATGATTTAAAATGACTATCGAGAAGAGAGGAAATTGATAATGCATCCTAACCATAAAGTCCGCAAAGCGGTGATCCCTGTCGCAGGATTGGGCACACGCATGTTGCCAGCGACCAAAGCCATTCCCAAGGAAATGTTACCGATTGTTGATAAACCTTTGATTCAATACGTTGTTAAAGAATGTATTGCAGCAGGTATTCGGGAAATTGTTTTGGTAACGCATTCCAGTAAAAACTCGATTGAAAACCACTTCGATACCAGTTTTGAATTGGAAACCATGCTGGAAAAGCGGGTTAAGCGTCAATTATTAGACGAAGTGCGTTCGATTTGTCCACCCGATGTCACCATCATGCATGTGCGTCAAGGGCAAGCGAAAGGTTTGGGTCACGCAATTATGTGCGCTTATCCGGTTGTGGGTAATGAACCCTTCGCCGTTTTGTTGCCAGACGTGATTTTGGACGAATATTCCAGCGACTTACGCAAAGAAAATTTGGCTGAAATGTTACGTTTGTATGATGAAACGGGTTACAGCCAGATCATGGTTGAACCTGTGCCAATGGAAAAAGTGTCTTCTTATGGTGTGGTTGACATCAATGGACACACGTTAGAAGCGGGTATGTCCACACCGATGACCGCGATTGTCGAAAAGCCAGCAGAGAGTGAAGCACCTTCCAACATGGCGGTGGTGGGGCGTTATGTGTTGTCGCCACACATTTGGGGTTGGTTGAAACGCACGCCACTGGGCGCGGGTGATGAAATTCAATTGACCGATGCCATTGGTCTGTTAATGCGCGAATACCAAGTCAATGCGTTCCATTTGACCGGTAAAAGCCATGATTGCGGCGATAAATTAGGTTATATGACCACCAATGTGGAATACGCTTTACGCCATAAGGTGATGGGTGAGGAATTCAAAGCTTTCTTGAAAGAATTAGCAAAAACGCTTTGAACTAACAACCGTTTAAGATTAGGTGCAAGTGCATTTTGACTACGATTCGGGCAACAGCGTTAAACGCAGCATTACCTCATGCTTTAGATGAGCAACTAGCCAGTTTGTTACAACGGCTCGGTGGCAGTGTCGATATGGCGGTCAATACGGCCTTACGTACTTTGGTGCAATACGTCAGTGAACGGACGCGCGATGGGGTGATTGCCGCGCCTTTAGCAGGTTTAGCATTGACGACTGAACAATTGGCGGCTTTACGTGGTTTAGCAGTGGTGGGAAGCCCTGATGATTACAAGCCATTGATTCTCAGTGATACGCACGCTTGGTTATACCGTTATTGGCAGTATGAAACACGTTTAGTGGCTTGGTTAAGTGCACGAGTGCAATGTGATGCTGGGGTTGCTCCAGCCGTTAGTTCGGCGTGTGAGAGTTTGCATGATTTGCAAGCGATTGCTGTGGAACGGGCGTTAAAACGCTCGTTCTTCATTATCGCAGGTGGACCCGGTACGGGGAAAACCACCACCGTTACGCGCGTTTTGGCGGCATTAGTTGCAAAAGGTGTAGCACCGGAGCGCATTCTGTTGGCTGCTCCCACGGGAAAAGCAGCCATGCGGATGCAAGAAGCGATTCGTGCCACCAAACAACTGTTGCAACTTCCCACAGAAATTGCCGAGCGGATTCCTGAACAGTCCCAGACTTTGCATCGCTTACTCGGTTATATACCCAACAAAGTTAGTTTTCGCCATCACCGTGAGCACCCACTGCCAGCAGAGGTGGTGATTGTCGACGAAGCATCCATGATTGATATTTCCTTAATGACGCATTTGTGTGAGGCAATCGCGCCAAATACCAAGCTGTTGTTATTGGGGGATAAAGATCAGTTGGCTTCGGTGGAAACAGGGTCGATTTTCCGCGATTTGTGCAGTGGTGAAGCATTAGCCCAGCACACGGTTTTGCTACAACAAAGCCATCGCTTTTCCAATGAGGATGGGGTAGGGCAATTGGCGCAAGCGATTCGTGCTGCTGATTTGTCGCGTCTTGTGCAAGTTTTTCAGGATGATGCTTACCCGACGGTGAGTTTGGATGAAAGCGCGCAAGGTTTGGATGCCAGTCTTTTGCGTCAGGGTTGGCAAGCTTATGTGCAGGCGGTGGCGCATTATGTGCAACAACCCGCAGATCAAGCGGATAAAGATGCCATTTTCCGCAGCTTTAATGCTTTGCGGATTCTGACCCCATTGCGTAAAGGGCGTTTAGGTGTTGAAGGGCTGAATCCGTGGGTGGATGCGGTCATGCAGCGCGTCTTACCCACTGCATTGGGCACACAGCGTCCGTGGTACGTCGGTCGTCCAGTCATGGTGACGCAAAACGATTATCGACAAAATTTATTCAATGGCGATATTGGTATTGCTTTACCGAATAGTACAGGGGAATTGCGTGTGTGGTTTCCCGATGTCAGTGCCGGAGCAGGGGCCGGGGCGTACCGCGCCGTCGCGCCGATTCGTTTACCTGCGCATGAAACTGCATGGGCAATGACGATTCACAAGAGCCAAGGTTCAGAGTTTGATCAAGTGTTATTGATCTTGCCTGATGCCGATGATTTGGCGTTACTAGGAAGGGAACTGTTGTACACCGCTGTGACACGTGCGAAACGTGGTATTCGGGTGTTAGCCAAACGCGCTACTTTGAAGAGGGCATTACGGCATGTCACACCGCCTGCATCACAAGTTCAAGAAAAGTTAGTGCAGCGTTTGCAAGGGTAATGGTAGCGAACGTGAAGCCGCTACCATTGTGGGCGTTGGGGTGTTTAGCTGGTGCGTGGGATGTCGAAAAAGTCCACCACGCCAGTTTCGAGAGAATATTCCGCGCCGACCACCATCAAACTATCGTTTTCGATTAAGTCTTCCAAAATCGCTGAGCCGTGCCGTAAATGGCTGGAAGCAGCACGAATATTAGCCCGTACCGCGTGTTTCATGAGTTCGTCAGGTTGATCACGCAAAGACGTTTCCATGAGTTGGGCGACGGCTGGGGAAATGCGTTCCACAATCGAGCGCAAATTGGGCGACGGGCTGCGCGAATCGTGGCGTAATTCTTCCAAAGTCGCGCGTACCGCGCCGCATTGCGTGTGTCCCATCACAACCACAAGGCGTGTGTTGTATTGCGTTGCGGCGTATTCCACACTGCCAACTTGTGATGGTGCGATAATATTGCCCGCCACGCGAATCACAAATAAAGCACCAAACCCTTGATCAAACACCAATTCAGCCGGTACGCGCGAATCCGAACAGCCTAGGATAATCGCAAAAGGATTTTGGCCGGATGTCAGCGCGGCACGTTGTGCATGACTCAGTAATGTATCCAAGCTACGAACATTACTAGCAAAGCGTTGATTTCCTTCACGCAGGCGTGCGAGTGCTTCTAGCGCACTCAGGTTTGAGGGGGGGGTACTCATAGACACTAAACACTCCTAAGTTGCTGTATCGAAATTTGCCTTGAGCATTCCTGAAAATGCTGTGTAAGGCAATAGTATATTAAAATACCATTGATAAATGACAATGCCACAACAATTGCGCGGTGTTAGGTGTTAAACATCGTTTTCTTGATCCGCACCCTCACGCGACTGAATTTTATCTTCTTTGCCAGACAGTAAATTGCGGATATTGGATCGATGCCGCCAGAAGATCAGCACCGCTATAAATGCTACGCCGAGGGTTGGTAAGGGATGGTGCTGGGTAAAATACCAGAAATACAAGGGGGATAAGGCGGTCGCGATTAAGGCGGCGAGTGAGGAAATTTTGAAGCCTTTCGCCATGACTAACCATGTTGCCACGAATGCTAATCCGCCCCAAATATTGACACCAAGGAACACGCCAATGGCAGTGGCTACCCCTTTGCCGCCTTTGAAGTCATAATAGAGCGGATACAAGTGCCCTAAGAATGCCCCAATCCCAATGGCGATTAGCTCATTGTAATTCATGTGCAGCAGGCGACCGATTAATACAGGAATCAAACCCTTGAGCAAATCCCCTAATAAGGTAATCGCGGCGGCTTTTTTACCACCGTAACGCAACACATTCGTTGCACCGGGGTTGTTTGAACCGACGGTGCGTGGGTCAGGTAATCCCATGATTTTGCAAGTGATAATGGCAGTGGCAACAGAGCCAAGCAAGTAAGCAAATATGACGAGTGCAATCAGCAAGTAAGGCATGGTTAATCCGTTATTAATGAGTTTTTAAATTACTAAATGATGTTTTAGAACAGTTTCAAAAAGGTTTTAAAGTGAAAGTATTGTATACCAACATCGTAGGTCACGGCAGACCCCTTGTTGTGCTGCACGGTTGGGGCATGAATAGCCATGTGTGGCAACCGATTCAAGCGGCTTTAGCCCAACGAGCGCGTGTGACATTGGTCGATTTGCCCGGTCATGGGCGCAGTCATCAGCTAACGCTGGGGAGTTTAGATGAGGTGGTGGCACAGCTTGAACCCCACATCCCACCCAATGCACTGATTATGGGTTGGTCATTGGGCGGCTTGGTGGCGCAAGCGTTGGCTCATGCGCTGCCGGAACGGGTGGCGGGTTTGATTATGATTGCCAGTACCCCGAAATTCGTTGCGGATGCTGATTGGCAACACGCCGTCGGTGCAGAAGTTTTGGATACTTTCGCCCGCAACCTGCAAGTTGATTACCTTGGTACGGTGAAACGCTTTTTTGCATTGCAGTTTCTCAATACCAAAATCGACAGTCGCACAGTCACGGCATTGCGCGAAACCATTATGCAGCATCCGGCGAGTGAGCAAGCTTTAGCGCAAGGTTTACGTTTATTGCGTGACAGTGATTTCGTGAGTACGCCCGTGCCACAACCCACGCAATGGGTATTGGGGCGGCTGGATAAGCTGATTCCTGCGTCATTGGCTGACGCTTTGCCGGAAATGGGGTATAAGCACGTCACGCTGTTGAACAGTGCGGCGCACGTACCATTTGTGACTCACCCAGAACTTTTCATGGAACATATCGGGGCTTTTTTAGATGCCTACTAACCAGATGAATCGTCGTGCGCAAGCGCGTGGCGCGGCGGCTGTCGACCCGTTCTTATTGGATCGGCGTAAAACCCGCCTAGGCTTTGAACGTGCTGCGGAAACTTACGACGCTAATGCTTTTTTACAGCGTGAAATTGGCGAGCGTTTGACGGAACGTTTGGATTTAATCCGTCTGCAACCGCAGCGCGTGGTGGATTTAGGCTGTGGTACGGGGGCAATTACCGCGCATTTGCAACAACGTTACCCCACGGCGGACGTGATTAGCCTTGATCTTGCGTTGAACATGGTGCGCAAAACCTGCCAACACATCAGTGATGCTGGGCGTTTGCCGTTGGGCGTGTGTGCGGATGCGAATGCTTTGCCATTACAGTCGCATGGTGTGGACATGATTATCTCGAACCTGATGCTGCAATGGTGTAATGATTTACCCGCGACTTTCCGCGAATTCACGCGCGTGTTGCGTCCTGATGGTTTGTTCATGTTTGCGACTTTTGGTCCTGATACGCTGACCGAATTGCATCGCAGTTGGGCGCAAGTTGACGGTTACACCCATGCCAGTCGTTTCCCGGATATGCACGATGTGGGTGATGCCTTGCTCCAAGCGGGATTGCGTGATCCGGTCGTGGATGTCGATACCATTACCCTGACTTACCGTGATGTGCGGGATTTATTACGCGACCTCAAAGGCATTGGGGCGAATAATGCGACGTATGGGCGTAATCGTGGTTTGACTGGTAAGGCGCGTTTACAAGGTTTTTTGCAGGCGTATGAACACTTCCGTTTAGCGGATGGTACTTATCCAGCTACTTATGAAGTGGTTTACGGTCATGCGTGGGCACCCGTATTGGTATCGGGTGGGCAACCCGAAAAGTTTATCCCAATCAAAGCGATTTAAAGTGATTTGACAGTCGAATTTAGGGTGTTTACTACAGCTTGGCGGGAAAATTAACAGCGGCAAAAATCCTGTTGATAGAATCGGCATATCGTTTTGACTATGCCGACTACGCTACCGAAGTAAGTCCACAACAATGAAAAAAACCTTTACTGTGCTGTCTGTTACCCACACACCCATGTCACCTGCAAAAGGTGCAATGACGTGGTATTTGAGTGATGAACTGAACCATTCGCGTAAAGTCACAGCCGTGACGACCTTGGATAAAGCAGGTCATGTGACCGCAGCGCGTGCGGTTTATGTGCGTGAAGTCCCTTTGGTCGATGGTTTGATGCAGCATGTTGAAGGCGACACGTTCGCGATTGATTTTCAATCTTTCAATGAAGAAATGGGCTATCTTAAACGGGACGTGTTTGCTGATATGCAAAAATTAGAGCAAGCCAGTAAGCTTTCAGGTCGTGTCAACCGTGTTTTGCTAATCATTGTGGTGTTATTGCTAGCTTGGTTAGCGTGGTTAACGGTGCAAAGTTTGCAGGATTTCGCCCTCCGCCAACCGCAACGAATAGATTAATTCATGAGTTATCTTGAGCGTATTCACATCTGCAATAACTTTGATGCCACTGATTATCGGTGTTTGCAGATTGATAATAAAACTTATGGCTATATTCAGCCTAGCTTCGCTGAACAATTGGCAAAATGGCCGGACATCTTCGCCGTTGATGATCAACAAGTGGTACTGAATCCCGCGCTAGGGGATTATGCAACACGCACCATTGCTGTCGCTCCGGTCTTACGCAGCTTGTATGAACAGGGTGTGATTGATACGTGGGTAGCAGAAGCTTATCCCATTACGCACAGTTTCGGCGGTTACGCTGAACTGGAAATCGAACGCGCTGCCACCAACTTCATGGGGGTAAAAACGTTTGGCATCCACCTCAATGGGTTAGTGCGTAAAGCCGATGGTATTTATATCTGGACGGGCACACGTTCGTTAGATAAGCCGTTCTGGCCGGGTAAGTTGGATCAAATGGTCGCAGGTGGACAACCCGTAGGGTTGGGGCTAATGGAAAATGTTATAAAAGAATCGCAGGAAGAAGCCAATATTCCATCCAGCCTTGCACAACAAGCCCAAGCCGTTGGTACGTTAAGTTATCAGCAACAAGGTTGGCGCGGCTTGGATAATTCCACCATCTATATTTATGATTTGTGGCTGCCTGAAGACTTTATACCTGAAAATACTGACGGTGAGGTGATTGATTTCCAATTATTACCGATCCAAGAAGTCGCCCATCTGACCGAAACCACCGACGAGTTCAAAGACAATTGTAATCTCGTCAATATTGATTTGTTATTGCGCATGGGGGTGATTGATGCACAACACCCGGACTATGCGGCTATCCGCGCTCACTTATACAACGCGGTAACAACTAAGAGATAGCATAATGAGACAAGGACAACCGAAAACCATCCACCTGAAGGATTATGTCGCTCCAGCTTATAGCGTGGAGGCATTATCCTTGGTATTTGAATTAGGTGAAGCATTTACGCTCGTTACCAGTGTCGCTAACTACCGGCGCAACCAGCAGGTGACAGCCGACACCCCGTTAACTTTGTATGGTGAAGAGCTGGAATTGCTCAGTGTGCGCGTGAATGGGAGAACGCTACACGCTGGGGAATACTTGCTGACGGAAGAGGGCATGAGCATTCCGCAAGTGTCCGCGCTATGTACCGTTGAAATTGTTACGCGCCTTTATCCACAGAAAAACACCTCGTTGGAAGGTTTGTACCAATCCAGCGGGAATTTCTGCACGCAATGCGAAGCGCAAGGTTTCCGCAAAATCACTTACTACCCAGACCGCCCCGATGTCATGAGCGTGTTTACCACGCAGATTATTGCCGAAAAAGCTAAGTATCCGGTGCTGTTATCCAATGGCAATTTAACGGGTAGCGGCGATTTAGCCGATGGCAAACATTGGGCGCGTTGGGAAGACCCGTTCCACAAACCTGCGTATTTGTTTGCCTTGGTGGCGGGGAATTTGCAGCACGTTGAAGATCATTTCACCACTGCGTCGGGGCGCGATGTCACGCTGCGCATTTACACCGAAGCGCACAATATCGACAAATGTGACCACGCCATGCAGTCGTTAAAACGTGCCATGCGTTGGGACGAACAGCGGTTTGGTTTGGAATACGACCTCGACATTTACATGATTGTCGCGGTTGATGACTTCAATATGGGGGCAATGGAAAACAAGGGCTTGAACGTCTTTAACTCCAAACTGGTGTTTGCCAGCCCGCAAACCGCGACCGATATTGATTACATTGCGATTGAAGCCGTTATCGGGCACGAATATTTCCACAACTGGACGGGTAATCGCGTGACTTGCCGTGATTGGTTTCAGTTGTCGTTGAAAGAAGGTTTGACCGTGTTCCGCGACCAAGAATTTACCGCCGATTTGCATTCGCGTCCGGTAAAGCGCATTGAAGACGTGCGCAAATTGCGTACTTTCCAGTTTGCCGAAGATGCCAGCCCAATGGCGCACCCGATCCGCCCCGCTTCCTACATGGAAATCAATAATTTCTACACCATGACGGTGTATGAAAAAGGTTCGGAAGTGGTGCGGATGTACCAAACTTTGCTGGGGCGTGATGGTTTCCGCAAAGGCATGGATTTGTATTTCGCGCGGTACGATGGGCAAGCGGTAGCCACTGAAGATTTCCTCGCGGCAATGGCGGATGCCAATGGCGTGGATTTAAGCCAATTCCAACGTTGGTACGATCAAGCCGGAACGCCCGTGGTCGATGTGCGCATGGATTATGATCCTGCCGAACAAACCTGTTCGTTGCATTTCCGCCAATCGTGCCCCGCCACGCCGGAATGCAGCGAGAAACTACCGTTTTTAATCCCGATTGAAGTGGGTTTGCTCAATAGCGCAGGTAAAGACATTGGCGGTACGCAGGTATTGCGTTTGACGGAAAGTGAGCAATCGTTCCACTTTACGGGCGTTACCGAAAAACCTGTGCCGTCGTTATTGCGCGGCTTTTCTGCTCCGGTGCGTTTGTCCTACCCGTACACGGAAAGCGAACTGGTGTTTTTAATGAAACACGACAGCGATGCTTTCAATCGTTGGGATGCTGGGCAACGTTTAGCCATGCAAACCATTCTTAAGCTGTTAGCCGCACAAGCACAGGGCGAAGCGTTCGGCTTGGATCACGATTTCATTAGCGCGTATCAAGCGGTACTGAATGACAATGCGCTGGATTTCGCTTTGCGTGCTGAAGCCATGCAGTTGCCATCCGAAGCGGACATTGCCGAAGTCAGTCATCCGGCTGATCCCGAAGCGATTCACACTGTGCGCGAGTTCATTTACGCGACTTTGGCAAAAGCCTTACGTCTGGATTTGGAAAAGCTGTATCACAAGCTTAACGATCAAGGCGAATACCGTGTGGATGCAGCCAGTATTGGGCGACGTAGCCTGAAAAATGTGTGTTTGGATTACTTAGGACGCATTAAAGACCCCAGCATTCAGGAACTGTGTTACGCGCAATACCAAACTGCTGGCAATATGACCGACGCATTAGCGGCATTGGCGGTGTTGAATCAAGTCGAATGTCCTGAACGTGCACAAGCTTTGCAGGAATTCCATGAACGCTGGCAACACGACGCGCTGGTAATGGATAAATGGTTCGGACTACAAGCGGTTTCGACCTTGCCCAATACCTTGGAACAAGTGCAGGTACTCATGCAGCATCCGTTGTTTGATTTGCGTAATCCGAACAAAGTTCGTGCATTGATTGGCAGCTTCGCGATGCGTAACCCACTGCATTTCCACGCGCAAGACGGTAGCGGCTACCAATTCCTTGCCGATCAAGTGCTGGTATTGGATGCGCGTAATCCGCAAATTGCCTCGCGCATGGTGCGCCCATTAATGAACTGGCGGCAATACGAACCCGTGCGCAGTGCGTTAATGAAAGCGCAGTTAGAACGCATCAAAGCCCAACAAGGTTTGTCGGGCGATGTGTTTGAGATTGTGAGCAAAAGTTTGATCTAAGTTGCTGGCGATTGCAGCCATTGAGCCGCAGCAATGGCGGCTTGTCCGAGTGATAAGCCGCCATCGTTGGTTGGTACTTGGCTGTGTGTCAGTACCGTCAAACCGCGTGCTTGTAGACGTGCTTGCAAATGCGTAAACAGCAACACGTTTTGCAGAACGCCGCCGGATAACACCACCGTTTTGAGCGCGTGTTGTGCCGCCAGTAATGCACAAGCATCGACCAATACTTGAAGCAAACCTTGATGGAAATGCGCTGCAACCGTGGCGCGGTCATAGCCACTTTGCAAATCATGCAGTAATGCCCACCACATGGGGGCGGGGTCGATTTCCAGCAATCCTGCCGGATTTGTCTGCACAGCGAATGGGTAAGGTGGCACAAGGTGCAACAAACAGGCAGGGGTAATGGCTTCCAACTCAATCGCGGCTTGCCCTTCGTATTGAATGCTGGCACGACTGCAATCCAACGCTGCCGCCACGGCATCAAACAGCCGCCCGCACGAACTGCTCAGTGGACTATTCAAACCTTTTTGCAACATGGTTTGTAGCGTTGCTAACGGTTGTTGTTGCAAGAATTGCCAAACGTCGAGTTCGCCAAACTGTGCGGCTAGTGCATCCCAACCCGCGCTGTGTAATTGCGCCCACAAATTGCGCCACGGTTGCAAAATCGCTTGCGTGCCACCGGGCATGGCAACGGGTTTGAAATGCCCGACACGTTCTGCACTGACATAATCCGCTAGCAATAATTCGCCACCCCAAAGCGTGCCGTCGTCGCCGTAACCCAAACCATCCAACACGATGCCGAGTACTTTACCGTCGTGCAATTCCCAACCATTTTCCGCCAAACACGCAGCAAGGTGTGCGTGATGATGTTGTACCTCGATGAGTGGTACAGCGAGTTCGCGGGCGAGTTGTTGTCCCCCTTGTGTCGAACGATACGCTGGGTGTTTATCCACCACAATGGCTTGTGGCGTGTGGGCAAACAGTTCGCGGTAAAGCTGCAAGGTGCGGGTGTATTCACGCCATGTTCGTGCATCTTCCAAATCGCCCAAATGTTGCGACAGCGTTACTTGTCCGTCGCGTAACAAGGCGAAGGTGTTTTTCAATTCGCCACCCATTGCCAATAACGGCGGAGCGGCGTGGAAACTAGAAGGTAGTGCGAGCGGGGCGGGGGCGTAACCTCGCGCACGGCGTAAGAGTCGTGGTTTGCCACCGATAACTCGCGCGACAGAATCATCCACGCGATTCACAATCGGGCGATTATGCAGCAGGAAATAGTCGGCGATGTCGCGCACGCGTTCGCGAGTTTCAGTAAGGTTAATGCATTGCGGTTCTTCGCTGAGGTTCGCGCTGGTCATGACCAATGGCGTATCCCATGTTTCCAGCAATAAAGCATGTAACGGCGTGTAAGGCAGCATGAATCCAAGCTGTTTACCCTGTGCCATGCCGATTTGTGGCGGAAGTGCATGGGTTTCGCCCGTTGTGTGGTTTGCCAACAATACAATGGGGGCGGCAGTGCTGTGCAGTAAGGCGGCTTCGGCATCATTCACGTGGCAGTAACGGCGCACAACTACCAAATCACGCGCCATTAAAGCCAGCGGTTTTTGGTAGCGGCGTTTGCGTTGACGCAATACATCAATGGCAGCAGCATTGGTGGCATCACACACCAAATGCACGCCGCCCAAACCCATTACCGCGAGAATCTTGCCTTGGCGTAAGAGCAGCGTGGCAGTGTCGAGGCAGTCGCGTGCGGGCGCAGTCGTTGGGATGGATTCACCGTCGTTACTTTCTAACCAATATTGTGGGCCACAGACTGGGCAAGCATTGGGTTGCGCGTGAAAACGACGGTCTGCCGGATTGCGGTATTCCTGTTCACATGCAGGGCACAACGCAAATGCTGCCATGCTAGTATTGGTGCGGTCATAGGGAATGCCTTGCACAATGCTTAAACGCGGACCGCAATGCGTGCAATTGGTGAATGGGTAACGGTAACGGCGATTATTGGGGTCGAAAACTTCCGCGTT
Organism: Pseudomonadota bacterium; assembly: GCA_039797295.1. Taxonomy (GTDB): domain Bacteria; phylum Pseudomonadota; class Gammaproteobacteria; order Thiotrichales; family Thiotrichaceae; genus Thiothrix. Next base: position 115,931 of record JBDKID010000008.1, on the reverse strand, counting down.
ACATGCCGCACACAAATGCGCATCTGGCACGATACCCGTATGCACCTCACCACCATGACTGCTGATAATGCGAAAGTCATGCGGTGGAGCGGCACTTGTCTCGTTAGGCATAAGCTGGTGTTCGAGCTGATCAATGCGGGCTAATGGCGGCAGTTCAGCCTGTAAGCGCGTTACGAATGTGGTGAATTGCGGGTGGGTGCCCCACGCTTCGATTAAAACGCCATTGTTGTCATTGCAAACTGTGCCTGTGATGCCTTCAGCTTGAGCGACATGCCAAACGTGCGGACGAAAGCCTACGCCTTGTACCAAGCCGCGCACGCGAATCTGCCACGCGCTCATCATGAAACTTTCTTGCATTCGCGGGTGGCGGCGGTATCGGCTAAATCACGGGCTTGCTGATTGGCGGTTTTGCTGGGTTTCACCACATCGGTGACGCAAATACTGGTGGGGGTGATCTTACTCACGACTAAGTAAGACGTGGTTTTTTCGCTGTGTACGGGGTCTTCGCTGACGTTAAAGCGCACAATCATGGCAATGGGGAGGGTTTTTCCGGCTTTTTTCTGTACGCGCCATTCGGCTTTTTGTCCTAATGCCGAAAAACCACCCGATACCGTGCTGCTGAAGTTCAACGGATGTACTTTGCCTTGTGGGTCAACAACGTCCAAACTTTGGCGCAAATCGCCTTCCGTGAGGTTGAGTTTGTAATCAGCAACGCCGGGGCAAACGCTTTTCGACCAACCTTCATTGGCATTTTCTTCGCGTATTTGACAATCGGTAATCCCAAGGCTGGTGTAAGTGCTGTCGATTTTGCTTTGCACATCGGCAGCGTGTACGCAAGGGATGACACTGGCAAGGCTGAAGAGTAGCGTGGGGATAAGTGGGGTTTTCATGAGCTATCCTCTTTGGTTATGCGCGTGGGTTATCTACAATGGGCTGTGTCGCATCGCATAAATCACAATAACGAGCAGCTTATGGCAAGTTTAATTCCCTCTTTGAGTAGTTGTCTGCATAAAATGCAAGCATTGCCCCATTGTCAATAGCTTGGTAGCTAGTTTAGCAGCGTGCAAACCATCGCGCGGTTGTTAGCAGCGATGGCTTGAGGTGAAGGGCGTTAGCGCGGCTTGTTTAGAGCTTTTCGCCCGGTTTCTTGATGTTGTACTCTTCGTGCGACATGACGCTGGTGAGTACTAAACCCGCATCCGTTTGCTGATACAGTAAGCGGAAGTCATGATTTAATGGCACGGAAATCACATTCCGGTCGAAATTCATGCGCTTACCCTTAAAATTCACATAAGGCGCACCGCTAGCGATGTCAGCGATGATCTGTCGCGCTTTCTCCACTAACCGCCTAGTCGGTAGGATGCTTAAATCCACCGGATCATGTTTGAATTGTTCCTGCCAAGCTTGTTTCTCAGCACGGGCTGATTTGAGCTTTTCCTGTTCAGCCGTTGTCTGTTCGCAACGGTGGCAATATTGACCTTTGCCTTTGTGTCCGCACGGAAATGTTTTAGTAGCCATAGTATTAAAAAGATAATTATTGATGTGTTTAAAATGATTTATGCTCGCCAACAAACCGACGCACCAACGCCATCGCTTGAGCTTGTTGCAAGCGTTACAAAAAAATGAAACTGACCACCTTTCATTATACAGACGGGAAAAACTAACTAAAGTCTATGACGTTACAGTGTTGTAATAAAGTTCAAGGGAGTATCAACGAGGTATCATTTGCCGTGGTTTTTTATACACTAATGGTCTTAACCGTAAGATAGGAGTAAGGGCATGGCATTTCAAGATGGTGCATTACGCAAGGCATTTCCGAGTGATTTACAAGGTGAAATCGCCCGTGGGGCAAGCGGTACGGGTGTGGTCGCGGTGCAATACGCACTGGGGCGGTTGGGGTATTTGCACGACCTTTGCGATGGCAAATTTGGCGGCAATACCGAAAACGCGCTGAAAGCTTTCCAAAGCGCGGTGGGTGTTCCCACGACAGGTAAAGTGACAGCTATCTTACTGACTTTATTGGATATGGCGGTGAGTAAGGTGGATTTACGCACGCCTGCGATGCAAGTGGCTGATCCCTTGGCGTATTTGTCCAATTTTCGCGCGTTGGGAATGCCGGAAATTCGCCTCAACAGTACCCGTGAACTATTCAATTGGGCGAGTCCCGAAATTCAAACCGCTTACGCGCAATGGCTGGGCAGTTATTGGGAAGTCATCAAACAAAATCGTATCGAAGCCGATTGCAAAGGCATGGCATTGTTGCTGATGGATCAATTTCGTAAGCAAATCAAACAAGATCGGTTCATTACCTTGCCGCATCCGGTATTGCGCGGTGTGCCCGAACGGGCGTGGATTGTGGCAACCCGCGACAAAACACGCGGTTTCTTTAGCCGTTCTGATAGTGGTACGGCAGCAAATCGCGCAGGTTACGAAGCGATTAAAGCGGTGGAAAAACTCGATCCGCAACATTCCATGCTGTATGGCGTGGTGGTGCATTACCCCGAAATCAGCGCACATCAAGTCGCCAAAGCCTGCACACGCTTGTGGGATTGGAATCCGGTTTTCAGCAATGGCGGCGACACCAGCAAACCCGAATTACCCATTAACCAGCTCCAAGCGGGTCATCTGATTTTCATTGACCATACAGGCAATGGCAGTTTCGACCATACCGTGAACGTGATCAAAGTCGAACGCGACAGCAACAGCCGCACGCGCAAACTGGTCATGGCAGTGGGTTCGTTCGACGACATTCGCGACAATTCCTCCGACACCGAACCGACCAGCCTCGGCTTGATTAACAACTACGCCGAAGAAGTCAGCGTCGAATTTGACAGTAACGGACGCATCAGCAACTCGTGGGTAAGCTGGTCATCCGAACCCGATTACATCGTCAAAACCCGCTACAGCGCACGTACCACCCTCATGGAACAAAAAGGCGGTGGCAAACTGATGATCGGACGCTGGGCTTGAACGAATAACAGGAGCTTTCAACATGACAATCAAACCATTACATCGCGTTTTACGCTCGCAAGGCGGACATTGGGTCGGCGATGGTTTTCCAGTGCGTACTTTATTGTCCTATGACAGCGGATTAGATGCGCTACAAAGTCCATTTTTGCTGCTGGATTACGCAGGGCCTTACGACTTTCCACCGACAGAACGCCGTTTAGGTGTCGGTGAACATCCACACCGAGGTTTTGAAACCGTAACGATTGTTTACGATGGCGCAGTGGAACACCGCGATTCGTCGGGTGCTGGCGGTAAAATCGGCAAAGGTGATGTGCAATGGATGACCGCTGCTGGCGGTGTGGTACACGAAGAATTTCACGGGCGCGAATTTGCCCAGCGCGGCGGACGTTTTGAAATCGTGCAGTTGTGGGTCAATTTGCCTGCCAAGCACAAAATGAATCCGCCTTCTTACCAAGGCGTTCTGGCAAGCCAGATTCCCCATGTCGAACTGCCTGCGCAACAAGGTTATGTGCGCGTGATTGCCGGAACATTCGCCGCACAATCAGGAGCAGCGCGTACTCATACGCCGATCAATTTGTGGGATATGCGCTTGAATGCGGGGGCGTCTTTGGATGTGTCAGTACCAGCGGGGCATTCCTGCATGGTGTTGGTGCTGCAAGGTCAAGTAACGCTGAATGGGCAAACGCCTGTGCAAGCGGCAGAAATTGGCTTGTTTGAATTGGCGGGTGATCACATTCATCTGGCTAGCAGTGATGCCGCTACCGTGCTGCTACTGGCGGGCGAACCATTGAACGAACCCGTGGTCGGCTATGGACCTTTCGTGATGAATACCGAACAAGAAATTCGCCAAGCCATCCAAGACTACCGCAGCGGCAAAATGGGGAAGTTGTAAGGCATTCAGATGTGCTGATGCAAGAATGCGCTAACAATGTCACACGCTTCCTGCAAGTGCTCATCAACATAGCCGTGTCGCCCGCCTTCGATCCACTGTAAGTGCGCGTGTGGAATACGCGCGGCGAGCAAGCGAGCATTTTCCGGCGGATTAATCCGATCTGCATCGCCATGCACGATTAAGGTCGGGGCGGTAATCTGCGGCAATAATTCCCACGTATCGTGCGCTTCACTTGCCAGATAATGCAAACGTCGCGCAAAGGCAGGCGTTGGTGCTGGCTCTAAACATTCTGGGTGCGTGGCGGCAAATTCAGCGGAATACAATAACGGGGTAATGCGGGCAATGTCGCCCGTTTGCAGCCAAGCGTTGGCTTCGGCATCGCGTGGAATGCCGTGCTTGCCCGGTGTGGTCGCGCCCAAAACTAATGTGCTAATGCGTTCGGGGTAATCAATGCCCAACCATTGGCACACGCGCCCACCCATCGAAATACCGTACACCGCCGCTTTAGCAATGCCCAACGCATCCAACACCGCTATTGCATCAGCGGCAAACCCACGGGTCGAATACGCTGGTTTTTGCGGTTTATCGCTTGCTCCTGTGCCGCGATAATCCATGCAAATCACTTGAAACTGTCGTGCCAACAAGGGTGCTGCTAACCGCCACATGTGTCGATCTTGCCCCTGACCACTCAATAATAACAATGGTTTACCATCGCCGGAAACCTCAAAGTCAAGGCGTGTACCATCCAAAGCCACTGCAAAAGGCATCATTGTTCTCCGTGTTTCATATTGTGCTAGGCTATGTGAATAAAATCGTAGGATAAAATCATGGATAGCCAAGCCTTGCAACAACGCATCCGTTTAGGTGAAGACTCCACCTTGGAACTCAAGCAAATTGTGTTTCGTGGCGCACAGAAAATCATTGAGCCGCATCCTGATGGTTTGTCTGACGAACTCGCGGCGTTCGCCAATGCTAACGGCGGTACGCTGGTGTTGGGCGTGGATGACAAAACGTTGACGGCTACGGGCATTCCGGCGGAACAGATGGAAACGCTGAAATCGTGGTTGCGGGGTATTGTCAACGACCGCATTACCCCGCCACTGGAAATCCTCACCGAGAACGTTGAATTACCTAATGCGGCGGGCGAAATGGTCACGGTTATTGTCGTGAGTGTGCCGCGCAGTTTGTGGATACATGAAAGTGCGAATGGGTATTTTCGGCGGGTTGCTGATAGCAAACGCAAGCTGACCCCGGATGTATTGGCGCGTCTGTTCCAGCAACGTAGCCAAGCACGCTTAATCCGCTTTGAGGAACAAGGTGTCGCTGATACGTCGCTGGATGATGCGGATGCATTGTTGTTGCGGCGTTTTCTGCGCCAGCATGAAGGCGATGAGCGCAAGCAATTACGCCGCTTGCACCTGCTGGCTGATTTGGAGGGGCAAGAATGTCTGTCTATTGCGGGTGTATTGCTGTGTACCGAAAAGCCGGTGAATTGGTTGCCATCGGCATACATTCAGGCCGTGGCTTACAGCGGTGTCAACAATGACCCCAACGAACAACTGGATGCCAAGGATTTTGATGGCCCACTGGATCGGCAACTCTGGGATGCGTTTGACTTTGTGCGCCTGAATATGAAAGTGCCAGCGCGTAAAGAATTCGGGCGGGTCGATTATCCGCAATACAGTCTGCGTGCAGTGTTTGAAGCACTCGTTAATGCCATTGTTCACCGTGATTACTCGATTTGGGGTGGGCGCATCCGCTTGCACATGTTCGCAGACCGGCTGGAACTGTATTCACCGGGCGCATTGCCCAACTCCATGACGGTGGAATCCATGCAGGCCATGTCCTTGCCGCGCAATGACGTACTTTCCAGCCTGTTTTCCCGTTACTACCCCGTGCGCGATAGCGGGTTGGGACGTGAATACCTGATGGATCGGCGCGGTTCTGGGGTTGATGTGATATTGGCGGAAAGTGAGAAGTTATCAGGGAAAAAACCGCTGATTGAAATGATTGCGGATATGGAATTGCGGGTAACGATTTATGCAGCAGAAATAATTGTTTAAAAAGCATTAAGAGAGGTTGCTAATAATGCGAGAACATATTCAACGTTTACATGGTGCTTTAAATGAATGGTTAATTAGAAATGACCTTTACGGCGATTCTCGATTTTATTCACCTGAAGAGTGGCGATTGCGTGATGAAGATGTTCACAACAATGCAAGTTTAATTTTAATATTTGAAGGAAACCTTCATACGTTTATAAACCACCCTGGAGATACATTTGAAATAGATGACTTTGTAGAGTCTTTTGGATTCTTTTATGAACTTGGTCACTCTTGGAATATGGGATTTTATCCTATTGATGGATACAACTTTCAAACCACACCTAGTAGTTACAAAGAAAAATTACAAGATAAAAGATGGAAAGAAAAAAGTCGGTTAGTAAAAGCGCGAGCAGACAACAAATGTCAAGATTGTGGGAATAGCACTCATCTTGAGGCACATCATTGCTACTATAATTATGGATACGAGCCATGGGAATATCCATTAGGTGCATTACGTTGTCTTTGCCGCCTATGTCATGAAAAAAGAGGGAAATCGGAAATTAGAATGAGAGCATATTTAGCTCAATTAACTAACCATCAAATTGATGAATTACGGAATGGGCTTGGTCGCGCATTAGATTTATTTGAAAATGATGCAGTTATTGGATTGCTGTCATCGCTTGGGCGTGATGATAAAAAAATACATCAGGCATTGAAATACTTACTACAAAACAAAATTAATAGGTAGTCGAAATTATTATACCTGCTCCAATAAAAATAGTCAGCAAAACTATTTCAAATCAATAGAGGATACTATTAATATATGGCATCAGAATACAAAAATCATTTAATCAGACAAGGATTTGAATTAAAAGAACAAATCGGAAAAGGTCTATCTGGGAGAACATACAAAGGAGTACAACCCTCCTTAGACCGACTTGTAGCTATAAAGTTTTTCGATAGCATTTTCAACAAAAACAATACTGAGTTAAAGAAACGCTTTCTCCGAGAAGCTCATCTACTAGCAGATTTGCAGCACCCTTCAATACCATATATTCTGACATCAGGCTCTATTCCGTTAGAGAAAGGTGAAATTCCATATATTGTCATGCAATTTATAGCCGGATTAACACTGGATGAGTATATTAAAAAACATTCACCTATATCTCTTGATGATGCACTAAACATATCTTATCAAGTATTAGATGCACTCAATTTTGTCCATGAAAAAGGTATCGTTCATCGCGACATAAAGCCATCAAATATTATGATATTACCATCAGGGCACTGCTACATAATTGATTTCTCTATAGGTTTCAAAATTGATCCGCAACCTGGAATGACCAGAGTAACACAAACTGGTGATCATTTAGGATCAGTGCAATATATGTCGCCGGAACAAAAATCAAATATGAAGGATGTAGATCAACGAACCGACTTATACTCATACTCTTTAGTATTATGTGAAATGCTTTTTGGGAAACCAGAACCGCCAAGCATTATAAGCTCAAAACACAAATTACCATCAACATTAATTAATGTGATAAAAAAAGCATGTTCCTATGAAACTAATGAAAGATATAATAATGCAGGTGATTTTTTAAGAGAACTCAAACAAGTATCATCGAAATCACTACCATTTTTAGACACTCCTAGCAAGGCAATGTGTACTAACACAATATGTGAAAATGCAAATTGGTCATCTCGTGGTTATTATCGAGGACCATATTTTATTGAGGAAAGCAATGCACCTTTTTGTAGTAGCTGCGGTAGCAAATTGATTTACCAATGTGGCGAGTGTGGTAGCCCAATCAGTAATACTAAATTCTGTGGAGGATGTGGAACACAACAATTCAATATTCCAGAGTGCTTGCAATGCGGATCATTTTTAACGATAATTGATATGGATAAAGACACTAAAAAATACGGATGTGAAAAGTGTAAAACAAAGAATGCAAATAAAAAATCCAGCCCCATTCCAATTGAAGACCTATTTGATGACGATATTCCATTTTAATATAAATATATTAGAAAAGAGGTTACATTCATCTGCTAAAGAGCAACAACCCCTCCGCCCGGATCATCCCCTTAAACCCCTTCATCACCGGGCGGGAAATCATCGTTTCCGCCAGCACCCGTTTTTCATACACAAATTCCCGAATCTCGTCATCCTCATGGGAATGTCGGGCAGTTTCGATCAGCGCATGAATATCCTCCCCCAAGATCACGCCGGGGCAGCCTTTCACCGCGTCGTACAGCAACGCCATGACGGCCTTTTCCTCCGCATCCATCTTGCACTTGCCGTCGAGGATTTTGAGCATGACGGCGGTAGCGCAATCGACATGGGCGGGTGAGAGCGGATGTTCCAGCACCCACTGGCGTACATGCTCAGCATTCATGTGTCAGCTCCAATCCCCGGAACATGCTGCACCGCTTGAACACTGCCAGCGTCGGCGGCACAGCTTTGTGGTGGCAATATTTGGCAACCAGTTTCGCCAGCCCCTTGATGTCGCGCCCGCTGGCGGCAGGGAACAGTTCCACAAGCTGGTGGATCAGGCCGGTGTCGATTGCCAGCCCGAATTGTTCGGTCATCACTTGCCAGATTTTGCGGCGGTCGGCGCGTCCGGGCGGATGGTATTTAATCAAGGCAATGCAGCGTGAAATGATGGCTTCGTCGATGTCGTCCACCCGGTTGGTGGTGAGGAATAACAAGCCGTTAAAGTATTCGAGCACGCGCAAAAATACCCCGACCACGGCATTGGCGGCGATATTGTCGTCACGGCGTTTGATGTAAACATCGGCTTCGTCGATCAGCATCACCGCGCCCCAGCGTTGCGCCCGTGTCAGGGTGTTTTTCAGCGCGGTTTCCATTTCCGCCACGTTCAAGCCGAGTTGCCCGGAATGCACGCGATACAACGGGCGTTTGATGATTTCGGCATAGACTTCGGCGGTCAGGGTTTTGCCGACCCCCGGTGGTCCTGCGCATAATACGGTTGTGCCGCCGGATTTGCCTTCCACAATGTCGTCCATTAGCACGTCCATTTCGGCGGTGAGAATGTCGATCAGGTCAGTTTGTTCTGGCGGCAGAATCAGCTTGTCCTTGAGTTCGGGCTGGTAGGCGTAGGGTTGGATGTCATCGACGTGTACCCACAAATGCTGATGCAAATCGAGGTGGAACATCAGCACATAGCCTTGTACGGGCAAATCGGTGAACATGCCGTGCGGAATGTCACTTTGTAAGGCTTCGGTGGCGTTTTCGACTTTGCTGTTGTAGTTATTGCTGCGTCCGGCTTTGCGCAAATATTTGCCAAGAATATCGCCGGAAGCGTCCAGCGTGAGCGCCCGTTCTTTGATGATTTCCTCATCGTTGACTAGCCGCGCCCAACCACCGCCGGAGGAAAGTACTACGATATTTTTGCGTGACCAGTCGGTATTGCGGTGCGTAGCCGTCGGGTCATCGGCAACAATACCGGTGCCACGCCCTGAAAATTGTCGCCCGTAATCGGCACGCCACGCGAAATAACGTGCGGCAGATTGTTCGTAAGCGGCGATTAATTCCGGGGTTTCTTTGAAAAAGCCTTTTGCCGCCAGCAGTTCGGGGATGCTTTGCCCGATAATGTCGCGCTCGCGGATCATGATGGTGGCGGTGGCGATTTTCGCCATGCTATTGGTTTTGAGGTCAAGCAGGATGCGTCCGGCTTCTTCTTCGCCGGGTGGGGTGTAATCAATGCGTGCCACCAAATACGCCATCGGTTTGCCGGAGGTATTGGCTTTGAACAGCCAGCCGCGAATGCCGTCTTTGATTAGAAATTCGGTCATGTCGGGCACAAGGCGTTCGAGTTCGCCCTCTTGATAACGCTTGCCGTCGTCATTGACCACGCGCTGTAAAGTGGCTAATTGCGCCGCCCGACCTTGCATGTGCGCACCAGCGGTTTCGTACAGCGTTTGCAATAAACCGAGTTGTGGGGCGGAAAGTTGTTGAAACGGCACTTCGGCTTTATTACCGAATTTGAGTTGTTCGCGTAGGTTGCCAAGGTCGGGAAATTCGCTGATTAACGCTTCGACATACACTCGTTCGATGCGTTCGATGTATAGTTTCATCAGTATTGTGCGAGATACCCTGTCCTTGCTTCGGCTGCGCTCAGCACGAGTCAGGCTGGGGATGGATAGTGCGTCGGCGTTTGCCGACCCTCTGTCTCGCTCCTCCTTTTCGTTACACTATCTGGTGTTAGACTAAAACTGTCTCAAAGCAGACCTACGGCGGGACTCGCCGAATGTCAAGCCTGTGGAGAATGTATGAGTCTTGGGGGAGGTTAGGTTGATTCGCTATCGTAAAACTCCCCACGGTGGGATGTTTACGGCGATAACCAAGCCTTCCCCTGAGCAACATTCTGTGAAACAGGAACCTGTGTTGTGAAGCTCAGGAATTCCCTGATTTTAGGCAGGGGAGGATGTCAAACCCCATCCATGCACTTTGCTTGTCATGAATAGGGTATTGCAAAGCCTATGCCATTCACTAATACATTGATTTTAAATGATCAATGCGTTATTGGTGTCGGCTTTACGACAAAATTAACGGCGGGGTGCGTCAGGTTTGTTTTGTGGGTGTGGTGGTTCACCGTGTGGGTTGTCGTCCTTTTTCATCACATCACGATTATTCATGAATTTGTCCAAATCAATATTGAAGATTTTTTCTTTGTATTCAATGCGTGCGCGTTCTTTTGCAGTGATTTTGTGGTCTTTATTAAACTCACGCACGGCATCCATCAATCCTTTGAGTTCTTTACGCAATTGACCTTCTTCTTTTGGAGTCAATTTACCGCTTTTTACACCCATCGCAATACGGTCTTCCGATTGACGTATATCCACGCGCATTTCACGGTGTTCATCATTTTTTACTGGGGCAGGTGGCATGTGTTGCGCGGCTTGCGGTGCTGGATTAGGGGCACGGTTATGCTCATCCGCCATTGCATTGCTTGATACAGCGACGACACCAGCGACCATCAATGCGGAAACTAACATTGACATTTTCATACGATTACTCCATCAGTTATTACAGGTAACTATTTTCTTTTTCGATGGGGTATATTAACGAATAAATGTGTAAATAATTGGGCGCAATTGTGCAAGAATTGCGGAATTTTTACTTATTAATTAGAGTGTTAATTTGTGGTTAAGCTTAATAAAAAAACGGCTTCTGTAAAGGAAGAAGCCGTTTTTAGTTTGTTAAGGTTTGTTAGTTAGCGGACGTGTGAGTCAACAACCACTCCACCAACACGCACCTTGGGTTTCTTGGAATTTCATCGCCGCATCGTATTTCGGTGCTTCACCACGCGGTTGTAGTAATGATTCCTTGATACCGAACGTGCCGTATTTATGATAAGACTGCGGCAGGGTGTACAGCATGAATTGTTGTCCACCATTGTCTTTCCACGCATTTAATAAGGCGGTGTAGCGTTCGCCCATCCGCGCATCACGGTTAGCTGTGCGGAATAAATTGAGTAGGTTGTCTTTACGGGTGTTGTCGATGCTGCTATCTGTCCAGTTAATGGTCAGATGTTGACCGCCCTCATACGCGAACAACGCTTTGCCGTATTTCTTGGTGATGGCTGCTTGTGCCGCGATTTGCTTTTGCAAGGATGGCAGACCATAAGGGTCATTCGCATTATCGATAGCTGCAAAAATTTCATCGACAGAGGTGGCTTCTGTCAGCGTTTTCGGTACTTTGCCAGTATCGGCGCATTCTGTTTTGGTAGAACGACTCCAGCAGGCATGGAAATACGCACCCATTGCTACTGCGTCGACGTGGTTTTTCACATCGCTGTAAGCAAGCATATTATTGGTCAGGTCCGTAGAAGCTTGGTAAGTGCCGAGAATGCGGACTAAGCGGCTTGTACCACCAAATTCTTCTTCCCAAATGTCGTATAAATGCGCAGCTTGTTTAGCGTAATAATACACACCAGCCCAATACGCTTGATTGGTATAGCCGGAAGCTAAACCTTCATTCAAGCCCTTTTGGCGCACATAGGCATTTGCCCAGAAGGTGTCGTTCCACGCTTCGTTAGTGTATTCGATGTAGGATTTGAGATTGGTATTGAGGTGATCGCGCACATAATCAGCAAATTGGCGAGCAAAGTAATCCGTTGCATTGTGCGGAATGTTAAACCACGGGTGAGCGTTTAGTTGGTTAGCCAATTCCACTTGTACTTCAATCGGTGCGCCGCGTCCGTAACGATCCAGCAATGCTGTGTTAGCTGAACCACCCCATGTTGCATCATCCATGCAACTACGTTGTGCCCATTCGAGTGGTTGTAACAAACAAGTGTTGTATGTATCTCCTGTCAAACCATTGCAAGCGGTTTTGCTAGGGCTGGTTTCCATGAGGTTCATCATGCGCACACTGCGAAAATCTTTCAGGAAATTCAGGTAATCGGGGTTAAATACAATCGCATTACGATTAGTTTGTAATATCTCCGCAAAACTATGGTATTTACCTGCCGCGCAACTGGATGCGTCATTCACTCGTACAAACGAATTACCTTCGCAAATACCTCCGGGCATAGCAATACGAATATTTTTGATTGGGTTGCTGGTGTTATTCGCTGTAATGCCCAAGTCAAAGCGTTGGCGTTCGGTATCGGTTTGGTCAAACGTTATGGTAATAACATCATGTCCGACAGTGTGGGACAACAGTTTGGCGTAATTGCCATAGGATAATGTTCCGTCGCCATCGTAAAACACATGGTATTGCCCCTGTGGTAAGACGCTGGTATTCGCGTATTTGAGGAAGACTGTCCTAATTTGGCAGGTAGAACTGGGGGCAGAAGTTGGCCAACCGTTTTCGTCGTAGGTTGTGGACGTGCAAGAGAGTTCTTTAAATGGACGAGCAACACGGAAAATATCCGCAAAGGGGATACTTTGAATGACTTCGTTTTGTTCGGCTTGTGGGGCTTCCGTGTTCATGCCCAATGATGGCTGTAGATTATTGACATTAGAGCCATTTAAGTAAGGCAGAATAACAGGTTCTGATTTACACCGATTGGTGGTTGAACCAGAGTCGCCACCGCCATTATTGCCATTGTCGGTATTGCTACTGCCACCGCCGCCGCAACCTGTGAGGATGGCAAGTCCGCCAATGATTAAACTTTGTAACAACACAGTACGAGCTTGTTGAGAGAGCGTCCTGCGTGGTGGTTGTAATTGAGTCCCTGTTTGCATGATACCAATGCCCTTGCTGAGTTCATTCCGCTGTTAGTGGGCTGACCGCTTAAACGAAACAGCCAGCCGATTTCGTAGCGTTTAGACTACTTATTAAACGAATTGTTCGGTCTTTAGTGGAAAATATATTTCAAGTTAGCATTAACCGTGCGTGTAGGACAATTTCCCCTGAACATTTCCCATTCATCGCAATGTTTACCACTGGGTAATACGCAGTCGGTTTTTTCGCCTTCTGGGGTTTGGTGAACTTCGATCTGACCATTATTTTGCAAGCAATTGAGGGTCGCAGGGCTGGCTTTACGCGCTGCTGCGGGGTCAATCGGGGTGGTGGTCGCGGGTGCGGTGGTTTGACTGGCGCACCCACTCAATAGTGTGAACAGCAGGGCAATTCCTAAACCTGTTGTCAGCTTCATGTACGTCTCCATTGGGGCAAACTTATGATAAGTTCCGCATTCTACTGCAACAGTCTGGCTTTTTCCTGTCGAAAATCTAGGTGGTTAGACCAACGGTTGGGCTAAATTTTTAGCTAGCACATTGAATACACAGGGTTGCATAAGGCAAAGCGGCTAAACGTGCGGGGTTAATTTCCTCGCCACATTTAGCACAAATACCGTATTCACCTGCATCAAAACGGCGTAGGGCTTGGCGCACTTGTTGCAATTCGTGACGGGTTTCTTCGTTGAGATTGCGTAACACGTCTTCGTTTTCGCGTTCGGTGACTTGCTCTTCGGAATCCGCGCTGTGCTCTTTTACCAGCTCATGTTCAATGCCTGCGAGACGTGCTGCGAGAATCTTCTCCAGTTCCGCCAAAGGTTGACGCTTTTCTTCGTTCATCTTTTCTGTTCTCATTGTTTTGTGAAGATTCATCATAGCGTAACGTATCCTCAGCGGCATGATGTAGCGCAAGGAGTGTGTAAATGGAGTCGACAAAATGCGTAATTATTTGACCATTTTCGGGGTTCTAACGAGCCTCAGTTTGTTGAGTGCGTGTGGTAATCAACACGCCCTGAGTTCGCCGATCACAACCTGCAAAGCGGTAACGCAAGTATTGGCGGGGAATAAAACCGTGTTGTGGCATGGCGAGCGTCAAACCGAGCAAAAAGGTGAGCAATTACAAGTCACGCTGGATTTTTCTTTAGCTGATCAGCCGCCGAATGCTGTATCGCAAGCAGTGTGTGTCTATGGTTTGAGCAGTCAGGACATGGATTACCGCAATGCAATGGGCGAATACGCCAATACCCCGACGCGAATGCTGATTAATGGTAGAGCGATTCCCAGTAATGATTTGGTGCAGGCAGTCAATCGCGTCACCGCCGATGTCATCAATGCCGTGAGCCAGAATGCTGCGCAACAGTTAAACCAACTTAACGGGCAAAAATAAGGCTGGCTTTTAAACCGGGGTAATTGTCTTCTAAACGCACCGTCGCGCCGTGTAAATCGGCAACGGCTTTCACCAAACTCAAACCCAAACCATTGCCCGGTGTGCTGCGGGCATTATCCAAGCGGGTAAAGCGTTTGAACACTTGTTCGCGCTTATCGGCGGGAATGCCCAAACCATTGTCAGCAATGGTAATGGTCATGCTGTTTTCTTGTTGTTGTGCCATGAGGCTAATATGTCCGGCGGGGTGGCTGTATTTCACTGCATTGTCGAGTAAGTTGGTAATCGCTTGTGCGAGTAACTGGCGGTTGCCGTGGACGTGCAACCCCATGTCAGCGCGATGCGAAAGCGTCATGCCTTCTTCTTCCGCCACCACGGTGTATAACTCGGCAAGTTCCTCAATCAGGGCAGATAAATCAACGTCTACCCAATCATCGCGTTGCACGCCAGATTCCATTTGCGCAATGCTCAACAAAGCGTTAAAGGTTTTGATTAAATCATCAACGTCGGAAATGGTGTCTTGAATCAATTGTGGGTAATCGGTTTTTTCCGACGGTTGGAATTGGCTGGCTTCCAAACGATTGCGCAGTCGATTCAATGGGTTGCGTAAGTCGTGCGCAAGGTTATCGGTGACATCGCGCATTCCTTGCATTAAATGTTCGATGCGATCCAACATGGCGTTGAGCACATGACTCAGGCGGTCGAATTCGTCATCGCGTTTGGTGACGGGCATTCGGCGCGATAAATTACCCCTGACAATTTCATTGGCAGTACGACCTACGCCGTGAATACGATGCAGCACGTTATAGCCCATTAAACTGCCACCAATAATTGCTAGCGCGAAAATCACCCCAATCGCCACCAAAATCGTGCTCAATAAGCGATTTAATAGCGCGTGTTGTTCGTGCAAATCGCTACCCACCAACAACTGATAGCCACCGGGTAATACCGTCAGCAAAATCCGCGCTGGAACATTCGGTTGCCCGTGTTGCAAGGTAATAATGTCGCCGAGCGGAATGGTGGCAAAGGCTTTGGTACGATCTTCACTGATAGTGTCCGCGCGAAAATTCATGGTGATGTCTTGCTCTTGACGTGGCACCAGCGCGTAAATGAAAAATTGTGTGCCGCTATCATTTTCCCGCGCTTTAATCATTTGTTCCAATGCATCCAACGTGCCGCTGCGATAACGACTTAATAACACATTGGTTTCTAACAATAAGCGCGTATCGGTTTGTTGTTGGATTTGTGCTTTCGCCGCCCAATAAATAAAGCCCAAGGCACTCGCCGCTACTGCACTAAACAGTAGGGCGTAAACCATTGAGAGGCGAAAAATCGAGGTATTAAGGAGTTTGCGGATCATGCAATAAATAACCCGCGCCACGAATGGTGTGTAGGAGTGATACGGTAAAATCTTTATCAATTTTGCTGCGTAAACGGCTGATGTGGACATCAATCACATTGGTTTGCGGGTCAAAATGATAATCCCAGACTTTTTCCAACAACATGGTGCGCGTAACGACTTGCCCCGTGTGGCGCATTAAGTATTCCAGCAAGTTGAATTCACGCGGTTGCAGATTAATCACCATGCCACCGCGCGTGACACGCCGTTTCAACAAATCCATTTCCAAATCACGCACTTTGAGAATGGTTTGTTCTTGCACGGGTTGGGTACGGCGTACTAAGGCTTGTAAACGAGCGAGTAATTCACTGAATGCATAAGGCTTGACTAAGTAATCATCGCCACCCGCGCGTAAACCTTCGACGCGGTTATCCACTTCGCCCAGCGCACTGAGGATCAGCACGGGCGTTTGCATTCCCTGTGCTCGCAGGTTCTGAATCACGGATAAACCATCGCGTTTCGGTAACATACGATCCACAATCAAGGCATCGTAATGACCGTTTAACGCAAGGTGTAAGCCATCCTCACCGTCTGCGGCGTGATCAACAACATAGCCACTTTCAGTCAAGCCTTTTTGAATGAAACTGGCGGTTTGGCGGTCGTCTTCAATGATTAATATGTTCATGTTCATAAGCATAAACGACTGTAACAATTTGTGAAGTGACAGATTGTTAATCGTGGCATTCATGAACATTCCGTAATTTTTTGGCAAACCTGCGGTAAGGTTGCTTAAGTCATACTGTGCTCCATATTCATTCAGTACCCAACACAGGAGAAATAAACGATGCGTCACAAAAAACTGGCTCTCACTGCTGGTTTGTTGATGTGTTCGGCAGCCGTTGCGATGAAAACGCTGCCCGTAATGGCGGAAGTGGTCACGACCACACCGAATGCCGTTACCGCTGCACCTGCAACGCCTGCACTTGCTCCCGCTCCGGCAGTTGCCGCAGGTACGCTTCCTGAACTGACCACACTGATTAAACAAAATAGTGCGGCGGTGGTGAATGTGAGTATTGAAGGTAAAGCCAGCAGTGCAGAAGCCGAATTACCGGAGGATCTGCAACTGCCACCAGAGTTGAAACGTTTCTTCCGTGGTTTGCCAGATGCGCAACCGGATAACCGTACCATTAAAGGCATGGGTTCGGGCTTTATCATGTCAGCAGATGGCTACATTGTTACCAATGCACACGTGGTGGAAGAAGCAACTTCTGTCACCGTTGGTTTGAGCGATAAGCGCGAATTACCTGCCGAAGTGGTGGGTTTGGATAAGCTCAGTGACATCGCCTTGCTGAAAGTTAAAGCCGATAATTTGCCCGTGGTACAACTCGGTGATTCTGACGGTTTGCAAGTGGGGCAATGGGTGGTTGCGATTGGCGCACCCTTCGGCTTAGACCACAGCGCGACCCAAGGGATTGTCAGTGCTTTATCGCGCAGCTTGCCGGATGGGACTTACGTGCCATTCATTCAAACCGACGTGGCAGTGAACCCCGGTAACTCCGGTGGCCCATTGTTTGACCTCGGTGGGCGCGTCGTGGGTGTGAACTCACAAATTTACAGCCGCAGTGGTGGTTACATGGGGATTTCGTTCTCCATCCCCATCAATGTCGCGAAAACCGTGGTTGAACAACTGAAAACCAAAGGTCAGGTCAGTCGTGGTTGGTTAGGGGTTGAGATTCAAGATATGGATCAAAAACTTGCCAATTCCTTCAATCTGAAACAGCCGAATGGTGCATTGGTTGCCAGCGTCATGCCGGGTAGTCCAGCCGACAAAGCAGGCGTGCAAGCGGGTGACATTATCATCAACTTCGGTAATTCAGCGGTCAATGCAGCAGCCGATTTGCCGTTATTGGTTGGTAATACACCAGTCGGCACAAAAGTTGCGACGAAAGTGTTGCGTGCTGGAACAGAGAAAATGCTCGACATTACTGTGGATCAATTAGCCAGCAAGGATGATGGTAAAACCAGCTCATTCGCTGCGACGAATGACAGTACTTCGCTCGGTATTGCGGTGGCAACGCCAACGGAAGCGGAACGTAAAGTGAACAGTCTTACCGATAAAGGTGTGATTGTGCGCAAAGTATTACCCGGTAGCTCTGCGGAACAAGCAGGTTTGGCGGTTGATGATGTGATTATTTCGGTGAATAACACGGCGGTACGCAGTGCTGAAGAACTGAAATCCATTGTCAAAGCCGCACCGGAAGATAAACCATTAGCCATGTTAGTGGTTAATGGCGATAAAACCCGCTTCATTGCGGTGACAAAAAATAAGCCGTAAGCGTGTTTCGATGGTCTAGATAGTTTTATTACCTGCTTTATTCTCCCTCTCGATAACACTCCACCTTTACCCCCTCGTCGCCGGACACACGACGAGGGGGCTTTTTTTTGCGCTATACCGTTTATTTAGGTGGATAGTAATAGTTTAATCCCCTAGCAAGGCTTGCAAATTGGCGACATAAGCACGGGCAGTTTCATGGCGTTGTTCGGGGGTAATCACTTTTTTGTCCTCCCACTCTAAATACTGTTGTGGGAGTTCTTCCAAAAAGCGACTGGGTTCAACCGTTGCCATTTCGCCAAAACGTGAGCGCGTTTTAGCGTAACTAATGAATAAGGTTTTTTGTGCACGGGTAATACCGACATAAGCGAGACGGCGTTCTTCTTGAATGCCATTATCGTCAAGGCTATTTGTATGCGGCAATAATTCTTCTTCCACACCAACTAAAAAGACCGTGGGAAATTCCAATCCTTTTGCGGCGTGCAAAGTCATGAGTGCAACTGCATCTTGCTCTTTTTCTTCGCTGTTACGTTCTAATAAATCCACCAAGCTCATGTGGGCAATGATTTCACTTAAAGTTTCTTTACCCGCGCCATCATCGTGTAATTTGCGTATCCATTCGACGATTTCCCATACGTTTTTCATGCGCACTTCAGCTTGTTTAGGCGTATTGCAAGTATTTTTTAACCAATCTTCATAACCTGATTCGCTAATAACCCGTTGCACAATCATGGTTGGCGCGGCATTTTCTGCTAAACGCATCATTTCTTGCAGCCATGCGCTAAAAGTTTCAATACGGTGTAAGGCTTTCGCTGAAACACGTTGGGCAAAACCCAATTCTTGTGCAGCGTAAAATAAACCGATATGGCGTTCGTGGGCATATTGCCCCAGTTTTTCCAGCGTTGATGTGCCAATTTCACGTTTTGGTGTATTAATAATGCGCAAAAAAGCCGCATCATCATCGGGATTCGCAATCAAACGTAAATAAGCTAGAATATCTTTTACTTCCGCCCGTTCAAAAAATGATGTGCCCCCACTGATTTTGTAAGGAATATTATTTTCGCGGAGCACTTTTTCAAATAAACGGCTTTGGTGATTACCACGATACAAAATCGCAAAATCTTTGCAATCCGCTCGCTCACGAAAACGCAATTTTAGAATTTCGCTAACCACTTTTTCTGCTTCGTTTTCGGGATTACGGCACGGCATAATGCGAATGGGTTCGCCTTCACCTAACGTGCTCCACAGGTTTTTTTCAAACAAGTGTGGATTATTCGCAATCAGTTGATTCGCACTTTGCAAAATACGTGCAGTTGAACGGTAATTCTGCTCCAACTTCACCACTTTTAAGGTTGGGTAATCTTGCTGTAATTGCGCAATGTTTTCAGGACGCGCCCCACGCCATGCATAAATCGACTGATCATCATCACCCACGGCTGTTAAGTTACCGCGTAACCCACACAACAAACGAATTAAACGGTATTGGCAAGCATTGGTGTCTTGGTATTCATCCACCAATAAATAACGTAACTTATTTTGCCAGAACTGCAAAGCATCACTGTGTTGTTGAAATAACTGTACAGGCAATACAATTAAATCATCAAAATCCACCGCATTATAAGCTTTAATTTGGCGTTGGTATTTTTCGTATAAAATCGCGGCTAACTTATCGTCGGGCGTATTGGCTAATTGCGCGGCTTGCTCGACAGAAATAAAATCGTTTTTCCAACGTGAAATCGTCCAGCGTACATTGTCGGCTTCTTCAATATTTTCTTTATGCGCCAACTCTTTCAGAATCGCACCGCTATCCTGTGCATCTAAGATGCTGAAATTGCTCTTATAACCTAAACGTTTCGCCTCTTTCTTAATAATCATCAAGCCCAACGTATGAAACGTCGAAACCGTTAGGCCTTTCGCTTCTTCTTTTGTCAGTAATTGGCTAGCACGCTCGCGCATTTCCCGCGCCGCTTTATTGGTAAAGGTAATAGCCGCAATTTGATCTGCTGAGTAAACATGCTTGCGAATCATCCACGCAATTTTCTGCGTAATCACCCGCGTTTTACCACTGCCCGCGCCCGCTAAAACCAAAAGTGGAGAACCTAAATGCGTAACCGCTGTTTCTTGTTGAGGATTAAGTCCGTTCATATTGTCCTGTTCTTTGTGGTTGTGCTGACTATAGCAAGTTTCAGCGGGAAGCTGTATGGCTGTGGTTGGGCTGTTCTGTTGTGGGTCAGCGGGCATATAATGCCGTTTATGAGTGAAATCACAAGTCTTGACGATCTGAATTTTTTTG
This sequence comes from Pseudomonadota bacterium, assembly GCA_039797295.1. GTDB lineage: Bacteria > Pseudomonadota > Gammaproteobacteria > Thiotrichales > Thiotrichaceae > Thiothrix. Next base: position 95,464 of record JBDKID010000008.1, on the reverse strand, counting down.
CGGTATTAGCGGATACGGCGGGTGCTGCCTTGGTATTTTTTACTGCGCCGTCTTGTGGTGCGTGTCGACAGTTGAAAACTGTGCTGGCAAAAATATTGGCGGAAGGTGCAGCATTTCGGGCATTTGAGGTGGATGCAGTGCATAATGGTGGTTTGGTAAATAGTTTGGGTGTCTTTCATTTGCCTGCGATGTTTTTATACTTGGATGGGCATTATCATCGTGCGATACATTGTGAGCCGTTAGCGAGTCGTATTCTGCAAGCAGTTGATCAGGCAGTGTTTTTGCCAGCGGAGGATGAGCCATGAGGATTGATGTGGCAACAGGGTTGTTGGATGTGGCGCGGCAGTGTCCGTCGCCGAATCATGATGATCGCCCTGTTGGTTGTGTGCCGGATTTGCTGGTGCTGCACAACATTACGCTGCCGCCGTATGAGTTTGGTGGTCAATGGATTGATAAGCTTTTTACGAATCAACTTGATCCTAATGCGCATCCTTTTTTTGCAGAAATTTGTCATTTACGCGTTGCAAGTCATTTGTTAATTCGACGTAATGGCGAGATTGTACAATACGTGCCGTTTCATAAGCGTGCGTTTCATGCCGGAGTGTCGAGTTATCAGGGGCGTGAACGTTGCAATGACTTTTCGGTGGGTATCGAAATGGAAGGTACGGATTTCGTGCCGTTTACCGATCGGCAGTATCAGCAACTTGAATGTTTGTTGCCTGCGTTGGTGGCGGCTTATCCGACTTTAAGTTTTGCACATATTACGGGGCATGAACACATTGCGCCGGGGCGTAAGACGGATCCAGGACCTTTCTTTAACTGGCAACGACTTAGCCGTGTTTTGGGTGTGAATTTGCCTGCGCCGCAAAGTGTTGTATAAATACAACGTCATCCTAACAAAAACATCTGATTCGGCAAAATTTAAGGTCTAACCTATACTCTATAAGTGTTGTTTTATGCATACACGGGGCATAACAGCGAGGAATTGCTTCGTGCCATGTCGATTAGGGATTACTGTCAATTGAGGGAAGAAAACCATGAAAACAAACACTACCACCCCCCGTTCCTTTATGCAGGTGCGGAGGACGTTGCTCTTGTTGCCTTTAGCGTTACTGGGTGCGCGTGCCTTTGCCGAGACTGAGGGAACTAGTACCGGTGTCGCATTACCGCCCGGAGCTTGTCCGTTGAATAGTGGTGGCCCTTCTTTGTTGGGTTCTAAATGGCGTTTGCTGTCGATCTACGGCACCAAAGTACCGATTGAGTTAGAGATCAACATGGAGGTTGGTGAGAATCAACTCACGGGTTTTGCGGGCTGTAACAATTATCTGGCGAAATTTAAGCGGGTTGGTCATACCGGCTTTATGATGGAAAGCGTTGATAAAGAAGGCAATGCAGGTTGCCCGATTTTACGCCCCAGTGTGGGTGCGCCAACCATTAACGTCGGGGATTGGCAGGGTAGCTACATTCGTACTTTGCAACGCGCAGGTAGCGTGCAACAGGACGGCAACAGCTTGCAATTTTTCAATCGCAGCGGTGAGTCATCGGTATTATTTGTCAGAAAGTACGGTGATGGTACAGACGGCACAAGTAACGATGCGCCGAAAGATGTGCCACCAGCGGATGCGCCAAAAGATACACCGAAAGACGAGAAAAAATAAGCTTAGCGGCTTATTGTTAGTCATATAGGCACAAATGGTCAGATTGCACCCCACAAAACACCATATATTGAGTTGCAAAACGATGGTATGATACAACGCTTTTTTACCTTTCCTTGCGCAGGAGAAAAGCGGCATGTTTTCCAGCCAGATGAAAATTGCAGGTTATGATGAGGAATTGTGGGGCGCAATGCAGGCCGAAGTGCGTCGTCAGGAAGAGCACATCGAGCTGATTGCTTCTGAAAACTACGCCAGCCCACGAGTCATGGAAGCACAAGGTTCTGTGCTGACCAACAAATATGCAGAAGGCTATCCTGCGAAACGCTATTACGGCGGTTGTGAATACGTCGACAAAGCCGAACAATTAGCGATTGAGCGCGTTAAACAATTATTCGGTGCAGATTACGCTAACGTGCAACCACATTCCGGTTCACAAGCCAATGCTGCGGTTTACATGGCGTTACTGAATCCGGGCGACACCGTGTTAGGCATGAGCTTGGCGCACGGCGGTCACTTAACCCACGGTGCGAAAGTCAACTTCTCCGGTAAAATTTACAATGCAGTGCAATACGGCATTACCGATGAAGGTTATATCGACTATGCAGAAGTCGAACGTTTAGCCATTGAACACAAGCCAAAAATGATCGTGGCGGGTTTCTCCGCTTATTCGCGCGTCATTGATTGGAGCAAGTTCCGTGAAATCGCGGATAAAGTCGGTGCGTACTTAATGGTCGATATGGCGCACGTTGCGGGCTTAGTTGCCGCAGGTGTTTACCCAAGCCCAGTACAAATCGCGGACGTGACCACTTCCACCACCCATAAAACGCTGCGTGGCCCACGCGGTGGCATTATTTTGGCGAAAGCGAACCCTGATCTGGAAAAGAAATTCAATTCCTTGGTGTTCCCCGGTATTCAAGGTGGCCCGTTAATGCACGTTATTGCAGCAAAAGCGGTGGCGTTCAAAGAAGCATTAGAGCCAGAATTTACTGTTTACCAACAGCAAGTCGCGAAAAATGCCAAAGTCATGGCAGAAACGTTGATTGCGCGTGGTTATAACATTGTGTCCGGCGGCACGGACAACCACTTAATGCTGGTTGATTTGATTGCTAAAGGCATTACGGGTAAAGCAGCGGATGCAGCCTTGGGCGCGGCAAACATTACCGTGAACAAAAATTCCGTACCCAATGACCCGCAATCCCCGTTTGTCACCAGCGGTATCCGTGTCGGTACGCCTGCGATTACCACGCGTGGTTTCAAAGAAGCCGAATGTGCACAATTGGCGAACTGGATTGCGGACGTACTCGACAATATCGACGATGCGGCAACCATTGAGCGTGTAAAAGGGCAAGTGCTGGAAATCTGTGCACGCTTCCCTGTTTACGGCAACACGTCGCTCGGCGATTTGCCAGCATAAGCCATGCGTTGCCCATTTTGCGGAGCGGATGATACGCGGGTAGTCGATTCCCGTTTGGCGAACGAAGGCGACCAAGTGCGCCGTCGTCGTCGCTGCGTGGCGTGCGATGAACGTTTCACCACTTACGAAGTGGCAGAATTGACCATGCCACGTGTGATCAAATCCAATGCGGCGCGTGAACCGTTTAACGACGACAAATTACGCGGTGGCATTATGCGGGCGTTGGAAAAACGTCCCGTACCGATTGATAAAATCGAAGCTGCTCTCAGCCGCATCCGCAAAAAGTTACTGATTGGGGGGGAACGCGAAGTGCCTTCCTCCACCATTGGCGAGCTGGTCATGGACGAGTTGCGCCAATTAGACGAAGTGGCTTACATCCGCTTTGCCTCGGTCTACCGTCGTTTTGACGACATTGAAGAATTTCGCAGCATGATTGATGGCTTGGAAAATGCTCCGGCGGATCAACGCCAAGGCCATGTTGGGCATAGCGGCGTGTTACTGCGCCCTAGCAAATCATGATTCCAACACTTCCCACCGCTTTTTCCCCCGACGATTCCCGTTACATGGCACACGCGCTGCACTTAGCACGACGTGGCTGGTACACCACGCATCCCAACCCGCGCGTCGGTTGCGTGATTGTGCGTGATGGACAAATCGTTGGCGAAGGCTGGCACGAACGCGCTGGCGAACCGCACGCCGAAGTCCACGCCTTACGCATGGCAGGGGAAGCTGCACGCGGCGCGGACGTGTATGTCACACTCGAACCCTGCTCGCATTTTGGTCGCACGCCGCCCTGTGCCAATGCCTTGGTGCAAGCCGAAGTCAAGCGCGTGGTTGCAGCAATGGTCGACCCGAATCCACAAGTCGCGGGTAATGGTTTACGCATCTTGCAAGCAGCGGGCATTGTTACCGCGTCCGGCTTGTTAGAAAGCGAAGCATGGGCGTTAAACGTCGGCTTTATCAAACGCATGGCAAGCAACCGCCCGTTCGTGCGCCTGAAAATGGCGATGAGTTTGGACGGACGCACCGCAATGGCATCCGGCGAAAGCGTGTGGATTACGGGCGAAGCGGCGCGGCGCGATGTGCAATTTCTACGCGCCCAAGCGGGGGCAGTATTGACCGGAATTGGCACGGTATTAGCCGATGATCCCAGCCTCAATGTGCGTTTGACTGCCGCAGAACTTGGCATTCACGGCACGGTACGCCAACCGCTGCGCGTGGTGCTCGATTCGCAATTACGCCTACCGCTGACCGCTAAACTGCTCGAATCGCCCGACACGTTACTGATTTATACGGGTAGCCAAAATGCGGCGAAAATCGCACAATTGCAGGCTTTAGGCGTGAAAATCCGCCAATTTGCGGGCGAACAGTTAGTTTTAACTGAGGTGTTAGACGCGCTGGTACAAGATGGCATTACCGAAGTGCATGTGGAAGCGGGCGCGACCTTGGCAGGTGCATTCGTGGCGCAAGGTTTGGTCGACGAACTGGTGTTGTACGTTGCCCCGCATTTAATGGGTTCGGATGCTCGCGCTTTATTCAACTTGCCATTCACGCGCATGAACCAGCGTTTAGCCTTGCACATCACCGATATTCGCGCGGTTGGGCACGATTGGCGCATTACCGCGAGCTTTACTCATTCGTCATAACCCATTGCTATCAAAGGATTTCCCCATGTTTACTGGCATTATTCAAGCGATTGGTTCGATTCGAGACATGCAACCCAAAGGCGGCGACATGCGTTTAAGCATCGCCACGGGCAAGCTGGACATGAGCGACGTGGCATTGGGCGACAGTATCGCGGTAAATGGCGTGTGTTTGACCGCGATTGCCTTCGATAGCAGCAGTTTCAGTGCCGACGTATCGCGCGAAACCTTGTCCTTAACCAGTTTGGGTAATCTGGCACGCGGTTCAAAAGTCAATCTGGAAAAAGCCCTGACCTTACAAACCCGTTTGGGCGGGCATTTGGTCAGCGGTCATGTCGACGGATTGGGCGAAATTCTCAGCCGCCACGACGATGCGCGTTCCATCCGTTTCAGCGTCAAAGCCCCCGATGAACTGGCGAAATACATCGCGCACAAAGGCTCGATCACCGTCGACGGTACAAGTTTAACCGTGAACAAAATCGACGGCAGCATTTTTGAACTCAATATTGTGCCCCATACCGTGCAAGAAACCATTATGGGCGGCTATTACAGCGGCACAAAAATCAATCTCGAAGTCGATGTCATCGCACGCTACCTCGAACGCCTGCTACTCGGCGAAAAAGCCGCACAACCCAGCTCCCACGGCATTACCGAAGCCTTCCTCGCCGAACACGGGTTTATGAAATAAGTCGGTTTTAATCTGCATTATAATATTTGCAAATCCCGCCAATCTCAGCCACATTCTGCCTAATGACCCTGCATCCTGCCTTTAGTGGCACGGTGCGGGGTTTTTATTAGTGGAAGGGGAGTGTCTGATGGTGGCGAAACGTACATGGGTTGCATTGGGAGTATTAGGCGTTGCCTTGCTGATATGGGTGCTGATTGAGCCTATCACTAATCTTGTATTGTGGTTATGGGGTATGGAGGCGACCGAGCGAGGGAAAATTAAGGATGTTGTGCAGATTGTTGCAGGGGTGGCAGGTGTTGGGAGCTTTTTATTTGCAGCAATTAATTTCTTGAAAGGGCAGAAAAACGCACCCAAAGACAGTAAAGATTTGCTGAGAGTCTATTATGAGGCGTTGTATAAATCCTGCGAAAAAATTGATTTGTCGTTGGTAGATGAAAAGTTTACGGAGTATGCGCGTAGCGTTAAAGGTAGTGTAACGTTGCCTGTTGTCTATCAAGAAATGGATGTTTTACCTTGCCGTGCAGAAAAAGAAGCGAGTGACGAAACCGAGAAGAATCATTTACGGGGGCTGTCACGCCAACCATTATTGCAAGCAGTAGTAGAGGATAAATACCGACAAGTTGTGGTGCTTGGTGATGCAGGGGCAGGAAAAAGTATGTTTATGGATAATTTGGCATGGTATGTGTCAGGTTCGCACCTTGGTAAAACCCATGAAAAATTACCGAAAACTTTCCGTTACTTACCGATTATTAGGGTACGTTTTCGTGCGGCAGCATGGTTGTGCAAGCAAGCGGGCATTGCAGAAGATCAGTTATTGTTGCAGGCAATGGAGCACAGCGTTACGGCTTTGGTTGGCAGTGATACAGGCAAAGCAACGTGGGAAGCACTGAAACCTACATTGTTAGAACGCGGTATTATTTTATTGGATGGTGTTGATGAAGTTCCTGAAACCGATGGTTTGCGTTATAAAATGTTGGAAGCCATTGATTGGTTAGTGAAAGAGTTAAAGCCTGAAGCACATTTAGTGATTACTAGCCGACCCTATGTATTTGAAAACGAAAGTGCTCATTGGTTACAAACTTTTGCGTGCCTTGAGTTGCAATTAATGCAAAATGAACAAGTAGAGCAGTTTATTAATAATTGGTACTCATTATTGCGTGAGGCGCGTGATTACAGTCGTGATGCAGCTTCGCGTGAGGCTCATCAGTTATTTGCTGATTTGTTGGATCGAGATGACTTGTTGGATTTCGCACGGAATCCTCTATTACTAACGTTATTGGCTTCTTTGCATTTTGCATCAGGTATTTTACCCCATTCGCGGGCAGAGTTGTTCGATAAGGCAATTGCGCTTATGTTAGAACGTTGGACACAACGCAGTCGCCGTGAAAATCCTGATTATCCTTTAGATGATTTTGAGCGCAAAGCGTTGTGTGAAACAGAAAGTAGCCGTAAAGCCGCTCTGCAAGCATTAGCTTTATCTGCACATGAAAATAAAACTTTGCATATTTCCAGTTTGGCTATTAAGGGTTTATTTTCTGGTTATATTTCCTCAGATTGTAACCCGAATAATCTGTTAGATTTTATTCGCTATCGTAGTGGTATTTTGCGTCCTAGTGATGGTGAAAATCTTTCTTTTTATCATCGTTTGTTTCAGGCTTATTTGGCTGCATTAGCTATTACAGATATGGATAATTGGCAAGACGTATTAGATGAAAAAATCAGGTCAGATAAAGATTGGTGGAAAGAAGTTTTCTTGTTATTAATTAGTGCCAAAGTCATGGGGAATAGTAAGCCTGATGTTATTTCATTTTTATTTAGTTATTACATCCATGAGTCAATTGATTATCAGAGTTATCCAGAAGATCAGTGGCAATACTTATTCCTTGCGGCAGAAGCTTTAATAGAACAGAAAAAACCGCTGCAAAGCTATACCAAGCCACAATACCTTAAACTGATTAAGGTGTTGATCGGGCATTTGCAGCATGTGGTTGAATGTGAATACACGTTGCCTATCGCGTTGCGAGCGCAAGCTGGGCGTTTATTGGGGGAGATTGGCGACCCGCGTAAAGGGGTTGGTGTTGTTAAAAACGCGGCTGGCACTAAACTGCCGGATATTGATTGGGTAGCGATTCCTGCCGGAACATTCCGTATGGGGACAGATGGCGATGAAGGCTATGAAGCTGAAAAACCTGCGCATGAGGTGACGTTAGCGGCTTTTGAAATAAGTCGTTACCCTGTGACCAATGCGCAATTTGCCTGTTTTGTGGATGCGGGTGGCTATGAAGATGAACGCTATTGGCGCACTTGTGAGGCGGCATACCAATGGTGGCAAGGGGAAAAAGCGGATTTGTCGTTGTTAGACGATAATCCAAACTTGAAAAATAACTATGAAGATTGGTTAGCTATAGAGAAGACACGGCGACAACCGTGGTTTTGGGATGAGCAACAATGGAATAACCCCAATCATCCGGTGGTCGGGGTCAGTTGGTACGAAGCCTTGGCATTTTGTGAGTGGTTAAATAGCCAAGCGGTGTTCAAGGGTAAAGTACGTCTCCCTACCGAAGTCGAATGGGAATATGCTGCTCGCGGCGCAGACGGTTGGCGTTATGCGTGGGGTAATGATGCAGACGCAATGTTGGGGAATTATGATGAGACAGGGTTAGGGCAAACCTCGGCAGTGGGGCTGTTCCCTGTGGGTAGGGCATTTGGTTTGTGTGATATGTCTGGCAATGTGTGGGAATGGACGACAAGCCAATGGGGTAAAAAAACGGCTTCACCCGATTTCACTTATGCACAATGGGAAGAACAAGAGGGGCAGCGTAATTGCTTGGATACTCATGCTTCCCGCGTGTTGCGCGGTGGCTCGTGGAGCAGCGACGCGCAGAACTTGCGCTCCGCTGACCGCAGCAACTACGCGCCTGCTTACCGTAGCCTCAACAACGGTTTCCGTCTAGTTCTAGGTCAGTGAGCGAGGGCGGCGAAGCCGCATTATTGGGGATTGGGAAACAATTGTTAGACAAGGAGGCAGTATGTGGGAGTTTTGGGTGGATCGTGGCGGTACGTTCACGGATATTGTGGCGCGTAAGCCGGATGGTAGTTTTCAAACCCATAAATTGTTGTCGGAAAATCCCGAACGTTACCGCGATGCGGCGGTGCAGGGCATCCGCGAGTTATTGGGTTTGGCGGCGGGTGAGGCGATTCCTGCCGCTGCGATTCGTGCGGTGAAAATGGGCACGACCGTGGCGACGAATGCGTTGTTGGAGCGCAAAGGCGAGCCGACGTTATTGCTGATTACCCAAGGTTTTGCCGATTTGCTGCGCATTGGTTATCAGAACCGCCCGCGCATTTTTGACCTGCACATTGTTCTCCCCGAATTGCTTTACACCAGCGTTGCCGAAGTGCCGGAGCGTTTGGCGGCGACTGGCGCAATCATTACCCCGCTGGATGAAACCGCGACTTTGCACGCGCTGCGAGCTGCTTTTGCGCAAGGTTTGCGGGCGGTGGCGATTGCCCTGATGCACGGTTATCAATTCCCGCACCACGAACAGCGCGTTGCGGAACTGGCGCGGCAGGTGGGTTTTACGCAAATTTCGGTGAGTCATGCGGTTAGCCCGTTGATTAAATTGGTGTCACGCGGCGATACCACGGTGGTGGATGCGTATTTGTCGCCGATTTTGCGGCGTTATGTGGAACAAGTGCGCGATGAATTGGGTAAAGATCAAGCCGATACCGCGCTCATGTTCATGCAGTCGAATGGCGGTTTGACCGACGCGAGTTTGTTCCAAGGCAAGGATGCGATTTTGTCAGGGCCTGCGGGCGGCGTGGTGGGCATGGTGCGTACTGCGCAAGCGGCGGGTTTTGACAAATTAATCGGCTTTGACATGGGCGGCACGTCCACCGATGTGTGCCATTTTGCGGGCGAATTGGAGCGTTCGTTGGAAACCGAAGTCGCGGGCGTGCGAATGCGTACCCCGATGATGAGCATTCATACCGTTGCGGCGGGTGGCGGTTCGATTCTCAGCTTTGACAATGGACGGTTTCGCGTAGGACCTGAAAGTGCGGGCGCGAATCCGGGGCCTGCGTGTTATCGGCGTGGTGGACCTTTAACCGTGACTGACTGCAATGTGTTACTGGGTAAAATCCAGCCCGACTACTTCCCGAATGTGTTTGGTTTGGACGGCAAACAGCCGCTAGATGCCGCGATTGTGCACGAAAAATTCACGCAATTAGCCGCACAAATTGCCGCTGAAACAGGCGAACCGCCGCGCCCGCCAGTATCATTAGCGGAAGGTTTTTTGCGCATTGCCGTGGAAAACATGGCGAATGCGATCAAGAAAATTTCGGTGCAGCGCGGCTACGATGTGACGCAATACACGCTGCAATGTTTTGGCGGTGCGGGCGGGCAACATGCGTGTTTGGTCGCCGATGCCTTGGGAATGCAGCGGATTTTTATCCATCCGTTTGCAGGTGTATTGTCCGCGTTTGGCATGGGTTTGGCGGATATTCGCGCCCTGCGTGAACGGCAATTTGGCAAAACTTTCGCCGAGTTGGATGAAGCACAAGCGATTTTGGCGGCATTGAATGCGCAAACCCACGCCGAAGTTCTGCGCCAAGGTATTGCTGCCGAACAGATTCGCATCGAACAGCGGGTGCATTTGCGCTATCAAGGTTCGGATCAAACCTTCCCCGTCGCATTTGGTACACCACAGCAAATGCAAGCCGCGTTTGAAGCCGCGCATCAAGCGCGTTACGGTTTTGTCCCCGCGAATGGCACGCTGATTATTGAATTACTCTCATCCGAAGCGGTGGGGCAGGCGGTTGGGAAATTGCCTGTTCTCCCTTCCCCACCTGCGGGGGAAGGGGCGGGGATGGGGGGCGACGCGCCTTATCCGTTGTTTGACCGTGCCAAACTTTCCCTCACTGATGTGATTAATGGACCTGCGATTATTGTGGAGTCGACGGGCACAAATGTGGTGGAAGCGGGTTGGCAGGCGCGATGTGATGCGTTGGGCAATCTGATTTTGACGCGCGTGACATCGCTGGTGCGCCAAGAAGCGGTGGGTACGAAAGCTGATCCGGTGATGTTGGAGGTGTTCAATAACCTGTTTATGTCGATTGCCGAACAAATGGGCGCGACCTTGGCGAATACCGCGCATTCGGTGAATATCAAAGAGCGGCTGGATTTTTCTTGTGCGATTTTTGACCCGACGGGCGGATTGGTGGCGAACGCGCCACACGTTCCGGTGCATTTGGGTTCGATGGGTGAAAGCGTGCGTAGCATTTTGCGCGAAAATGCAGGGCAAATGGCGGCGGGCGATGTGTTCATGATCAATAATCCGTACAACGGCGGTACGCATTTGCCGGATGTCACGGTGATTACGCCCGTGTTTGATGCGGAAAATCGCCTGATTTTTGTCGTCGCAGCGCGAGGACATCATGCGGATATTGGTGGCAAAACGCCCGGTTCGACCCCACCGGATAGCCGTCACATTAGCGAAGAAGGCATTGTCATCGACAATTTTAAGCTGGTGGAAGGTGGCGTACTGCGCGAACAAGCCACCCGTGAATTGCTGCTTGCGCCGCCGTATCCGTGCCGCAATATCGAGCAAAATCTTGCCGATTTAGCCGCACAAATTGCCGCCAATGAAACCGGAGTCAAAGCGTTACGCAGTATGACCGCGCAATTCGGGCTGGACGTGGTGCAAGCCTACATGGCGCACGTTCAAGACAATGCCGAAGAAAGCGTGCGGCGCGTGATTGACGTGCTTAACGATGCCGCGTTCGTGTATCGCTTGGATAATGGCTCACAAATTCAGGTAGCCATCCGCGTGAATCATGCCGAGCGCGAGGCGATCATTGATTTCACAGGTACGTCGGCGCAAGACGCGGGCAATTACAACGCGCCATTAGCGGTGTGTCGTTCAGTGGTGTTGTATGTGTTTCGCACGTTAGTGGGCGCGGATATTCCGCTCAACGAAGGTTGCATGAAACCGCTGCATTTAATCGTGCCGGAAGGTTCAATGATTAATCCGTGTTACCCCGCTGCGGTGATTGCGGGCAATACAGAAGTCAGCCAAGCGATTACCGAAGCTTTGTACGGCGCGTTGGGTGTGTTGGCGGGTTCGCAAGGTACGATGAATAATTTCGTGTACGGCAATGCGCATTACCAAAATTACGAAACGATTTGCGGCGGCGCGGGGGCGGGATTTTTCGCAGGAAAAGGCTTTGACGGCGCGAGTGCGGTGCAAACGCACATGACCAATACGCGCATGACTGACCCCGAAGTGTTGGAAAATCGCTTTCCGGTGCGGGTCGAACGTTTCGCCATTCGCCACGGTTCGGGTGGAGCAGGGCAATGGCGCGGCGGCGATGGTGTCGAACGTCAGTTACGTTTCCTCGAACCCATGACCGTGACGGTATTATCGTCCAGCCGCATTAATCCACCGCGTGGTGTCACGGGCGGACAAGTCGGAGAATGCGGACGCAATCAAGTGGTACGCGCTGATGGCGAAACGCGCGAATTGCAAGGTAATGATTCCTGCGACATGCAAGCGGGTGATGTATTCATTATGCAAACCCCCAGCGGCGGTGGGTTTGGCGGAGGCTAATGGAGGTTGCTATGGGTGGTAATGCTTTGAAACACACGACGACGCGCCGTTATGCCAAGGCGGAATACGAGGCGTTGCGCGATGAGGTATTGGCGCAATTGCGCACGGATTTTCCGCAACAACCGGCAGCAGCGATTCCGGCGTATCGGGCGAAAGCGTCGTTCGGGGATTTGGATGTGTTGTTTGTGACCGAGGGTATTAGCGGCGATTGGGTGGATTACGTCAAAGCGACTTTCGCGCCGCATGAAGTGGTGAAAAATGGTCATGTGATTTCGTTCGATGTGCGTGAATTTCAGGTGGATTTGATTGGTTCGGCGGCGGCGGATTTCGCCATTTCGCTGCATTATTTTGCGTGGAATGATTTGGGCAATATTTTGGGGCGGTTGTACCACAAAATGGGCTTTAAATACGGCCATACGGGTTTGAGCATGATCTTTAAAGACGGCGATTATCAGTATGCGGAACTCAAACTTTCCAACGAGATTGAACCCATTTTGGCATTTGCGGGTTTGGATAGTGCGCGGTTTTTGGCAGGGTTCGACACATTGGAGGCGATTTTCCAGTTTGCTGCCTCGTCGCCGTATTTCAATAAAGACATTTATTTGTTGGAAAATCGTAATCATGCTTCACGAATTCGCGACCGTAAACGCCAAACTTACAACGCTTTATTGCAGTGGTTGACACAACAGGCGAATTTAACTGCTTACCCGTGGGATTCCGTGCGTGAACAAGGTGGTAGGCAATATCAACAGGCATTTATCGAACGTGCATTTGCGCATTTCCCTGATTTTCCAGCGCGTTTTGCAGCGGTGCAAGCCCAATTTTTATTGTGGAAACACAGTCGTGAGAAGTTCAATGGGCAGCAAGTGCAAGCGTGGACAGGGTTGGAAAAGCAAGCGTTGGGCGAGTTCATGCGTTATGTGAAGGCGCAAGCAGCGGCGGAGTTTGCCGATACCGCAGCATGGCAAACGTGGCTGGCTGGGGCGAGTTTACCGCTGATTCGCACATGGGTTTTAGGGTATTACGCCCAATATCGCGCACAATAAGGTTTTGGCGTATGATTGCGCCCTTGTTAAATCACCCCTTTGGTGCAGGCAGAACGCTTATGCAATTCAATACAACGGAAGAAATCATTCAAGACCTAGCGGCTGGCAAAATGGTCGTCATTGTTGATGATGAGGATCGCGAAAACGAAGGCGATTTGTTGATGGTGGCTTCCCTCACGCGCCCGGAAGATGTCAATTTCATGGTGAAAGAAGGACGCGGACTGGTGTGCTTAACGTTGACTCGTGAGCGTTGTAAGCAATTGAATTTACCGTTAATGGTGTCATCAACGGATGAGTATCATCGCACCAATTTCACCATTTCGATTGAAGCGGCGGAAGGCGTAACCACGGGGATTTCTGCTTATGACCGTGCGCATACCATTCAAACGGCAGTCGCGCCGAATGCTGTTCCAGCAGACATTGAACAGCCGGGGCATATTTTCCCTTTGATGGCGCAACCGGGCGGGGTTTTAACTCGTGCTGGGCATACCGAAGCGGGTTGCGATTTGGCGCGTTTGGCAGGGTTTGAGGCGGCGGCAGTGATTGTCGAAATCCTCAATGAAGACGGCACAATGGCGCGTCGCCCCGATTTGGAAATCTTTGCCGAAAAGCACGGCTTAAAGATGGGCACGATTGAAGATTTGATTCGTTACCGCGTGCAAAATGAAAAAACCGTGGAGCGTGTTTACACCAAAACCGTGGAAACCGAATTCGGTATTTTCCAATTGGTGGCGTATCAAGAACTAGCGCGTGGCAATGTGCATTTAGCTTTGGTGAAAGGCGAAATCGCACCACAGGATGCGGTGATGGTGCGCGTGCATTTGGAAAATGAGTTGTTTGATGCTTTGTCAGTGATTGAACCGGGTCGCAGTTGGCCATTGCGTCAAGCCATGAAACGCATTAACGAAGTCGGGCAAGGCATTGTGGTGATTTTGCGTGACCCCGCGCAGAAACAAGATTTACTGGCGCAGTTAAAAGGGTTTGAATCCAAACTGGCAGTAGCCGACAATACCGCTTCTCCGGCAGAACTCAAAACCTATGGTATCGGGGCGCAAATTCTCGCTGATTTAGGCGTGCGGCGGATGCGCGTCATGAGTGCGCCCAAACGTTTCCACGGTATTGGTGGTTTCGGTTTGGAAATTGTCGATTACGTGCAAGAGTAAGCATTAGGTTTCAGGTTTCGGAAGCCACGGGTTTCCGAACGTTCTTTAACACTTAGATTGGGAATTGGTATGAGCTTCAATGTGATTGAAGGGGATTTCGCACCGCAAGAAGCGAAGTACGGCATTGTCGTGGCACGTTTTAATAGCTTTATCGTGGAAAGTTTGTTGTCTGGCGCGATTGACGCGCTGAAACGTCATGGCGCGGTGAAGGAAGAAAACATTGATGTGGTGCGTGTACCGGGGGCGTTTGAATTGCCATTAGCTGCGCAAGCAATGGCAGCACATGGTAACTACGATGCGATTATTGCGTTAGGAGCAGTGATCCGTGGTAGTACGCCGCATTTCGACTTTGTGGCGAATGAAGCAACCAAAGGTTTGTCCAGCGTGGGTTTGAGTCACGAATTACCGGTGATTTTCGGGGTGCTGACCACCGATACCATTGAGCAAGCGATTGAGCGTGCAGGGACAAAAGCTGGCAATAAAGGCGCGGAAGCGGCACTGTCAGCGATTGAAATGGTTTCTTTGTTACGCAAAATCAAAAAATAATTGGGACATTTACACTCATGGCAGGACGCAAACCCCTCACCGAATCCCAACAATTGATTGCTAAACGCCGTGTCGCGCGTCGTTTGGCAATGCAAGGTGTTTATCAATGGCTGATTACGGGTAACGAGTTCCAAGAAATTTACCTGTATTTCCAAGAAGAGCATGAATTAGCGGAAGATTTCCGCAAATCCGATGCCGCTTTCTTCCACAAGTTACTGCGTTCTGCAATGGAACCCGGTGATGTGTTGGAAAATCGCCTCGCGCCGTTTCTGGATCGTAAATTGTCGCAAGTTGACCCGATTGAACATGCAGTTTTGCGTGTTGCGACGTGTGAATTACTCAATCACCTCGAAACGCCTTACAAAGTGGTGGTAAACGAGTACGTCAATCTGGCGAAAAAATACGGTGCGGAACAAGCCCATAAGTTCGTGAATGGTGTGCTGGATAAAGTCGCAATGGATATTCGCACGCTGGAAGTTAGTGCCGAACGGCGTAAGATGGTTTAAACATTAGCAAGATCAGCGACTGCCGCTTGGCAACAGTGTTGTAAATGTTCGCGCAAACGCACGACCGTCGGCGATAATTGACGGCGGTCGGCGCATACCAACCACAGTGGCGTGGTTTCACCCTGCCAATCGTTACACAATCTCACCAAATCCCCCGTGCGTAAGCTAGGCAATACATCCAACGCCGATTTGTAGGCAATGCCATGTCCGGCGACTGCCCAACGGTGTACCGCATCCCCATCGTTCGCACGGCGATTGCCATTGACCAAGACGGCTAAGGTTTGCCCGTCGCGATAAAAATGCCAATGTTCGTGGACATTATCGCTGAGGTTAAAACACAAACAATTGTGGTGCGCCAATTCTGAAGGACAAGTGGGTTGCCCGTATTGTGCAAGGTAACGCGGTGAAGCACATAGCACGCGGCGGTTTTGCGGCAATAATGGCAATGCGATGAGGTTGGAATCGGGCATTTCGCCGTAACGAATCGCCACATCCACGGGTTGACGGTATAAGTCGGTAATACTGTCGCTCAAATGCAGGCGGATCGTGACTTCGGGGTATTGATATTGAAAGCTGTCCAGCCATCCCAATACCTGATTCCGCCCCAAATCCGAGGGAATGGAAATTTGCAAATTACCGCGAATAACTTGCTTGCCAGTGCTGAGTTCTTCCAAAGCATCGGCTAATTCTTGCAAGGCGAGACGTGCGGCGGGCAATAAACGCTGACCTTCTGGCGTTAAGCGCAAACTGCGTGTGGAACGCACGAATAACATTAAGCCTAAATCGGTTTCGAGTCGTTTGATCGCCGCACTGGTGAGCGCGGGGGACAGATTCATCGCCCGCGCCGCACCCGACAAACTGCCGCTTTCGGCAGTAAGTAAAAACACTTCTAAATCATTCAGGTTTTTTATTTTCATGGATTCGTTGAAACTCATTCTGCAATTAGCTGGTTTATCTCGCATCAATAATAAACGATAGTTATGATGTAAAGTTGTGATGCTGGTTATATATCCAATTTGTTTGAAAAGTTTACTATTTGGTCGGTTGTGAGCTTTTCCTCATTATTTCCATTGATTGTTAAAGAGTAGTGGTTTCGGCAAAGGAGACACCATGAAACGAACCCCCCTTCCCATTTTAATCGTATGGCTATGGCTATCGAGCCTATTAGTCATGGGTGTGGCGAATGCTGCTACACCGTTGCTAACAAGTCCAACTGCTGGTACGGCATTCAGTGGTAATAGCCAAACTTTCACTTGGGATGCCCAAGGCAATACCGTTACTAACTGGACATTGTATGTCGGTTCGACACTAGGTCAGTACAATTATTACAAAAGTGCGGCGTTAGCTGGTGGAGTAACGAGCGTTACAGTGCCTAATTTGCCAGTCAATGCGCATAAAATTTATGCACGTTTGCGTTACAAGATTGGTACGGTATGGGCATTGCAGGATACCACCTTCTATGCGGCTGGCACGAACCACAAACCAACGATTACGGGTACGCCAGCCACAACAGTAAAAGTGGGTAGCGCGTATGCATTTACGCCAACCGCCAGTGACGATGATGGTGAAACTGTTAGTTTTAGCATTGTGAATAAGCCGAGTTGGGCAACGTTCAATGCTAAAACCGGTAAGTTAATGGGTACGCCAAAAGCGACGCATATTGGTACAACCAGCAATATCAGCATTCGTGCTAAGGATGAACGCGCTGGTATTACTGCCATGACCACTTTCAGTGTGCAAGTGGTGACGCCTAACACTGCGCCAACGATTACGGGTACACCGGCAACGGCAGTGAATGTGAGCGAAGCTTATAGCTTTACGCCTACTGCCAGCGATGCGGATAACGATACTTTAACTTTCAGTATTACGAATCCACCCGCATGGGCAACGTTCGATACTGCCACGGGTAAATTAAGCGGCACGCCAACCGCAGTGGACACAACGACTGGAATCGTGATTAGCGTTACCGACGGTAAATCTGCGCCAGTGAGCTTGCCTGCATTTAACATTACAGTTTCCGCACTGACCAATCTGGCGCGTCAGTATGGTGTTGCGACACAAAGCACGACCTACACAGGCTATCCGGCAGCCAATGCGCTGGATGGAAATACGGCTACTTTCAGCCACACTAACGTCAGTACAGGCGGTGACTGGTGGCAAGTCAAACTGCCAGCGATTGCTAATATCAGCAGCATTGTGATTAAAAACCGTGATTCTGCCAGCTTTTATAGCCGTTTGAACGGTGCGACGGTTTATGTCACAACTGCACCTTACAGCACTAACTTGAGTGATGCGGATAAGGTCGGCACATTGAGTGGGATTGCGACCAATACCATTAACTTGAGTTCAGTGCGCAAAGGTTCTTATGTCATTGTGAAAGCTGGCAGTGCTTACTTACACATGGCAGAAGTCGAAGTGTATGGTTACGGTAGTGCTGCTCCGACTTTTGATCAAACCGCGTACAGCTTTGACATGCATTACAAAGCGGCACAAGGTGCAAGCGTTGGTGCGACCAAAGCCTATGATTATCAAGCCGATCCAATCACTTATAGCATTGACGGTAGCGTACCGTTTGCGATTGATGCACAAGGCAATATCACTTTGAGTGGCGCATTAAAACAAGAACGTTACAGCTTTAATGTGAAAGTTAGTGATAGTGTAAGTACGACATCTGTTCCTGTTACTGTGAATGCGCCGATTAACCTCGCGCGTGAATTCGGTGTGGCAGTACAGGGTGGCACGTATAACAGCACATTGGTTGCTTCCAGAACCATTGATGGGGACTCGACTACCGCTAATCACACTACTTGTGATGCGAACAACTGGTGGCAAGTCGCGTTACCTAACCCGACGCAGCTTGATAAAATCGTTGTTAAAAATAATACCACTTGGCAATCGCGTCTGAATGGTGCCGTGGTTTATGTCACCGATGTGCCTTACACCACGGCTGTGCCGACGGATGCCAACAAAGTCGCAACGTTAACTGGCGCAAGTACCGACCAAATCACCACATTCGCTACACCCAAAACAGGGGCGTATGTGATTGTGAAAAATGCGGGTACAGAATGCTTGCACATGGCGGAAGTCGAGGTTTACGGTCAAGCGCAAGCTGCTCCTGTCTTTAGCCAAACTGCTTATACCTTCAACTTAAGCGAAAAAGCTGCGCAAGGTGCCACGGTTGGCACAGCAAAAGCGGTGGATTACCAACTAAATACCCTGACTTATGTTTTGGAAGGTGCCGTACCGTTTGTAATTGATGCACAAGGTAAAATCACCTTAAATGGGGCGTTGAATCACAATCTGCTGCGGACTTACAGCTTTACCGTGAAAGTCAGTGACGGTACGAATACCGTTTCTGTGCCTGTTACTGTGAACTTGGGTAAAGGCGCGGGTGTATTCCTGCAACGTTGGGAAGGCATTAGCGGTTCAAGCATTGCTAGTTTGACCAGTGCCAGCCATTACAAAAATGATGCGCCGGATTATACCGCGAGTCTAACCAGTTTTAATGTTACCGATGCAGGCAAAGATAACTTCGGTCAGCGTTTGACTGGGGTAATTAAACCGACGCAAAGTGGTCGTTATCAATTCGCCATTGTCGGCGACGACAATACCCAGTTACGTTTATCCACGAATGCGGTACTGGATGGTGCACCGATTATTGCGCATCAAGACAGTTACGGTGCGTATCAGGACTGGACTGGCGCGGGTGTTAGCGGCTGGATTACGCTCGAAGCAGGTGGCGTTTATGCGATTGAAGCCTTGCACAAAGAAGGTGGCGGTGCTGACCATGTGAGTGTGGCGTGGAAACGTGAAGGCGATACCGCTTTCAGCAGCTTACCGACCAGCATTTTGTATCAAGATGCGGTAAGCGTCGGTGCAGTGAAGCCAGTCTTTGTTGCGCATAGCAGCAGTGTCTTAATCAAAGCCAGCACTGCGGTGGCAACCAAAGTCGCGCAAGTGCGTGCGGTTGATCCACAAGGCGATGCGTTAACTTATAGCCTGTCCGGTAGCAATCTGTTTAGCATTGATGCACAAGGTAATATTAGCGTGGCGGGTGCGTTGCAATCCGGTACGACTTACAGCTTAACCATCAGTGTAACCGATGGTACGTACAGCATCAGTGACACGATTACAGTGAAAACCAGTTCCGATACGGCTATCAATGATGCCATTACGTCTGGCGATGCGACGAATGTCACCACTGATGAAGTGCTTGATGCCGCGATTGCACAAGCACAAACCCAGCTCGATAGCTGTAAATCTGCTTTGAATAGCATGTATCCCAGTGGTTTGGAAGCGACGACCTTCCCTTCTCGTTCGGCTTATTTCAATTCCACCAGTGCGCGGAATATTCCATTCCATGTGAATTTAAACGGTACAACAGCGCGAATTTACTCATGGATTGGGCAAAAAGACACGGGTAATCGTTATGCCGTATTAGGTACGAATGTATTCACGTTTACGGGTGTTAAAACCGACCTGAAAAACAGCACGTTGAACCTGTTTAAATGGTTACTGAAGCAGCCGAATAGTGCGGATATTCTCAATCAAAAATTAGTGGTATTAGTACCGGGCAGCTCAGATCGCACGGCACTAGCGGATTGGTTCACGAGTAATGGGTTGACGCATCAATGGACAATTGCTTCTGATGCTAATTTGCTGAATACCGGTGCGTTCGATCTGTATTTAGGGGATATTGGCAGCAGTAATACCTTAGCAGATGTGCAGAAAGCCTTCACATTGGGTAAACCTGTGGTGGTATTCAATAACTGGTATCAACCTGCCGATGCAACCTTGGCGGTATTTGAACTGACTTGGAGTTGGTACGGTACAGGTTCAGTCGGTAATCTGGCGAGTACCGCAGAGCAATGCAGCAAAGCTTCAGTAGTTGGTGTGATTCAAACCACTCTGACTTCACTGAAAAATGGGTTGCCTGATTTTATTTACGAATCTAGCGATTGCCCGGTAGGTGATGCTGGGAATGTCAATTGTGATGTCAATTTAGTCACGGATGCAGCGGGTAATAGTGTCGCTACTTTGTTCAATAACGGTGCAAGTGCGGTACGTGACCAGCTTCGGGCATTGGATGGCAAGGGTATCAGTGCCTTTAGTCGTGGTAGCAGTGAAAACTTACTGAAGCTCGCAATTCTGTTAGGGGATAAATACCGCGATGTCGTGCAGTTCCCAATGGATAAAGACGCTACAGACGATACGACCTTCTACCGTGCGCAGTTCGCTGATTTCGCGGTGCATTATGCTCGTGCGAATAATACTTATCAGCCTGATATGGGTAAGTTCACCGATGCGCAAGTGGAATTGAATGCACAAGCGACTATCAGCAAAACCGTGTCTTATACGCCAACTGAGTTTGAGGAGTGGACAAGTACAGGGCTGTACGCGCCGCCGGGTAAAACCATTACCGTGCGCCGTACTGATACGGGTACATCGGTTGTTAAACTCAAGTTCAATATATTGCGCGACGGGGCAATGCATGTTTGGCAAACCAATGACTATAACCGCCCACGCTTCCTTGAAAGCAGCACCCTATCGCTTGAAGTGGGTAAAACCTATACCTTGTCAACGCCACGCGGTGGCCCTGTGTATGTGGGCTGGAATGCAGTCGCCAGCGGTGCAACGCCGTTTACGTTGGAAATCAGTGGCGTGCTGGAAAATCCACTGTTGAAAGCGTTTGATGATGCTTCGATTCAAACTTTCTTGAGTCAAGTAGAAGCAGCTAACAGCGACTGGATTGACATTAAAACGCCTTACGCGGAAGTGCATACGCTCAAAGCGCACATGTTCAGCGCATTCTCTAAGCAGGATGGCAATAGTAGTAATGGCTACACCTTAACTGATGTGCAGAACTACATTGATGATCTGAACAATTACCTGATTGCTGGCAACTATGCGTTCGCCGGTTTTACTGGCACAGGTTTACCCAGTTTGAATGCGAGTGTGAGCAACTTCTGTTCCAGCATGGGTTTAACCAGCGTGAGTTACGACGGTGCGGTAACGAATTTGTGTACTAACGCCAAAATTCATGTGAAGCCAAAAATCCAGCACATTAACGCGGATATACAAGCGAATTGCGGGGCATTGTGTTCCGGTAATCCATTTGATTCGGGTAGCCCGATCATGCCGCTGGATTGGGGTGAAAACCATGAAATGGGGCATAACTTGCAACGTGGGCGTTTGAATGTGTATGCAGGGCGTAGTGGTGAAACGTCCAATAATATCTTCCCGCTGCACACGCAATGGGCGTGGACGGTAGCGCAAGGTTTGACTAAACACCCTAGTACAACGCGCCCATCGAACCAGTCAGCATTCACCATGTTGCAAAGCGCGATGGCGGCGGGTACGGCAGCCACTATCAATCATCCATTGTGGGCAAATGGCAGCAATATCTATGCAAATGCTGGAGAACGCTTGGCATTCTACATGCAGTTTATGTACAGCCATCAGTCGTGGGATCTGTACACCAAACTGTACCTGATGGAGCGTATTTTCACCGATGCGATCAAAACCGATGCGAAATGGAGTGCGGCCAAAGACTTGTTAGGCTTTAGTGCTTACAGTCGTACGGATGCCAGTGCTATCAGCGGTAATGATTTCTTGTACATTGCAGCTTCAAAAATTGCGGGTAAGGATTACAGCAATTACTTTGCAGCATGGGGTATTGAGGTCAGTGCAGCAGCGAAAGCGCAAACGGTTGCCAATGGTTTCACCGATGCGATTCCCAGCGTGTTTTATTATGTGAATAATGAACTGCCAGCAGCAATCCCGACCCTGTTGGATACCATTCCTTTGAATGGAACTAGCGCGTGGCTTGATCCAACCCCGTAACATTAGCGAGTTAATATAAGCAGCGGTGGTAAGTATGAGCGTACTTACCACTGTCTGTTGCTAACCCTCGATTGATTTCAATGAAAAGCGAGAATCATGATGCGATTGACTCGGTTATTTTTTGCCACCTTATTATGCTTGTGGGTAAACGTGGCGAATGCCGCGAATCCATCACTCACCAGCCCCATCACGGGTAACACTTTTACCGGTTCAACCCAAACATTTACGTGGAATGCCCAAGGCAATGTTGTTACCAACTGGGTGCTGTACATTGGCTCTGCTGTTGGCAAATACGATTACTACAACAGTAATGCCTTAGCCGCTGCGGTCACGAGCAAGACGGTCACAACCTTACCGGTGAATGCACACAAAGCGTTTGTGCGGCTGCGTTATAAGATCGGTACGACATGGGGATTTCAGGATTACACCTTCTACATGGCGGGGACGAATCACTTACCGACCATTAGTGGTACGCCAGCATCCAGCGTGAAAGTCGGGGCTACTTACGCTTTTACGCCAACCGTGACGGACATGGACGGTGAAGCCAAAACTTTTAGCATTCTGAATAAGCCGAAATGGGCACTGTTCAGTGCTGCGACGGGGAAATTAACGGGTACGCCCACAGCGGCGCATCTCGGTAAAACCGACAATATCACCATTAAAGTTAAAGATGAGCGTGGCGGAATGGCGACACTGAGCGCGTTTAGTATTGCCGTGCTCGACCCTTTTAGTAGTTTAACGCTGGATACGGACGGTGATGGTATGCCGAACACGACCGATACCGACGATGACAACGATGGCGTGTTGGATAATGACGATTTCCGCCCTTTGGATCGCACGATTCAAGTCATGCCAAGCTATACCGGACGAGTGAGTTCTTATGCGCAAACTTATGTCAGAGCCGATAGCCCAACCAGCAATTACAACAGCAATGCGTATTTGCAAACCCGCAGCCTCGCGGGGGCGTATGCCACAGCAGGGTTGTTGTATTTCGATATTCCGAGCGCGTTGAATGGCAAACGTGCTGATAACATTAGCAAAGCCACGTTGACACTGAAATCGGATACCGAAAAAGATACCGTGAAGTTGTATGCGTCAAGCAACACGGCTTTCCCCACGGCAGCCAGCGCAACATGGAACAATGCACAGGCATTGTTTGGGAAAAGCTTATACGGGCAAGTTGCTATGAAAGCGGGTACTGCGGCGAGTGCGGTATTAAGCCCCAAAGTTGCAGCGGGCAAAATCGTATTCGTGGTGGATGAGACGGGCGATGATGCCAGAGAAAAGCTCATTAAAAGCAATGCCGAAACGTACCTTGATCTGGAATTTAATGAAGTTGACCCCGCGATTGTGAGTATTACGCCAGTAGCGGACAGCTTGGCAACGCAAGCGGGCGGCGAACTGCGGTATCAGGTAAAACTAACGCAAGCTCCGACTAGCGATGTGTATGTGCCGCTTGCTTTGCAAGACACCACGACGGCAACGCTGACCAGTGCGCAACGCTTGGTATTTACACCGTCTAATTACAGCACGGCACAAACTATTGTGATCAAAGGTAAAGACGACGGCAGTAATCAAGGCACGAAAGCTAATCAGTTATTGGTTGCCCCGTTATTGAGCGAAGACAGTTATTACAATGGTAATAATCCAACGGATTGGGATTTTAAAGTGTATGCCGCTTTACCAACGGCGCAATCGGGTCAGGCTTATAGCGTAAAAGCGGATTACACGGGCACGAATCCACAGTTTGATTTGGTTGGTGCGCCAATTGGTATGAGCATTAATGCGAAAACTGGCGTGATTACGTGGCAGCCGGATAGTTCTGAAGTTGGCAACTACGATTTCAGCATTACGACAAAAGAAAATGGCACGTTGGTTTATAATAAAACGGTCAATTTGCGCGTGGCATTGGTTGGGGCAAATCCAACGAATGCATTCTACGTTGTGCCAAATGCGCAAATCACCAATCCAGTGGGCACTTTGGGGACAATTGGTAATCCTTACACCAATATTGAAACCGCATTAGCCGCCGCCAGTTTAAATGCCAGTAAACGCACGGTTTATGTACGGGGTGGTCGCTACGATAATACGGCTGTGACCATCAGTAATATGGCGGGGACGGCTGGTAATCAGGTGGTGTTAAGCAAATTACCGGGAGAACGGGTGAAATTCATTTTCACAGGTTTATCGGCGTTTGATATTCAAGAAACGGCTGCTCACATTGTTATTGATGGTTTTGAAGTGGATGGCAAAGCCATTAATGATCATTGGGACATGTTGGCGAATCATTGGTGGGATCCGAAAGGCGACCGTACCATTGGTGGTGGTCAAGCTTTCAATGTGGATGGGCAATACATCACGATTCGTAATAATGTTATCCACGATGCTTATCAGAAGGCAGTCAATATTTACAAAGGGCGTTATGTGAATATTCTCAACAACGTCGTTTACGATATTGGGCATTCATCTTTAAGTGGCGGACATGCCATCATGCGTAAATGGGAACGCAATTTCCACATAAAACCAACTGACGGTAAAGACTTGGGTGTGGATGTTTATAATGATGCTGACTATCAATACCGCTTTGATATTACGGGCAACTTGGTTTTGCGTGTGGAACAACGGATTTATTCGCGCGTATTCAATAAAGGTTATTCCAACCTAACAATTGATGAAGGCAAACCGATTTCCATTGATGAAACTCAAGATACCGACCCTAAATCACGGATTTCCAATAATCTGGTGTTGTATGGTGGTATTGACCACATTCGCTTGAAACAAAATCCGAACATGGTGGTTAATAACAACAGCATTTTGGCAGATTTAAATCGCACGGATGTCATGCCGGATGGCATTACCGACAAAAGCCGTTTAAGCAACCTGAAATTCTATGGGAATGTAGTGGGTTCTAAAGGCATTGCCGTGGAATTGGACGACAGTTTCATGACCAATGGCGTGGATGATGACCCAACGCAGCTTCGTAAGTACGGCAACTACATCGGTGGCGGCGGTACGATTACTGGCAATTTGGCGGGGATCACCAATCTCGGTGCGAATGTCAGCAGTTTGTTTACCGATGTTGCGAATAATGATTTCCACGCCGCCGTAAGTGATAACCGTACCGCTGTGGGCGTTGGCGATGCTTACTTGAGTCAGATGTTTGGTCTGGTGAATGAATACGCCATCGCGGTTACGCCGGGTGGTTGGCAGCATGATCACCTGAAAAATGCGCAATACATTGTGGCGAATATTCCGAAAACGGTGTTTAGTCGCGCTACTTATTACATTGGTGCGTCAACGATTGAGACGGGGCATCAAGCCTTGTACATCAAGTTCATTGATACGGATGGTCAGTGGTTGTACACCAAGCGCGAAGTCAATGGCGTGGCGTGGAATGCGCTGAGCAATAAGGATTTGATTGATCCCACCATCTATGACTTAGCCAGTGTGGCGATTCAGAAGTGCGATACTTGCAAGGGGGCGTATGCTTTCCAGTTGGTATTGCCGCAACAATGGTTTGATTATTATGGCAATGCTGCGCATACACCGTTCACCATTACCAACAGTGATGGCACGATCTCGAATGTGGTTTACCTTGATCCGACCCATAATCCCGAACACAAAAACATTCTGGATTACGCGGTGAAAGGCATCGTGCGCTCGTACTAATCGCTCAGTCGATGGCTCAAAGCAGAACCTCAATGTCGTAAGGCATTGGGGTTTTTTGATGGGTTTCCCGTTCGTGTCGGGACTGACCGTAGTAGCACTTACTATAAACAAAAGTTATTATTAACTGGCAGTGGTTATTTAATAGTCAGTGTGGATGTGTTTTTGAGTTGTGTTAGTGCACTAAGTCATGGTCGTGACTGAGGAGGTCTCTTGCGACAAGTTCCCCATTTTATTTTGCAGTGTCTACTGTGGTTATGCTTGTTAAGCGGTATTGCTCATGCAGCAAGCCCCGCGCTGACAAGCCCTACGGTTGGTAGTGTCTTGAGCAGTAGCCAAGCCTTTGCGTGGAATGCGCAAGGTAATGCGGTGACGAATTGGATGTTGTATGTCGGTTCGGCAGTTGGTAAATACGACTATTACAAAAGTAATACGTTGGGAGGGGCAACGGCGGGAATTACCGCAGCGGGTTTGCCTAGCAATGCACACAAAGCATTCGTGCGGCTGCGTTATAACATTGCCGGTGTGTGGGCATTCCAAGATTACACCTATTATGCGGCGGGGCAGAATCACGCACCCACGATCAGTGGTACGCCAGCCACCAGCATTGCTATTGGCAAAGCTTATAGCTTTACCCCAACTGTTAGCGATGTCGATGGCGAAACCCTTACGTTTAGCATTGTGAATAAACCAAGTTGGGCAACCTTTAATGCAAAAACGGGGGTGCTGACCGGTACGCCTAAAGCTACGCATTTAGGAAAAACCAGCAATATCACGCTTAAAGTTAAAGATGAACGTGGTAGCACGACAAGCTTAACTGCTTTCAGTATTGAAGTGGTAAACAGTGACCCATTGATTAATATGGCGCGTCAGTTTGGTGTAGCAAGCCAAGGTAAAGATTACGACAGTGAATCAGCCGCTAGTTTAGCCATTGATGGTGATACCACAACCTTTAACCACACCAGTTGCGATGCAACCAATAACTGGTGGCAGGTGAAATTGCCAGATTCCCTCACCATTAATAAGTTAGCCATTACTAGCCGTAGCAGTTGGACATCACGCATTAAAGATGCGACGGTTTATGTCACTAAGGCGGCTTATAACGGTACATTGAATAGCGCGGATAAAGTCGCAACGCTAACAGAAACGGCTGCCGCACAAATCACTACTTTTGCCACGCCAAAAGCAGGTTCGTATGTGATTATCAAAGCGGCTGGGGCGAATTGCTTGCACATGACAGAAGTGGAAGTGTATGGGCAAGCGCAAGCTGCTCCAGTATTTAGCCAAACCGCTTATACGTTCAATTTAAGTGAGAAAGCCACGCAAGGTACTGTTATTGGTGCGGCGAAAGCGGTGGACTATCAATTGAATCCGCTGACTTATAGTTTGGTAGGTACTGTGCCATTTACGATTGATGCACAAGGCAAGATTACGCTGACGGGGGCGTTAAATCATAATCTGGTGCAGCGTTATAGCTTCACAGTAAAAGTCAGTGATGGCGTTAATAGTGTATCCGTGCCTGTTACAGTGAATTTAGGTAAAGGTGCGGGCGTGTATCTGCAACGTTGGGAAGGCATTAGTGGTACGACCATTAGTGATTTGACCAATTCCGCACATTATCAAAACGACGTGCCGGATTACACCACGAGCCTAAGCGGTTTTACCGTTGCTGATGCGGGTAAAAGTAATTTCGGACAACGTTTAACGGGGGTAATTATCCCAGCGCAAAGCGGTAAATATCAGTTTGCGATTGTTGGTGATGACTACACGCAATTACGTTTGTCTGGCAATGCGGTTTTGGATGACGCGCCGATTATTGCGAATTATGACAGTTGGGGGGATTTCCAAGATTGGAATGCCGCCGCAAAAAGTGATTGGATTAGCTTAGAGGCTGGCAAAGTTTACGCGGCTGAAGTACTGCATAAAGAAGGCGGTGGCGCGGATCACGTCAGCGTGGCATGGAAACGCGAAGGCGATGCGAGCTTTACCACCATTCCAGCCGCGCAATTGTACCAAGATGCTTTGAGTGCGGGCGTGGTGCAACCAGCTTTTACCACCACCAACACCAGCTATTTGATTGCATGGACAACCGCTGTGGGGACACAAGTTGCCAAAGCGCGTGCTGTTGATCCGCAAGGCGATGCATTAACTTACAGCATTGTGGGTACTGTGCTGTTTAGTGTGGATGCGCAAGGCAATGTCGCGACTAATGCCGCGTTACAAGCCAATACCACGTACAACTTTACGGTAAAAGTCAGCGATGGTGTGTATAACGTGAGCCTGCCACTGACGATCAAAACCACGGCGGCAACGGCTGTCGAAGACGTGCTGAAATCCGGTGTTGCCAGTGACATTACCAATGGTGAATTGTTGGATGCTGCCTTGGCAGAAGTCGCGACGTTAAAAACCGGTTCGAGCTTACTGACCGCTTTGTATGGCACTGATGCCATTGCCTATAGCCAAGGACAGGGAACGCAGTTAATTGAGTCATTGGGCTGGCTAAACAATGTAGCGATTTTGGTGGGTAATCAAGGTCGTCCGTTGGCAATGGCGGGTAAAAACGCCACAGCACGTTATGCTGCGTTTGGTACAGTACCTACTGACTATTTCCAATCCAGCACCAACTTGAGTTACGAACAACCGTTCCAACGCTTGTTAGCGTGGTTATTGGCTGGCGAACCTGTTAACACTTCCCTGTTAAACAGCACGCGCAAAGTCGCACTGTCGTATGTCTCGTCCAGTACGCGCACTAACTTCAAAGCGTGGCTGACGAAAAAAGCTCCGAGTTGGACAGTCGTTGATTGTTCGACAGCAGCAACCTTATCCACCTGTTATGCGAATGTGGATTTGATCGTAACGGGGGCGGATAGCGCGGCGAATAGCGATGCGCCGACCATTAAAACAGCGTGGGCGAATGCTTTAGCGGCTGGCAAACCAATCTTGTACATGCACAACTTGAGTTGGGGCAGTAATGATACAGCTTTGGCATTGGCGGATTTGTTAGGCTTTAACTTGCCTTACGGTGGTAACTGGTGGGCAAAGGATGCGGCTAACTGGGCAAATGTGAGCGCGATGCAAAACAAAGTGTGGAGTGCATTGGGTTTAGGCGATATTGAAGCGGTATTAACGCATTTGAAAGCGCAAGACTTCAGTTTCGATTGGAGTATTTGTAACGAATCGTGGAATGACACCTGTTTCAATAGTAATGGTTTTGCCAGCCAGTTCCGCAATGGGGCAAGTAAAATCCAAAGCGTCATGAACGATCTCGATAGCCGCAAAATCAACTTGTTTAAGCAAACTGGTGCATCACGGTTATACCGTTTATTAGCGTTGTTAGGGGATGCTTATCGTCAAGAAGTCCATTTCCCAATGGATAAAACGGCTACGCATCCAACCACGTTTGTGAAATCGCTGTTCGCGGATTATGCCGTGTATAACTACCGTAGCATTAACCCCGTACAGCCGGACATGGGTAACTTTAGCCGTAGCGATTTCAGCCACATTACGCCGATCACGAAAACTGTACAAAGCACCAGCCGTCAGGATTTCCGTGCGGCGGGCGTGTATGCCTTACCGGGTAAAACCGTGCGTGTAACGCGGAACGATACCAGCACGACCACCACGCAAATCTTTGTGAATACGCTGCGTTCTGGCTCGACTCACGAGTTCGATACCAATAGCTACAGCCGTCCGAAATTCTTGCAATCAACGTGGATGCCAATCAAACCCGGTGAAACCATTGAGTTTACCTCGCCGTATGGTGGGCCATTGGAAATTGCCTACAGCATCAATGATCAGCCCGTGAGCTTTACCTTCAGCAATGTGGGTGAACATGCGTTCTGGGATGATGCCAGTGATAACACGACGTTTGCGGCGAAACTGGCATTGGGCGAATACGATTGGGCGGAATTCTCAACGCCTGCGTTTGAGATTCACTCAACCTTGGACAAAATGCGTGAATCGGCCAGTGATGCCCGTTGGGGTGGCACATTGGAAGGCTTTGCTGCTGCGACCATGCGTTATACCCACAATTTCCCCCACGTTTTAGCGGGTTTCAAAGGGCCGGGTATTGATGTTGTGCCAGAAATCAAAAACTTTGCCGATGCGAAAGGTTTCACCATTGATAACCTCGATATTGTGAAACACATGAATGCGGATCAAGCAACCTGTGGTTATGGTTGTTCGGGCAATCCGTATGATGCGTATTGGTCATTTGAGCCGATTGGACACGGTGATATTCACGAATTAGGGCACGGTTTGGAAAGTGGACGTTTCCGCTTCAGTGGTTGGGAATATCACGCTTCCACCAACCCTTACTCGTATTACACCAAATCGCATTACTTCCAAGACACCGGAGGCGATCCAGATTGCCAAAATCTGCCATTTAAAAACGTGTTTAACGCGCTGCAAGCCAGTGTTAAACAAAGCAATCCAGCGAGTTATTTGCAAAGCAATTTGTGGGCGAAATCGGACTGGTCACATCAGGTCAGTATGACCATCCAAATGATGATGGCAGCACAAAAGCAAGGTAAGTTGCTGAATGGTTGGCATTTATTGGCACGTTTGCACATTTTGGAACGCGAATTCGATCGAGCGCGTGCCAGCAATGCCACTTGGGATAGCAAGAAAGTCAGCCTAGGCTTCTCCAGTTATACCAAAGCAGAAGCGGATGCCATTAGCAATAATGACTGGATGCTGATTGCGGTTTCTGCCGTAACAGGTTTGGACTATCGCGATTACCTCAGCATGTGGGGTATCAGTTATTCCAGCAAAGCCGCTGCGCAAGTGTTGAGTTTCGGTTATGCCGTAACACCGCGTTTGTATTTCATCAGCGGTTCGGCGGGTTACTGCAAAGGCGAAGGCTTCAACGGTAATAATTTACCCGTTGATGGTGCACAAGTCTGGCCTTTACCGTAAACCTTGTAATCCTGCTACATCCCTCATCGTGCGCGTAACGATGGGGGATGCCCCGTGTATTTCAATCATTACCATCCCCGAAACGCTGGGCTATAATGCTCAGCGTTAGTTTCTCACCATAAAAACTGAACAGAACACCCCCGCCACGTGTCGGGGCGTATCGCAATGTGAAGACGGGCAAATCAACCCGCCAGTTGGAGAATGAGCAGAATGAGTCAGAATCAGGGTATGGTCTCACCTTTGGATGAATCTTTTTTAGACGGTGAACATGCTGTCTATCTGGAACAAATCTATAACCAATATGTCGCTAATCCCGCTAGCGTGACGGCACAATGGCAGCAATATTTCCAAGCGATGGAAACTGCACCAGTCAGCAATGCAGGCGCGGGTAATGATGCCGCATCCGTTGAAAACCGCACCCAACAATTAAACGTATCGCGCTTAATCAATGCGTACCGCTATTTAGGGCATTTTGCCGCGAGTATTAATCCACTAGGCGATTACGCCGCAAAATTGGATTTACCGCAACTCACCTTAGCCCACCATAATCTGGAAAAAGTTTCGCCCGATACCTTGTTTGAAACGGGCACATTTAATCTCAAAGCCCGCCCAACCTTGGCGAATATCGTTACCGCACTCAATGAAACCTATGTGCGTTCGATTGGCTTTGAATACATGCACATTCTGGATGTCGAAGAAAAACGCTGGTTACAAAAGCGTATCGAACCCGATATGGGGCGCGATGCGTTAAGCCCAGCCGTGCGTCAGCGTGTGTTGGAACAATTAACCGCTGCCGAAGGTTTTGAACAATACTTGCACCGTCGTTACGTCGGGCAAAAGCGTTTTGGTTTGGAAGGTGGCGAAAGCTTAATTCCCATGCTGCAAACCATTATCCAAGATGGTGGTGAACAAGGTTTGCAAGAAATCGTCATCGGCATGGCGCACCGTGGACGTTTGAATGTGTTAATCAACGTCATGGGTAAACCTTCCGGCGAATTGTTTGCAGAATTTGAAGGTAAAGCCGACGAAACCTATACCGGTGACGTGAAATACCACAAAGGTTATTCCAGCAACGTCAAAACGGTTGGCGGCCCGATGCATTTGGTATTGGCATTCAACCCATCGCATTTGGAAATCGTCAGCCCAGTCATGGAAGGCTCGGTACTGGCGCGTCAAGAACGCCGTGAAGACCAAGATGGTTCGCAAGTGTTGGGTATTTCTATCCACGGTGACGCGGCATTTGCGGGTCAAGGCGTGGTCATGGAAACCTTCAATATGGCGCAAACCCGTGGCTATCGCACACGCGGGACTATCCATATTGTGATCAATAACCAAGTCGGTTTTACTACCAGTACGATGATAGACAGTCGTTCGACTTACTACCCAACCGACGTGGCGAAAATGATCAATGCACCGATTTTCCACGTTAATGGTGATGACCCAGAAGCGGTGGTTTACGCGGCAAAAGTGGCATTGGAATATCGTCAAAAATTCCAGAAAGACGTGGTAATTGACCTCGTTTGCTACCGTCGTTTGGGGCATAACGAAGCAGACGAACCGAACATGACCCAACCAGTCATGTACAGCATTATCCGTAGTTTGCCGACCACACGTACTAAATACGCCAATCGTTTGGCAGCCGATAACGTGTTATCCGCTGAAGCTGCGAACGAGTTAGTGAGTAATTATCGTGCTAGTCTGACAAATGGTGGTGTGGTTGCGTGCAGCCCATTATCCGAAACAGGTTTGGCAGACGAATTACAAACGCACTGGGAAAATTACACGGGTCATGCGTGGCGCGAACCCATCGATACGAGCTGTTCCGCAGCACGCATTCAAGCTCATGCAGAACGTTGGTTGGCAAAAATCCCAGAAGATTTCGTGGTACACCCGCGTGTTTTGAAAGTATTTGAAGCGCGTGCGGCAATGGCGCGTGGCGAATTACCGGCTGATTGGGGTTTTGGCGAAACCTTGGCGTATGCCACATTGGTGGAAGAAGGCTACAACGTGCGCCTTTCCGGTCAGGACTGCGGACGCGGTACGTTCTCACACCGTCACTCGGTATTGCACAACCAAAAACGCCGCGAACAACATGTACCGCTGAAAGATACTGCCGACCAACAAGGGCATTTCAAAGTCATTGACTCGGTATTGTCCGAAGAAGCGGTCTTGGCGTTTGAATACGGTTATGCCACGGCTGAGCCGCATTCCTTAACCATTTGGGAAGCGCAATTCGGTGACTTTGTGAACGGTGCGCAAGTCGTGATCGACCAGTTCATCAGTTCGGGCGAACAAAAATGGCAACGTCTGTGCGGTTTGGTGATGTTCCTGCCTCACGGTATGGAAGGGCAGGGACCAGAACACTCTTCCGCACGTTTGGAACGTTTCGTGCAAATGGCAGCGCAAGAAAACATGCAAATTTGCATTCCGTCTACGCCTGCACAAACTTTCCACATGCTGCGCCGTCAAATGCTGCGCAAATACCGCAAACCATTGGTTGTCTTTACCCCGAAAAGCTTGCTGCGCCACCCATTAGCGGTGAATGACCTGAAAGATTTCACGGAAGGCAAATTCCAATTGGTGATCGACGATCAAGACATCATCAACGTTGAAGCCAAAGCCAAGGTCAATCGCGTGGTCATGTGCAGCGGCAAAGTCTACTTCGACCTACTGGATGAACGTCGTAAAAACAATCTGGAAAATGTTGCCATCGTGCGTATCGAGCAAATCTACCCCTTCCCAGCGGAAGAACTGCTCGAAGTCATGGACACTTACCCGAATGTCAAAGACGTGATTTGGTGTCAGGAAGAACCCGTCAACCAAGGTTCATGGAACGGCATTAAACACCGTTTCGAGCCATACCAACGTGCCGACGTGCGTTGCGTTAGCCGTCCGGCAATGGCTGCTCCGGCGGTGGGTTCGTTGTACGTTCACCAAAAACAACAACGCCGCTTAGTTGCCGAAGCATTAGGTTTAAGTAGCTAATCTTACGTTTCAAGCGTTAAAGCTGTTATCTCGCCGAGTCGCAATGGCTCGGCGTTTTTCGTGATCCCTACGTTATGAGTGAGGGATTGTGTGTGATAAAGTACCCGCCCATTGGTAAACACCTGCACGGAGATCGAGTGTGCGTCTGACCGTTGAACAATACCGTAACTGGGAACATAAGAAAGTGACCTTGCTGGGCATGTCCGGCGTAGGTAAAACCCACCTGTCGAGCATGTTGCGCGAGCATGATTGGTTTCATTATTCGGGCGATTACCGCATTGGTACGCGCTATTTGGATGAGGACATCATGGACATCATTAAGGAACAGGCGATGAAAGTGCCGTTTCTGCGTGATTTGCTGCGTAATGATTGGATTTACATCCGTAATAATATTCGCGTGGAAGATTTAGGCCCTGTGTTGTCGTTTGTCGGCAAGTTGGGGAATCCTGAATTGGGCGGCGTGCCGTTGGATGAGTTTGTGCGGCGTCAGGCGTTGTATCGCGAAGCTGAAATTGCCGCCATGCACGATGTGCCAGAATTTGTGCGCAAGGCGCAATTCATTTACGGTTATTCGCATTTCGTGAATGACGTGGGTGGCAGTTTGTGTGAATTGGATGAGCCGTCAGTGATTGATTTGTTGGCGGAACATACCTTGATTTTGTACATCAAAGTCACCACCAAAGATGAAGAACAAAAGCTGATTGATCGTGCGCGGAGTGATCCGAAGCCGTTGTATTACCGCCCCGAATTTTTGCAGGAACAGTTGGCGGTTTACCTGCAAGAACAGGGTTTGGAATACGCTGCACAGATGCTACCGGATGAATTCACGCGCTGGATTTTCCCGCGTTTGTTCCATTCACGGATTCCGCGTTACGAAGCCATTGCTCGCAACCACGGTTATACCGTGACTTCCGAAGAAGTGGCGCAAGTGCGTAGCGAGGATGATTTTAACGCGCTCATTGAACGGGCGATTGCGCGGAATGCGCCTTGAGTTGCTTACTCGCTTTTAATGGGAGGGTCATGATTCGATGCCGTTAGTTGCACATACCGCGTTGCCGACGTTTGAACGGTTGCGCCAAGAGGGGCAAACCATTCTTAGTGCAGATTATGCATTTCAGCAAGATATTCGAGAGCTGCACATTGGTTTTCTGAATATGATGCCGGATGCCGCACTGGAAGCAACCGAGCGGCAGTTTTTCCGTTTAGTCGGCGAATCCAACCTGATTGCGCAATTCCATTTGCATCCGTTTACGTTGGATACCATTCCGCGTAGTGAGGAAGCGCAGGCGTACATTAATCGCTATTACGACAAGTTTGAGAATCTGCAAGAGCAAGGTTTGGACGCACTGATTATTACGGGGGCGAATCCATTAGCACAGCATTTGGAAGACGAACCGTTTTGGCAAGGCTTGTGCGATGTGGTGGCGTGGGCGCAGCAACACGTTACTTCGACGCTGTTTTCGTGTTTAGCAAGCCACGCACTGGTGCAGCATTTGTGGGGGATTCGTCGCCGTCCATTGGGTTATAAGCGTTGGGGTGTTTATAGCCACGCTGTTACCATGCCGGAACACCCGTTGGTGAACGATTTGAATACGCGCTTTGATGTGCCGCATTCGCGTTTCAACCAAATTGATCGCGCCCCGTTGGAAGCCGTGGGGTTAAAAGTGCTCGTGGAAAGCCCCGAAGCGGGGGTACACATGGCGGTTAGCCCTGACTTATTCCGCATGGTGTTTTTGCAGGGGCATCCTGAATATGACCAAATCAGTTTGTTGAAGGAATACCGCCGTGAAGCCACGCGCTGGTTTGAGGGGATTCGTGCGGATTACCCACCGTTTCCTGAGAACTATTTGCGCCCGAAAGCCAAAGCGATTTTGAACGAGTACCGCATGGCACAAGCCAGTGCGAAAATGCTGGGTAAACCAATGCCAGTGTTCCCCGAAAAGTTATTGCTGCCGATGTTGCACAATAGCTGGCGCGATACGGCGAAAGTGTTTTACAGCACTTGGTTGGGTAAGGTGTACCAACTGACGCACCATGACCGCCGCAAGCCCTTCCAAGATTGGGTTAACCCCAATGATCCTTTCGGTTTGCGCGAAACCTTGGGTTAGATTAATTTGGGGTTAAAGCGCGTTAATGCCGCGTTGCTGCTAATAATTGTTGCGTATATGGGTGCTGTGGTTGCTTGAAAATGGCTTCCACCGTACCCGTTTCCACCACTGCGCCGTGCCGCATCACCATTACACGCTCACACAATCCCCCCGCTAAAGCTAAATCGTGCGTAATCAACACGATACTCATTTTTTGTGTGCGCTGAATGTCGCGCAGTAACACCATAATGTCGGATTGTACCGTGACATCCAGTGCGGTGGTGGGTTCGTCAGCAATCAGTAGTTGCGGTTCGCACAATAATGCCATTGCAATCATCACGCGCTGCCGCATTCCACCGGATAATTCGTGCGGGTAACTGCTGTAGCGGCGTGCGGCATCGGGAATGCGTACCCGTTCTAACATGGCAATGGCTTTAGCGCGGGCGGTTTTGCGGTCGAGGTTTTGATGCACTTCCAGCACTTCGCTAAGTTGTTGCCCAATCGTTAGCAGTGGATTTAACGCCGTCATGGGGTCTTGAAAAATCATTGCCACGCGCTTGCCACGATATTGATTGAGGAGGGCGGGTGGTTGATGGAGTAATTCCGCGCCTTGAAATTGCACACTGCCCGTGGTTTGCGCATTGCGTGGCAATAAACCCATCACCGCATGAAACAATTGGCTTTTGCCTGCGCCGGATTCGCCAACGATGGCTAAGGTTTCCCCAGCATGGAGCGTTACATCCACACCGCGCAGCGCATCGACAACCCCTTCCGGTGTTTGAAAGCACACGGTGAGCGATTTAATGGTTAATAAAGGCATCACGCAAGTCGTATTCCGGTTAAACTATCAAGCGGGCATCATACTGTAGAGGTTATTACCAAATGAACAGTTCCACGACTAAAGCATTCAGTGTTAAGCAACAAGCCGCGATTGATAAGTTAGCTAATGCAGCGGATAACGATGTAAAAAAAATTGCCGTTACCCAATTGGAATTGCTGGTGCAGTATTACGAATTGTCTTTATCGCAATCGACCCGCAGTTTCCGCTTGGCATTATGGGCGAGTGGTTTGGGCTTGTTTTTCCTGTTAGGCATTATTCTTTTTAGGAGTTATTTGTCTGCTGATTTAACGATTGCTGGAACTGTTGGTGGGGCAATGTCAGCGTTTATTGGTAGCGTTAACTTTGTGCTGTATAGCAAAGCTTTAGAACAGTTAAACGTGTTCCAAAATCGACTGGAAAATACCCAACGTTTCTTGTTGGCGAACAGTTTGTGCGAAAGTTTGAACGGCAATCTGAAAGATTATACCCGTGCGCGTTTAATTGGTTCATTAGCGGGCATTAGTGGCGGCGATATGTTATTGGAATTGGTGAAAGATGAGCAAACTGCACCGGCTTCGACGTTTACTTTGCCTGCTGAGCCACCAGTTGCTGGAGCACCTGTTATACCTGTTGAGCCGCAAGATCAACCCGCTGGCGTACCCGTTGATGTGTCCGCTGCGATTGCGGGGCGTGCATAATCCTTACATGACATGTCACACTGGCTCAATGATTTTTCGGGTCGAGTGCGTCGCGTAAACCGTCCCCTAAAAAGTTCAGGCAGAATAATGTTACCGCTAAAAAACTGGCGGGGAACAATAACATCCACGGTGCGGTTTCCATTTGGGCTGCACCTTCAGCAATCAATACACCCCAACTGGTGAGTGGTTCTTGCACACCTAATCCTAAAAAGCTCAGGAATGACTCGAACAAAATCACCTGCGGTACGGTAAGTATGGCGTAAACAATCACCGTTCCCAAGGTATTCGGCACAATGTGGCGGCGAATAATGCCGAAATGATTGACTCCGCTAACCCGTGCGGCTTCGACAAACGCGCGACTTTTCAGCGATAAAGCTTGTCCGCGTACAATGCGTGCCATTGTCAGCCATTCCACCGCGCCAATGGCGACGAAGATCAGGAAAATGCTGCGTCCGAAATACACCATTAATAGAATCACGAAAAACATAAAGGGTAGGGCGTATAACACATCGACAAAGCGCATCATGAGTGTGTCGGTTTTGCCGCCGAGATAACCCGCTGTCGCGCCGTATAACACGCCAATCAACAAACTAACGGCGGTGGCGGCTAATCCCACCATCAAGGAAATGCGCCCGCCGATTAAGGTACGCACGAATAAATCGCGTCCATTCGCATCCGTGCCGAAGTAAAATCCGGCATTCCAATCCGGTGGCGTACCCATATTGTCCCAGTAAATTTCATCGTAAGGATGCGGGCTAAACCACGGTGCGATAAGGCACAGCAAAGCGATGCAGCTCAGAACGATCGCGCTACCGACTGCCATGCGATTTTGCAATAAACGACGTAAGGCTTTGTTATTCATAGCGGACTCGCGGATCAATAACGCCGTAGAGTACATCCACCAGCAAATTCATCAAGATAATCAACGCGCCGTAAAAGACCACCACGCCCATCACCAAGGTGTAATCACGGTTCAGCGCACCTTGCACAAAATGCCGCCCAATACCGGGGATGCCAAAAATCTGTTCGATCACCACGGATCCAGTAATAATCGCGGCGGTTGCCGGAGCAAGCCACGACAGCACGGGTAATAATGCGCCTTTTAAAACGTGTCGCCGTAAAATCAAGCTCGTGGGTAAACCTTTGGCTTTGGCGGTGCGAATGTGCGGGCTGCTTAAGGTTTCTAACATACTGGCGCGCATTAAACGTGCGGCGTAGGCAATCTGTGGTAAGGCTAAGGCAATCACGGGTAATACGGCGGATTGCCAGCGACCATCCCAACCCGCGACTGGCAACCAATGCAGGAATACCCCGAATACCAACGCCAGTAACGGAGCCATGACAAAGTTGGGAATCGTTATCCCCGTCATGGCAAGCGTCATAATGCCATGATCCAACGCGCGGTTTTGATTTAAGGCAGCAATCATTCCGGCAGGTAAACCGATCAATAATGCCAGCAACATCGCGCTTAAACCCAGTTGCAGTGACACGGGGAAACCTTGCGCAATCAATTCGCTAACCGAATGATCTTTGTATTTAAAAGAAGGACCAAAATCGCCTTGCACCACATTCAGCAAGTAATACCCGTATTGCACGGGTAAAGGTTGATCCAAATGGTAAGCGCGTGCCATATTCGCGGCGATTTCGGGGGAAACCGCACGTTCGCTATCAAATGGCCCGCCGGGAGCAAGCCGAATTAAAAAGAAGGCGAGTGTAATGATCACCAATAACGTGGGAATCGCACCCCATAAACGTCGCCATACATAACGCCCCACGGGATTACTCCGCTTTAATGCTGAGGTATTGGGTTGGGTGCACATCCATCACATTATCCACCCAACCTGTGATTTTCGGATTCACCAAATGCTGTGTGGTGTAATGGTAAACTGGAATAATTGGCATGTCGTTTAATAAAATTTGTTCCGCTTGTTGCAAATCATCACGGCGTTTATTCGCATCTGCCTCGTTTTCCGCGTTATGGATTAATTTATCGTATTCCGCATTGTGATAAGCAGCGGTATTCATTTCGCCGACATCGGATTTAAACAAACTCAAAAAACTGTAGGCATCGTTATAATCGCCAATCCACCCGGAACGCACCACTTGGAATTGTTTTTGTTTGCGCGAATTTAAATACACTTTCCATTCTTCATTGCGTAAATGCGTTTGCACGCCGAGGGTTTGTTTCCACATCGCAGCAACAGCAATGGCGAGTTTTTTGTGGTTATCGCTGGTGTTATAGAGCAATTCGAGCGTTAAGGGTTTATCCGCACTATAACCACTTTCGGCATACAGCTTTTTCGCCAGTTCTAAACGCGCGGCTTTATCCAAACTTTTTTCTGGCATGGTTTGCTGGGTATAATCATTCACAGCAGGCACCCAACCAAAAGCAGGTTGTTCGCCAGACTGTGTTAATTTCTCGGTTAAAATAGCGCGGTCAATCGCTAAACTCAAAGCACGGCGTAATTTCACATTGTCTTTAAAAGCCGCATCTTGCAAATTCAGCGCGTAATAATAAGTGCCAATGTAAGGCGAATTATGCAAAGCCGCCGCGAGGTTTTCTTTCACCCACGCGGTTTGATCATTGGGAATATCGTCGGTAATGTCGAGTTCACCCGCGCGAAAACGTTTCAGTTCGCTGCCTTTATCTTCGGTGGGAATATACACCACGCTATCAATGTTAATGTCTTTGGCGCGGCGGTAGTTGGGGTTTTTGGTTAGGGTAATTTGCGCTTGTGGCTGCCATGTTTTCAACGTGTACGCGCCATTACTGACGATGTTTTCGGGTTTGGTCCAATCCTTACCCGCTTTTTCCACGACTTTTTGCGGTACGGGGTAAGTCATGTGATGCGTCAGTAAGGTAATGAAATACGGGGTAGGGGCGTTGAGTTTGACTTCCAGCGTGTGTACGTCAATGGCTTTTGCGCCAATGCTGGCGGGGTCTTGGTTCGTACCTTTGCTGAAAGCTTCCGCGCCGACAATCGGCCAAAGCATAAAAGCGTAATCGGAGGCGGTTTCCGGTGCTAATGCGCGTCGCCATGCGTACACGAAATCGTCAGCGGTTAAGGTTGCGCCGTCCGACCATTTAGCCTCTGCGCGTAAATGGAAAGTGTAGGTTTTGCCATCGCTGCTAATCTCCCACTTTTCCGCTACGCCGGGTTGCGGTTTGCCATCCGCGTCATCCGTGACCAAGCCTTCAAACAAATCGCGCTCAATATTGGCTTCGGGTACGCCGCTGGATTTGTGAAAGTCGAGCGTTTCGGGTTCAGCACCATTACCGCGCTGCAAAACGCTTGCGGCATGAGCAACGGCAGGCGTGAGTGTCGTCGTGAATGATAGGCAGGAAACCAACAATAGTGATGAGAGCGTAGAAAGTTTGCGCGTAGGGTGCATAAAGCTTCCTATTTTTAGGTGTTATTCAGATGCGAATGCTGATGAAATTTGGCAGTAAACGCCCGAAAAGTGATCTCTTCGGGCGCAGGGTTAACACACTTCCGTGTGGCAATCAGGCTGCCTTAGCGTTTGGCTTTGCCTGATTTACGCGTCGGCTTTTTTGCGGGGGCGGCTGCCTCCACAGGAGCGGTTTCGGTTGTTGCTACGGCTGCGGATGCTTCAGCAGGCGTTTCTGTCGGAGCTGCTTCCACTGGCGTTTCGACAGCCGCTTCCGCGCTGACTTCTACCGCTGGTTCTGCAACCACTTCAGCTTCAATCGCTGCTGGCAGTGCTGGCAATTCAGTTGCTGGCAATACTGGTGTTGGTTCGCCCAGTTTGGATTTCACGTAAGTACCCGGTGCGTCTTCGATCACGGCTAAGTTACCTTGACCGGGGACACGCGCTGGTACTTCTTCATTGTTGGACAATGAACGTACCCAACGATCCCATTCTGGCCACCATGAACCTGCATTGTTTTGTGCTTTGGCTAACCATTCATCGGGGTTTTCTGGCAGTTCTGTACCCAAGCGATAGCCGTATTTGTTTGCGGCTGGCGGGTTGATAATGCCTGCAATGTGACCAGAGCCACCCAAGATGAAGCGTACTTCGCCACCAAACATCCGCGCACCGGAGTAAGTGGATTTCCACGGTGCAATGTGGTCTTCGATGGTGGAAATGAAGCACGCTGGCACGTCAATGCTACCAATGTCTAAACCAACGCCGTCAACTGACAGGGCTTTGGGTTGGCACAGTTGGTTGTTCAGGTACATATTGCGTAAGTACCATGAGTGCATTTTCGCTGGCATACGGGTGGAATCGGAGTTCCAGTACAACAGGTCGAATGGACGTGGATCATTACCCAACAGGTAGTTATTGACGTAGAACGACCAGATCAAGTCATTAGCGCGTAACAGGTTGAATGTGCCAGCCATAACGCTGCCATCCAAATAGCCTGCCTCGTTCATTTTGTCTTCCAGACCTTTGATTTGGTCTTCGTCAATGAACAAGCCCAGTTCACCCGGATCAGTAAAGTCGAGCATGGTGGTGAAGAAAGTCGCGCTCTTAATGCGTGTGTCGCCAATCGCTTTGGAGTACGCCAGTGTGGAAGTCAGCAATGTACCGCCGATGCAGTAACCAATCGCATTCACTTCTTTTTCGCCTGTTTCGTATTCAATCGCATCCAGCGCGTTACGTACCGCATGAATGTAATCGTCGAAGCCAGTTTCGGCGTAAGTTTCGTCTGGGTTCACCCAAGAAATGACGTAAACGGTGTGACCTTGGTCAACCAGCCATTTCAACAGGGAGTTTTTCGGTTGCAAGTCCATGATGTAGAACTTGTTGATCCACGGTGGAACGATCAACAACGGACGTTTCAACACGTTTTCAGTGGTCGGTGTGTATTCAATCAACTGGAACATGCGGTTTTGGAACACCACTTTGCCCGGTGTTGCCGCAATGTTTTCGCCCAGTTTGAACGCGCTTGCGTCAGTCATGCGAATGCGCAATTGACCTTTGCCCGCTTCCAAATCTTCCAGCATGTTTTTCAAGCCGTGAACCAAGTTTGCACCATTGGTTGCACGGATTTTTTCAATAACCGCCGGGTTGGTCATGGCGAAGTTGGTTGGGGACATCGCATCCAACGCGCGTTCGGTGAAGAATTTCACACGTTCAGCGGTGCGCTCATCCATGCCTTCCGCAGAAGCCAGCAATTGGCGTGTCCAGTCGGATGCCAACAGGTAGGATTGTTTAATGACATCAAAAATCGGTTTGTTAGCCCAATCTTCGTGGCTGAAACGACGGTCTGACTTTGGCTCTTTAATGATTGGCTCAGAAACTTGACCACTCATAAAGCCCATGAGTGCTTTTTGACCCAGTTCCATCGACTTTTGCCAGTAAGCCATGTTGGTTTCAAAAACCTTTTGCGGGTTTTTTGCCAACGCTTCCAACCATTCGCTGTAAGCATCTTTCAGGTTGAAGGGGTCAACGCTAATGTTTTCATACGATTTTGCAAAGCCAGACATGATTTCTTCAACTTGCTTGAAGTTCTCTTGCAGTTCTTTGGCAACGGATGCAAATCCCAATGCATTAATTGGATTCTGATCGTTATCGGCCATTTGTTTCTCCTTTGGTAGCGGTAAGAAGCCTCTGCCAACAGTAGCTCCCGTGTTTATTTCTCCGGTGATTATACGAAATTAATGCGCTGCATCATCGGAAATACACGGCGAAAACAATATTTTTCACCGAAAAATTGCAAATAATTGTTTTTGCGGCAATCTTCGCCCAGCTTTGTACGATTTAATGCACCTTAATGGGTCGCAACAATGCCTTGCTGTGCTGCCCAAGTGCTCAAATCTTGTTTGAGGAGTGCATTAGCCATCAAATCGGGGAACTGATCCGGCGTACATGCAAACGTTGGGATGCCCAATGTGGCAAATTTTGCCGCCATATCATGATCGTAGAACGGCGCACCTTCGTCGCTCAATGCTAACAAGGAAATCACTTGCACGCCGGAAGCCACTAATGCCGCTGCGCGTTTCAGCATTTCTTGCGCATTGCCGCCTTCGTACAAGTCGCTGATTAAAATGAACACGGTATCGTCGGGGCGTGAGATCAAGCTTTGGCAATAGCCAATCGCGCGGTTAATGTCCGTGCCGCCGCCGAGTTGCAAACCAAACAGCAAATCCACGGGATCGTCGTGTAATTCGTCGGTTAAATCGACAATGCTAGTATCAAACACCACCATTTTGGTGCTGAGTGCGGGAATCGAAGCCATGACCGCCGCAAAAATGCTGGAATACACCACCGACGGTGCCATTGAACCGCTTTGGTCAATGCACAGCACCACGTCTTTTAAGGCAGCGCGTTTGCGCCCGTAACCGATCAACTTATCCGGCACAATCGTGTTGTATTCCGGCAGGTAGTTTTTGATATTAGCGCGGATGGTGCGATGCCAGTCGATTTCTTGTAAACGCGGGCGATTATTACGCACCGCACGGTTCAACGCGCCTTTAACCGCTTGCTGCATGGGCTGTTGCAAACGGCGTAATAATTCCTCAACGACTTTGTTCACCACTTGGCGAGCGGTATCCTTGGTTTTGTTGGGAATCACATCTTTGAGCGAAATCAGCGTGGCAACGAGGTGAATATCCGCTTCGACGGCTTGTAACACTTCCGGTTCGAGCAATAATTGGCGCAAGCCTAAGCGTTCAATCGCATCTTGCTGCATAACGCGCACCACGGAGGAGGGGAAATATTGGCGAATATCACCCAACCAGCGTGTCACATTCGGGGCGGAGGCACTCAAACTGCCGCGTCGTCCGCCACCGTTTGCACCATCGCCATACACGGCGGATAAACAG
Source organism: Pseudomonadota bacterium (assembly GCA_039797295.1). Lineage (GTDB taxonomy): Bacteria > Pseudomonadota > Gammaproteobacteria > Thiotrichales > Thiotrichaceae > Thiothrix. The sequence goes on along the minus strand of JBDKID010000008.1, from coordinate 51,388 downwards.
TTATCCAAACCTTGTTCCATACCGCTTAAGGTGCAGCCAATGCCATCCGCTTCACCACCACCGAGTATTAAGCGCCAGCGTTTTTGTCGTTGTTCGATTGCTGTCATCCTGCTAATCCTAAAATCATTGCTACCAAAGGTAATGCGCTTGCGGCGCGGTTGCCGTCTAAATCATTGACTGTTGCAACGGTGGGTAAAGCGGCTTGCCCTTGTTTCACCCGTTCGCCCATTTGACGGCGTTCGGGGGCGGTGAAACTTGCAAACGTGCGGCGCAATACGGGCAGTAATTGCTGGAACGTTTCCGCGTTTAACTCACTGACCCAGCCATCAATCAAGTTCCACAGCATTTCGTCGTAAATCAGTAATTGCCCACTACCGCGCAAAAAGCCATCCACCCAACTCGCGGCTTGAGCGGGTTCATTCGCGGTTGACAGTGCTAAACCAAAACGGCGTGCGGTTTCGGCTTCATCCAAGACCGCCGCTTGCAGCAATAAGCGACAACAACGTCCGGCAAGTAAGGCGTGTAAACCGTGCTGATCAAGCAGGGTGTGTAACGTTTGTGTCCATTGCGTGCTGAAATCGCTGTTATCCAGCAAATTCACAGCTTCTTGTACCGCTTGAATGTGCTTGAACAGGGTTTCGGCAGCATCTTCATTGAGTGCGCTGCACGCATTCGGTAAGCCAATGCAAATGCGCGTTATCATGCCACTAACAACATGCCCGACTTGTTCCACCGAGGTTTTGCGCACATCGCCGTAACGTAACAACCGCGCCAGTTCCGGTAATGCCAGCATTAATTGCACCACGTCGCTATTCACGGCGGCTTCCAATTGCAGGCGTTGCATTAAGCAATCCACCGCTGTGGGCAAGTTGGCGTACAGCGATTCGTGCGCCATGCTTGCTAATTGCGCAAGGCTCGGCGTGTCTTGTGCTTGCGTCACCAAACGTTTGGTGGCAGCGGCGGAGAGGGTATTGCCCCAGAATCCGGCTTCGATCAATTGAATGGCGAATTCCGGCTGCCATAACGTGCGCCAACTTTCCTTGAACGTGCCTTTGCCATTGGCGCGTTGACCGCCTTTACCCCAAGCAATACCCAGAATGTGCAAACGACGTAACAAATAACTGCGTTCCAAATCCGTCGGTTTGCGTAAATCGAGGGTCAGTTCTTCATCAGTGGCAGACGGTTTCAGGCGTAAGCGTTTTTGTTCCTGCGCTAAATCTTGTTGCAACGGCGTTTGTGGCGTTGCGTCTGGTACGCTGCCTAATGCTTCGCCGATTAACAGCTTGCGTTGCAATAGCACCATTGGTGTGGCATCGCCAAACAGCATTACGCTTTGCACGGCTTCATTGAGTTCGGCTAAACCCGTGAGTGGGCGATGGCGCATGGCGGCTAAGGTTTCGGCAAGTCGCACGGTTTCAATAATGTGTGCGGAGGAAATGTCGATACCCTGAGTGCGGAAGGTCTGCGCAACTTTGGTGAGCCAGCGCGTGGTAAGGTTTCCCGCCGTTGACGCATTGTCCCACAGATGCGCGTACCAACCGGGGGCATCGACCCCCGCGCCGTAACCACTGGCAGCACTTAAACGTTCGTGCGTCCACGGAATCCACGTTGCAGCGGTTTTGAGTTTGGGCAAACCTTTGAGTAAGGCATCATCGGCTTTCGCGGCGGGTAATGTTTGCAATGCCGGAGCGTGCCACGCACCACACACCACCGCAATGTTTTGGCAACCGTCTTTTTGCGCTTGGCGAATGGTTTTACGCATGTGGGCTTCGCGTAACTGCTCGCGCTCGTGTTCGGCAGCATCTCGCGGATAATGCGCATCCACTTCCTGCCGTAACGCGCTCATTGCCTCATTAATTGCTTGGAACAATTCGCTGGAGTCGCGGCGTTCTTCCACCATCTGTTCCCACCAACGTTCGCTATCGGCAAATCCGGCAGCTTGCGCCAGCAATGCCAATGGGTCACGGCGTATGTCAGCGGATTCAGCATCTGGCGTAACGGCGGGAATATCCTGCGCGGTGTCGGCAGTGGCGGCTTGCGCTGCTTCGGCGGCTTTATCGCGGGCAAAGTTAATGCTCACGGGTAAGTCCATAAAGCGCACGGGAATTTGCTGCACCAACGCGTAACGAATCGCCTGCCACTCAGGGGAAAAAGCCGCAAACGGGTAATACACCGCGCGTTGGGGTTCGTCGGGGGCGTAAACCAGCAATGCCACGGGCGGCTGCATCTGCGCATCGGCAGCAAAGGGCAAAATGCTATCCGCTTCGGGTGGCCCTTCCACCACAAGGCAATCCGGCTGCAATGCGCTCAATGCTTGCAACAAACTACGCGCCGAACCAGGGCCATGATGACGAATACCAAAAACGTGGTGGGGCATGACAACCTTTCCTTACAGACACTTTATTATTCAAATATGGGCAAGGATTGTAGCAGAAGCAGCCGCAACGCCTAGCGCGAACGGCGTAAGCGGTAGGGCGTAAAGTCGCCAGTTACACCCAGTTTTCCAGCAGCAAGTTGGGTATGCGCTCAAACTCGCGGGTATTGTTGGTTACAAGTGTTGCTGAGAGACTGGTGGCATGAGCAGCAATTAACAAATCCATGTTGCCAATGAGTTGCCCTTTAAGCTTTAAATACGTTAATAAACGCGCGTATTCCTGAGCGGCAGCCTCGTCCCATGCGATTATGGTCAACAATGACAAAAAGGTTTCTAATTGTGCGCGTCGGGCGGGCTGCAAATCAGCAGGGCTATGTTCAACACCAAACCACAATTCAGCACAAACAATGCTCGAAATACATAATTCCCCCGCCCTGTTAAATTTCTCTAACACTTCGGTTGGGCGTTTTTTCAAAACGTATATGCAGATATTGGTATCCAGCATCAACATTAAAACCACTCTCGTTCTTGTGGAGGGACGTTGTCGCGCTGTGCCAGAAAATCATCGCTGAACGCACTTGGCGTACTAAAAAAGTCGTTCCATGTTGGGCGTTTCGGGGAAATGATTAAATCATCACCGACTTTACGGATGTACACTTCCGACCCCTCGAATCGAAATACCTTCGGTAGACGCATCGCCTGACTGCGCCCACTGTAAAATAATTTAGCGACTTGAACACTCATGCTACACCTCCTTTGGTATATATCAAGCAGTATATAGCATGAAACCCTCAAATACCACACGAATGGCAGAAACGGGGCAAGCAAATGTAGCGATATGATGTCGCTGGTGCTACCATTATCTTCATGAATATTCTTCTGGATACCAACATTTTTCTTGGTGCGTGCATAGGTCAGGGCAGTGCGAACAGACTGGTAATGCACTGTTTACAAGGTGATTTAGTGCCATTAATGGGAGCTGCCCTATTAGCAGAATATGAAGATGTGTTGGCACGGGAAACATTGTTTACCAAGGCACGGCTTAATCGGGCTGAACGTGAGGAGTTACTGGACATCTTTTTGGCGCATTGCCAGTGGACACGGATTTACTATGCATGGCGACCCAATCTGCGTGATGAAGGTGACAACCATGTGATGGAATTGGCAGTTGCCGGAAATGCGCGGTATCTAGTGACTTACAATCTGAGGGATTTCAAGGCTATGGAATTAAAGTTTCCTGAAATTCGTATCTGCTCGCCCGAACAATTTTTTGCAGAGGTGAAAATATGAGTGCAATTACCTTACGTTTACCCGACGATAAACACCAACGCCTAAAAATCCTTGCTGATCAGCGCGGGATGAGCATCAACCAGTTATTGAATGAAATGGCGACTTTGTTACTGGCAGATTTTGATGCAGAAACCCGCTTCCGGCTGCGGGTAGAACGAGGGCGTGGCAAAACCGAGCGTGGGTTGGAATTGCTGCGCAAAGCGATGGGAACAGCTTGATAAAAGGTTTCGCTCAAGTAACAAGAGAACATGAATATGGCAACTAACCTAACATTTGATTCGCAATTACTACAGGAAGCAATCATGATCGGGGGCTTTAAGAGTAAGAGAGAAGCGATTAATTAAGCCCTACGCGAATTTATTCAACGCCATAAACAGCGTGAAATCGTTGAGTTGTTTGGCAAGTTTCCAGCAGATAGCGATTACGACTACAAAAAGGCACGCTGCGTATAAAAAAAGTTCCAAACAAATGGTTTGCGCAATTATAAAGACAAAAGTTAAGTGTTTTATGATACCAATATGTCTAGAGGATGTTGCTTCCCGATAATCATGTCACGACATTAATGCAGCTTGATTATCAGGAAGCTTTGTTTTACTTCCAAGGTGGTACTGGAGGCGTTGGTTTTGGGATAGGAAATATTTTCAGAACACTCATTTAAAAATCTCCTGTATCCTTAATCAAACAAACTGGCGATAAAAGCTACAGCACCAGCAGCAACAGCAAGCGGAACGACAATAGGAGCGGCGACAGTGGCAACAGCAGTAAGACCCGCTGCTTCTGCCGCAACAACGACAGCACCACCTGCAACTGCACCTAAAGCAGCTCCAGTGCCAGTTGCCACTGTTGTGCGTCCAGTGCTCACTTCACTAGTTCCCGTGAGTTTTTTAGATATTTCGTTGCCTGTCAGACCTAGAGTTAAAGCTTTTTCAACAGTTATATTTACACCTTTTTACATTTGAAAAATAAATGCTTTTATTAAAAGCCACCGCGTTTCCAGATTGAACCTTCTGAAACGCCAAATTTTTTAGCTGCTGCTGAAACTGCATCATTTTTTGACATTCCTTCGGCAATTAATCTCAAAATTTCCACGATGATTTTCAGCCAATCGATAAAACTCATTTAGCCCTATCCATTTAAGATAAATAAATTTAATTAATATGAGTATTCTACGAATTTCGTAGAGACGATACAAGCGGTAATTTACGAATATCGTAGGATGTCAAAGCATCCTCAATCATTATTCGGTTCTCGTTTGCGTGCCGCCCGTATTCGGGCTGGTTTGGCACAAGACCGTCTAGGTGTTTTGATTGGTTTGGATGAAGGATGTAGCAGTGCGCGAATCAGTCGTTATGAAACAGGTATACATGCCCCGCCATTTGAAATTGCTCAAAGTCTTGCAACCATCTTGAATGTTCCTGTCGCCTATTTTTACTGCCCACAGGAAACGCTGGCGGAAGTGCTCATCGAACTGTATGGTTTGGCTGAAGAAGAGTTACAGTTTGTGCTTGATGAAATACGGGGAATTCGTGAGCAACAGAACACTTCCGTGACACCTAACCCGTCAGTGCCATAAACACTTGTGGGAGTCTTTCGGGTAGTCGTTGCACGTTATCAATCACGGTGTAGCGCTTGCCGAAAATATCCCGCACATAGTCATCCGCTCGCGGATCAAGGCTGATGCAGTAGCTGTAAATGCCTTGTTGGTCGAGTTCTTTGATGGCTTGGCGGGTGTCGTGGCTGAGGGCGTGTGGGTCGTGAACGTCAATGTCGGATGGTTCGCCGTCGGTGAGAATTAACAGTAGTTTTTTGTCGGCGGGCTGGTGCGCAAGGTAATGGGCAGCGTGGCGCAATGCCGCACCCATGCGCGTGGAATAGGCGGCATCGAGTGCGGCGAGTCGGGCTTTTACGCTGTCATCCCAGTGTTCGTGGAAGCCTTTGATGTGCTGGTAAGGGACTTCGTGGCGCGTATTGCTGGCGAATCCGGCAATGGCAAACGGGTCGCCGAGTGCTTCGATTGCCCATGCGAGTAAAGATACCGCTTCTTGGCTGAGTTGCAGCAGGGTTTGCGTGCTGCCTTGCGGCGTTTCATTTAAGGATGCGGATAAATCCAGTAGTAATAACACGGCGATATTGCGCCCATTATGCGCTTGACTGCAATTAATGCGCGGGTCAGGGTTCGTGCCACTTTTGAGTTCAATCAGCGAGCGAATGGCTATGTCTAAGTCGAGTTCGCTGCCGTCTTCTTGGTAACGAATGCGCGTGTGTTGCTGTGGTTTTAAGCGTTCCACTAACTGCTTTAAGCGTTTGGCGAGCGCGGCATGTTTTTGCAGTAAAGCATCAATAAACGCCGGATTACCCGCGCGATGCAGGTTTTCGTACACGCTGCACCAATCGGGGCGATAGGTTTGCGTGGTTTCGTCCCATTCGGGGTAATAGTGCGGCGGTAAGCCTTGCTGCGCGGGGGCGGTTAAGTCTTGACGATAGTCGTCAAAGCTTTGTTCTTCATCGCCATTTTCAATGTATTGCCATAAATGCCGATTGTCGTCGCGGTAACTCACCACGGTATCGGGGAAATACACTTGCGGTTTGTGATCGGTCGGTAAGCGCGTTTGCACCACGAATTGCAGTGCGAGTTGCACCATGTCTTGCGTGGTGGGTTGCTCCGTTTGCATTAAGTCGTGGAAATATTGTGCGAATGCTGGAATTGGCGGCGGTAAATCAGCGGTTTTGCCGTAATTCATGTCCAAAATCGCGCGTGATAACAGCGTCAAACGGTGGCGTAAACACGCGCTTTGTTGCGGGTCACACGCCTCAATCGCAGGTTTTGGGTGCAGCGTGTTAAAGAGGTGTTGTAAGCCAGCATAAGTTTGTGCTGCTAAATAATCGACGCGGCAATCTTCCAAGCATTCAATCGCAAGGCGTTGTTGTGGGCTGAAATTATCGGCAATGATCGGTTGTGACCAGCGTTGATGCGCGGCAATGTGCGCCAAAGCGGCACGGTAACGATTCAAGCCGCTAATGCTGAACGTGTCGTGGTACACGTCGGGTAAACGAATGCCGTCGTCTTGCCAATAGGTTTGTTGCAAATACGGGTTGTCCGCCTCCAAAGCGAACGGCACGAGTGGGATTTGCGTGTTCCAACAGGCTTGCAAATACAGGCTGAGTTTGCGTTCGTGCTGGCTGAATAATGTGCCGTGGCGTTGCTGCTGCAAGACCGCGCGACTGTCGGCGGATTGCAGGCGGAAATAATCCTGTTGTTGCGGCGGATGATTGGCGTAATGACGAATGCCGTATTCGATCCACGCTGCCAAACCCGTTAAATCCACTTGCTGAATTAACAGCGGCATGTTTTCCAGCAATAACGGCAAGCTAAGACTGGGATTGCTGTGTTGGAAACCGTGCGCATTACCCGCGCTGCGTTTGGCCATGTCGAACAACAAATCAATGTATTGCGTGACCAATTGGCTGTTTTTTAAGATGCGGCATACGCTGGGCAAGGTTTCTAGGAAAGCGGGAATCACGCGCCCGTTTGGGGTGCGCGACCATTGCCACGTCGCTTTACTGACGATTTCCAGCAAGTCTTCGCCACACAATGCCGCGAGTTCCGGCATGGTTTCGCGGTAAGTATCGACTGGTGCGGTACCGCGTCCGGTTTTGGCGATTAAATCCGCACCGCGCAAATACGCTGCCAACCCTTCCGCGCTGAATCCGGCATCCATTACACGAACACGGCCTCGATAACGTGCGTTAGCGTGCTGCGAATGTCAGCATCGTCAGTCAGCGGGCTAACCAGAGCCATTTGACAAGCATCGCGCGAGGCAACGCCTTGGTGAATTAAGGTCGCAGCGTATACCAACAAGCGCGTGGAAATGCCTTCGTCGAGTCCGTGCCCTTGCAGATTTCGCGCCGCGTGGGCAATTTGAATCAAGCGTTGCGCAATGGGTAATGCCACGCCCGTTTCTTGCTGCAAAATAGTGGCTTCGATGGCGGCGGCGGGGTAAGTGAAGTCAAAAGCGACAAAGCGTTGTTTAGTTGACTGTTTCAAGTCTTTCATCAAGCTTTGGTAGCCGGGGTTGTACGAAATCACCAACTGGAAATCGGGGTGAGCGTGTACCACTTCGCCCTTTTTATCCAACGGCAAAGCGCGGCGGTGGTCGGTAAGCGGGTGAATCACCACGGTGGTGTCTTGACGTGCTTCGACGATTTCATCCAAGTAGCAAATCGCACCCAGTCGCGCGGCAGTGGTTAATGGGCCATCCAACCAGCGTGTACCATTACTGTCCAATAAATACCGCCCGACCAAATCCGAAGCGGTCATGTCTTCATTACACGCCACGGTAATGAGCGGTCTGCCGAGTTTCCACGCCATGTATTCGACAAAGCGCGATTTACCGCACCCCGTTGGCCCTTTCAACATCACGGGTAAACGTGCTTGATAAGCAGCTTCGTACAGCGCGATTTCATTGCCCGTGGCTTGGTAAAATGGCTGAGTTTGGATGCGGTAATCGTGATCGCTCATGTTAGTTCTGGCTTATTTGTGGACTTGCAGTTTTTCGCGCCAATTCGGGAATAGTTTATCCGCATCATTGGGGAAGGATTCAAACGCACGGGCAAATTCGCGGTGTTCTTTGGCGAATTCAATCGGGTCTGCGCCAGTACGCCAACAGTCATACGCTTGCCGTAACGAAGTTGCCCCCGCTGCTGGGCTGTCAATGTGCCCGTAACAACCGCCGCCCGCCGTATTAATCACGTTACCGTGACCCAAATTCGCAAAGAAACCGGGTAAGCGTAACGCATTCATGCCGCCGGAAATAATCGGCGTGGTGGGTTTCATGCCAAACCATTGTTGGTAGTAAATCGGCCCTTGGCATTCGTCGCGCTCAATCATGTACGCAATCACGCGGTCATCTTGTGCACCTTCCATTTTGCCGTAGCCCATTGCACCCACATGAATGCCGGACGCGCCTTGCAAACGTGCCATTTTCGCCAACACAAACGCCGTGTAACCGCGTTTAGTGGAAGGCGATGTTACCGCTCCGTGCCCAGCGCGATGGTAATGCAGGTATTGATTGGGGTATTGACGGCGTGCGGTTGTCACCATACCGGGGCCACCAACGTAACCATCCACCAAGAACGCGACGCGATCCGCATCTTCGCCGAATGCTTCCAAAATGAAATCGGCACGCGCCAGCATTTCATAATGATCATCAGCGGTGATGTTCGCGGAAAAGATTTTCGCTTCGCCGGTTTCATCCTGTGCGCGACGCATGGCATCAACCACCAAGGGAATGGTTTTTTTCATGGGAGCGAACAGTTGATTGCCTTGCGGTTCATCGTTTTTGATGAAGTCGCCGCCCAGCCAAAATTGATAAGCTGCATGAGCAAACGGTTCTGGGCGTAAACCGAGTTTGGGTTTAATGATAGTCCCAGCAATGTAGCCGCCATCTTTCACCGGACGACCCAACATCCGCCACAGGTCAGAAATGTCTTTCGCCGGACCATCAAACAACTGAATCGCACGCGGTGGCATGTAGAAGTCAATCATTTTGGCGTAAGCAATGTCGCCCATGCCTTGATTATTGCCCACGGTGAGGGTCAGGAATGACACTATCATCATGCGCCCGTCGCTGATATTACGGTCGAATAAATCCAGTGGAAACGCAATGCGCATGGCTTCATTGGCTTCGTCGATGTGATACACCAATGCATCCACACCACGGGTGAATTCGTCCGTGGTGCAAACATCCACATTCGTGCCGGTGGAAGATTCGGCAGCAAAATGGGCGGCTGCTTCTAAATAACCGTAGCCAGCTTTGGGCTTCATTTGATAAGCGCACAGAATGTGTTTGCCGCCTGCAATCAGTTCTTCTTCGTTGAGGCTAAGGTCGGAATAGCGACCGGATTGGTCGAGTGCCATGCTGTCTCCTGCTGAATAATTTGCCAATGGCTGTCGGTAGTGTGGGAAAGAGTATAGACGAAGTGTGTGATAAGCAAATTTCCTGTATAGAAGGAGTGAGTAGTAAAATTAATCACTTCTACATTATTAGTGCATCATTGCTTGAAGGGTTTGTTTTCTGGGATGTCAGGGCTGAATGCGGGTACGCATGAGCAGGTATTTTCTGATATAATCCCGCTCTTCATGATTTAAGTGATCGAACAATAATGATGGCCACATTTGCCAAGGAAATCCTCCCGGTTAATCTCGAAGATGAAATGCGTCAGTCCTATCTGGACTATGCCATGAGTGTCATTGTCGGGCGTGCATTACCGGATGTACGCGATGGTCTCAAACCCGTTCACCGCCGTGTGTTGTACGCGATGAGCGAACTCGGCAATGATTGGAATAAATCTTATAAAAAATCTGCGCGTGTCGTCGGTGACGTGATCGGTAAATACCATCCACACGGTGATACCGCTGTTTACGACACGATGGTGCGCATGGCGCAACCTTTTTCCCTGCGTTATTTGCTGGTCGATGGGCAAGGTAACTTCGGTTCAGTTGATGGTGACTCACCAGCGGCAATGCGTTACACCGAAGTGCGTATGTCCAAACTCGCGCACGAGTTACAAGCGGATATAGACAAAGAAACCGTCGATTTCGTCCCTAACTATGACGGTAATGAGAAAGAACCTGCGGTTTTCCCCACACGCTTGCCTAACTTGCTGATCAACGGTTCATCCGGTATCGCGGTGGGTATGGCGACCAATATTCCGCCGCATAATCTGACGGAAGTGGTGAATGCGTGTTTGGCATTATTGGCTGATCCCGAACTCGACATTAATGATTTGATGGAATACCTGCCCGGACCTGATTTCCCCACCGCAGGGATTATCAATGGTGCACGTGGGATTCGTGAAGCCTATCGCACTGGGCGTGGGCGCGTTTACATTCGGGCGCGTGCCGAAGTGGAAGTCGATGAGCGCACTAGCCGCGAAACCATTATCGTCACCGAACTGCCGTATCAGGTGAATAAAGCGCGTTTGCTGGAAAAAATCGCCGAATTAGTCAAAGAGAAAAAGCTGGAAGGTATCTCCGAATTGCGCGACGAGTCTGATAAAGACGGGATGCGCATGGTGATTGAACTCAAGCGCGGCGAATCCGGTGAGGTTATTATCAACAACCTCTACAAGCAAACGCAAATGCAGAGCGTGTTCGGCATTAACATGGTGGCCTTGGTTGATGGTCAACCTAAATTGCTGAACCTCAAAGAAGTTTTGGAAGCATTCTTACGTCACCGTCGTGAGATTGTCACGCGCCGTACCATTTTTGAGGTGCGTAAAGCGCGTGAACGTGCGCACATTTTGGAAGGTTTAGCCATCGCGCTATCTAATATTGACGCGATTATTGCTTTAATTAAATCCGCACCGAATCCGGCAGATGCTAAAGCTGCTTTATTGGCGAGTGCGTGGGATTCCGGCATTGTCAGCGAAATGTTGAGTCGTGCGGGGGCCGATACTTGCCGTCCAGACGATTTGGCGGAACAGTTCGGTTTACACGCGGATGGTTATTGGTTATCCGAAGTACAAGCACAAGCGATTCTGGATTTGCGTCTGCACCGTTTAACGGGCTTGGAAAAAGACAAAATCATCGGTGAATACCGCGAATTGTTGGATAAAATCGCCGATTTGTTGGAGATTTTGGGGAATCCAGACCGTTTACTGCAAGTGATTCGTGATGAATTGCTGTTGATTTTGGAAACCTATGGCGATAAACGCCGTACCGAAATCAATGTAATCGGCGAAGATTTGAGCATGGAAGACCTGATTGCCGATGAGGAAGTCATGGTCACGCTGTCGCACGAAGGTTATGCCAAAGCGCAAACGTTGGACACTTACCGTGCACAAAAACGCGGCGGACGTGGTAAAGCAGCAACCTCGATGAAGGAAGAAGATTTCATCGAAAAGCTGTTCATTGCCAGTATGCACGACACATTATTGTGCTTCTCCAGCCGTGGGCGTATGTATTGGTTGAAAGTTTACCAATTGCCAATGGCGGGACGTACTTCACGCGGCAAACCAATGGTGAATTTATTGCCGTTGGAAGAAGGCGAGCGCATTAATGCGGTATTACCGATCCGCGAATATGCCGAAGATAAATACGTATTTATGGCAACTTCGCAAGGGACAGTGAAGAAAACGCCATTAACCGAATTCTCCCGTCCACGCACGGCGGGCATTATTGCCGTCGATTTGCGTGATGGTGATAAATTGGTCGACGTCGCGGTAACGGATGGGGCTAACGATGTGATGTTGTTCAGCACGTCGGGTAAAGCGATTCGTTTCCACGAAGACGATGTGCGTGCAATGGGGCGGACGGCTACCGGTGTGCGTGGCATTAAGTTGGAAGAAGGTCATGAAGTCAACGCGCTGATTATTGTGGGTGAAGGTGAATTGTTGATTGCTACCGAAAATGGTTACGGTAAACGCACGCGGGTTGATGAGTTCTCCGCACAAGGGCGTGGCGGTCAAGGCGTGATTGCGATTCAAACTTCCGAACGTAATGGCAATGCGATTGGCGCGGTGCAAGTGCGTGACGATTGCCAAATCATGTTGATTACCGACGGTGGTACTTTGGTACGCACACCGGTGGCGGATGTGTCGATTGTAGGGCGCAATACGCAAGGTGTGACATTAATCCGCTTGAATGATGGCGAAAAGTTAGTGCAAGTCGCACCGATTCTCACTGAGCAAGGTGAGACGGATGGTGAAGCAGATGGCGAAACACATGATGCTGATGCGACTGTGAGTCATGAAGTCGAGACTGACGAATAAGGAAGGGGATAGGGTGATGCATCGCGTTTTTAATTTCAGTGCAGGGCCTGCGGTATTGCCGCAAGCTGTTTTGGAACAAGCGCAAGCCGACATGTTGGATTGGCATGGCACTGGTATGTCGGTGATGGAAATGAGTCACCGCGAACAGCATTTCATGTCGATTGCGGCACAGGCTGAAGCGGATTTGCGCGAATTACTCGCCATTCCAGCCAATTACAAAGTCCTGTTTTTGCAAGGCGGTGCATACAGTCAGTTTGCCATGCTGCCGATGAATTTGCTGCGTGGCAAAACCAGCATGGATTACGTCGATACGGGCGATTGGTCAGCTAAAGCCATAGCTGAAGCCAAGCGTTACGGTACGGTGAAGGTGGTGGCTTCCAGCAAGGCGGGCAATTACACCAGCATTCCCGATGTTGCGACGTGGAACTGCGACCCGAATGCCGCGTATTTGCATTATGTGGCGAATGAAACCATTCGTGGCGTGGAATTCAAAAACGTGCCAGCCGTGGGCAATGTGCCATTGGTGGCGGATATGTCATCCAATATCCTGTCTTGTCCGGTTGATGTCAGCCAGTTCGGGGTGATTTACGCGGGGGCGCAGAAGAACATTGGCCCTGCGGGTTTGACCATTGTGATCGTGCGTGAGGATTTAATCGGGCAAACCGTTGCGGGTACGCCGATTATGTTCGATTACAAAGTGCAAGCGGATAACGAATCCATGTACAACACGCCGCCTACTTACGCATGGTATTTGGCAGGCTTGGTGTTCCAATGGCTGAAGGCGCAAGGCGGTTTAAGTGCGATGGCAGCATTGAATGAGCGCAAAGCGGCGAAATTGTACGCGGCAATTGATGCATCTGATTTCTATCACAGTCCGGTTGACCCTGCGTACCGTTCTTTAATGAATGTGCCGTTTACCTTGACAAATCCCGAACTCGACAAAGCCTTCGTTACGCAAGCAGGGCTGGCGGGTTTGGTGTCGTTGAAAGGGCATCGTTCCGTCGGCGGAATGCGTGCCAGTATTTATAACGCCATGCCGGAAGCAGGTGTGGACGCTCTGATCGATTTTATGCAAGATTTCGCACAGCGTAAGGGTTAAGTATGGCTTTGGATTTACAAGTAATTCGCCAGCAGATTGACGCGTTAGACACGCAAATCCTCGAACTGTTGAATGAACGCGCCCGTTGCGCTGAGCTGGTAGCACACGCGAAGTTAGCAGAAGACCCCAAGGCGACGTTTTACCGCCCAGAACGTGAGGCGCAAATCCTCACGCGGATGCAGTCCATTAACCAAGGACCATTGCGCAATGAGCAAGTCACGCACTTGTTCCGCGAAATCATTGCCTCGTGTTTGGCGTTGGAATCGTCCATGTGCATTGCCTATTTAGGTCCAGCAGGCACGTTTACCCAAGAAGCCACGCTCAAACATTTTGGGCAAGGCGTGGGAACATTGCCCGTGGATTCCATCCCGCAAGTATTCCGTGAAGTCGAAGCGGGGCGCGTGCGGTATGGTGTAGTGCCGATTGAAAATTCTACGGAAGGCGCGGTGACGCACACCTTGGATATGTTCGTGCAATCCAATTTAAGCATTTGCGGCGAAATCAGTTTGCGCATCCACCAAAACCTGATGTGTCGTCACGCACGATGGCAAAGCGTGCAGAAAGTTTATTCCCATGCACAATCGTTGGCGCAATGCCGTTATTGGTTAGATAAACACCTCCCCAACGCGGAACGCATTCCCGTTAGTAGCAATGCCGAAGCCGCCCGCCTCGCTTCTCTAGACGATACCGCTGCTGCCATTGGCAGTCGTCAAGCCGCCCCGCTTTATGGGTTGCAATTACTGCAAGACAGTATTGAAGATAATCCCAATAACACCACGCGCTTTTTAGTGATCGGCAATCAAACCGTGGGTGCGAGTGGCAATGATCGCACGTCCTTATTGGTTTCCACGCGTAATAAACCGGGGTCATTATTCCACCTATTAAAACCCTTGGCGGAAAATGGTGTGGACATGACGCGCATTGAATCACGCCCTTCCAAAGCCACTAATTGGGAATATTTATTCTTTTTGGATGTGCATGGGCATGAACAAGATGCCAATATCCAACAGGCTTTAAATGCTCTGCGTGCAGAAGCGGAAATGCTGCGCGTATTAGGCTCTTATCCCATCGCGATTATGTAAACTTTCCAAAGATCAGAGGAGGTGCAAGGCTTCCTCTATTGGCAAATCCCTGTGGTCTGTGATTGAATGCCAGACTGATTTTTAGCAGGTAACGACAATGCCAGAACAACAGATTAACTACCAGCAATTAGCCGTTGCAGGGGTGCAAGGCTTGCACCCGTACCAGCCCGGCAAACCGATTGAAGAATTAGAGCGTGAATTGGGCATTACCAATATCCTCAAACTCGCCTCGAATGAAAACCCGCTCGGCACAAGCCCGAAAGCCAAAGCCGCGCTGAGCGACGCGCTGCAAACCTTGGAGCTTTACCCCGATGGCAGCGGTTATCAGTTGAAAGCGGCGATTGCGACGAAGTTCGGTTTAAACAGCAAACAAATTACCTTGGGTAATGGTTCTAACGACGTGTTGGACATTATTGCCCGCGCTTATTTGGATAAGGATTGCTCGGCGGTGTGTTCCGAATACGCATTTGCGGTGTACCCGATTGCGATTAAAGCGGTGGGGGCGCAATTACGCATGGCTAAAGCCAATGCTGCGACGCATTACGCTATGCCTTACGGGCACAATCTGCCGAACCTTGCCGCGAAAATCGACGATTCTACCCGCGTGGTGTTCATTGCCAACCCGAATAATCCAACCGGAACGTGGTTAAACAAAACCGATTTGCATCGCTTTTTGCAAACCGTGCCGAAAGACGTGATCGTGGTGATCGACGAGGCTTACACCGAATACGTGCAAGACCCCGAATTTCCTAATGCACTGGCATGGTTGAATGAATTTCCGAATTTAATCGTTACGCGCACCTTCTCGAAAATCTACGGTTTAGCGGGTTTACGCGTTGGTTATGCCGCTTCTAGCCCTGAAATCGCGGATATTTTAAACCGCGTGCGTCAGCCGTTTAACGTTAATTCCTTGGCATTAGCAGCGGCACAAGCAGCATTAGACGATGATGCTTTCTTGCAAGAAAGCGTGGCAGTGAATGCCGTTGGTTTGCAGCAATGGTTTGCCGCGTGTGCAGAGCATAATTGGGAATACATGCCAACGGTAGGGAATTTTATTACCGTTAATGTGCAACGTCCGGCAGCCCCACTTTACGACGCATTATTGCGGGAAGGGGTGATTGTGCGCCCGTTAGCGGGGTATCAATTGCCGAATCATTTGCGGATTACGATTGGTACGGCGGCGCAAAATGCGCGTTGTATCGCCGCCTTGCAGAAGGTAATAAGCGCGTGATTAACAAACTCGTGATTTTTGGCGTGGGGCTGATTGGCGGCTCACTCGCCTTAGCATTGCGTGAAGCGAATTACTGCCAAACCATTGTTGGGTGCAGCCGCAATGCCGAACATTTGCAAATGGCGGTGGAATTGGGCGTGATCGACAGTTTCACCACTGATCCAGCGGAAGCGGTGTGCGATGCCGACATGGTATTGCTCGCCGTACCAATGGGCGCAATGAACGCGATATTGCAGCAAATCCAACCCGTGTTACCAGCGTATGCAATTTTGACCGACGCAGGCAGTACCAAAGGCAGCGTGGTGGCGGAAGTCGCGCAAACGTTTGGCGAAACCTTTAGCCGTTTTGTGCCCGCGCATCCGATTGCAGGGCGTGAAAAAAGCGGCGTGGAAGCGGCGATTGCTGATTTGTACGTCAATAAGCGCGTGATTTTGACCCCATTGGCTCATACCGATGCAGATGCAGTGGCGAAAGTTGAAGCCATGTGGCGCGTGACGGGCGCGGTGTTGGAATCCATGCCCGTGGATTTGCACGATCAAGTATTAGCCGCGACCAGCCATTTACCGCACGTTTTGGCGTTTTCTTTGGTCGATACTTTGCTCGGTTTGCCAATGCGGGAAGATATTTTCCGTTACGCAGCGGGTGGTTTCCGCGACTTCACGCGCATTGCGTCCAGCGATCCGGTGATGTGGCGCGACATTTGTCTGACCAATCAATCCGCGATTTTGGAGATGATTGGTAAATTGCAGGCGGATTTGAGCGAGTTTTCCGCGTTGATTGCCGCGCAAGATGGTGAAGGTTTGCACACACGCATGACGCGAGCCAAACAAGCGCGTGACAGTTACATTGCTTATTTGGAAAATGGCAAGCAAGCGTTAAAGCCTGAACTGTCGCCAGAATGAGAGCCGCCGCATGAGCAAAACCATACCGCATTACCTTCAAGCCCTTGCCGTTAGTGCGGTATTGTTGATCAACGGTTGCGCGACCACCGCGCCAATGCCGGATGTTTACCCGTCCGGTTTGGTGGCGGCGTTACCGCATACCGACGGTTACGGTTTGCTGGCAAAACCCGCACCATTGCTGGAAAGCGTGCGCAAAGCCGCTTACGCACAAGCCAAACAATCGTGCGATGTGGGTTGTGTTACGCCAGCGGGGAAAGTATTGGGGGTGGTGGATAACGTTCCTGCCTATTCCAACTGTCAATCGACTTGTGCACGGGCTGAATTTTCCTTCATGGATTTGCGCACGAAAGCGGTTTCTCTGCACGAAAAACCACCCGCCGACAAGTCTGTGCATTACGTTGGTTTGACCTATCAATGCGTGGAATACGCCCGTCGCTGGTGGATGACCAATCTCGGCATTACCTTTGGCGATGTCGATAGCGCACACGAAATTCTCTACCTCACCGAAGGCGAAAACATCCAGACCAATGCCAAGTTTCCGTTAGCACGTTCGTTGAATGGCACGGCAACGCGCCCGCCACAACGCGGTGATTTGCTCATTTACTACCCGAATCCGACTGATCCAAAATGGCGACACGGGCACGTTGCCGTCATCGTCGGTGTGGATTTGGCGCACGGCTGGGTCAATGTCGCCGAACAGAATTACAATAACCTGCCGTGGGTAAAACCCAATCAATACGCCCGCCAATTACGATTGTTTAGCGTCGGCGGACGCTACCATATTGAAGATGTCGCCAGCGACAAAATCAGTAATCCAGCGGGTGGGTTGATTTCAGGGTGGATTTATCCGGCAGATAATGTGGGTTTGAAATCACGAGACTAATAATCCTGTTTCGTTGAGTTTAAGGGGGAATCAGATGCTTAAGTTAGAAGATATTAAGAAAGATGCACAAATTCGTGGTATTCAAACGAATGATGTGGTTCGTATTGTGCAAGTTGAAGCCATTGGTGAAGCGGCTATTACTATTTACTACAAAGATAGTCAGGGTAATCTTAAGGAGCAAATGTTGTTTCGTTCTGACGAAGCGCATTTAGAATTTGCACAAACAGGAAGAGCATGGGCATTCGATGCTAAAGCAGAAGATTTTAAACTGGGCTTAGAAGCATGGCGAATTTCTCAGTCAGCATTATTTGACCCCATGATGGCTGTACATACTTCTAATGTCGAACCATTACCACACCAGATTTCGGCTGTGTATGAAGCAATGTTACCTAAGCAACCTTTGCGTTTTGTTTTAGCAGATGATCCGGGTGCAGGTAAGACCATTATGGCTGGTTTATTTATCCGCGAATTGCTAATGCGAGCAGATGCTAGGCGTATTTTGATTATTTCTCCCGGTTCACTGACCGAGCAATGGCAAGACGAATTACTGGAAAAATTCGGCGTGCAATTTGAGATTTTTAGCCGTGAAAAGCAAGAACAATGCGCATCAGGTAATTATTTCGATGAAACGAATCAACTGATTTGTCGTTTAGACCAACTATCGCGTTGTGAAGATTATCAAGCTAAATTAAAATTGACTGAATGGGATTTAATAATTGTCGATGAGGCACACAAACTATCCGCTAGTTATTTTGGTAATGAGGTAAAGAAAACCAAACGTTTTCGTTTAGGTGAAATGTTAGGAACAATTACGCGCCACTTTCTGTTAATGACTGCCACGCCGCATAATGGTAAAGAAGCGGATTTCCAGATTTGGTTATCATTGCTTGATAATGACCGTTTCTATGGTAAGTTTCGTGAAGGTGTCCACAAAGTAGATGTAGCGGACATGATGCGGCGTATGGTGAAAGAGGATTTACTGAAGTTTGATGGTAAACCTTTGTTTCCAGAACGGCGGGCTTATACGGCTAATTATCAATTATCTGATTTAGAAGCTGAGTTATATGAACAAGTAACAACGTATGTTCGTCAGGAAATGAACCGTGCCGAGCGGTTAAATGGCAAAAAGAAAAATACGGTTGGTTTTGCGCTGACTTTATTACAAAGGCGTTTAGCATCCAGCCCTGAAGCCATTTACCAATCGTTGAAACGGCGGCGCAAACGTTTGGAAGACAAACTTGCTGAAGCCAAATTACAAGCGCGAGGTAAAGCGGTAAAACGCGATGGAGTGGCCGAAACGCTAGAAGAGTACTACGTTAAGCGGCGTATTGATCTACCAGAACGTATTGATGAAATAGATGAAGAGCTTAGTGCACAGGAATATGAGTTATATGCAGATCAAGTAGTGGATCAAGCGACTGCGGCTGAAACGATTCATGAGTTAGAAGCCGAAATTATCAGTTTGCAAGGGTTAGAACAGCAAGCTAAATATTTAGTACATACAGGTAATGATAAAAAGTGGGAGCAATTACGCCATTTACTGTTAGACATACCAGAGATGTATACAAGCGGTGGCAATCGACGTAAGTTAATTATCTTTACTGAACATAAAGATACGTTAAATTACTTGAAAACGCGCATTAGTGATATGTTAGGCAGTTTAAATGCTGTGCGTATGATTTCGGGTGGTACTAATCGTGATGAGCGTCGCAAAATTCAAGAAGAATTTCGTCATGATAAAGCGGTGTTAGTGCTTATTGCGACGGATGCGGCAGGGGAGGGGGTAAACCTGCAAAATGCCAACTTGATGGTTAATTACGATCTGCCGTGGAATCCTAATCGATTAGAACAACGGTTTGGGCGTATTCACCGTATTGGGCAAACTGAAGTCTGTCATTTGTGGAATTTAGTGGCGAATGAAACGCGCGAAGGTGCAGTTTTCCAAAAGTTATTTGATAAGATTGAAACCGAACGGGCTGCGTTAGGTGGGAAGGTTTTCGATGTATTAGGCGAGGCATTCGATAATATTTCATTAAAAGAATTATTGGTGGAAGCGATTCGTTATGGGGAACAACCAGAAACTCGTGCGCGAATGCATCAGATTATTGAAGGTGTATTAAACACACAACATTTAAAAGAAATTTTGCGCCGTAATGCTTTGGTTGAACAGCACATGAGTTTAGAAGATTTGTATGCTGTACGCGAAGAAATGGAAAAAGCCGAAGCGCGTAAGTTACAGCCGTTTTTCATTCGGGCTTTTTTTAGTGAAGCCTTTAAAACCTTAGGTGGGGAATTACGTCCACGTGAAGTAGGACGTTATGAAATTCGTCATGTTCCAGCCGCGATTGCGGAACGAGATCGGTTAATCGGTACATCACGCACGCCAGTGTTGCGTAAGTATGAGCGTATTTGTTTTGAAAAACAGGCTGTGCGGCATACAGGTAAACCGATGGCGGATTTGATTCATCCCAAGCACCCGCTCATGGCTGCTGTAACAGATTTGGTGCTAGAAGCACACCGCAATAAGCTCAAACAAGGGGCTGTGTTACTTGATCCGCAGGATGATGGTTTGTTACCTCAGATGTTGTTTGTGATTGAACACAGTCTGCGTGAAGCCAGTGGAACAGGTAAGGTGGTATCACGGCGTTTGCAATTTGTGTTGATTGATCAACAAGGTAATGCCTGCCATGCGGGTTATGCGCCGCATTTGGATTTACAGCCTTTAACGGAGTTGGATACTCAGTTAGTGCAAGATATTCTCCAGAGTGGGTGGCTCACACAGGCATTAGATAGGGTTGCGTTAGACTATGCAGCCCGTGCCTTAATTCCAGAACACTATAATGAAGTTAGTGGGCGTTTAACGCGCCAAGCCACTAAAATTCATGCGGCAGTGCGTGAGCGTTTAGTGAAGGAAATCAATTACCAACAAGACCGCTACCTCAAACTCAAAGCCGATGTTGAGGCAGGTAAACAACCGCGTATTGCGCCCGAACAGTTTCGCCGTAAAGCAGAAGAGCTAACCGCCCGTTTGCAGCAGCGCGAACGTGAATTGGAAACCATGAAAAATATTGTTTCCAGCACGCCTGTGGTGATCGGTGGTGCGTTAGTTATTCCGCAGGGTTTATTGGCGTATCACAAAGGTGAAACCCAGTTTGCGGTGGACGCTGCGGCTCGCGCCCGTGTGGAACGCATTGCCATGAATGCGGTACTTGCTGCTGAACAGCGTTTAGGGTGCGTGACTAAAGATGTTTCAGCAGAGAAATGCGGTTGGGATATTACGTCACGCCCGCCTGCTAATGCAGATGGTTCGTTACGTCCAGATCGGCATATTGAAGTCAAAGGACGTAGCAAAGGGCAAACCACCATTACGGTTAGTCGTAATGAAATTATTTACGCGCTGAATCAAAGAGATAACTTTTGGTTAGCCATTGTAATTGTTGATGGTGAAACCCATGAACCCCCGTATTACATCCATCAACCTTTTACCAATGAACCCGATTTTGGCGTTTCCAGTGTCAACTACGACCTGAATGATTTGCTTTACAAAGCGGTATGAGAACTACCGTTCTATTCGTGAGTGAACTACGGTGGCAGAATGGCTAAACGTCTTGATCCATTCAAACGCAAAACTCACCACGGATACCTAACGGCTGACAAGCAACGTGCTGCTACGCTATGATTGTTGAAATCTTCAATAATTGAGGTGTCCTATGGCAACGGTTAATTTTAGTGTTCCTGTTGAGATTCGCGATGAATTCAACCGCTGTTTTGCGGGTGAAAACAAAAGTGCCATTCTGACGCAGTTGATGCGGGATGCGATTGAGAAATACAAACGTCAGCAACGCCGTGGGCAAGCCATTGAGCGTTTACTGGCGTTTCGGCAGATGCAACCGGTGATCAATCAGCAACAAATCCGCGAGAGTCGTGAGGCATTGCGCGGATGAAGTTGGTCATTGATGCCAGTGTGGCGGTGAAATGGTTTTTCTCCGATGACCCAGCCGAGCAGGATACGGGTAAGGCTGTTGAGCTGCTGATGGGGTTATCGCAGGGACGTTATGAAATCTACCAGCCTGCCCATTGGTTGGTGGAAGTTTACGCGGTGATCGTGCGCCGTTCTGCTGCCAATGCGGCACAAGAGGCATTGGGCATTCTGCACGCCTTGGAACTGGATGTGGTGGATCACCTTGCCATCCATGAATTGGCGGGGGCGCTTGCCCAGCAATACCAGCATCATTTGTTCGATACGCTGTATCACGCGGTGGCGCTTGAAACCGATTCCCTGTTGATTACCGCTGATGAGAAATACTGGCAGAAAGCCAAGGCTCATGGGCATATTGAATTGTTACAAAACCTGAAGTTGAAACCATGACGCACACTTACGCCATTAAAGAATGCAGTGAAGTCGTATTGCCATTGCGGGTTGTTACACTGGAGCAAATCCTATGAAGCTGGATTCCATTACCCTCAAAAATTTCCGCTGTTACGAGGATTTGACTGTCGGGTTGCATCCTCGGCTCACCGTATTGGTGGCTAACAATGGCGGTGGTAAAACCACATTGCTGGATGCGTTGCGGATAGGTCTGTGGCCTTTTGTCAGTAGCTTTGATTTGGCGCGTACAAAATTTGCTGATCCCTCCAATGCCATTTCCATAGATGATATTCGTCTGTTGAGTGCAGGGCGCGAAATGGCACGGCAGTTACCATCCAGTGTCATGTTAACGGGTGATTACGGAGTGGGGCAACGAACATGGGAACGCTACCGTGACAATGAAGTGAGTGGCTCTCATATTAGAGAGGATGCTGAGGTCAAAGAACTGAAGGCGTTTGCTGCTGATTTGCAGACAAGAGTGCGCAACTTAGAACAAGACCCAGTGAATTTGCCTGTTTTCGGTTATTACGGGACGGGGCGTTTGTATGATGAAAAGCGTTTGACCAAGGGTAAAAAACCTACCAGCCATAGTGATGCGGTCAGTGAAGGTATTCGCACGTTTGCTTATCTGGACTGCCTTGACCCGGCATCCAGTTATAAGCGATTTGAAGCATGGTTTGTTTCGGTATTTTTACAGTGGCGGGAAAGTCAGATTCGGTCTCAGGAAAGACCGGGGCGGAGTTCTGACATTGACGATGGTATTTTAAGTGCTATTAGAGTCGTTCAAGGTGCTGTGGATATTATGTTGCGCCCAATGGGGTGGCATACACTGGAGTATAGTGAGACATACGATAAGTCTTTGATATTGTATCATGAGCAGCAGGGCGTGCTTAAGGTTAACCAATTAAGTGATGGCATTAAGAATATGCTGGCGATGGTTGCGGACATTGCTTACCGCTGTGCTTTGCTCAACCGCCACATGGGCGTGAATGCAGCCCTGCGATCACGGGGGGTTGTAATGATTGATGAAGTGGATATGCATCTGCATCCCGATTGGCAGCAAACTGTTATCAGCAGCTTGCTGAAAGCATTCCCCAACATCCAGTTCATTGTGACTACACATAGTCCACAGGTGATAACAACTGTTCCAGATGATTGTATTCGTATCCTGAAAGATGGGGATGTGTACCCAGCACCTAAAGGTACAAAAGGTGCTGAATCCTCCCGCGTCTTGAAGCGTGTTTTTGATGTGAATGTGCGCCCAAAGGGTGATGAAAACACAAAATTGCTGAATGACTATCTGGATATGGTATATGCCGATAGGTGGGTAGAAGATCCCAACC
The DNA here is from genome assembly GCA_039797295.1 of Pseudomonadota bacterium. GTDB lineage: Bacteria > Pseudomonadota > Gammaproteobacteria > Thiotrichales > Thiotrichaceae > Thiothrix. The sequence continues at coordinate 28,043 of JBDKID010000008.1, read as the reverse complement.
TTGTTTCTGAAGCACGGTCAGAGCTGGACGCTATTTTTGTGGGGGAAGAACCGGCGTTAACAGAAGCTGATCTTTATATCGAGAACCGGAAGTGGGAGCTGGAACTTGAAAAAGATCAATAAATCTTCCGACGCTGGGGCGTTGGCTCCATTCGCACAGGCTTTTCCTGATGCTGGCTGGGATGAGTTCCGCAACCATAACGGAGGTATTGATTATGCATCCGTGAAACGGGCAATCTTCGCAGATCAGGGGCAATTGTGTGCATTCTGTGAAACGCGCATTGAGTCTACTGATGGACAAAAGCATTTGCAGCGTATTGAGCATTTCCACTCAAAATCTGATACGGATACCAGTCATAACTGGACACTGGACTGGCAAAACCTGATCGGCGTTTGTTTGGGAGGAAGTGGGCTTGATAATGACCGCTCACTTTTCCCAGCTCCACAAAATTTAAGCTGTGATGCTTATAAAGGGCATTTGATTGAGAAAAGCAAACTGCCTGTCGAGTGTGAGGGTTTGCTGTTAAATCCCTTGTTGTTACCTGCATTCCCGTGTTTGTTTGATCTGGATAAGCCTACTGGGGAGCTTCGCCCTAATGTGAATGCCTGCGAACAAGTGGAGATAGCTGACAATCGTTGCGCTTCGGTGGTTGAGTTAGTCCAAAACACCATTGATGTGTTGAATCTCAATTGTGACCGCTTAAACAAGCAACGCCTAGCTGTCTTGCACGGCTACGAACGTCGTATCAAGCAAGCCAGACTTAAAAATGACAGAACCATTTTCCAAACCTTGGCACAACGCTGGTTTGGGCAACATTGGCCTGCGTTTTTTACAACACGCAGAATTTTGCTTGGCTCTCATGCAGAGGTTCATCTGCAAACAATGTCATATAACGGATAATCTACATGACCCCCATCTTCTCCCCGAAAAAACTGATCGAAGTCGCTCTACCGCTGGATGACATTAATGCAGCGGCTGCCCGTGAGAAATCCATCCGGCATGGGCATCCGTCCACCTTGCATTTGTGGTGGGCGCGTCGCCCTTTGGCGGCAGCGCGGGCGGTGTTGTTTGCGCAGATGGTAAATGACCCCGGTTATCAGCAGGGTGAAGGTTTTAAATACGGGGTGAACAAGCGCGATGCGGAAGCCAAGCGTGAAACCTTGTTCCAAATTATCCGTGAGTTGGTGCTGTGGGAAAACACCAATAACGAGGAAGTGCTGGGGCGGGCGCGGGCGGCGATTTGGGAAAGCTGGCGCGAGACTTGCCATTTGAACCGTAAGCATCCTGATGCTGCCACGTTGTTTAACCCGGAAAAATTGCCAGCGTTTCACGATCCGTTTGCGGGTGGGGGCGCGATTCCGTTGGAGGCGCAGCGGTTGGGGTTGGAGGCGTATGCGTCGGATTTGAATCCGGTGGCGGTGATGATCAATAAGGCGATGATCGAGATTCCGCCGAAGTTTGCGGGGCGTGTGCCGGTGGGGGCGATTCCGGCGGCTGAAAAGCAGGTGAAGACGCTGGAGGATTGGAGCGGGGCGAGGGGCTTGGCGGAAGATGTGCGCCGTTATGGGCATTGGATGCGGGAGCAGGCGTTTGAGCGCATTGGGCATTTGTATCCGCAGGTGGAAGTGACGGCGGCGATGGCACAAGATCGCCCCGACCTTAAGCCTTACGTGGGTGACAAACTGACGGTGATTGCGTGGCTGTGGGCGCGTACCGTCAAAAGCCCGAATCCGGCGTTTTCGCACGTTGATGTACCGCTGGTGTCGAGCTTTATCCTCTCCAGCAAGGCAGGCAAAGAATCGTGGGTCGAACCGATCATTGACGGCGACCGCTACCACTTCGCCATCCGCACCAGCAAACCACCTGCCACAGCCAAAGACGGCACAAAAGCCGGTGGACGTGGAGCAAACTTTAATTGCTTGGTTTCAGGAACGCCAATTGATGGAAAATATATTAAAGAAGAGGCGCAAGCGGGACGAATGCAACAGCGTTTGATGGCGATTGTTGTGGAGGGTAAAAAAGGCAGGATTTACTTATCACCGCCACCTTTACATGAAAATGTTGTGGAGGAAGCTAAACCAAGTTGGCGACCTGAAGGTGAAATTGCCAAGAGAATGACTGGGGGGAATTGTACGCCCTATGGTTTAACGTCTTGGGGCGACCTCTTCACCCCGCGCCAACTCGTTGCCCTTACCACGTTCTCGGATTTGGTGCAGGAAGCCAGAATCAAGGTCATTGCCGATGCCAAAGCCGCAGGCATGGCGGATGATGGCGTGGGGATTGATGCAGGCGGAACGGGAGCAACTGCCTACGGCGATGCAATCGCTTCTTATGTAGCCTTTGCAATTGATCGCTCATCTGATCGTGGTTCAACTATTTGCTCTTGGGATTCCAGTCCTAAAATGGAGGCATTACGGAATACATTTGGTCGTCAAGCTATTCCAATGACTTGGGATTTTGCAGAGGGAAATCCATTTTCTGAATCAAGTGGCAATTGGCTAAACAATGTTGATTGGGCTGTAAAAGTAATAAATAAACTTTTGGCTAAAGGTCATGGGCTTGCTTTCCAACAAGATGCGGTGACTCAAAATATTAGTGTGAATAAGGTGGTTTCGACTGACCCGCCGTATTACGACAATATCGGCTACGCGGATTTATCCGACTTCTTTTATGTCTGGTTGCGCCGTTCATTACGCCCGATTTACCCGAATCTGTTTGCGACAATGGCAGTCCCCAAAGCCGAAGAACTGGTTGCTACCCCTTACCGTCACGGCAGCAAGGAAAAAGCGGAAACCTTCTTTTTGCAAGGCATGACCAAAGCCATTCGCAATCTGGCAGAACAAGCACATCCCGCGTTTCCGGTTTCCATTTATTACGCCTTCAAACAAGCCGAAACCAAAGACGACAGCACCAGCAGCACCGGCTGGGAAACCTTCCTTGAAGCCGTGATTAAAGCCGGATTTTCAATTGATGGCACATGGCCAATGCGTACCGAACTCGGCAATCGGATGATCAGTTCCGGCACAAATGCGTTAGCGTCGAGCATTGTCTTGGTGTGTCGTAAGCGCAAGATGGCAGCGGAGACGATTTCGCGGCGGGAGTTTCAGCGTGAGTTGCGCAACATCATGCCCGAAGCCCTCGAAACCATGATCGGCGGCGAAACCGGACGTTCCCCCATCGCCCCCGTCGACCTCGCCCAAGCCGCCATCGGCCCCGGCATGGCAATTTTCTCCCAATACGCCGCCGTGCTAAACCAAGACGGCAGCACCATGAGCGTCCACGACGCGCTCATCATGATCAACCGCGAAATCACCGACTACCTCAGCCCCGACAGCGGCAACTTCGACGCTGACACCCTGTTCTGCTCAAGCTGGTTCGACCAATACGGCTGGGCAGCAGGCGACTTCGGGCAAGCCGACACCCTCGCCCGCGCCAAAGGCACATCCGTCGCCGGAGTCCACAGCGCAGGCGTGATCGAATCCGGCAGCGGCAAAGTCCGCCTCTTCAAATGGGCAGAATACCCCAGCGACTGGAACCCCGAAACCGACAACCGTATGCCCATCTGGGAAGCCACCCACCACCTGATCCGCGCCCTCAACCAACAAGGCGAAACCGCAGCCGGAAGCCTATTGGCACGAATGCCCACACGCGGCGAAGCCATCCGCCAACTCGCCTACCACCTCTACACCCTGTGCGAACGCAAAAAATGGGCAGACGATGCCCGCGCCTACAACGAACTCATCAGCGCCTGGAGCGCGATAGTAGCGGCATCGCTCGAAAGCGGGCATATTGATGAACAGATCGGGTTAGGATTCTAAGGAGAATTAGCCATGCTGAAACAACTGAAAATCGAAAACTTTACCGTCTTCACTCAAGCTAACTTCGAGTTCTCCCCCGGCTTGAATGTCATCGTCGGTGAAAATGGTACAGGCAAGTCGCATGTGTTGAAGCTGGCGTATGCCATTCTTGCTGCAAATGATCAAGAACGTAAAAAGCCTAATATACAAGCTCCAACTAAGACTAGTTTGCAAAAACTATATGCCAATAAGTTGATGGGAGTTATGAAGGCTGAAAATTTAGGTAATTTGGTTGCAAAAAAGACAAATGGTAAATGCACGGTTGAATATGATTTTGATGATGAACGTATGAATTGTGTGTTTGGCTTTTCAAGACAAAGTAAATCAAATGTTGAAATTGATGTGTTACCAACAAAGTGGTATGACTCTATTCGACCGCCTGTTTTTTTTCCGCCAAGAGAGTTGATGACGTTATATCCTGGATTTGTCTCTGTTTATGAAAGTTATATTCTTGAATATGAAGAAACTTATCGAGATACATGTGTTTTACTAGGGCGACCTGTCAAGCTTGCTATAGCCAAGCCACTGAATCTAGAGTTTAATAATCCTGCTCGTATAAAGGAAACAATTGATATTTTAGAGTCTATTCTAGATGGTAGGGTGGAATTATCTTCTAATGGACGTTTCTACCTGATTAAGAAAGATGGTGAAAAAACAGAAATGTTTCTTGTCGCAGAAGGACATCGAAAAATTGCCATGCTTGCTCAATTATTGGTAAATGGTAGTTTAGGGTTTGGTGGCTATTTATTCTGGGATGAGCCTGAGGCTAATTTAAATCCTAGAATTATAAAAAAGATTGCCAAGGTGATTATGCAGCTTGCTAGTCGGGGTATTCAGGTTTTCATCGCCACCCACTCGCTGTTCCTGTTGCGTGAACTGGAAGTATTGCAAGCCGCCGAGAAAAAGCCTGTACCCCAACGCTACTTTGCCCTGAAACAAACCGCAGAGGGCGTAGAAGTCGAACAAGGCAATACGGTGGAGGACTTGCAAACATTGGTTTTGCTGGACGAAGAATTGCAACAATCTGACCGCTACATGGCATTGGAGCAATAAATGCCACAAGTGATTACCGAAGGGCAGTTGCAATTCACTTTTCCTGATAATACCGTGGCGACGCAATACGATGAATGGGGTTTTTACCGTCAGCGTTTCAACAGTGCCTTTGGCGGTACAAAAGCGGTCGATATTTTGCATGTGGATGCCGAAAAAACGGCGTGGCTGATTGAAATAAAAGATTACCGCACCGACCGCCGTACTAAACCGTCGGATTTGGGCGAGGAAATCGCGTTGAAAGTACGTGATACTTTGGTCGGTTTAATGGCAGCACGTTTTCAATCCAGCGACCGTGGCGAACAACAAGCTGCTAAAAAAGTGTTGCAAGCCAAACAACTAAAGATTGTACTGCATCTGGAACAATGCCGAAAACCCAGCAGGTTATTTCCACACGTAGTTAACCCGGCTGATTTGCAACTACGGTTGAGAACCTTGCTGAAAACGGTTGATGCCCACCCCGTAGTTGTGGATCAACGCACTTTAAAAACCACAATGAACTGGACAGTAGGAACTATTGCATGAGTCTGAAACCTTGGCGTGAAATCGCCCGCCCGCACAAAGACGTACTTGAAGGCACGTTCAAGCAATCCGAATTTGCGGCAGATATTTCGCAAGTGGCGGCTGGTAGTGCGCCACCTGAATATCAGGATGCTGAGAAGTTTTTTTCCCGCACGTTTATTACGGAAGGGATGCGTTTATTACTCATTTCCGTGGCGCAGCGTTTGGCGGGATTGGGTGGCGACCCCGTTATTCAATTACAAACAGCGTTCGGTGGTGGCAAAACGCACACTATGTTGGCGGTGTATCATTTGGCTTCGCGCAAGGTTGGCACGGATAAATTGGAGGGTATTCCGCCGATTTTGGATGCCGCACAAATACATGATCTGCCATTTGCTAGGGTTGCCGTGATTGACGGGATTAAGCTTTCCCCTAGCGAGCCACAACAACACGGGAATGTGACCGCACATACTTTGTGGGGGGAATTGGCGTGGCAATTGTTGGGTAGCGATGGTTATGAAATGGTGGCGGCAAGCGATGCCAGTGGCGTATCGCCGGGTAAGGAGGTCATCCGTCAATTGTTGCAGCGTGCCGCGCCGTGCGTGATTTTGATGGATGAAATGGTCGCTTTCATGCGCCAATTGGATGCAGGTAAAGCATTAAAAGCAGGTACATTTGATAGCAATATTTCGTTTATTCAAGCACTCACGGAAGCATTAAAGGCTGTGCCAAACGCTATGCTATTGGCTTCTTTGCCCGAATCTGACCTGGAAATTGGCGGCGACATGGGGCAGCGCGCGCTTAATTCCTTGGAAAAATACTTTGCGCGGGTGGAATCGGTGTGGAAGCCCGTTGCTAGTACTGAAGCCTTTGAAATCGTGCGCCGTCGTTTGTTTGAACACGCGGGTGAACGCGCAGCAGTGGAGGGGATTAGCCGCCAATTTCACGACTTTTACCGCGCCAATAGCAAGAAATTTCCCCTTGAAACCCAGTCTAATGTGTATTTTGAACGGTTATGCCAGTCTTACCCGATTCACCCCGAAATCTTCGATAGGCTGTACGAAGATTGGTCAACATTGGATAAATTCCAGCGGACTCGTGGTGTTTTGCAATACATGGCGATAGTGATTCATCGTCTGTGGAATTCGGATAACCGAGACACGCTGATTATGCCGGGTTCATTGCCATTGGATGATGGTAATGTGCGTAATAAAAGCATTCATTATCTGCCCCAAGGTTGGGAGCCTGTTTTAGAGAAAGAGGTGGATGGTTTACGTTCCGAACCTGTTTTTATCGATGGACGTGATACCCGTTTTGGTAGTGTACAGGCGGCGCGACGCGCCATGCGCACCATTTTTTTGGGCAGTGCGCCAGCAGTCAGTACGCAGGCGGTGCGTGGTGTTTCCATAGAGCATATCTTATTGGGGTGTGTACAACCGGAGCAAACCATTGGCGTGTTTGAAGATGTGTTAAAACGCCTGCGGGATCGTTTACATTATTTGTACGCGGATCAAGAACGTTTTTGGTTGGATACCCGCCCCAATTTACGGCGTGAAATGGAAAGCCGTAAACAGAATATCCATGAAATGGAACAATTAATACCATTGCTCAAAGCACGAGTGGCAAAAATCTTTGGTAGCAAACACAGTTTCAGTGGGATTCACGTTTTCACGCCTTCTATTGATGTGCCGGATGAATACGGCAGCGGTGTGCGTTTGGTGGTGTTGCCACCTTCAGCAGGTTACGACAATAAAGATACGAAAGCAGCTTATGCCGCCGCTTTGGAAATTTTGCAGCACCGTGGTGAACAGCCACGTCAGAAACAGAATCGCCTCATCTTTTTAGCCGCTGAACGAGAAGCGTTATTACGTTTGAAAGATCAAGGACGCACGTTTTTGGCGTGGCAAAGCATTGTGCATGATATTGATGAAGGCAAATTAAATCTGGATTTATTCCAAGCCAAACAAGCACGTAAAAATAAAGAAGCCGCCGAACAAAGTCTGAATCAATTAATGCGCGAAAGTTACCGCTGGTTATTGTGCCCAGCACAAGAAATGACCAAAGGCAAACCTGAAATCGTGTGGGAGGCTATCGGTCTTGCTGCAAACGCTCCGAATCTGGTGGTTGAGATTGAGCAAAAGCTGCGTGAAGAAGAATGGTTGATTACGGAATGGAGTCCAGTCCATTTACGCCAGTTATTAAAACAATGGTATTTCAAAGAGGGTGTGGTTGCGATCAGTGCGGCTAAAGTGTGGCAAGATTGCTGCCATTACCTGTATTTGCCGCGTTTAGCCAACGACAACGTTTTGAAAGATGCCATTAATAAAGGTATCGCAACGGAGGACTATTTTGGTTTTGCTTCCGCTCAAGAGGGTGATAAGTATTTAGGCTTTGCCTTTGGTAAACCCGCCATTGTTGGGTTGGACATAGCTTGCTTATTAATAGAACGTGAAGCTGCCATTGCTTACCGTGAATCCATTAAGCCGAAGCCATCAGAAGTTCAGCCAATACCCAGTCATGGTGTGAATGCGTTAGTGGGGGGAGCACCCTCCAGTCGAACGCATACGCCAACTGCGCTTGAACCGAGTGCAACATTAAAACAGCAGTTTTACGCGACTTTGGCACTGAATCCATTAACTGCAAAAATGCAGTTTTCACAATTGATGGACGAAATAGTCGAGCAATTCACCACGCAAGTGGGTGTGCAAGTCACGATTTCGATTGATATTCAAGCGTCGTTAGCAACGGGCTTTAATGAAGGGTTACAACGTTCGGTGAAAGAGAACTGCAATGTATTGAAGTTCAGTAACTGCGAGTTTGAATAACAGCACCGGTGGCTGGCGTGGTTGGAATTTTTGGGATAGGTTGGCAAACTGCGTCGGGTGTGATTGAATGCCAGCCTGATTTTTTACGCTTTAGCAAGGAACATCCGCGTGAGCCATTCCAGCACCAATCTTCAGTTTATTGTTCAGCCCGGTGGCAGTTTGCATGGCAGCGTGCGCGTGCCGGGGGATAAGTCCATTTCGCACCGTTCCATCATGCTCGGTTCACTGGCAGAAGGCACAACGCACGTCAGCGGCTTTCTGCAAGGTGAAGATTGTTTGTGTACCCTGAAGGCGTTTCGCGCAATGGGTGTGGCGATCGAGGGGCCTAGCGACGATGGTAAAGTGACGATTCACGGCGTGGGTTTGCACGGTTTACAAGCACCAAGCCGCGATTTAGACATGGGTAATTCGGGTACGTCGATGCGTTTAATGTCCGGTTTAATGAGTGGGCAGGCATTTGATGTACGCATGACGGGCGATGCGTCGCTGTCTAAGCGTCCGATGAAGCGCGTTACTGTGCCGTTAGCGACAATGGGGGCGCGAATTGATGCGACTGAAAAAGGCACGCCGCCGTTATTGGTGCATGGTGGTAGTAAGTTGCAGGGCATTCATTACGACATGCCAATGGCGAGCGCACAGGTGAAGTCGTCGTTGTTACTGGCTGGTTTATACGCAGATGGTGAAACTTCTGTCACCGAACCCGCGCCAACTCGTGACCATACCGAACGCATGTTACGCGGTTTTGGTTACGCGGTGGAAACCGACGGCAATCGTATTAGCTTGCAAGGTGGCGGCAAACTGACCGCGATGGACATTGACGTACCGTCGGATATTTCTTCCGCTGCCTTCTTTATGGTCGGGGCGAGCATTGCCGAAGGTTCTGATTTGACGTTGGAACACGTCGGTATTAATCCCACGCGCACGGGCATTATCGACATTCTGCGTTTAATGGGTGCTAATCTGGAACTGCTCAACGAACGTGAAGTCGGCGGCGAACCCGTGGCGGATATTCGGATTCGTTCCGCGCAACTCAAAGGCATTCAAATCCCTGAAGCACTCGTACCATTAGCGATTGATGAATTTCCCGTCTTGTTCGTGGCGGCAGCATTTGCGCAAGGGCAAACCGTGCTCACGGGTGCGGAAGAATTGCGTGTCAAAGAAAGTGACCGCATTCAAGTCATGGCGGATGGTTTAATCGCTTGCGGAGTCGATGCGCAACCCACGCCCGATGGCATTATTATTAATCCGGGCAACTTCAGCGGCGGTACAATCGACAGTCACGGTGATCACCGCATTGCCATGTCGTTCACAATGGCAGCATTACGCGCCACACAACCGATCATTATCAACGATTGCGCGAATGTGAATACCTCGTTCCCGAATTTTGTGGGCTTGGCAGCGAGTGCTGGTGTAAAGGTAGCTGCTGTATGAATCAATACGCTGTGATTACGATTGATGGTCCAGCTGGTGCGGGTAAGGGGACAATTGCTGGATTATTGGCGGAACAATTAGGCTGGCATTTGCTGGATAGTGGTGCGATTTACCGCGTGGCGGCAGTGGCAGCCTTACGCCAAGGCGTGGATTTGCAGGATGAAACCGCTTTAGCTGAGCTCATTCCCAACTTGCATATTGCGTTTAAAAATGGCGATGCGTGGTTGGATGGTGAGAATGTAACGGGCGAGATTCGTAATGAAACTTGTGCGGGTGCGACCTCGAAAATCGCGGCATTACCAGCGGTGCGGGCGGCATTATTAGCTTTGCAACGAAGTTTCCAACAAGCCCCCGGTCTGGTGGCGGATGGGCGTGATATGGGAACTGTGGTTTTTCCTGATGCAGCGCACAAATTTTATCTAACTGCAAGTGCAGAAATACGCGCCCAACGCCGCCTGAAACAGTTGAGTGAACAGGGGGTTAGTGCTAGACTCTCCGACCTAATTCAAGACATTAATGCCCGCGACGAGCGCGATGCCAACCGCCCGGTAGCACCGTTAAAGCCTGCTGATGATGCTGTCATGATTGACACCAGCCCTTTGACTCAGGCCGAAGTTTTTGCCGCAGTGTTGCAGCGCATCAATCCTAGCATTTGATTGAATAAGTTACATTTCTCAGGGAGCCCTGACAGGATGTCCGGGCTTTTTGCGTTTTACCCGTCATCGCAGGATGCAATGGCGATAAAGTTTAAATATCACAGGTATTGTTTTCCATGACTGAAAGTTTTGCCGAACTGTTTGAAGAGAGCCTTTCCTACACCCAAATGCAGCCAGGCGCTCTGCTAAATGCAACAGTTCTTGAAGTTCGTTCTGATTTCGTTATCGTCAGTGCGGGTTTGAAATCTGAAGGCGTTATCCCTGCCGAGCAGTTCAAAAATGAACGCGGCGAAATCACTGTTAAGGTCGGTGACTTGGTTGAAGTTGCACTGGATACCGTAGAAGACGGTTTCGGTGAAACACGTCTTTCCCGTGAAAAAGCGCGTCGTCTGCGTGCTTGGGAAATTCTGGAAGAAGCATTCAATAATGACGAAATCGTTACTGGTATTATCACTGGTAAAGTTAAAGGCGGTTTCGTTGTTGAACTCAGTGACATCCGCGCATTCTTGCCGGGTTCTTTGGTCGATGTACGTCCAGTTCGCGATACTTCTTACTTGGAAGGTAAAGAACTGGAATTCAAACTGATCAAACTGGATCAAAAACGCAACAACGTTGTGGTTTCACGTCGTGCAGTGGTTGAAGAAGAGTACAGCGCGGAACGCGAAGCTCTGATGGAAAATCTGCAAGAAGGTCAAGTGGTTCGCGGTATCGTTAAGAACCTCACCGACTACGGTGCGTTCTTGGATCTGGGCGGCATTGACGGCTTGTTGCATATCACTGATATGGCCTGGAAGCGTGTTAAACATCCTTCCGAAGTGGTCAGCATTGGTGACGAAATTGACGTTAAAGTCCTCAAATTCGACCGCGATAAAAACCGTGTTTCCTTGGGTCTCAAACAATTGGGTGAAGATCCTTGGCAAGATTTGGTACGTCGTTACCCGTCTGGCACACGCATCTTCGGTAAAGTTAGTAACTTGACTGACTACGGTTGCTTCGTTGAGATCGAAGACGGTGTTGAAGGTCTGGTTCACGTTTCTGAAATGGATTGGACTAACAAAAACGTTAACCCAGCTAAGGTTGTGACCTTGGGTGACGAAGTTGAAGTCATGATCCTTGACATTGACGCTGACCGCCGCCGTATTTCTTTGGGCATGAAACAATGCCAGCCTAACCCTTGGGATGAGTTCGCGAACTCTCACAATAAAGGCGACCGCGTTGCAGGCAAAATCAAATCCATCACTGACTTCGGTATCTTTATCGGTCTGGAAGGTGGCATTGATGGTCTGGTTCACTTGTCCGACATTTCTTGGAACACACCGGGCGAAGAAGCGGTACGTTCTTACAAGAAAGGCGACGAAGTGGAAGCTGTCGTATTGGCGGTTGATCCAGAGCGTGAGCGTATCTCCCTCGGTATCAAACAATTGGAGCAAGACCCGTTCTCTAACTTCGTTGCCGCTCATGCGAAAGGCAGCGTAGTACGTGGTACTGTGGTTGAAGTGACTCCAAAATCAGCGAAAATCGACCTCGGTGAAGGTATCGAAGGTATCCTGCGTGCTTCCGAGTTGTCTCGTGATCGCGTAGAAGATGCTCGCAGCTTGCTGAAAGAAGGCGACAAAATCGAAGCCAAATTCATGGGCGTTGATCGTAAAACTCGTTCCATCAACTTGTCTATCAAGGCGAAGGATGATGACGATGAAGCACGCGTGATGCGTGAGTACACTGGTCGTTCCGGTAGTGCTTCCACATCATTGGGCGACATCTTCAAAGAACAAATGGGCGAGTAATAGCCGCTTTTAGGGATAGCCACCGGGTCAAGGATGACCTATCGTTCTCGGCATTATGCGTTATAGAATGCATAATGCTTTTAAAAAAACTGGAACTGTAACAACGATTAGCAGCATTCCATCGCTTGTTCAGGAGTGGAAAGGATGACCAAATCTGAGATTATTGATATTCTTTCACGCAAGCAGAGCCATCTCAGCAGTCGTGACGTAGAATCTTCCGTCAAGCTCTTGCTGGACAAAATGAGTGAGGCACTGGCAAATGGCGGGCGTATTGAAGTCCGTGGTTTTGGTAGTTTCTCATTGCATCATCGCTTAGCACGTAAGGGACGCAATCCAAAAACAGGTGATCAGGTTGAACTGCCACCTAAACATGTCCCACACTTTAAGCCAGGTAAAGAATTGCGTGAACGGGTTAACGAGTCACGCGAAAAGTATGCGATTCAAGACTAACCTAAGTGTTAATGTCCCGCATTCTTTGGCAAAAATAACCTAAGGGAGGCTAACAGCCTCCCTTTTTACGTCTGAGGTATCATGCAGGAAATCTTATTCTTATTGTTGCCACTGGCATTTTATTCCGGTTGGCGGGCAGCACGTAATCATTACAAAGAAAAGCAGGAAAAACGCAAAGACGCTTCCAGTAGTTTTGTGCGCGGGATTAACTACCTGCTCAGTGAGCAGCCAGATAAAGCCTTAGATGTTTTTCTGAATTATCCCGAAGTCGATGAATACACGGCTGATACCTTTTTATTGTTAGGCAATCTGTTTCGTAATCGTGGGGAAATTAACCGTGCCTTGCGTGTGCATCAAAACCTCGTGGCGCGAGCGGATTTAAATAAAGCACAACGTAATGCCGCGATGTTAGCGTTGGGGGAAGACTTTTTTGCCGCTGGGATGCTAGATCGTGCGGAAAGCGTGTTTACTGAGTTGCTGAAAAGCGATCCCAAACAACAGGATGCTTGTGAACCATTACGCAATATTTACGAGCAATTGCACGAGTGGGATAAAGCCATTGAGGTAACTCAAGTCGACCAGCAACGCAGCAAAACTGACCGTGGACGTTTGATTGCGCATTACTACTGCGAAATTGCTACCCAAGAATTACAGAAGAATAATGTGTTCCGTGCCGAAGAAAATGTGAAGCAAGCGGCAAAGGCTTATCCTCATTCGGCGCGGGTGCAGGTATTGCAAGGTGATTTGGCTTATACCCGTGGCGAGCGTCAGATGGCATTAGAGGCTTACCAACAAGCGATTACCCAAGATTCGCGTTTATTGGGGATGTTATTTAATCAGCTACTCAATCGTTTTCAACAAAAAGAAGAATTAGAGCAGTTATATCAGTTTATTCAACAAGCATTTGCGCAAGCCAAAGATGTGCGCTTGTTTACTTATCTCCTGCAATTAGCGCGTAAGTTAGGCAAGCTGAGCGATATGCGTACCCAAGTGGACGAGCACTTGATTGCTGGTAAACCAACATTAAAAACCCTTGCGCACGCTTCTGAAGTGTTAGCCATTATTTGGCAGGAAAATGGTCAATGTGACATTAGTAAGTTGCAAAATGCTTTAGCACGAGTTGCAGCGAGCCAGCCAGAGTTTCAATGCACGCATTGTGGTTATAAAATGCACGATTATTTATGGCGTTGCCCGGCCTGCCATCAGTGGGATACGGTTGCTAATGTTTAGCGGTGTCCATTGTAGGGTAGTGTTGCTCATGCTTTCTAATGATGTCAGGAAATACTTATGTCGAGTCGCTTAATTATCGCTCTTGATTTTCCGAACGCTGAACAAGCGTTAGCTTTCGTTGCCACGCTTTCGCCTACGCAATGTAAGCTAAAAGTGGGTTTTGAATTGTTTGTTGCGGCGGGGCCTGAGTTTGTGTGTAGCCTCGTTGCGCAAGGTTTTGCGGTATTCTTGGATTTAAAATTTCACGATATTCCCAATACGGTGGCTTCCGCGTGTAAGGCGGCGGCGGCTTTAGGGGTTTGGATGATTAATGTTCATGCCAGCGGCGGTAGTAAAATGATGCAAGCTGCGAAAGCTGCGTTGCAAGAGATCGAAAATCCACCGTTGTTAATTGCGGTAACGGTACTGACTTCGATGGATCAAGCGCAATTACAAGGCACGGGTATTAGTGCGGAACCGATTGCGCAAGTGGAACATTTGGCGCAATTAGCGGCGGATAGTGGCTTGGATGGTGTGGTGTGTTCTGCGCAAGAAGCGGCATTATTGCGTCAGCGACTGGGGGGGGATTTTCTGTTGGTCACGCCCGGTATTCGTCCAGCAGGCAGTGAGCAAGGTGATCAATCGCGCGTTATGACTCCTATACAAGCCAAAGTAGCGGGTGTTAGTTACGTGGTGGTAGGTCGCCCGATTACACAAGCGGCTGATCCGCAAGCGGTGATCACGCAAATTAATGCCGATTTGGGAGCGTAATGCTCCCAGTTTCGATGCCGTCATCTTGGATTTAAGCTTTTAATAAGCCCATTGCTTCTTTCTGCATGGCATTACGCGCGAAAATTAACTTCCAACGACTACCGCCAGCTTGTCGCCATAATAATGCGGCTCGAACGCCTGCTAACAGTAGAGTACGAATTTTGGCAGCATTTTCGGGGTTAGCTAAATGGTTTTGCTCCCCTTTTATCATAATGCGTGGCCCCAATTGGCTAATGGTACTGCTGTAAATATCTGCCAATCGCGCAATCATATTGGGGTGCGTCATGGTGAAAAAGTCCAGTTGTTGCTGGGCATTTTCAATACTGTTGAGCAGTTTCTTAAACATGTCTTGGTCGTTGGTAAGTTTTTTCTCCAAATACAGTAAATTGACTGCATAACGTGTCGCTTCAATATTTTTAGGTTTGCCATCGGGGGTTAAACCGGTACTACCCAATTGGTACATGAGTACTCGCAAGCCGGTACTTAAGTGACGCACGCCGCCATACAAGTCTTCAGGGTATCTTGCATCGTCGGTCAATACACTGTTCACACAGCTATTGAGTAAGTCATTATCAACAGTGCCACGATTAGCAATTTGGACAACGCCTTCCACACATTGGAATAGGGCAGCTAGGGCAATGGTACGGTTTCGGTTATTGGCTTCCACAGCGATTTATCAATCTTTCTAAAGTTAGGAGAGTAATCACGATATGGGGGCTGTGAAATAGAATTCAAGCTGTGCCATACCAACTTGCCTTATACGGAGTTTAAAGAAGGGCAATGGGTTGCCATGCTGTCAATAATGCCGCCACCTAAACAGACTTCGCCTTGGTAAAACACAATGGATTGTCCGGGGGTAATGGCACGTTGTGCATGGGGAAAGCAGACATCACAATGATCAGCATCCACGATTTGCACCATGCATTCTTCTTCCGTTTGGCGATAGCGAACTTTGGCTTTACAAGTGAAAGTTGCGGCTGGGGTGTGCCCTGCAACCCAATGTAATTGTGAGGCTCGTAAGAAGTGTTTCAGTAGCAGATCGTGTTGGTGGCCTTGTGCGACAACAAGGCGATTGTGAGGCATGTCTTTATCGACCACAAACCACGGGGCTTCATCAGCATCTTTACGTCCACCAATACCTAAGCCTTGGCGTTGTCCGAGGGTGTAATACATTAAGCCATGATGTTTGCCAATGATTTCACCTCGTGGTGTAACAATATCACCGGGTTGTGCAGGTAAAAAGCGTTGCAGAAATTCTCGGAATTTGCGCTCCCCGATAAAGCAAATGCCTGTGCTGTCTTTTTTCTTGGCGGTGGTAAAGCCAGCTTCAATAGCAATTTCGCGTACCCGGCTTTTTTCGAGTTCACCCACTGGAAACAGGCTACGTTGCAATTGATGTTGCTGAAGTGTGTATAAAAAATAGGTCTGGTCTTTATTATTATCAATGCCTTTGAGCATTTGCACATTGTCGTTGGTATCGTAGGCAATGCGTGCGTAATGTCCAGTGGCAATATAATCAGCACCCAAATCCAGCGCAAATTCCAGAAATGCTTTAAATTTGATTTCTTTATTGCACATAATATCGGGATTGGGAGTGCGTCCTGCGCGGTATTCTTCGAGAAAATACGTGAACACGCGATCCCAATATTCCGTTGCAAAATTAACGGTGTGCAGCCGAATACCTAGCTGATCAGCGACTGATTGCGCATCAGCAAGGTCAACGTGGGCAGAACAATACTCGTCTGTATCATCTTCTTCCCAGTTCTTCATGAATAAGCCTTCCACAGCATAACCTTGCTGCAAAAGCAATAAGGCTGCTACGGAAGAATCCACACCGCCGGACATACCGACAATTACGCGCTTTTTGTTCATGTCAGTCATTGGAAATGAAGTGATGTAAACTGTCAAGCGGGTAACGAATGCCTGCATTATAAGTGTCGATGGAACGTAGCACTAAATCGCTACGCGGGGTAAAGCGTTGGGTATCCCTAATTTCTTCTTCGGTCAGCCAGTGTGCGGCTGTAATATCAGGATCAAGCTGATAACCGGGAACTTGCTCCAGTGCCTTACCTGCAAAGGTGAAACGCAGATAGACACGATCAGGGTCTTCGCGCTGCATGTGAAAAATGCCGAGCAATGCGGTTGGTTCAAATCGCCAGCCTGTTTCTTCTAAGGTCTCACGGCGCACGGCATCCAGTAGGCTTTCACCAAACTCCATGTGTCCAGCAGGCTGGTTAATAACCATTTGACCGTAGTGCATTTCCTCAACCATAAGAAAACGACCATCGAGTTCAATGACACTCGCAACAGTGACGCGGGGTTTCCAGACCATATTTTCATCCATTGGGTAAGATTATGGTTATTTTACCCAATATTTTTACTGCATACAGCATAGAATTTATCAATCCAATGCAATTGTAACGTCAACTTTACTGTTGTTCATGACAGTGAAAGAACGATCTCGTGTGACGTTATTTAGTTTGACCGTTGCTGTGTAGTTACCGGGGTCGAGTGGCAATAATAAAGAGTGTGTGGTGGCTGAACCGACCAGTGTGTTATCAGGGGTGCGGTAGACTTTCCATTCTACGGCTTGCAATGCTGGGGCGTTTTTCAGTGTTGCCCGTAAATATGCTCCGGTATTGGTATTAGCATCCTGTGCTTGAGCAGTGCCGGTAATTAAAGAACCTGCAAGCAAGCAAGTAATAAAAAGTGTGCGAAGAAACATTGTAGTTTTCATGACGACCATCCTTGTGTAGCCACGTCAGTTGTTGTTGGGGTTGTTCAGTCTGTGTTAAGTAACGAATATAGACTAAAAATAGCACAACTGTGTTAAAAAAAGGCGGATGGTTAGTTTTTTTTGATATATGCAAAAAAACCGCTCCACGTACAAGTCATAGAACGGTTTTTGATCAGTTATTTCTAGTTAAAAATAAACTAAATTACTGTGTTGGGCAATTAGGCACGGCCTGCTAGTGGCGCAGCCGCTAGGATTGCATCCGAAACGCCGTCGTTGTAAGCCGCAAAGTTTTTGTGGAAGGATGCGGCTAACTGCATCGCTTTATCTTCGTATGCGTTTTTGTCTGCCCAAGTAGAAGCTGGATTTAAAACTTCAGATGGTACATCAGGGCAAGCGGTTGGAATTTGCAGACCGAAGATAGGGTCGATACGCATTTCAACGTTATCCAGCTCACCACTCAGTGCAGCATTGACCATGCGGCGAGTGTGATGAATGTTCATGCGTTTACCAACGCCATACGCGCCGCCAGTCCAGCCAGTGTTCACTAACCAGCAAGATACACCGTGTTCATTGATTTTTTCACCCAACAGGTCTGCGTAGACTGAAGGGTGCAAAGCCATGAACGGTGCGCCAAAACAAGTACTGAAAGTCGCGGTTGGTTCAGTCACGCCTTTTTCCGTACCCGCAACTTTCGCCGTGTAACCAGAAATGAAGTGGTACATGGCTTGTTCTGTGGTCAGCTTGGAAATCGGTGGCAGTACGCCGAATGCATCACAGGTCAGCATAATGATGTGTTTCGCGTGACCCGCTTTCCCAGGGTATAACGCGCCCGGCATTTGTGTGATCGGGTAGCTGGCACGGGTGTTTTCGGTAATGCTGTTGTCATCCAGATTCAGAATGCGCGTGTCTGGATCCATCACCACATTTTCCAGCACAGTGCCGAAAGTATGAGTGGTTTTGTAAATCAGTGGTTCTTGTTCTGCGGACAAGTTAATGACTTTCGCGTAGCAACCACCTTCGAGGTTGAACACGCCGTTATCGCTCCAACCGTGTTCATCATCACCGATCAATGAGCGGTTCGGGTCAGCAGACAGTGTGGTTTTACCTGTGCCAGATAAACCGAACAAAATGGCTACGTCACCATCTTTGCCCACATTCGCAGAAGCGTGCATGGACATAATGCCACGTTGCGGTAACAAGTAGTTCAGGATGGAGAAAATGGATTTTTTGATCTCACCTGCGTAGTGTGTACCACCGATTAATACAATACCACGGCTTAAGTTCAGCAGTACGAATGCGCCAGAATTAGTGCCATGTGCTTCTGGATCAGCCTGCATATCTGGTACGTGGATAACGGTGAATTTGGGTTCAGCAACGTCCAGTTTACGACCTAAGTCATCAGGGCGAATGAACATATTGCGGGCAAACATCGCGTGCCAAGCGTATTGGGTGATAATCCGCACAGGCAGTTCATCAACTTCGCTAGCACCAGCTAATAAGTCTTGCACGAAAACTTCTTTGCCTTCGAGGAATTGCAGCGCGTCGCCTAAAATACGGTCGAAGCTGGCTTCGCTCATGCTTTTATTGACTTTGCCCCACCAAACTTTATCGTGGCTGCCTGCATCATCAACAATGAATTTGTCGTTAGGAGCACGACCGGTAAATGAGCCGGTATAAGCTACGAACACACCATCTGCACTGATCTTGCCTTCGTTACGGTTTAGTGCCTGTTCATAAAGAACAGGGGTAGATTGATTCCAGTGGATATTTTGCAACTTGTCCAGACCCAGTGTATTTGCAAGGTGCTGTGCCAGTACGGCTGTTGTACTCATTTAACGCCTCCGGTAGCGTGTTAATGTCAACAAAATTTAATAGATACGCAAAGAAGGCAACGAATAATAAGGGAAGTCGCCGACTTTTCAAATAACTTTCACGAGGGTAATCACAACATGTTATCGGATTATCTATAGTAGCGTGACCCTACTATGTCATATTTTTATGATAATCAGATAATTTATTGAATAAGCCACGAAGGTCACGAAGCTGAATGACTTGGTGAGCGAGTTGGGATTTTTGCACGTTATGATCTGGCATTATGATATGCTTTAACAATGGAAAATTTCTACTTAAGTGATACGCGCTTTGATTCCTTTGCTTTGGACGAGCGTCTGTTGGCTTCTATCCGTGAAGCAGGTTTTGCACAGTGTTCGCGCATTCAAGCCCAAACGCTGCCCTTAGCGTTGTCTGGTCAAGACGTTGCGGGGCAAGCACAAACAGGCACTGGTAAAACAGGGGCTTTTCTCGTCGCTGTTTTTCAGCATTTGCTGCAAAATCCTCTGCCTGATGCGAATGCTGGAACAGTGCGCTGTCTGATTCTAGCACCTACGCGCGAATTAGCCATTCAAATTGCACGAGATGCTGAAGTTCTCGGCAAACATACCGCTTTGCGCACCGTATTGGTTTATGGTGGGGCAGGGTATGAAAAACAACGGCGACAATTTGAAGCACCTGTCGATGTATTAATTGGTACGCCGGGGCGTATTATTGATTACTGGAAACAACAGGTTTTCAGCCTAAAACAAGTGCAGGCTTTGGTATTGGATGAAGCTGACCGTATGTTTGATATGGGTTTCATTCAAGATGTGCGTTACCTAATGCGTAAATTACCACCACCGACCCAACGCCTGAATATGCTGTTTTCTGCCACGCTATCGCATCGTGTGTTGGAATTAGCTTATGAACACATGAATAACCCGCAAAAGGTACAGGTCGAAACCGAATCAGTACGCGCGGATAATATTACAGAATGTGTTTATTTTCCTGCCAATGAGGAAAAAGTACCGCTGTTAATCGGCTTAATGCGTAAGCTGAATCCAGCGCGGGCGATTGTGTTCGTCAATACCAAGCACGTTGCGGAAAAGATCGAAAATTACTTGCGTGGTAATGGGGTTCTGGTTGAGCTGATTTCCGGTGATGTACGCCAAAATAAACGTGAACGTTTGCTCAAAGAATTTGAGACGGGTAAGTTCCAAGTGTTGATTGCGACCGATGTGGCAGCGCGAGGTTTACACATTCCTGATGTTACCCATGTTTTCAACTTCGATTTACCACAATTAGCCGAAGATTACGTCCACCGTATTGGTCGGACTGCGCGTGCGGGTGCATCAGGTGAAGCGCACAGTTTTGCATGTGAAGATACTGCGTTTTACCTGCCAGATATTGAGGCTTATACGGGTAAAACCATTCCAGTGCGCAAAATTACCGATGACGTATTAGCCACTGAATTGCAGCGGCCGCAACGGGTAAAGCGTGAATACGTACCGCATCACGGTCAGCAACGTGGGCAACGTTCAGGACGGAAACGTTAATTGATTGATGGCAATGTGTGTAAATGCCACGTCTTCAAGACTAAACGTGGCATCGCGCTTTCCATCAAAGCATTAATAGCGGATGGCGTAAGCATGTTGGCTGGCTTGGTAACTGATGTACATCAGCAATATCACTAAGAAAGTGCAAATGCCGACAACGCTCATCAGTGCGAATTGCGGGTAAATCAGTAAAGCATACAATCCTGCATAAAATAGCGTCAATAAGCTAAACAAACTCAAAGTTTGCCAACCACGTTTAAGCAGCCAAGCCAAATAAATAGTCATTAGCACTACTGTAACCGTTGCTGCCGCTGCATAGGCATGTAAGAACGCTAATTGCTCACCTAACGTCATCAATAACAAGTAGAACAGGGCGAACAATGTGCCTAACACGCCGTATTGTAAGGCGTTGAGACGTGCTCTGGTGCGTTTGCTATCAAATGCCAGCAGGCTGAGAAAAATCATTGCCAGTGCGAGTACGCTATAAGGCAACAGTTTTAAGATGTTTTGATACAGTGATGATAACGGTATTAACTCCACACCGACAGTCAACTGCGCGAGGTTGGGTTTCGTCTTATCATCAGCGTCCCAGCCTTGAGGGTAATCGCGCGCTAATGGTGAAATTTTCCATTCTGCATTGAAGCCTTGATCCGTAATCGTTTGTTTATCTGGCAGAATATTGCCCAGAAATTGCGGTTGCATCCACGTTGAAGTCAGGCGCATTTTGCTGGCTTCGCCTACGGGGGCGAACAGTAGGCTATTGCTGCCCCGCAAGTTCATGGTTAGCTTGAATTCGTGTTTATTGGCATTGCTGGCATTAGTCAGTAATGGTACGTGTACGCCACCGTTCAGCAATTCGGGTAACTGCGTGCCGGGAGTCAGGGATAAATGTGCCGCATCCCATGTCAATGCTGCATTCTCGTCAATCGCTTTGGTGTCACTAATGCCAATAGCCACAAAAGCTTTATCCCACTGCGCTTTACGCTCGCCTTTACCCGCTTTCAATAAAGCTTCGTGATCGAATGTGCCACTAATGCTGAGATTCGCTTGGTAAACCAAAGCTTGGGTGGTTTTATCGGTAACAGCATGTTGTTCCGGCTTAATATCCGCACGAATATCCAAGTTTTGTGGTAACAGTAGCGCGGTATGATCATTGTAAATGTCTTTACTGGCTACACGATTTTCCCCATTCGCATCCGTTACCGTGCCGATGCTGGTTAAATGTTCGATGTACGGGAGCACGAGAATAGGGCCAATGACGGTTTGTTGTGTTCCCCATGTCTGCGCCACACTTTGTATTTGTTGTAAATCGTCTGCGGCACGGATTTTTACCACATACCTGACTGCTAATAATGGAATCAATAGTAAAATTGCGACACATGCGACGGTGAACAGGCGAAAACCTGTGGAAGCAAGCCAAGCAAAGCGTCCATTGTGGCTGGGTAATGGGGTTAGGTCTGTCATGTTAGCCATCCTGTTTTAACGGCGCGAATATAGCACGTCAGGGGGATTTTGTGGGGGTTAACTGAGCATTCGTCGGCGGTGGAAGTGGCGGTAAACCATAATTCTGTCGGGCCTTATCGCAGATCGGATTGTGTTCACCATCTTCCCATGATGCATGGAAATCACGACAAGTTGAGGAGCGTTGCGCGTAAATAGTGCAGGAAACGTGTTGCCCAACTGTGCCTTCAAGCGCGATGCAATGCGGTTTTGTGCCTTCTGTACCACGCATGGCAACAAAATACGGCGAAATCGGGGTCGTCAACGCGGCGGGGGTGATACCACCTAAACTGGGGTCGGTTTCCGACCAATGAAATGGGACGCGAAAACTGGCACAACACGCGCCACAATCAAGACAGGGATTAGGTTGCAAACTAACACCTCAATATGCACAAAAAAAGCCCCGCCTTAGCGGGGCTTCCCCTTCCCAATGATACCCTCGTTAAGGTATCACTTCACCGACATCATCCTGATCTCGGGGATCAAAAACGTCTCGTTCCTATGGAGTATAGAGAAACGTGCAATAAATGCCAGTCTGTTTAAATTAAAATGGTTTATCTAGTAGATGAATCCAGTGCATTACCGGGTGTTCAGTGGCTTCTTGCAGGTGTGTTTGGCAACCAATATTGGCCGTAACAATGCAAGCGGATGGGTGTTTTGTTAAGTTATTCAGTTTGTTGCTGCGCAATTGTTGCGACAGTTCGGGTTGTAACAATGAGTATGTTCCAGCCGAACCACAGCATAAATGTTCATCTTCTATTGGCACTAACACAAAACCACAATCCGTCAGGATGTTTTCCACCACGCCGCGTACTTTTTGACCGTGTTGTAAGGAACAAGGTGGATGCCATGCCACGCGCGTACTTTTGGCAGGCGCAAGCCGTTGGTATTCTTCTTGGCTAATGATTTCGGCAATGTCTTTACTCAAATGCGCAATGCGTTCGGCTTTTACTGAGTATTCGGGGTCATTGCGTAAATAGTGGTTGTATTCTTTAACCGTTACGCCGCAGCCACTGGCGGTGGTGATAATCGCTTCCACATTTTGGCTGGATAGCAATGGCCACCACGCATCAATATTGCGGCGCATGTAATCTTGGGCTTCTTCCGGTGCGCCTAAATGCTGACTGACTGCCCCGCAGCAACCGGCGTTATTGGCAGTGATCAAGCTAATGCCCAATTTGTCCAATACCCGTGCGGTGGCAGCATTAATGTCGGGTGCGAGGGTGGATTGCGCACAACCTTCCAACACCAACATGCGCCGTGCATGACGTGGAGCAGGCCATTCACCAGTGGGGCGTTTGCTCGGAATTTTCTCGGAGAGTTTTTTCGGTAATAGCGGCTTAAACGCACGACCGAGTTTAATGCCTAGACCCAATACTTGCGGTTTCGGTAAATATTTGCGCAAACTTTGGCGCATGGTTTGATCTTTGCGATCACGTCCCGCATGTTGTTCCGCAAGGTGTCGCCCAATGTCCAGCAATTTGCTGTATTCGACCCCCGAAGGGCAAGTGGTTTCACAAGCGCGACACAGTAAGCAGTGGTCAAGGTGTTCTAAGGTTCGTTTGCCACTGTCAGGGGTGTTGTCGAGTTGCCCTTCCATCAATTGTTTAATCAGGTAGATACGCCCACGCGGGCCTTCATTTTCATCACCCGACAGTAAATAGGTCGGGCAAGTGTAATTGCAGAAACCACAGTGTACGCATTTGCGCAGAATGGTTTCAGCGACTTGTCCGTCGGCGGTTTGGCGCAGGGCTTTGAGTATTTGGGTTTGCATTACCAGTCTTTGTACATACGTCCGGGGTTAAAAATACCGTGCGGATCCATTGCTTGTTTCAGACGTTGTTGAATGGTGCGCATGGCTTCCGGTAGTGGCTGGAAGGGGTTTACACCCGGTAATCTTCCGCGATAGAGCGTAGCATGACCTTTCCCCTTGTCGGCAATATTACGGATAAGGTTGACTGGAATATTGGTATACACCCAGCGTTGTGCTCCACCCCATTCAATCATGGAGTTACCTTCCAAACGACTCATAATGCTGGTCGCAGGGGGGAAGGATAATCGCCATAACGGACGGTCGTATTGTTGGAAGAATTCGTGAGTTTGATTACGCACCGCCAGCCAAAATTGATCTGGCATGTCCAGCAGTTCGCCGCCGACCTTATTCTTAGCGGCTTGTACTTGTTCATACCCGCCGCTTAAGCGTAAGTATAAACAGCCGTCGAAATAGCACGTCGCACTCAGCGGTAGGGTGGAATGGCGCATGGTTGTGACCAATTCATAAGCATCACGATCCGGCATATCCAACGCGAGGGTTACATCCGTATTCGGTTTGGGGATGACTTTGAGCGACACTTCCAGCAAAACGCCCAATGTGCCGAGTGAACCCGCCATTAAGCGCGAAACATCGTATCCTGCAACATTCTTCATGACTTGCCCGCCGAATTGGGCAACTTTGCCATGACCAGTGACGATTTTCGTACCTAATACGTGGTCACGCACCGTACCACGCCACAGCCGTGCAGGGCCTGCTAAACCCGATGCTACTGCACCACCGATGGTCGAACGTTCGCTGAAGCAGGGTGGCTCAAAAGCGAGCATTTGCCCTTGTTGCGCGAGTAAGGCTTCAAGTTCATGCGTGCGTGTGCCTGCCCGCACGGTGACAACCAATTCGGAGGGTTCATAAGCCACAATGCCAGTATGCGAGGCAAGGTGCAGCGGCAAACCTTGTGTTTCATTGCCGTAAAAAGCTTTGCTACCACCGCCGATGATTTTCAGTGGTTGTTGGCTTTCAATACTGTTGACTACTTGCCCTTGTAGTGCGGAGGTTATGTCATTATCTGCGATCATGTCAGGATCAGCTTAAAACCTTGGAAGTTCTGGGTGGGAAAGTTGACCATGATGCACATGCATTGCGCCAAGTTCTGCGCAACGGTGCAAAGTTGGTACAGCTTTTCCGGGATTCAGTAATGCATTCGGGTCGAAAGCGTGTTTGATAGCATGAAAAATTTCCAATTCCGCTGTGCCAAACTGTACACACATGGAGTCGAGTTTTTCATATCCCACGCCGTGTTCACCCGTAATTGAGCCTCCGACTTTAACACATAACGCCAAAATATCGGCACCAAAACGTTCAGCTTTTTCTAATTCGCCGGGACGATTGGCATCGTACAAAATCAGCGGATGCAAGTTGCCATCACCAGCATGAAAAACATTCGCTACCCGCAATTCATAATGGGCAGCTAACTCACTGATATGCTGTAAGACTTCAGCGAGGTGTTTGCGTGGAATCGTGCCATCCATGCAGTAATAATCGGGGGAAATGCGTCCCACGGCTGGGAATGCTGATTTGCGCCCTGCCCATAATTTCGCCCGTTCGCTGGCAGTTTTCGCAACATGTACATGACTGGCGCGGTATTTTTTGAGGATGGCATTGACTCGTTCTGTTTGTTCTGCCACGTCCAATTCCGAGCCATCCAATTCGCACAGTAAAATGGCAGCGGCTTGGGTGGGGTATCCGGCATTCGCAAAGGCTTCCGCAGCTCGAATCGCGGGGTTATCCATCATCTCCAATCCGGCGGGAATAATGCCCGCACTAATGATGGCGGCTACCGCTTCACCGGCATTAGTTAAGCTATCAAACGCTGCCATCAGTACTTGAATGGTTTCGGGTTTTACCGTGAGTTTGACCACGACTTCCACCACAATGCCGAGCATTCCTTCTGAACCGGTCATGATGCTGAGTAAGTCGCAACCCGCTGAAGTGTCTAATGTATCTGAGCCGATGGTGAGTAATTCACCTTCGATGGTGACAACTTTGATTTGAATCAGGTTATGGATTGTCAAACCGTATTTAAGGCAATGCACACCGCCGGCATTTTCCGCCACATTGCCGCCAATCGTGCAAGCAACTTGTGAGGATGGGTCGGGAGCGTAGAACAAACCGTAAGCATCTACCGCTTGGCTAATGGCTAAATTACGCACGCCGGGTTGCACGCGGGCTTGCAGATTCTGCGTGTCAATTTCCAGAATACGGTTCAGGCGTGCAAGGCTGAGGATAATGCCATCTTCGTGCGGCAGTGCGCCACCGGATAAGCCTGTGCCCGCACCGCGTGCGACAATGGGTACACCAAAACGGCGGCACACTTGCACAATTTGCTGAATTTGTTCGGTGTGTGTAGGCAATACCACCGCTAACGGTAAACGTTGGTAGGCGGTTAAACCATCACATTCATAAGGTCGTAAGTCTTCCTTGTTGGATAGAATAGCGTCAGCGGGGAGCACTTCGCTAAGTTGTTGAATGACCTGATTTTTAAATGTGTTGGCAATTTCCATCGGCTTATTTCATTTGCTCTATTCTGTCGGTTTATCTGATCGACTACCTGCGAAGCTGCCCATTCTAGCTGAATAGTGACGCAATTGGCACGCAGAAACTGTCTTGAGTTTGTACAAGTTAGCAACAAAGTGGCTTTTTTGAGACACCCCATCGCATTGTTAAGTTTTAGTTATTATCTTTTGCACTTATTCTGATGCTTTTGCTCACTAAAAGGGTGCGGATGTAACAAAAGCGGTAGATAATGGCGTTTTGTTTTTGGTTATTACGCAGACTCAATGCCAAAAAAATTCTTTCGTAGGATTACCCCCAGTCCTGAAACCTTCAAGTCAAATAAGCATTTACAGTTTCTTGGCGATACCTTGAACCTGACGTGTTTGTGGCACTTGAATCGGCGCACGTTATCGCGCGCGTTAGCGATTGGGCTATTTGTCATGTGGTTGCCATTGCCATTTCATGTGCTGATGGTGGCGACTGCTGTGGTTTTTTGGCGGGCTAATTTGCCGATTGCGATTCTGACAGCCTTCATCAACAACCCCTTCACGATGGGGCCGATGTATTATTTTGACTACTGGCTCGGTAAGGAGTTACTAGGGGGGCATTTTCGTGCGTTTAAATTTGAAGCGAGCTTGCATTGGATAACGCATGGGCTGCCGCACATATGGCAACCCTTGGCATTAGGTACATTGGTATTGGCGAGTCTTTCCGCTTTACTGGGGTATTACGGTTTGCTGTTGTTATGGCGTTGGCATGTAATCAGGCAATGGCGACGGCGTAAATGCAAGGGTTTGAAACAGTTACCATAAAACCTATTCAAACCTATCCAATATTATCCATTTTGGATAGATTGTAAAAAGCGTTGCCGTTTGTCAGTCAATAACAGCAGTAAAAACACCGCCGATTAGACAAATATCATGCTGTACGGCATCCTTTTCTTTGCCGGACGTGCGAAGTACCCACAATTCAAAAAGAAAGGCAAAAGCCGCGATAGTTTCACCCTGACTAATGACCAGTTCAGCCTTGACGGGTGCCGCATCCGCATTCCTAATTTGGGGTTAGTGCGAATGCGGGAAACGTTACGCTTTTCCGGCAAAATCCTCTCTGCTACGGTTTCCCGCACCGCTGACCAGTGGTTCGTCAGCATCACCGTGGACACCGATTCAAATCACTTACCCTGCGCTGAAAACCAAGACGTGGTGGGAGTGGATTTGGGCGTATCTACACTGGTAACGCTCTCAACAGGGGAAAAAGTGGCAGGGGCGAAGCCACACAAAGCCCTACTTTCCCGTCTGAAACGGCTCTCGCGCAGCCTGTCGCGCAAGGTCAAAGGCAGTGCTAACCGCCACAAGGCGAAGCAAAAACTGGCAAAGCTCCATTCACGGATAGCCAACATCCGTCAGGATGCCCTGCACAAGCTCACCACGGATTTGGCGCACCGATTCTACACCATCGGCATTGAAGATTTGAACGTGTCCGGCATGGTGAAAAACCGCCATTTGTCCCGTGCCATCAGCGACATGGGTTTCTTTGAGTTCCGGCGGCAACTGGAATACAAAGCCGCCATGCGTGGCGGT
>JBDKID010000007.1:0-127692 GCA_039797295.1 Pseudomonadota bacterium | reverse complement strand
TTGATATGAAAAATTAGGCAGCCTAAGTTACTGAAACGAAACCGTTTCCGACGAACGGCGGGGTTTGAATACCGCCCTGACTTAAAAGGGATTAAGACCGTAGAATTCCGGCTCGGAAGTTACGTCGTCAGAGTTTGAATACCGCCCTGACTTAAAAGGGATTAAGACCGAAGTATGCACGGAGCATCTGATCTCATATTGCAGGTTTGAATACCGCCCTGACTTAAAAGGGATTAAGACTGACTCCAGGCGGATCTCTCCGCTCAAATATAGTGTTTGAATACCGCCCTGACTTAAAAGGGATTAAGACCATTGGATTCAGTTGATTGATTTAGATGGCCTGTTTGAATACCGCCCTGACTTAAAAGGGATTAAGACAATGATGGTTCTTCACCTGTTCGAGGTCCACAGCGTTTGAATACCGCCCTGACTTAAAAGGGATTAAGACGCTCACTGTCAGTTCCTTACCGCGGAGATGCGGGTTTGAATACCGCCCTGACTTAAAAGGGATTAAGACCGTTGAGTGCGAACGTAAATATGCGTTTATTAGGTTTGAATACCGCCCTGACTTAAAAGGGATTAAGACAATAGCCTCATCAACGTCGTCGCTATTATTAGGCGGTTTGAATACCGCCCTGACTTAAAAGGGATTAAGACCTAACACTCTGGAATACTTGTTAATCACCTCATCGTTTGAATACCGCCCTGACTTAAAAGGGATTAAGACTGTCGCCCACTGGGCGTAATGCTTGGTTTTTTCTTCGTTTGAATACCGCCCTGACTTAAAAGGGATTAAGACCGTCGGTTGGGGTTTTTGTTAAAATACCAACCCCGTTTGAATACCGCCCTGACTTAAAAGGGATTAAGACAGATGGTGATATTCTGCACCTTTTGAACAGGCCAACGTTTGAATACCGCCCTGACTTAAAAGGGATTAAGACCTAAGAAGAGATTACCCAATATTTCGAGATCGACAGTTTGAATACCGCCCTGACTTAAAAGGGATTAAGACGTCTGAGAATTTTGGTGTTACCGGAATACCAAAATGGTTTGAATACCGCCCTGACTTAAAAGGGATTAAGACACAATGCCTGTGATGTTGGCTAAAGAAACTACCATGTGTTTGAATACCGCCCTGACTTAAAAGGGATTAAGACATACGTTGCAGGGTGTTGGCTGTTTCGAATCCGCGGTTTGAATACCGCCCTGACTTAAAAGGGATTAAGACCTTCTGTAGTAGCGTAACTTGAAAGTCATATCGTTTGAATACCGCCCTGACTTAAAAGGGATTAAGACCCTGCATCGCTGTAGTCCACAACACCTGCACCTCGTTTGAATACCGCCCTGACTTAAAAGGGATTAAGACGATCCATGTTATCGCCCGCAACGCGGGCGTTGACGGTTTGAATACCGCCCTGACTTAAAAGGGATTAAGACGTCGAGCTTGCGCTCGACTTGACGGCGCGAACCGGTTTGAATACCGCCCTGACTTAAAAGGGATTAAGACTTCTCGACTTGCTCCATTTCGCGGATAAGTTTGTTTGAATACCGCCCTGACTTAAAAGGGATTAAGACATCACTACATCGCCCGCTTCAATGGTCGAGAAGAGTTTGAATACCGCCCTGACTTAAAAGGGATTAAGACCCAAGAAATCAACTTCTTGGAAGTCAGCTTCGTTTGAATACCGCCCTGACTTAAAAGGGATTAAGACATCGTTTCCGATAAAGCCTTCCCGATCCATTTCGCGTTTGAATACCGCCCTGACTTAAAAGGGATTAAGACCTACCGTCATTCTCGTCGTCATGGTGCTCGTTGGTTTGAATGCCTGCCCTGTTTAAAAGAGCATCGTCTTTCCCCATCCCCGACCCTTCCCCCACAAGGGGCACAGGTATCTACACAAGTTGGGTAATTGAATGTATCGCTTCACTCCGAATTTCCCCCCCATCCCCAACCCCTTCCCCCGCAAGGGGTGAAGGGGCTAAGAGATAGGATTTTCACCAAAAATTTAGGTAAAATCATGTAAATCCCGCATCTTCGCACCCTTCACCCCTTGCGGGGGAAGGGCTGGGGATGGGGGGAACGGCGAGGTGAGTTCAGGATTTGACAAGCTTGTCATTGTCGCTAATTATTTTTTCTTATTTTAGACTGCTGTTTTCTACACCAAGCCAAGGCAGTTTCCATGAGCTCACCGCTTCTCATCAGTTTTTTAGGCAAAAATACCGCTGACCCGATTAAGGGCTATCGTCAAGCGAATTACAAAATCGACCAGCAAACTTACCCGACTGCCTATTTCGGCTTTGCCTTAACACGACACCTGAATCCAGCTAAAGTATTGTTATTAGGAACGTCTGGCAGTATGTGGGATGTGTTGATTGAGGCTCATGCTGAAGATGGGCAACAGGAAGAGGCACGGCTGCATTTAATGGAATTAGCCAAGGCTAATGCTGTTACCGCAGCAGTCTTAGGCGAATTCACCCCGTTAATTGAAAAGCATTTGGGGTGTGCGGTGGAAATGCGCATTATCCCTTATGCGCGTGATACGGTTGAACAGGTGGGCATTTTGGCAACCATTGCGGACGCTGTTCAACAAGGACAGGATGTCGTTTTGGATGTTACGCACGGCTTTCGCCATTTGCCCATGTTGGGGTTGGTGGCGGCGCATTACCTTGAGCGGGTTAAACAAGTCAAAGTACATGGCTTGTATTACGGGGCTTTGGAAATGACCGAGCAAGGCATCACCCCTGTTTTAGATTTGCGCGGTTTACTGCAAACGATGGATTGGATTCGTGCGTTTGCGGCTTATGATGCCAGCGGTAATTACGCGCCATTTGCTGAATTACTGCCGCAAGAAGGTTGGAGTGAGCCAGAATGCAATACCTTGCGTGAAGCAGCGTTCTTTGAACGAACAACCAATGTTGTTAAAGCCAAAGAAAAACTCAGTGGTTTGAAAACAGCATTAGGACGGCGCAATAGTGCATTCTTACGCTTATTCGGTGAGGAATTACAAAAACGCTTATCGTGGTGGAAATCCCCCCATCGTGCTGATTGGGAAAGTGACCTCGCAAAAGCTTATTACGATAAAGGCGATTATTTACGATCCAGCATTTTTACCCAAGAGGCGTGTTTAAGTGCTGCCATGCCCGATCACCAACAAAACGAATTCAATGAACTGCGCGAAGATAATCGTAAAGCCATGCAAAAAGCCGATGGGCGTTTTGCGCGGTTAAGCGATATTCGCAATGGCATGGCGCACGGTGTAAAAGGTTGGCGACAAGAATCCGCCAAAGTTTTACAAAGCGAACAGAATTTAAAAGCAACATTGGGCGACTTTATTAAAAACTGGCGCACGCTCGGCAAAGCCCCATAATAAGGTATCACGCATGACCACGAAAACCAAACCCGAAGCTTTTAACCGCCGTGTTTTACTGGCAGTTGCTGGCGGTTCACCTGCTATTGTTACTGAAACGCTCTATGCGCTTACACAAACCAGCATACCCGCGTACTTGCCCACGGAAATTCACATCATCACCACATCAGGTAAGTTTGGGCATGAAGCCAGCCATAACGCCTTGATTGAAGAACAACGACTTAAACAATTGTGTGAAACTTATGGCATTCCCATGCCCGCGTTTGATAATAGCCATATTCACCGTATTACCAATGCCCAAGGTGAATACTTATCTGACATTACTACCGCATCCGATAACGAAGCGGCGGCAGACTTTATTACCACCAAAGTGCGGGAACTAACACAAGACTCAGATTGCAGCCTGCATGTTTCGATTGCAGGTGGGCGCAAAACCATGAGTTATTACATGGGCTATGCCATGTCACTGTATGGACGAATGCAAGATCGTCTTTCACATGTGTTAGTTGATGAAAGCTTAATTAGCCGTAACTTTTTTTATCCCCAGCCTCATGAAACCATTGAAATCATGTTGGCCAATGTACCATTCGTGCGCTTACGCGATGGTTTAGGATTTGCGGAGGAATTAACACAAGGCAAACACACTTTTAATCAGGCAATTGCGTTGGTACAACAACAATTCGCGCCCACAACGGTGAAGTTAAACCAACAAAGCTGGCATTGTGGTGGTATTGAAGTACAAGACCCTAAGCCAACACGTTTAGCGGTTTATGCTTGGCTATTGGAACGTCACAAAAATGAAGAACCACCGTTGCGTTTTTGCGGTGATGAACCAGATGAAACTTATGCGACTGAGTTACTGGCAATGTATGAACGCCTTTATGGAATTAAGGGTATTGATAAAATGGAAAAAGCCTTTAAAAAAGGCATGACAGCAGATTACTTGCGTCCTCACATTAGCCATTGCAATAAAGTACTGAAAAACTCACTCAAACAAGCTGCAAAACACTACCTGATTCAAACCCAAGAATCTTCAGGTTATGTTGAATACTGTTTGCCAAACGGACTGAAGGCAAAAGACATTACGCTCGATATTCTGCCTTAATCCACTACCAAAATTTCACAAACTTGTGATCTCAGACTAACCAGCCGAAACCTCATAAACTGTCCTCATCGAAACCACTGATGAGGACAACCCCATGAATAGCATCATCACCCCTGACAGCCCGTTCCCACTGCAACTGCCATGCGACCCCGTGCCCAGCCTGTGGGACATCATCCTGCGCTGGTAAGGCGCGACCCACAACACGGCAAGGGAGCACGCATTCGCAACCTTGCCAAACCAACAACTTAAGACCAAAGCCAGTAACTTACGCACATCACAACACGAGGAAAACGCCATGTTCAAACTACCACCGACCTGCCAGCCTGATCCGGTCTGCACCATCGTGAAAATCATCATCGACATCATCAAACGCTAATTCGTCAGCAAAACAGGAGAAACACCATGCTGCCAGTCCTCATTCCCCTCGTCGTCGCTGCTTTGGCAGCCAAAAGCGTGCATGACAGCCAACGCATCGACGACCTGCAAAACCAACTCGACAACAAACGCTAATCCACCACCCAACAGGAGAAACACCATGCTGCCACTGATCGCTGCACCCGCGCTCATCGACATCCTCGTTCCCGTCGCCATCGCCGTGACCACCACCATCCTCAACCACAAATGCCAGTGCGATACCAAATAGGGTCGCACACCAACACACGGGCAGTCTGCGGGCTGCCCACACCTTGCGTAACGTTAACCTTAACCAAAACCCGTTATAACCAATGAGGAACACTCGCATGGCATTGAAAATCCGTTTCCTGCTGACCAGCCGTTGCACCGCGACCTGTGCTTACTGCCACAACGAAGGTCAGGGCAAACAAGGCGCGTCCTTGCTGCGTCTGAACACCATCCAGCACATTCTGGATACGCTGGCAGCAGCCAACATCGTGCCAGACGAGATCATTCTCAGTGGTGGCGAACCGACCGTTACTTCAAACCTACCCCAGAGCCTTCCCCTCCACAGGCAGACACCGTGTAACTCACGGCGTAGTTGGCTAAGTTAATAGCCGCATTCACATCCCGATCATGGTTTACGCCACAGGTCGGGCATTCCCACGACCTGATGGACAGCGGGAGTTTTTCCGCCTTTTCACCACACGCTGAACAGGTCTTGCTGGAGGCAAAAAAGCGGTCAGCAATCACCACCACACCGCCCCGCATTGCCGCCTTGTATTCCAACTGACGGCGAAACTCAAAGAAACCCATGTCGCTGAGCGCGTCAAATCCGTGGTAAGTTTATGCAAAGAATCCTTGCGGATGTTGGCGATACGCGCATGAAGTTTCGCCAACTTCTGTTTTGCCTTGTGGTGGTTAGCACTGCCTTTGACCTTGCGCGACAAGCTGCGCGAGAGCCGTTTTAGGCGGGAAAGCAAGGCGTTATGTGGCTTTGCCCCTGTCACTTTTTCCCCCGTTGACAGGGTTGCCAGTGCAGACACGCCCAAATCCACCCCTACTGTGCCTTGGTTTTCGGCAAGTGGAAGGTGATTTTGATCCGTGTCCACGGTGATACTGGCGAACCACTGATCAGCAGTGCGGGAAATCGTGGCAGAAAGAATTTTGCCGAAAAAGCGTAACGTTTCCTGCATTCGCACTAACCCCAGATTAGGAATGCGAATGCGGCAACCGTCGATAGCAAATTGGTCATTGGTGAGGGTGAAACTGTCGCGGCTTTTGCCTTTCTTTTTGAATTTCGGGTACTTGGCACGTCCAGCAAAGAAGTTGTTGAACGCAATCCCCAGTTGGATAATCGCCATTTGTGGGGCGTTTTTGGTGACTGCCAGCATCCACGGGAATTGTTCACGTTTGATGGCGTTTAGCTGGCGGCGTAAGCTTATTTGGTTGGGTTTGGGTTGGCTGTTGTCGTCTTCCTGCGGCTTTCGCAAGGTAAGTCGCTTGTTTGCTGCTTGGATTGAGGCGGATTTTATGGCTGATGATCATGATCAAAAGGATGCTGTACAGCGTGATACTTGTCTAATCGGCGGTGTTTTTACTGCTGTTATTGACTGACAAACGGCAACGCTTTTTACAACCTATCCAAAATGGATAATATTAGGTAGGTTTGCATAGGTGTTATGGTAACTGTTTCAAACCCCATCATCGCCAATGGCAAAGTCGCGCTGCTCGTGCATTTGCTATCCCCCGCCGGACGACCCTTACAGATTACCCAAGACCTTGCAGGCTTTTGGCGCACCTCCTACCACGATGTCAAAAAAGACATGAAAGGACGCTACCCCAAACACCCGTGGCCGGATAACCCGCTCGAAGCCATCGCCACGCGCAAAACCAAGAAGCATGTTTAAAGCATTGAACGGTACGGTGGTGTGGGCTATGCTTGCAGTGCAAGGTTTTCGCACCCTTCGATTTTTTGCGGAAAACCTAACTTATTGATTTTGCAGTAAAGCTCTTTAACAATAGAAAAACGAAGGGTACGCACTCGAAAATGCTGCAAGTTACTGATAGAATGTGATTTATAGCATTTTTGGCAAGATTAACCGCCGAATAGGCGGCTTAGAAACTACAACCATTCGCAACCAATTAATGATTCGCATTAACCGCCGAATAGGCGGCTTAGAAAGTTCTCCATGATCGAGTTAAATTCATCACCCCATTAACCGCCGAATAGGCGGCTTAGAAATTTCAGGTCAATGATGTAAATGGCTGGGTCAATATTAACCGCCGAATAGGCGGCTTAGAAAACCGCCTTGCATCAGTGGCAAGAACAATACCGATTAACCGCCGAATAGGCGGCTTAGAAATTGGGTAGTTGCACCATGCGTGCGCTTTGATCATTAACCGCCGAATAGGCGGCTTAGAAAGAAAAGTATTGGGCAGGTGCGTAATGCCACGCATTAACCGCCGAATAGGCGGCTTAGAAAGTACAATGCCGGTCTCTCGCATGGATCGTTCAATTAACCGCCGAATAGGCGGCTTAGAAAGACCATCGCGCAACGCATCACGCACCATTACCATTAACCGCCGAATAGGCGGCTTAGAAATACAGGAAAGTTACCTAGCCACCGCTATTAACATTAACCGCCGAATAGGCGGCTTAGAAATGAAGAATCGGAAAGACTTGAAAACGATTATCATTAACCGCCGAATAGGCGGCTTAGAAACATGTGAGGGTTGCAGGGGGAATAAGAGTCAGTATTAACCGCCGAATAGGCGGCTTAGAAAAGAATCGAAGCAGCACGAACAGAAAAAGAGCTATTAACCGCCGAATAGGCGGCTTAGAAACATAAAGCAATTCATCAATAACCCATGCATGGATTAACCGCCGAATAGGCGGCTTAGAAACATAAAGCAATTCATCAATAACCCATGCATGGATTAACCGCCGAATAGGCGGCTTAGAAATCTTGTTCGTCAATCGTGACAAGGGCAATGAAATTAACCGCCGAATAGGCGGCTTAGAAACACAAGAAAAGCCTAGGCGAAAATGCCGCAAAATTAACCGCCGAATAGGCGGCTTAGAAAATTTATCCAACATTTTGCGGGTAAAGTCGTAATATTAACCGCCGAATAGGCGGCTTAGAAAAGAAGCAATCCTATCGAAGTTCTCAGAAGGGGATTAACCGCCGAATAGGCGGCTTAGAAAAGTATATCCAGTGTTTTTAGTGGTTCGATTGGATTAACCGCCGAATAGGCGGCTTAGAAAAGAAGAAGTAATCGATTCAATCTTATTTGAATATTAACCGCCGAATAGGCGGCTTAGAAAAGAATCAGTTCGTCGCCATTTTCAGCTTGGAAATTAACCGCCGAATAGGCGGCTTAGAAAAGCTCCACGGACACAACCCCGTGATCTGGCTAATTAACCGCCGAATAGGCGGCTTAGAAAAGCTCCCAATCCAGTTGATTGAGCAAAATACAATTAACCGCCGAATAGGCGGCTTAGAAAACCCCAAAATCAGGGTATACCACCCAAGCAATATTAACCGCCGAATAGGCGGCTTAGAAACGACAGATCATCACTGGGTGTCTCGACTGTCGATTAACCGCCGAATAGGCGGCTTAGAAATACTCTGCCTTCGCGCCAATGTCCGTTACAGAATTAACCGCCGAATAGGCGGCTTAGAAACTAACCCGTGTGCTAGTGGAAGAAGATGGAACATTAACCGCCGAATAGGCGGCTTAGAAAAGCCCGTCCTGATGTTTGCTATGTCTTACCCACATTAACCGCCGAATAGGCGGCTTAGAAAACGACTTGCCTTGCGCTAACATTTGTCGCTGTATTAACCGCCGAATAGGCGGCTTAGAAAACGACTGTAAAATCGTAAGGACTGGCAACAATATTAACCGCCGAATAGGCGGCTTAGAAAATTGTCAAATACATACAAATCAACGGCTAGCCATTAACCGCCGAATAGGCGGCTTAGAAAGCCATGCGCGTGAACCGATGGGTGTTGTCATAATTAACCGCCGAATAGGCGGCTTAGAAAAGCAGATTTTCCAAGTCTTCAATCGCCACACTATTAACCGCCGAATAGGCGGCTTAGAAAGATAATTCACTCCAGCCGAGTAAGTTCACATCATTAACCGCCGAATAGGCGGCTTAGAAATGTCGATATTAACCACAGCACTGAGTTGTGTGATTAACCGCCGAATAGGCGGCTTAGAAAAGATCGCGGATCATCTTGACGACTTCAGGGGCATTAACCGCCGAATAGGCGGCTTAGAAAAAAAGAACTTTTTTAACCAAAGGGACGGCGAGATTAACCGCCGAATAGGCGGCTTAGAAACAAGAATCAACTCGAACGGCATGAAGAATATGATTAACCGCCGAATAGGCGGCTTAGAAAAAATACGCCAGCGCAGCTAAAAAGACGGAATCATTAACCGCCGAATAGGCGGCTTAGAAATGTTCCCACATACCCTGACAATACCCCGATATATTAACCGCCGAATAGGCGGCTTAGAAATTTTGATAAGATTGATAAGAAAAAAAATTAGTATTAACCGCCGAATAGGCGGCTTAGAAAAGAACAATCGAGGAGTTAATTCGATTCGTCACATTAACCGCCGAATAGGCGGCTTAGAAAGTGCACGACGTGCGATACCCACTTGTGCTTGCCATTAACCGCCGAATAGGCGGCTTAGAAATCTTTATGCATCACGTCTTCGTGATACGCAATATTAACCGCCGAATAGGCGGCTTAGAAATATTTGTGACTTTTTATAAAGCTATGTATCGTATTAACCGCCGAATAGGCGGCTTAGAAAATGACTGCTCAATCAGTCGATGTAGCCGCGCCATTAACCGCCGAATAGGCGGCTTAGAAATGACGATTAAATTCCGCCTTTTCTCCCGTGGCATTAACCGCCGAATAGGCGGCTTAGAAACTCCCATTCAGCATGTAAATCACTAGATAAATATTAACCGCCGAATAGGCGGCTTAGAAATCTATCATCATTTCAATGAGTGAGAAAAAAATATTAACCGCCGAATAGGCGGCTTAGAAAATTAGCGAATTAGCGGAGCTTTGCGGAATAACATTAACCGCCGAATAGGCGGCTTAGAAAAAGACGGAAATCACTTAGTAATCGAATCCATTATTAACCGCCGAATAGGCGGCTTAGAAAAGATTTGTTTGAGCGCATCAATGAGCGTTACCATTAACCGCCGAATAGGCGGCTTAGAAATGCAAATAATTCGCGGATTTGCGGAACGTCGTATTAACCGCCGAATAGGCGGCTTAGAAATTAACTTGCAGGCTCTTAACAGACATCATCTCATTAACCGCCGAATAGGCGGCTTAGAAACGTTTGTAGTCGGAATGTATACCGGATGGTGGATTAACCGCCGAATAGGCGGCTTAGAAATTCTGCAACCCATTGTTTTGTCCCACGGACTTATTAACCGCCGAATAGGCGGCTTAGAAATCAGTGGAAATGGGCTGGCGCGGAAAGCGAAGATTAACCGCCGAATAGGCGGCTTAGAAATAAAATAAATGGCGTATTGCTTTTTGCCGGATATTAACCGCCGAATAGGCGGCTTAGAAATCTCCGTCAAAACCGCAAAAATTCGGGGTTGAATTAACCGCCGAATAGGCGGCTTAGAAAAGTGTTTTTAATGGTTCAATTGGCAGGGATTCATTAACCGCCGAATAGGCGGCTTAGAAAACCGGTTGGTGTGAAGCCAAGCGTTATATAGAATTAACCGCCGAATAGGCGGCTTAGAAAAAGAATCGACGCGAACAGCATGAAGAATATTGATTAACCGCCGAATAGGCGGCTTAGAAAAGAAGGGGTTAAATCAACAACGCTTTTAAGACATTAACCGCCGAATAGGCGGCTTAGAAACTC
The DNA here is from genome assembly GCA_039797295.1 of Pseudomonadota bacterium. Lineage (GTDB taxonomy): Bacteria > Pseudomonadota > Gammaproteobacteria > Thiotrichales > Thiotrichaceae > Thiothrix. The sequence goes on along the minus strand of JBDKID010000007.1, from coordinate 116,913 downwards.
AAGGGCAATCAAACCAATGGCAAGCCGCCATTAACCGCCGAATAGGCGGCTTAGAAAAGTTCAGTATGTGCGCCGCGAAGACTATGTGCATTAACCGCCGAATAGGCGGCTTAGAAAACCAGCACCTTGCGCAACGATACCCAACAGTTATTAACCGCCGAATAGGCGGCTTAGAAACCACAAAAGTATGGTTCTGTCACTTTAATATCTATTAACCGCCGAATAGGCGGCTTAGAAAAGAAAAAACACGGGCAAATGGCGATATTTTGGATTAACCGCCGAATAGGCGGCTTAGAAACGTCAGGTAATCCCCAACATGTCTACATTTGATATTAACCGCCGAATAGGCGGCTTAGAAACTTGGGATTTTCGGCACGGAAAAGCTACTGATATTAACCGCCGAATAGGCGGCTTAGAAATTGTCCACACCGCAAAACAGTTGGAAACCGACATTAACCGCCGAATAGGCGGCTTAGAAAGCCAACGCGACAAAGCGCGGAATGTGGCTTGCATTAACCGCCGAATAGGCGGCTTAGAAATATTCCGAATTCCAAACGCGCCACATTGCACTATTAACCGCCGAATAGGCGGCTTAGAAACCAGTTTTGCAAGCGATTCAATGCTTTTCCAAATTAACCGCCGAATAGGCGGCTTAGAAAATTGTTCCTCGGCGTGTAGTATTTGTTGTGGGATTAACCGCCGAATAGGCGGCTTAGAAACAACGCTAACCGTGTCGACACGCCCGCGCCATTATTAACCGCCGAATAGGCGGCTTAGAAACAATTTGGCCGCAACTTCCAATCCGGTAGGGCATTAACCGCCGAATAGGCGGCTTAGAAAGTGAACTCCGAATACTAAACAAAAAAGAACCAATTAACCGCCGAATAGGCGGCTTAGAAAATTTTGTTCGGGATAACGCTTAACACCACCCAATTAACCGCCGAATAGGCGGCTTAGAAACCATGTTTTTTTGGATCACGACTAACGCAATGATTAACCGCCGAATAGGCGGCTTAGAAAATTGAGTAAATTATGACGTTTTTATTTTCACTATTAACCGCCGAATAGGCGGCTTAGAAATTAAAAATTTGCATGATAAAATCCAATATATGATTAACCGCCGAATAGGCGGCTTAGAAAAATAACCTTCGGTGGTTTGCCTCATGCAGATTATTAACCGCCGAATAGGCGGCTTAGAAAAGACTTTTATGTGATGCACACAAGGATAGCCCATTAACCGCCGAATAGGCGGCTTAGAAACTACAGCTACCGCGCCGATACGTAGAAAGACGGATTAACCGCCGAATAGGCGGCTTAGAAAATTTCTAGAGGATTCAGATAAATACGATCTAGATTAACCGCCGAATAGGCGGCTTAGAAACTTTTTTTATGCCAGTTCAAAATGAACTAAATATTAACCGCCGAATAGGCGGCTTAGAAAAAACATCAGTTAAATTTGACGAATCAGTTTCGATTAACCGCCGAATAGGCGGCTTAGAAATCCAGCATAGGAGGAAGTGCGCCCTGCCGACCATTAACCGCCGAATAGGCGGCTTAGAAACACCAGAAAATCTGGATCGAAGCCGGGGAAAAATTAACCGCCGAATAGGCGGCTTAGAAACTTGATTGACCACCATCAACGAGCCGCCTTTCATTAACCGCCGAATAGGCGGCTTAGAAACAAAAAATAGACAAAGGTTTTTTCCTCTCAGAATTAACCGCCGAATAGGCGGCTTAGAAATACGCATTCTGCAACGCCTACCTAAATGAGGAATTAACCGCCGAATAGGCGGCTTAGAAATAAAGGTCGAACATGAAATACTGTTTCACCTCATTAACCGCCGAATAGGCGGCTTAGAAATTTAATAATTCATCTGCTTTTGCTATTCCCGAATTAACCGCCGAATAGGCGGCTTAGAAACTGGATACGAATAGCGTGTGCAGTAACTTGGACATTAACCGCCGAATAGGCGGCTTAGAAACATCAAACTGATTCGCAAACCTTGACCGTTACATTAACCGCCGAATAGGCGGCTTAGAAAGTTTGGGCGGCTTCGGTGGCTTCGATTAGTTCATTAACCGCCGAATAGGCGGCTTAGAAATGTTTTTGTGTCAGCGTCCGCACATCCAAACCATTAACCGCCGAATAGGCGGCTTAGAAACCCTCCAGCAGATCTTGCTGGAGTCGATTAACATTAACCGCCGAATAGGCGGCTTAGAAATTAGTATCTACGCTATCGCCTTTAGGCGTTCTATTAACCGCCGAATAGGCGGCTTAGAAAATGCCGGTTACGCTACAAACATGCGCAATCATATTAACCGCCGAATAGGCGGCTTAGAAAAAAGCGACCATGACCGCTGAAGCGTACCAGCGATTAACCGCCGAATAGGCGGCTTAGAAATGTTGTATCGCGCCCTTGAAGTTGCTTTGGCTATTAACCGCCGAATAGGCGGCTTAGAAACACAGTCAAAGAGTTTATTGATTTGTGCCTCGATTAACCGCTGAACTCATTTAAATCACGATCAATGCCTGTGTGATGCTTGAAACATAAAGGTGGAGAATTTATGAGAGATTGGTTTGGTAAGAAATTACTTTTACACGTTCCATTATGGGTGTGTGGTGCGCTCTTTATTGTGGGCTTATTTTTGCCGGATAGTTTACGCATAAGTTTTATGTTGGGTTTATTTGCGATTTACTTTGTGGCGCGTTATGTCTGGCGTAGGTATTTAAAGCGACAAGGTAAATTAGGCAGTGCTAGTAGTGGTTTGTTGAGTTTGTTATTTTGGGGTATGGTCGGTGGTGTTATGTTTTACGCAGAATTAAGACCACATCCACCAGCATTAGCTATTTATACTAAGGGGGATTCAGATCAACGGCAAGCTATTCATTGGGGTAGGCATACAGGGAAGTGGTTTGTTCTGGGGGGAATAACGGATGTAGTGAAAAAACAGGAGCAAGCTTTATTGGCTTGTCAATACGCACAGCAAGAGAAATTGCTGGATGCATGTGATAAAACGATGGATTATTCCTTGGATGATAAGCCTGAAACTTTGGAGGTGTTGGTATTAAAAGGCAAATCTGAAACCTGTAATCAACAAGATTGCCAAGTTTGGTTGATTCAGATTCCAGCAGACCAATTAGCCGCTTATGAATCCCATCGAGAAAATGAGCCATCTACGCCATTTTTAGCTTTAAAGGCAAAGGTTATTGCACATTGGAGTCAAATACGCTTGCCCATTCAAATAGGTGCAGAAAATGCCAGTGGTTGGCGAGATTTACAAATTAACCATCTAAATGGCAGCACAGAACGCTGGTATTGGATAAAGCCAGCTTTTTAATTTTGGCTGGAAATGGGTGCGCATCCTTAGCTAGTGTTTTCCCGCAGCATTCGCGGTAGTAGAGCAGGGGCGTTTTGTGTCATGGTGGTGTTGGAGGAATGACAGAACGTCGATAACACAAAAAACTGACAATGGATAATCAACAAACATCAGCAGAGCCAACGCCTGCGCGGGAGTTTACTGCTGCCGAATTGGGTGCGTTGGCGCATTTGTATCGCGGTGAGGTGTACCGTTCGACGGTGTGGCGCACGCGCTTGGATAACACCACTAACTGGGCGGTGGTAACGACTGGATTAGCTTTTTCGATTACGTTTACGGGGAAGGATTCGTCGCCTTTGCCATTGATTTTGGTGGGGTTTTTAATTTGCGTATTCTTGTTGTTTGAGGCGCACCGTTACCGTTATTTCAACGTATGGCGAGCGCGTGCGCGGCACATGGAGCGTGAATTTTACGTGCCAATGTTGCGTGGCGAAGGTGTGCATTTGAATAAGTGGAATCAAATGCTTGCCGATGATTATTGCAAACCGCATTACCACATTAGTTTTGCCCGCGCGGTGGGCAGACGTTTGCGCCGTAATTATGCTTGGGTCATGACGGTGCAAGCGATTGCTTACTATGGCAAATTGGCGATTCACCCTACGCCGTTGCATTATCTGAGCGAATTGTTCGAGCGTGCGGCGATTGGCCCTATTTCTGGTGAAGTGGTGGTATTGTGCGGGGTGTTATTCCATACCTCGTGGATACTGTTTGCTTATTTCACATGGCGACAAGAATTAATCGCGCGTAAACAACGCCGCAGCAATGTCGCGATGGGTTAATCGTGAGATGCCCAGCCTGTTGCGTGCCGTGCTAAAATTGGGGATCACCTTAGTTTGGATGGTAGTAGTATTATGATTCATTTTCCCTATGGAAACAGCGATTTCCACTCTTTGCGTACTGAAGGGTATTTGTACCTTGACCGCACGCAGCATATTCCCTTGTTGGAAACGGCGGGAAAGCAACTGGTATTCCTGCGTCCGCGTCGTTTCGGTAAATCGCTGTTGTTGTCCACGCTGGCGAACTATTACGACCTCAACCGTGAGGGTGAATTTGCAGCCTTGTTTGGCGATTTAGCGGTTGGGCAAAACCCGACACCGGAACATAACCAATACCTGATTTTACGCTGGGATTTTTCCAAAGTGTCGGCGCAAGGTGATACCGCCACCATTACCCGCCATTTGTTTGGGCACATTAATGCGTCTATTGAACGTTTTGTGCAGGCTTATCAGATTTACCTGAAATTTCCAGTGACAATACGTGCGGATGATGCTTTATTTTCGTTTGAGTCCGTATTGAGTGCTGTGGCAAGCAGTGGTCATCAACTTTACCTGTTGATCGACGAATACGATAATTTTGCCAATGAAGTGTTAATGCAAACGCGCCCTAATCAGCAACGTTACGAAGATTTAGTGCAAAGCGAAGGGATTTTAAAAACCCTGTTCAAATCCATTAAAGGCAATGCTTCAGAAGGTAAAATAGGGCGGGTATTTATTACGGGCGTTTCACCATTAGTGATGAGTGACATGACCAGCGGTTATAATGTCGCTACGCACATTTACCTTGAACCTAAATTCAATGTTTTGTGTGGCGTGACAACACCTGAATTGCTGCAATTAGTCACGACCATTAGTGCAGCATGTCAGCATTCTAACGATAATGTGCAAACCACCTTAGAAACCATGCGTCAGTTTTATAATGGCTATCGTTTTTGTTATGATGTTACTCAGGATAAGGTTTACAACCCGACTTTAGCATTTTATTTCTTGCGGCATTATCAAGAATATTGCAGTGCTCCACCACAAATATTGGATGGTAATCTGGCGATGGATGCCAATAAAATCCGTTACATTGCCAATTTACCCGCTGGTAAAGCCGTGATTGCCAATATTTTGGATGAACAACAAGCAGTAACATTGGCACGTTTGGAAAATCAATTTGGCATTGAAAAGCTACACGATATTCAAACCGACCCTGATTATATGGTGTCCTTGCTGTATTTCTTCGGGGTATTAACCTTAAGCGGGCGCGGGGTAATTGGGGAGTTAATATTGGATATTCCCAATTTAGTGATTCGTGGTTTGTATGTTGATGAAATCAAACGCAATGCCCTTCCTGATGCGGGTGATCGGCACAGTTTGCAACGCTTGATGGATAAGTTCTACCAAACCGCTGATTTGCGGCCTTTGGCAGATTTTATGGAAAACAAGTATTTCGCTGTATTCAATAACCGTGATTACCGTTGGAGTAATGAACTAACCGTTAAAACGGCATTTCTGACGCTGTTATTTAATGACACTTATTACATTATGGATTCGGAAACGGCATTACAGCGGCGTTATTCCGATTTAATCCTGATTGTACGTCCGAATATGCGCCAATACGCATTATTGGATATGGTATTGGAATTTAAATACCTATCGTTGGCGGATTTAGGCTTAAGTGGGGAACAAGTTCGTGCTCAACAGCGGGAAACCTTAGCCGCCTTGCCGCTGGTGCAAACAGCCTTGCAGGAAGCGCGGCAGCAATTACAGCATTACCGCAATGTCTTGGTGGAAAAGTACCGCGAACCACAACGGCTACGCTGTCTCGCAGTGGTGGCATTGGGGTTTGAACGGCTGGTGTGGGAGGTTTGTTAATTGGTTAACGACGACGAAAGCTCTTATTCTGTTTTGAGTTCTTCCGCCCAGCATCCTACCGGATAGCCTAAATCGCCGGTGACGCTTTCAAAGCGCACCAGATAAAATTCGTCGTCGGGGTATTGTTCGTAATGTCCGGTGTTAATCAATACGCCGCGTGTGCCTGCTGCGGCAATCAGTGTGCCTTCGGGATAGCCGGGGACAGCACCGTCGCTAATGATGTCGGCGGCTGCGAATACCATGTCACCGGGTTGAATTTGGGCAATGTCCATCTGTGTGATTCCGCGCTGGTGGGTAAAAGGCCGTGGGGGTTTGATCCCCACGGAGCTTCACTTTATGGCAATGAGAGTGTTTTACTGAGGTTACGTTTTAGGCGTAAGCCGGAGCGAAGGCTTTTTCTGGCTCTTCGAGTGGGGCGTTGTTTGCCGCGTCCCAATACGGGGAGAGCTTGCGCAATTGCGCGATAATCGGTGGTACAGCCGCAATGACTTTATCCATTTCTGCCATTGTGTTGTAACGCGACAGTGAGAAGCGGATTGTACCGTGTGCTGCTGTGTACGGAATGCCCATTGCTCGCATGACGTGGGATGGTTCGAGCGAGCCAGAGGTACACGCCGAGCCGCTGGAAGCCGCAATGCCAACTTTGTTGAGCATCAGCAGAATGGCTTCGCCTTCGATGTATTCAAAAGCAATGTTCAGCGTATTCGGTAAGCAGTTGTCGGGGTCGCCCGTGACGAAGCTGTTGGGAATCGCCGCCAATAAACCCGCTTTGAGGTGGTCACGCATGGCACGCACTTGAACGTTTTCGTATTCCATGTGGGCGGTTGCCATGTCTGCCGCTTTGCCGAGGGCAACGATGGAAGCTGCATTTTCCGTACCCGCACGCCGCCCACGTTCTTGATGCCCACCGCGCAGTAATGGGCGGTAACGTGTGCCACGGCGCAAATACAACACGCCAATGCCTTTGGGAGCGTGTAATTTGTGACCGGAAACCGACAGCATGTCGATTTTGGTGTCTTGCAAATTCATGGGGATTTTGCCCACGGCTTGCACCGCGTCAGTGTGGAACATGACACCCGCTGCATTTGCCATTGCCGCCATTTCGATGACAGGGAAATACGTGCCAGTTTCATTGTTTGCCCACATCACCGAGACAACCGCGACTTTATCCGACAGTACGCTGGCGTATGCGTCCAAATCCAGCCGACCTTTGTTGTCGACTTTCAGGTAATGCACGGTGTAACCGTCTTTTTCCAAGTGTTCGCACAAGGTCAGAATCGCCGGATGTTCAACCGTGGTGGTAATGATTTCTTTGCGTTCGGGTTGGCAACGCAGCGCGGACAAAATCGCGGTGGAGTCGGATTCTGTACCGCACGAGGTAAAAATAATCTCGGAATCGTGTTCCGCACCCAGCAGTTTTTGTACCTGTTTGCGGGCATTCTTAATGCCAAGACCGACTTTATTGCCGAATTGGTGGATGGAAGACGGGTTGCCAAATTGCTCAGTAAAATACGGCAACATGGCTTCAACGACTTCAGGCGATACCATTGTGGTCGCGTTGTTATCCAGATAAATGCCTTCGCTCATACCCTAACTCCTTAGATCATTTTTGCCATTTCAGTTGCCGGAAGTACGCGCATGAATTCGCCCAAGTCTTCCATGACGCGTTGTTGCACGCCGCCTAAAGTGGCTGCGGCTAATTGGCAACCAGAACATGCACCAATCAGGTTGACGAAGACGATTTTTTTGTCGAAATCGACTTCCACCAATTCGATGTCGCCACGGTCAGCTTTGAGTTGTGGGCGAATCGCGTCCAACGTCATTTCAATGCGACGCAGGCGTTGCAAATTGGTCATCGGAGCTTTAGCAGGTTTGGCGGGTTTCGCTTCTTCAACGGGGGCAGCGGCGGCGGCTTCGGTGCGTTCGGCGATGACTTTGTTGAGGATTTCTTCAATACCTTCAAAACACGCAGCACATCCACCACCCGCTTTGGTGTAGTTGGTGACTTCTTCGCGAGTGCTTAAGTTATTGGCGCGGATGGTTTCTTCAATCATGACCGCATCAATGGCGAAACATTTGCAGATCAACGCGCCTTCTTCGTGGTCGTCTTTCCATTCCACGCCGCGATAGTTGGCGACGGCGGCTTGTAAGGCTTCGCGCCCCATCACGGAACAGTGCATTTTTTCGGGCGGTAAACCATCCAAAAAGTCGGCGATGTCTTGATTGGACACTTTCAAGGCTTGATCAATGGTCATGCCTTTGATGATTTCGGTTAAGGCAGAGCTGGACGCGACCGCAGAACCACAACCGAAAGTCTGGAAACCTGCATCTTCGATGATTTCGGTTTCAGGGTTGACCTTCAAGGTTAGGCGCAAGGCATCACCGCAACTCAGTGAACCCACGTCGCCTGTGGCGTTGCCATCCTTTACTGCACCCGCATTACGTGGGTTGAAAAAATGATCTTGAACCTTATCTGAATAATTCCACATGGCTAGAGTCTCCTGCTCCGTTTCCGTCCTGAATCAGGCTGCAAAGGATTTGCCGCAACCGCAGCTATTGGTTGCATTGGGGTTTTCAAATTTGAAACCGCTGCCGTCGATGCTGTCGATGAAGTCAACGGTTAACCCGGCGAGTTTCGGTGCGCTTTCAGGGTCAATGAAAACCGTCAGGGCTGCAAATGGCACTTCCACATCACCTTCCGCTTTGGTTTCGACCAAGTTCATGGAGTATTGCAAACCAGAACAGCCGCCACCGGATACACCGATGCGTAAACCCGCGACTGGGGTTTCTGCCCCTTGAATGAAACGACCCAGAGCTTTTTGGGCGTTATCGGTCAGTGTGATCATGGCGTTATCTCCTGTTATGTATGCGTATTGCTAAGCAAGTTGCAAACCCTGTGCCAAGCTATTTTATTGTTGATTTTTAAAGAAATTTTCCGATTTTCGCTGGCGGATGTCAGTTTTGATACAAGGGCTTGCGCTGTCGATTGTTGTTAAGCTGACATTCCCGCGCGGATGCTGTGTGCAGGGAACATGGTGGCAATGTAACTGCTCACGGTGTTCTCGCGTTGCTTCCACAAGGTGGTCGGTTTATTAGCAGCGAAATCCGCTAAGGTGAGTTCGCAGAGGAATTCGCGGATGCGGCGCGTAAGTTCGCCCCAAGCTTGCATCGCTTCCATGCTGCGATGATCGCTGGCATCGTGTGCGCCATCCGCATCGTCTTCGGTTAAGGCGTGGGTGGCGTACAAAATGTCGGCAATACTGATTTGTGAAGCCGGACGTGTTAAACGATAACCACCACCCACCCCGCGTAAACCTTCGACCAAACCGTGACGGCGCAAGCCGCTGAACAGGTGTTCCAAGTACGAGGTGGAAATTCCCAACGTATCGGACAATTCAGCCAAACTAATGGGTGAGGAATGACGGTCGTGTGCTGCCAGAGACAGCATCGCGGTAATCGAGTGTTCGTCTTTGCGGGAAAGTCTCATGGGGTGTGTCCTTGTTCTGCCAGTTGGTAAAGGGCGCGTGCTTGGTCAATGCATTGGGTGCGAATGTTGGCCTTGAGGCTATACAGCCAACGTGGGGGGAAACTTTCCACCCCGTATAATGCACCCGCGACCATACCGAGAATCGCGCCAGTGGTATCCGCATCACCACCTCGGTTCACCACATCCACCAAGGCGGTTTCAAAATTCGTTTGTGTAGCCGTAAATAAGGCTTGAAACACCGCTTGTAAGGTATCCACGATGTAACCACTGGGGTTTTCGCGGCGATTTTTGCGGTATTCAAACGCTGGAAATTGCCGCACCAGTTCGTGTGCCAAGCTTTCCAGTTCGACCAGCGTCGCGCCCTGCATGGCGTGTTGCACCATGCGCATCATGCATTCTGTGCCTGCATCCGACTGCGCATTGTGGTGCGTAATGTGTGCTTGCAAACGGGAAGCGGCTTGAACGCTTTGCCAATCCCAGTTCCATGTCGCCAGCGCAAGCGGTAAGCAACGCATACACGCGCCATTTCCGGCATCGTGTTCGCTCGGCGGCATCACGGTTTGCCCAGTGCGGCGGTATTGCACAATGCCTCGGCGTACCGTATTGCCAATGTCTTTGGGTTTGGTGCTCATCCATGCACTGAAGCTTTCCGCAATGCTGGTGGCATCAATACCGCCGCGCCGGATAATGGCTTGCCCCATTGCTAAGCTCATTTCAGTGTCGTCGGTGATGTCACCCGCTTTGAGTCTTAGCCAGCCGCCACCAATCATGTCGCTGTGTGTACCGTGTTGCTGGGCAAACTGATGGCGGATTTCATTGGGGGTCATGAATTCCACCGTTGCCCCTAGCGCGTCGCCGATTGCCAAACCCAAATACGCAGCAATGGCGCGTTGCAGCGCGAAGGGATGCTTAACAATGTCCGATATTTGTTCAGTCACGAAGCTTGTCATGGTTTCACCGTCAGTCTGTTGTGTTGAAACAAACCGTGTAATCCACGCAAACTTCGCAAGATGGCGCACGACACACGTAAATTCCTTCGGCTTCGCACAATTGCTTGTAGAGGAATTTCTTCCACTTCATGTCTTGGGTGTTTTTCGCGGCTAAGGTTTGAAAATTATCGAACATCAGTGTCGATAAATCTTTGCGCGACCATAACCCCAAGTCTTGCCATAAGTGATCATTCCCCACGCAAGCTGCACAGACGATTTCCACCATCCAACCCGCATCCGGTGTAGGTTGACTGTGGTGCTGATGCAGTAACGCGCGAAGGTCGTCCAATTCCGGTAATCGTTCCGCTTGTACGCTTGCCACCTGTGTCGGTAACGACAATTGCGGCAGACTCGGAAAGTGGTAATCCATCATGCTGCGGAATACGTCTAAGTTCAGCCCCAAATACAGTGGCATTGCACCTTGCCCACACAGCCACGAAGCGTACATTTGCGCTAATAATGGCTCGTTAGTGTCACCACGGCGGTGACGCATGAGGTAGTCATAATGCGGCTGTAATAGCACGGAGGCTTGAGGCATGACGGTCATGGGCGTATTCCTGCTAATTCCCTTGCTTGTAAAGGGATAATCCAATAATCATGCCAAGCGGTTTTAGATTGATGATTTTTCAGGTAACTTATTGTTTAGCCGTTATTTTTATATTCCAGAGTACTTTGGGTGGTTTGTTGCAACCCTGACAGCATGTTGGTTATGCGAGTAGTGATGTGATGAATCCGACAATGCAGTGCAAATTCTTTAAAAACTTGTCTTTTTTTTCATCTATATTAAATTGTGATGGCGTAATGGATTTAATGGTCAACTTTTGTGCATAACTAACTTACACTACCCAAGTGGTACGGTGTCAGGGCGTGAGTGGGTAAGTGTCGCTTAGGGAGTGTGGGGCAGTGAAAAAATACAAAGTGGTATTTGCCGGTCCGGTAGGGGCAGGTAAAAGTGCGGCAGTGCGTTCCGTGGTGGGCTTGAATTCATTGCAAACGGAGCGTCCGACAACGAATGCAGTATCACTCTGGAAACGCACCACCACCGTGGCAATGGATTACGGTGCTGTCAAGTTGGAAACCGGACAGCGCGTACACCTGTACGGTACGCCGGGGCAAGAACGTTTCGATTTCATGTGGGATATTCTGCTGGAAAACTGTGACAGCGTTATTCTGCTACTGAACCATAGCCGTGCTGATCCATTACAGGATTTGCGCTTTTATGCCAAAGCTTTTGCACGTCATTTGCCGAATAAACAATGCGTCATTGGCGTGACGCATGTGGATGTGTCCAGTAGTGGTGCAAACTTGGATGCATTGCGCCAAGTGGTGGAAGAATTAGGAATACAGGCTGAAGTATTTGCAGTTGATGCGCGGCGTAAAAGTGATGTGTTATGCCTGATTCAGCAAGTAACGCAGGTAAAAACCATTAGCCTTGCACCGGAAACGCCAGTCGTTAATGACATAGCGATTGATGCTATAGCAATGGATGATACCGCGACTCATGCTGACGATTCACCTAATAAGCTTGCTAATAATGCCACGGATACCCCTAAACTTAATGAAACCCTATTAGCCTTATTGGATCAAGTGGGTGCTGTACCGGGGGTATCAGGTATTACGCTAACCAATCCAATGGGTGATTTATTGTATTCCACGATTGAGGATGAACACTTTAACGAATTTATTGCTTTTTTATCCGGTTTAGCCCCTGTGCTCGCAGAAACGTTGGGTATGGGGAAAATGCAGCGCATTATGTTGAAAAGTTCACAGTCCAATAATGTGAGCTTATTTATGAATGCAGATCAGTCTTTAGGGGTTTTGTCGCGTCCTAAATCATCGCAACATGGTGTGGGCAGACAAGTGGAGAAATTACTCCAATGGCACTAGCAATTTTAATAAAACCAGATGGAATAGTAGATAAGGCATGGACAGTGTTTTAAAAAGTATTAAAGCTCTCAATGGCGTATTTGAAGTTTGTATTTATCGTGAAACCCGTGTTCTAGGAACAACGTTCCCTAAGAATCAACGCGCTGCAATCAGTGCTAGTGTGCCCATGCTAGAGCAAATATTCGCGGCATTAGCCACGATTCAACAACAGCACGATGAATTATACATTGAGGTGGAAGATAAGTTATTGGTGGCTTATCGTTTGGTAGATTGTTGCACCGTTTTATTATTGACGGAAAAGAAAGTCAATTTTCCGCTGATTCACATGGGGGTGAAGTCTGCGGCTAGTAAACTGCGTGCAATGGTACAAGAAACGCTTAACCCGCCGCCCGCTACGTCCGTCAATACAGCATCACGTTATGAATCTAGGTCGCGGTCGAAAGCGTCAACTGCAAGGCAATTGCCCACTAGCTCTTCATTGCAAGCGGTGTTGGATCAATGGCGTATTTTATTATTTGATTACTTTGGTCCGGTTGCTGAATTACTGTTTAACGATGCCCTGTATTCATGGCGGCAGTCAACAGATGGGGAATACCAACATTTATCGCGCTTGTTGAATTTATTATTAGCGGAATTTGATTCGCCGACAGAAATGCAGGCTTTTAGAAAGCAAGCCAGAGCGGCGATGCATAATATGTAATGTTGTAAATAACCTTACATGCCATTTTGGATGAGTCACCTTTGACATGGATTTTGCAAGAAGGATTAAATTAAAGCTTATGGGTAATAAACGAAGTATTCGCTCACGATTTAATCGGCTATTGTTAGTTGTTTATTTACTATCGCTGATGATGACCATTCCGGCAGTGTATTGGTACACTAAACACGATTTGTATGAACAAGCCAATCAAAAGCTGACCTTGATGGTGAACATGGTGAGCGCGTTGCGTCAATACATGATGGATGGTGTACGCCCGACGTTATTGCAACGCCAAACCCTTTATCCCACGGCTATTGCTTCCGCCGTTGCCACATCTCATATTGCTGGGTATTTTAAAAATCTGCAACCCGATTACTACATTAAAGTGGCATCGGATAATCCATTGAATAAGGCGAATCTTCCTGAACCCGTTGAACAAGATCTATTAAAAGATTTTCGTCGGGATCGTCAACAAACTTTTACCATCCGTGAAGGGAGTTTAAAAGGACAGGATTATCTATTTTCAGCCAGCCCAGCGATTAGTAAAAGCGATTGTTTGGTTTGCCATAGCACGCCAGAAACGACACCGGAGATGATTCGTCAGCAATATGGCACGCAAGGTGGTTTCGGTTATCAATTGGATGAAGTGGTGGGCGTGAGTGTGGTCGGTGTGCCATTATCCCCAATTAAAACGGCGGTAATCGAACGCAGTTTAGTCGCGGTGGGAATGTTGACCAGTTTGTTTATGCTGATTTTAGTGGTGGTTAATCGCATGGTGCGCCAGCAGATTTTAATCCCACTCGAAAATATTACGGCGGCGGCTCAAGCGATTAGTAAGGGGCATTTAGAGAGTGCAGTGGTTACTTTGCAACATAACCGTGATGATGAATTGAGTCAGTTAAGCCATGCGATTGAATTAATGCGCCGTAGTTTTGTGAAAATGATGGAACGTGTGAATCGCAGCAGATGAACTTGGCAGTGGTGTGCTGCCAAGTTTGGGGCGTAGCCAAATAGCGGTCAGGTGTGAGGTGGGGAATGGGCTGTCAAAGCATGGCTTTGGTGTGATGGGCAGCGCGGTAAACGTCGAGAAAGATTAGCCCTAAACGTGCGTTCGGTTTGGCCAGTACCGTGATAACTGCTTCGATGCCTGCATGAGTCATGAGGATGTAGCCAGCTTCACCTTTAATCAGCACTTGTTCGAGCGTACCTCTGACTAATTCGCCCGCTGTTCTGTCACCCAGCGATAACATGGCGGCACTCATTGCGCCAACCCGATCTTCATCCATGTCGGGGGCAAGCAGTGAACTCATGATTAAGCCATCGGTGGATATAATGGCTGATGCTTCGATGTCGCTACTTGAGTCATTCAAGTCGGTCAGTATTCTGGTCAATATCTCCGCTCGCATACAGTCTCCTTCTGTTGAGGTTAGTGCTTGTTTGTCCGGTTTTTGCACATAGTATTCGTTATAACAGAATCGGATTATAGATGCGATTGATCAATTAAGTGTCAAAGATACGTTGCAGTTTTGCTTATGCGTATTATTCTTCATCGGTATCAGTGCAGGTACGATGATAAGTCTCCAATAAATCATGGGCTAATTGCAGGTAACGTTGTGTAACGGGGCGACTGAATTGTTGGATGCCTTGAAAATGTTCTGGAATTACAATGTTTTGTAGTTGCATAAACTGCAAAACCTGCCCCGCCTTTTTATTCAGCATGGTTTGATTGAATTGCGTACCGGGGGCATTTTCTACCACAAAACACACGAATTGGTGTAATTTTTGTACGCCACGTCCAGCCCCTGACACGTCGAGTGTTTTAAATGCGGTGAGTAACGTTTCATCCACATGCCGTGTAATGATGGTTGGGGAAAAATCCAAACCAGCACTATCAAGCTGAATACAGCGATACGCTTTGACGGTTTCGTAATCCTGATGCCCTAACAAACGGCGGAAAAATTCATCTTCATCAATGTTTTGCCAGTAATGCGTATTAAAAAATTGTGCGTAAGCCATACGGGCATACATGGCGCGAGTGTCTTTAAAGGTGAACGTTTCCCCCATGAGCTGTTTGATTTTTACGTTCAGGTTAATGCTGGTGACTTTGTTCACTAAAGCGCGGCTGAGTCGTTCATTGGGTTCTTGCGCCATGCGTGCTTGCAAATCAAGCATCGGTTCTAAGGCACGTAATTGCTGCATACTCGCCACGACTAACGGCGCGGGCACTAAGGTGGGAATGGTGAGTTTGGTTGGCGTGTCACCTTCCGTACCCGCGCGTTTTTTCGCCTGCCCCGTAAAGTACAATGTATGCTCGTCAATGAGCTGGAATTGACCCGTGTAGATGACTTCCACGGCACGTCGACCCGTTGCCAGCGCAATCCCAATCGCTAATCGCGCATAATCAAAAACTAAGCCATGATGTTTGGTGGGTGTCGTGAGTAAATGATTAATCAGCTTGATAATGCTGTCGGGGTTAATCTTAATCGTGTGCGTTTTACGGTAATGCAAGGCTTCAGCTTGTTCTTGTTCCAACGCCATTTTTTCCATGTGACCGACAAATAAATGGCGACAAGCTTCGTGATCAGTCTTGATTTTGTTAAAGGCAGCGAAGGCTTCGGGGTCTTGGCGTTCGGTTGCAGCATTCAGCAAATGCAAGCGTTTTAAGCCAGCAGTGTGCGCATCGGCGGCTAATAAAGCATCCAATAAGGCGTGATACGCGGGAAAACGTTGCCGATAACGTTCCACCACCGTCGGTAAGGAATGGTGGCGTAAATTGCGGTCACGCAATTGATTGCGTAAATTCGTGACGTATTTGCGATAAGTCGAAATAGCCAGCCGAGGCTGATACGTGCGTTTAAGTTGCGAAAAATCCGCAATAGCCGCCGTATCGGCTTGATCCGTTGCATCCTCAATGAGTTGTTGAGTAATGGCTTCAATCTCATCCGCTGTTTGCGCTTCCGCCAGTTTGTGCAGCCAATCCTGATAAGCAGGGTATTGCGTTAACAGGGTTTTGCTGGCTTTTTTTGCCATAGCGGATAAGCGTTGATCACCGAACTTACGCTTGTCATAAAACAAGGCATTACGCACCTTGGTTGCAGCAGCTTGAAAACGGCGGGTTTTTTCTTTTTGCGGAATAGCCATTTGCTCAATCTCGGCAACCGCGTGTAAAAAGGCATCAGTAATGCTGGCAACGTCAACTTTTTGCATACAATCAGAGTCAGTTTTTAAGTTCTGCTAAAGATAGCACGTCCACCGTCAGACCAGTATTGTAAATAGGGTTCGAGTTCGGAAGGGCGTAAAATATCGATGTTTTGCGTGCGTGCGCGTTCGATCATACCTGCCGGTGGTGGCATGGCACTGAGTAATACCGCTTTACCAAACAAACCTTTAATGTTATCGCCAATGCTATCGATTTTATAAAGAATGTCGCTGGGTTTAAAATTCGGGTTATTTTGCATCCGCAAGGTTTTGCATTCAATCACCAGCATTTTATTATTGTGCATCACAAGTACGTCTAATTCATTCAGGGTGTCAGGGCTTTTTTCCCACGCAATTTCAACACCACTACGCACATCATTTAAACCAAGGTTTTTTGCCGTAAGCCATGCGAATTCTTCTAACCAAACACCGGCTAAGTAACGGGTATTTTCCGCACGGGTAAAATAAATGTCTTGGGGGCTAATGCGGGAAAATAATTTAGCATCCGCCCATGTTTGTACGCAATGCTCCCAAAAACCGCGCGGCTCCCAATTAAAATGTTGTTCAGGGCGTTCTAAAACCTGACCATTGCGGGATAATGCCTGTACTGCCATTGCATTCATACTGGTAATTAAATTCGCTGAACGTGGGTCTTCGGCAACATCCGCTAATTGTTGGGTAATGGTTTGGCGGGCGGCAGCGGTTTCACACCAGTCGCGTTGATCGGAAACTGCTTGGCGATAAAGCGCACCATAAGCCGCAAGGTATTCGGGAATACCTAAACTGAATTGAATCGGTTCGCGTCTGCCATTATCAATGTGCTCAATGCAACCATTATCGGTGTCAGTATAAATTAGTCCCGCGTAGTCACGGAAAACTTCTAACATGCCAATCGACATGAGTTTATTGCCACCCGTGACATTTAATGTCAGGCGTGCGCCCGCGTGATTGCGTTGCAGGGTGGCAACTAATTCCGTGGCATAAGCGCGAATCGCATTAATGCCCGCATCGGGTAAATTATGCACAGGCACAACCGTTTGAATACCGTTTTGTTCCAACATGCGTTGTAACCGCACCGTCAAACCCGAACGCATTTTTGCTGTGCTGATCAGGTACACCATGTCGGGTCGGTCGATCCTCACCGGAATGTAATTGGGTAATAACTGTGCGGAAACAAGGCATATATGGATGTGCATTGCGGTATTTGTTCCTATTGGTTGTGCTGTTGCGGCTTACAGGCGTTGTGCGGCGTAACCTTCCAACCGCGCTCCGTAGCGGCGCATGTCGTCGGCGGTTAATTCTTTACCACGTACCTCGGCTGGCAGTTCCAATGTCAGGTGGAAATAATGCCCGCCGCGTGCGTTCACCTCCGCGACCAAATTGATGGGGAGTGTGCCGAGGATGGTATCACCTGCTTGCACTATCGTGACATCAAAATGTGCTAAACGCTGATCAACGTGGAAACCTTCTGACTCTGCCCAATCGACTGCTCCGATGTGGCGTGAAATAAAGTAAGTGGTCATTTGTTGCCCTTATGAAGATAGAAAGCGTGCAGTTTAAGGGACGTTTTATCGCTTGGCGAGCATGACAAGCTTGTCATGCTATACTGCTGCCATCAACATCGCAGCGGAAGCTATGGATTATGAATAAACGCCTCGAATTACCCATTGGTATCCAAGATTTTGCTGAAATTCGCACAGGTGGGTATTTATATGTGGATAAAACCCAAACTATTCAGCGTTTACTGACATCTAGCAAATACTATTTTCTTTCGCGTCCGCGTCGTTTTGGCAAATCGCTGACGCTTTCTACCATTAAATATATCTATCAAGGTAAACGCGAACTCTTCCAAGGTTTATGGATTGAAGACCAATGGGATTGGCACAAGGTACACCCCGTTATTCACTTATCGTTTAGTAGTATTGGCTACCGTGAATTAGGGTTGGAACAAGCAATTCGTCAGGACTTGATCACGCAAGGCAAACAGTTAAATGTGGTTTATTCCCAGCAGGTTAGTATTGCAGTCATGTTTGAGGAACTCATTCAACAATTGGCACAGCGTGATGGTAAAGTTGTATTACTCATCGATGAATACGATAAGCCGCTGATTGATTATCTTGATGATATTTCGTTAGCTAAAACCAACCAGCAAGTAATGAAAACCTTTTACTCGGTTATTAAAGACAGCGACCCGTATTTACAACTGCTGTTAATTACGGGAGTGTCTAAATTCAGCAAGGTGTCGATTTTTTCTGATCTCAATCACTTAAAAGACCTGACAATGGATCGGCATTATGCCACATTGACAGGCTACACCCAAACAGAATTAGAACAGTATTTTGAACCTTATATGCAAGAGGTTGAAGAATACTTGGAGCTAAGCCGTGCAGAATTATTAACGCAGGTACGCTATTGGTATAATGGCTATAGTTGGGATGCTCGCACACGAGTTTATAACCCTTTCTCTATTCTGAATTTTTTCAGTGCGGGTGATTTCCGTAATTTTTGGTTTGAAACAGGCACACCGACATTTTTGCCTAAACTCATGAAAGCTCAGCATCAATTGGACGTGGATAATGTCGAGTTAGATGAAATCGGGTTTTCCACATACAATATTGAAAAATTGCAAGTATTACCTATCTTGTTTCAGACAGGTTATTTAACTTTACAAGCTAAATTAGAATTCGGCTTGTATCGCCTTGGCTACCCTAACCGTGAAGTGCGTGGCGCAATGTTAGCGTATTTAATCGCAGAAATGCGTCACGATGATGCTATCACCAGTACCCCAACGGTGGTGTCATTATACCGTGCTTTTGCTGCCCGCGATTTAGAACAAGCGATTAAACTGATAAAAAGCATCTTCAAAACCATTCCATCACACATTTTCATTAAAGAAGCAGAAAGTTATTACCACAGTCTAATTTATTTAGTGTTTCACTATTTAGGGTTGTATACAGAAAGCGAAGTCAATACCAATAACGGGCGGTTGGATTGTGTGGTGAAAACGCCAAACCATATTTATGTGATCGAGTTTAAGCTGAATAAAAGTGCTGATGAAGCAATGCAACAAATCAAAGGCAAAGGCTACGCAGAAAAATACCGCGCCGACCCACGTGAAAAAGTGCTGCTGGGAGTTAACTTCAGCAGCGAACTAAAAACGGTGGAGGGGTGGAAAAGTGAAGTGTTGGTGTAATGACAGTCTGATAAATCACTCAATGTTACGTGTTAGGATGAATCAAGCAGCAGCCTGCAATGGCAATCGCACGTCAATTTCATCCCAAGGTATAAGTACTTTTCCTTGTGCGTCTTTTTCGATCACCAACCATTCGCTGAGCAGAGCAACATCCTGATGCACATTCCGGTAGTGACGATTTAGCCGCTTTGCCAGTTCGTAGATAGAAACCGCGCCAAACTTTTTAAGTTCGCTAATGAGTTCCCAGCGTTTGGGAGTGAATACTTTGGCGAACTGAGGGACAGTTTCAAAACCAATACTGAAATGAGGTGTAACCGCTTTTCCCGTTTCGAGTTGTTGTAACGTTGCGCCGAAATTGTCGAGTGCAGCGGTAACGGATTGGATTTCGACGTGTAGTATTTTACTCATACTGTTACCCCTTTTAGATCGTATTTGAAGTCTGCCAATAGTGTTGGTACATCCTTGAACGTGTAGCTTACCTCTAATTCCCTTAGGTGTTTGTGATCACCTTTGCCGCGCTCATTGTCATACCCCATTACGCGCTCGCCTGCCACAATATAGACCAAGCGGTATTTGTAAGGGTGTTCGGAAGGTGGTACGGGTGTTGGAACTTCCCATACCACACCTTCAATAATGCCCTCACCGTAGGCTTGACGGAACTTATGAAGTAGTGTTGCTTTAGTTTCGGGCATGACACGTTAAAATTAAGGTGCTTATCAAGCCCTATAGGGTATGTGATACATCACTTTATGTCCAGTAATTCGTGCAAGTTGCCTTGGCTATTTTCACTTAGTCGCTTAGAGAACTTATCAATTAGCTCATTAAGGTTTTTAATCAGTTTGTCAGCAGGATTAGGGTTAGGTCTAAATCCACCATGTTGAATATCATTTCTGACTGAACCTAGTAAATCAGCGCATCCTTCAGCGTTTTCTTTTTCAGTTTCTGCCTCATACCAGCGTTCTTCAGCCGCACTCCGTTCAGCTTTGCTCATTAACTCATTAACACTACGATCTTTTGCAGCGTAAAGCGATACCCAGCCTTCACGCAATACAATGGCAGCTTCTGGATAACGTTCATAATCAACATAAAGTTTTGCCAAAGCAAGCATTGCCTTATATCCTGTTGGGTTAAATAAGTTATTTGCAGGAACTTCAGAAATTTTCGTTTTCAATTCCATTAAGACAGGATAGAGTGGGGAGAGGTATTGCTTTACTTCTTTCTCACTTTTGTCAATACAAGCTAATACATTAGCAGCACTACCACTTTGTGTTGCTGAACCTGTAATAATATTTTCAACGCGCACGGTGGAAATATTTTCTGAAAATGCCCGAATAGATGATGCAAGTTTATCTAAAGTAACAGGGCGTTGCCCTTTAGCACTTTTTTGGATACTAATATTCTCCTTACGTGCTAATTGTGCTAAGCCTGCACCATGCCCCGTTTTCATAAAGCTTTGTAAGGAACTAGACCAATCAAGCAAATTAATGAATGTGCTAATATCCCACACAGGTGAAGTGGCTTCATCTTTTCGCCATTCCCCATAATATGCTTGCATATCAGGAGAATTTTTTAACGTAGCACGTAAATAGTTAATTACCGCAGCAGCAAAAAATGGCTGTGAACGGAAACCATGTGTAATATCAAAGCTAATGGATGCTGGCTGATTATCCACGACAGCAGCGTGGATAATTTCAAATTGTTTCCATAATTCCTCGGTAGCACCACCTGATGGAATAGTTCGAATATCCGGTTTAGGCAAACTCAACCTTTCTAATTCATCACTCAAACCTTTGGCATGTGCAGAATATGCTTCTTTCGTTGCTAATATAATAATGCTATCCACTTTAAAAAACTCAGAAAGAGCAGCCGCAATATAACGAGTTCGAGACTGTTTGTCATTAAAGGTGTAAATGGTTTCGGCATAATTACCTGTGCCGAGAAAACTAATTAAGCGCATTCCTAACTCCTCTAAAAGATTTCAACTTTTAAAATTTCTTGTTTAGAAATATAAGCATTGACTTTTATGCCTTTGCCAGATTTCATGGTTTTTACTGCCTCTGCTGGTAAACTTTGTAAAAGTTCATTAGGTTTGCTGCCTGTAGCAAAAGCTAGTTGTTTACCACTACGTTCAAGGTATAAAGATTGATTACGATTATTAATCTTCAAATAGCCATCTATACGCTCTGCACTGGTAAGCAATTCAGCCTCTTTCTGCATCTTTTCCACTTGCTTTTGTTTTTCTGGATTCATCATCCCACCGTAACCCGTTGCGGTTTTGCCACCTGCACCCATTTGCTCTAAAACAGCCGTTAATGCTTGTTCAACTTCAGTAAGATCAAGTTGGCGAAATGGCTCTTGCTTGGCGGTAGGATGTGGGCGCATCGCAAAGCTAAACAGTAGGGTAATGTCTTTTGCAACTAAAAAAGAAACGGGAACAGGGTCATGCCAATCCGCAGGCACGGCTTCAGGTTGTCGAGCAAGATCAGTGATGTCACCACCTTTTTCATACCACTTGCCCATGTGTGGGGTCATAATATCCACACCAAGTGTTACGGGTTCAATCGGAAGTGCGTCAAAGAAAATTAATTCTCCCGCCTGAGCTTGATAACCTTCTGACATTGGGTCTTTGTCTGTACTACCAAACCATTGCAGTAATAGTTTTTTCTTGTCAGGATTTTCGGAATCCGTTTCATCTAATTGAGTTTCAATAAAAGTACGTATCAAGCCTTTAACGGCTGCTCCCGTTAAATAGGGAACGCCAAGCGTTGGATGCCATGCAAAACCATTTTCCACTGGATGCGGATTACCCATGCCAGTCACAAAATGCCAACTGGCTTTGAAAACTAGGCTTTTTCCTTGCAGGCTTTCAGCTAATTGAGTTTGAGCTTGGGCGTGAGAGGTAAGTCGTTTGTCATCACCTACTTTTTTGTTGTTGAAGTGAATGGATAACCAGCGAGTTTTCTCTGTTCCAACTTCCCAGTTTTTTAAAGTGTTGTATTGGTCAAAAAAGCGCTCAAACCACAAGCCTTGATTACCTTGTTGTGTCACCATAGGTTTTTCGGTTTGGAGTTTGTTATATAACGGTGCAGTCATTATTTATCCTCCATCATAAAGGCTTTGGCAAACTTCTTCACCCAATCCATTAGCATTTGCGCTTCAGCTTGTGCTAGTCGATAGGCATTTATGTCTTTGGTAGTAATACCATCTAATAAGTTTTGGCAGTTTGCATAAGGTTGTCCATTTTTACATAACCAGCCTGATAGCAAATTATATAGTTCAACATGTGTATCTCCTTTTGATTTAAAAAATGCCGCAGCTTGTCCTAATCCATTCATGTGAATCATGGCAGGTAAATTAGAGGCATAAGCACGATATTCTTTTTGGTTGACACCACGCGCAATAGCAGCATTAACTTGCTCTAAAGCATATTTAGCACGCTGTTGTTGAATGGTTTGCATTATGCTTGCACTCCGTTCAAAGTTTTGACTGCACACCAGCCCATACCAACAGTTTCATTGCCGCCGATTTGTAGCCAAGGTTTATCCTTAAATAAATCTACAACAGAATTTAAAACCCACTGTGCTGATTCATTTTTGGGTAGTTCTATTGTTAACTTATCTGCTTTTGGTTTTCTTACATTACTGGCGGCGAGACCAACATACAGCAATGTTTCAGGTGGCAACGTTTCTTCGTACCATAATGCACCACCTTTTACAGTTTTAGTTTCTGAATCAATTGCAATATGAGCATTGACGGGTGTCGCGTGTTGGCAAAGATGTGCAAACATGTCATTGCTGACAATTACTAATTGCTTTTTTAGTTCTGTTTCTGCGTCGTTGCGCATCAATAAGGATAGAGCATTGATAACAGTTGTCAAATTCCGTTCTTTTGCATCAAAACGATACTCCTCTAAGAATAAACTTCCTACAGATTCCTTGTTTGCTACTAATGCACTGCTGTTGTCTATATCTGCTAACAATGTTGCGTCTAATGCGGTTTTTGAACCAAAACGTTCGGCATCATTTTGAAAACGTTTCAATATTGCGGGGCACGTGACCCATTTGAATTGAGAAGTTAATGAGCGAATAGGTAATAATAACAAACGTGCGTCGCTAACCATTAATGAGCCAGCATGATCACTTGCTCCATTGGTATCAGGGCCAAAAACATAAATCACACTAGCGTTGTTTTTTCCGTGTTTAGTTTCGGCATGATTACGCAACGCGCCTTTCATGGATGACCCAAATACGCAGGGGTAGCCATTATGCCCCTCGCGTTGAATCGGTAAATCAATTACCCCCGTATTTGAACCTGTTCCTGCGTGGATTGAGGTTTGTGCTAATAAGCCCAAAATAGTAGTTGCTTGAGTCATGATTGCTCCTTTTAATCGTTCCAGATGCCAACGGCGAGATGCCCGTAACCGTAAGCGGTTAGGTCTGCACCGATTTCTTGAATATGTTGGTTATGTAATGCCTTGATTGCTGCTGCGGTATTGCCGTCTTTAACCGTACAGAAAAATACGCTACCTGCCGGAATCAAGCTAGTGACAGGGCGTGGTTGGTGTTTTGCCATGTCCCAGCCACCTTCACGCAAGGATTTACCCGTGACAGCACCGTGTAATTCCAACTCGATACCGTTTAACGTACCCACCCAAACCGTTTGGTTTCCACGCTCTTCACGGGTGAAGTTTGGTAAGGGATGCCACGCTTTACCTGTTAATTGGGTAGGTAATGGGGTTAATAAATACAGTAATAGACCTTTAGTGGTAGCCACTGTTTTAGGTAAGGTGTGTGCGCATGATTTGATTTGTACACTGGCGGTACGTCCTTCACCACCTAAGCGGATGATTGTTTTTTGTGGTATATCCTTGGGTAAGCCTTTTATGTCTAGTTCAATGGAGACTTCTGTTTTAGGACGGATATGTTGAGTTTGATATAACATACCTTTTTGGACTGTGCGAGTGTTGTTGTCACGGGCAATTCCTAAACGTGACTCACGTTCAAATAAGTCTTTAGCTGTTTTAATCTGTTCTCTAGTTGGTGTATTATTTTTTAAAACTGCTTCTAAACCTTTATGAGTAAGCCAAGTGTTTTCTAGTGGTTTTCCACCGTTATATTTATCACCATCAGGTAGTTTAGGTAAACGAACATGAGAACCCAAATCACACCATGTCGTGTCTTTAGCAAGTTCTAATGAAAATAATTTTTCATCTTTTATCATTAAATGTAGTGGAGCAGGATAGAGGCGTTCTCCATTCCATGCTAGCCATGCACCTTGCAGATTCAAATTACCTAAGTTTTCACTAAAACCCATTACTTGACGCAAAAGATGATTTTCATTGCTTTCATATTCGTGCCAATTTACATTACTCATTTCCCCAATCAATGAGCGAATTGCACCAGCTAAAGTACGGATAGACGGTGGAAAAACACTTTGTAACTCTCCCATTGATTCCATTGGGCGTGACTCACGGAAAAATAACGTATCCGTTGCTTTTATAACTAAAGTTTTCATGGTTTTTCTACTCCTTTTTGAGCAAGGAAGCGTATTAATAATGCACCATCAACTTGCAGTTGATCTCTTCGTTCCCACTTTTCGTCGTTATCAATATCTTTGTTACGAATAACGGGACGACATTGTTTGATTAGTGGGCGAATAATATTTTTTGCTTTCTCAATGCGTTCTTTTGCATCTTTAATATTGCTTAAGTCTGATTTTCCAGAGTTTAAATATTCCATCGCCATGAGATTAAAAATATCGCTTTCATCTAAAATGGGCTTTTGATTTTTCTTAATATCTGGATTTATTAAGTCAAAGCGTTCGCGAATTTTGTGGAAAAATTTATTAGAAAATTGATCATCATTTTTGTTGGCTTCTTGAAATGAGAATGCCAGTTTTTGTAGATATGTTTCTGAGCTTTCAGGAATAAGGGCTATTTTCCAAGGTTGTGACCACTCTAACTGTAAGCCACCACGTTTCCACACGCGAATAGCTAACGCATCGCGTCCGCTACCATCTTTCGCCACCTCATCCAATAAATTATGAGCATCTTTTAGAACGCTGGTCAGTGGCATATTGATGTGTGTAAATTCAATCGCACCAGAAAGGGTAGTTGGAATATAATAACGATATTTTTCAAGGTCATCATTTGGTTTTTCTTTAAAGCATTTCAGGTAATGTTCTCGTAATTTTGCAGCGCAAGTAATGGCATCTTCTAAGGGCAGAATTGCTAAAACATCATCTCCACCAGCATAAATCAGAAAACCATTATTATCCTGAACAATAGCTGGAACACCGTTAGTAAAATCTGCTAAGCCTTGTGTAATTGAGTAGTGCATTTTTGGATTGCTCATGTGCATACCCAGTGAGTCACCATCCATCAACAGAATAGCGTAAAATGGCGTTGGATCAGATAGTTTAGCACTTTTCTTGATTTTCTTCAGAAGGTTAAGAACTTTCTTTGCTTGAGCTTGTTTTTCAACATCAAAAATATTGGTATTTTCTAGGCTAGTCTCAAAGAAAATATTACCATCCAGTGACTTTAGTTTTTTATAGTCTTTTGTGAAAAGCTCTAGGCATTTGATTTTGCTATCCCATTCACCGTATTCCTGACCTGTTAGATCGGCAGCAGCTTGCTGAAATGTAACTAAGTCGTCTGGTTTTGCTTTCAGCAATGCCTGTTCTAACCAATGTACCGCTGCCATATAAGTCACCGAAGGAACAGCACTTTGGACTTCCCAGCCTTTTAATCGCCAACCTTGTTTCATGTTGCGATCTATTTTGGCGAAGTGGCGACTAAAACGACGTTTCACAAATGCCATTGAACATAATGCTTCATTTTTACGAAGATCGCTTTTCATACCGTAACGTCCATTTGTGCATATTGCATCCCAAAAGACGTTCATTTTTTTACGATCAGGACGTTCTTCACCTGATAATTCTTGCCAGCCGTCCATCATAGAGCACTTCACCCCATTTTCTTTTGGGGCAACATAAGTACGCCAGTTTTTGCGTTTGTCTAATACGGAACTATCATCTTTATCTTTGGTAACAACCCAACTCATATCCCAGAAATTCGGGATTTGCCTTTCCCAAATGCGTGCTGTTTCACTACTGGGGCTAACATCACCTAAATCCTCTTCCCAAACCTTATCAGCTAATGCTTTCCATGCTTCTTGCACTGCCTTAACCACCTCATCAGGTTTGAAGGTATTGGGGTCAACCGCTGCGACTAAACCTTTAAAACGATTGGGAATGCTACCTTGTGTTGGTTTGTTTTCTTTACCGTCTCCTATCAACCATTTCATATAGTTTTCATCAGCATGAGGAAATTGAATTTCTCCACCTTGATGTTTAACAGCCTTAATCGCGACTGCTGCCAACCATGACAGTATGAAAGACCCCGCCCAAAAATCACGGGTACGCCGTGCTTGTGATACAAAACCTTGAACAGGACCAAGCGTAAAATAAAAATAATGTGTTTTATCATTCATGCCAAAACTGTCTCTGGTAATTGTTTTAAGAAGGCTTTTGCTAATGGGTATTCAACATTTTCTAAAGCAGGGTTATGGTGAAACACAGCAGGCAAAAATAAAACCGCACCCACAAACTTTGTGCCAATCGGATGCACATGAAATAATAGTGGACTGGCACGACGCGCTTCGCCTTCTAATCTATTACCACCAGAATAAGGCATACCAAATACTCTTTTCCGAGAGCCACGTAATGAACTAGGTTGTCCACGATAGTTTTTGAACAGTGTCCCTAATGCAGCATGAGAACGGCGGGCATCTGCTTCCAAGCGATTAGCAATACCTAATTGTGCTTCATTACAAAAGGCACTAAATGGTGCTTGTTTGACAGCAGCTAAACGATAACTACTGAGCAATTTTATTACGGTTTTTTGATAGTCTGTTATCTGATTAAAAAGTAAAGATTCAGAGTCTAATGTCTCAATTGCCAGTGAACCAAATGCTCGCCGTGCACGACTACCTAAGCCACCAAATAACCCCCATGCAGTTAAAGCATCGCGTAATTGTTGTTGCTGTTCTGCGGAAACAGTTGCAGCAGCAAGTAATTCCACAGAAAATTTTTGGTTCTCGCTGATGTATTCACGGTGTGCTTGAAAATTGCCTTTTGCGTGACTGCCGCTTTCCCATAAACCTAAGCCGAGATAACCGCTAGGGTCATTTCCTCCTAGGGGAAAATCGGTTTTACGTTCTGTTTTGACATTGGCTGCATTGATACGCAATGTAAACGCTGCCGCTTTGCCATTATCTGCTGATGTTCCAAATAAACGCGCTTCTTCAGAATGCAGTTTTTGTAAGGCAACTCGATCAGAAGCAACATTAGAACGAATTTGCCCCCAACGTAATGCCCGCCACCAAAAGCGCAACGCCCCTTTGACCGATGCGGGGGAAATACCCGTTGCGTGTTGTTCGGCATCGCCGATGAACATCGGGGTGACGATGCGGTACGTCGCTTTGATAATGTGAGGTTCTTTAAATTTCAGTGTCATGCCCAGCCCTTTGTGCTAATGCAAAAAATTTATGAACGCATTATTAACAGACATTTTTTGTTTTGTCAGCAATGACAAGCTTGTCAAATCTCTCGCAAGCTGGTGCAGCTTGGGAGGGGATTTGTGCTTGCACGGATTACGGGCGATAAACAGCCATTGCTTTCTAATATTATGAAAAAGAAAGCAATAATTGCTAAAGGATTGCTGCTGTTTAGAAAAAGGCTTGTCGAATAATTGATCTCGATTATCGGTAATTAATGACTAGGAAGCTGTGATTGGTATCACTATTTTTTATGGTTATTGCAGGCTAATGGCGTGGGTTGGCAGGCTGATGCCGACTTGTGTTTTGGGGCGTGTGCCGTGGCGGTGCAACAGGTAGTCGTGGGCGGCGGCATCGCCGAGCGTTTGTTTGAGGATTTTGTTGGTGTGGGATTTGCGTTCGTCGAACCACGGTTTGTTCATGCCGCCATTTAAGGTGCGTTTAACGATGGCATAGCCACCTGTGTCGCCAAATAAGCGGTAATAAACGCCGAGAAATTGCGTTTCGAGTGGGGTTGATTCGGTGTTGGTCCAATGCACTGGCGGTAGATTTTGCACGCGCCGTTGCAACATCCATGCATAGAACGCGAAATTCACGGGGGACATGCTCACGGTAATGCCGCCGCAAGTGAGCGTATTGCGTTGCCAGTCGAGCACTACAGCGGGTGGGGCAAAGCGGCGTTGCGCGGCGGCGATGGTACTGCTGAAGGATGCATCGCCCGCTAATAAGGCTTGCGGTAAGCCGTCCCGCAGCCGTACAAACGGAATGTCGGATAAAGTGACTTCGACTTTGGCGGCATCGAAGCCCGTGCCATCCATGCGCACTACCCACGTTGCACGCGGCGGCGGGTAGTAAAATTCGTGGTTGAAAAAGTATTCCGAATCCACCACGACGTGCGATAAACGATCTTGCGAGCGACCAAACAGCGACAGCGCGTAACCAATGTAATAGGTCATGGTGCGTCGTCCACCTGATAACGAAACGTGCAAACTGGCCTGTTCGTCAGCGGTAAATTGCCGCACTACGCGCGAAATAAAATCCGCCGCGTGGGTATTGTCGGTATTACTGCGCACATCTTCCAGTGCTTGTCCTGCTGCATCCGTAATCAAATGAATGTGTGACGTGTCAAACAATGGCATGGGAATGGCGTAATCTGCACACAGCCGCCCCAACTGATTGGCTGTATTGGGACATAAACCCTCCCTAACATGCTTAGCACCGCGTAAGGTCGTAATAATGTGTAACTCGGTTGGCAACCACGCAGGGACAGTATGCCGCGCCAAGGCGAACAAGGTTTCCGTGACAATTTGCGGGGAATTTGCCGCAACGGCTAATAAAATACGGCGTGGGTAAGTGTGGGGAGCAGAGGTATTGGGGGGCATATTCACTGGCCAGCAATAAAAAACAATGCTGATACCCAATTTTTAAACTAAATGCAAGGTGGAGCATTCCACCTTGTAAAAAATAAATGATCAATCAGCGCATTGCACGACTAATGCAAAATACTCCAAATCACAAATGCTGCAATGCCGAGCAACAGAATCATGGCGAATGAATCACTTTCGCCAGCGGAAGCTTTGGGGGTAGTCGGTGGTTTCGGTGGCGGTGTAGCCGCTTTATCGGCTTCGGGAGGCTTTTTGTTGAGTGTATCGAGGTAACTCTTGACGTTTTTCTTCTGCGCATCTGCATCCATGTTTTTAAAACCGGGAACTTTATTACAAGCCTCCTCAATGGCTTTACGGTCAGCCTCCTTTTTTGCTTCCTTGATGCCTGCTGCTTTACCTTCCTCAAACCCGCTATTTTTACCCGAATGATAACCAGTGGCAATGCCAATTAAGAAAGTTACCAGCAATGTAACCAGAAAAGAAATCCCATCCATAAGTAATCCTCATGTTTACGCCCAGAAATCTTTAACTCCTAATGATATTATAATTATTAATCATGAGTGTGCGTGATAAATGTCACAATTTCAAGGGTAAATGCTGTTTCTAACTTCAGTTAGTAAAATACTAACGATAGTTAGTATCGTCTTGTTTTCTAACAAAAGGAAGGGTGGAAATAGAATCGTTAAAGCATTTATGGGGATTTTAAACCTCACCGCTCGGTTTATTATAAGCAGAAGGAAATGCTTAATCTCATTAAATCAAAGTGGGTTTTAGCATGTATTATCAAACACGACCAAACAGCGTTTACTGCATCTTAATCCCATCCAGTCAGGGCAGGTTTTAAATGTTTATTTTTATCATGCATTTCAAAAGGAAATTATCTTAATCCCGTCCAGTCAGGGCAGGTTTCAAACACCCTTAGTAACAGAGAAACCAACAGTTTTAAAAGGTTTTTTTTGGATTCATCCCCCAATTATCAAGAAATCGGGGGGATTATTTGTGTAGATACTTATGCTTTAGGCGGGGGAGGATGTCAAGTGCAGGCTGTATTCGCCCATGCCCATGACCGCGCCTTTGCCGACGTGTGTCCATTGCCCTAACCAGAGCCATTCCCAATAGTCGGCGAGTAATGCGGCGGGGATTTGGAAGCTGCCGATGAGTCCGCCCATTTGGACTTTGGTTTGTTGGCGGTTGGAATAGCGCGACCATTCGTACCAGTACAGTTGGGGGTTGTGCAGTGGTACGTTGGCGGCTTGGGCGGCAAGTTGTTTGACATCGGGGTGAATGATTTGCTCGGTGTGTAATGCGTGTAGGAGTGAGACGCGCCGGATGATTTGCATGATGAATGCTTGGAAGGTAAAGCGACCGCTGCGCACGAGTTTGCCGTCTTGGATGGCGCGATACGGGCTGTGAAAGGTAATCGTTACATAGCCATCATCTGGCAATGTGGGGCAGGCGGGTAATTGGCTGGGCAGGGCTTGTAAACTGTGCCCATTTTGGTAAATGGTTTGCCATTGGCTTGTGCCGATGCTGATTTCTTGTTCGACATCCAGCAGGGTGTATTGACCATCGTGTTTGCCAATCCCTTTTGTGCCGACTTGTTGCAGGGCGTGAATCATGTACGGTAGGTGGTCAATCGCTTTGCCAATCAGGGTTAAGCCGACTTGCAGGTGTTCGTTGCTGGTGTATTGCGAGCCGGAGGTGTCGAGCGGGTGCAGAATGTACGGGTGTGGCGCGGTGTCGATTTTGCCGAGCATGGGTTCTTGTCCGGCGGGGGTTTCAAACACGTAGCTGTAGACGCAGGAACGTTGCAATAAGCATCCCGCACAACTGGGTTCGCGTGTGACACAAACGGTGCGGCGTAAGGCGTGCCCGAATGCCCCACGCCACGTTGATCCGGCGTAGGGTGGGAATTGAATCAGCGTATCGGCTTGCAGGTTGAAGCGGTAGCGGGTAATCGGCAGGTGGAACGACGACATTTGACCTCTCTGTTTTGGCGGCTTGGATGCCCCTTAGTGTACGCGGGCGCAAGTTTTGTACAAAGCGTGACAAGCTTGTCGTTTTGTTGCTGGTTAAAGTTGCTGGTTAAGTTGGTAACGCGCTTAATTCCGTCAGCGGCCAACGCGGACGTGCGCTAATCACGGCGGGTTCGCTTGCTCCGGCTTGCAGGCGTAATGCTCCGGCATAGGCAATCATTGCGCCATTGTCGGTGCAGAAAGCGAGGCGCGGGAAGGCGACTTGCGCGGGTAATTCGGCAAGTTTGGCGCGTAAGCGTTGGTTTGCCCCGACGCCCCCGGCGACGACTAATTGTATACGTCCGGTTTGTTCGAGGGCGCGGCGGCATTTGATGAACAGGGTATCGACCACGGCTTCTTCAAAAGCGCGGGCAATGTCGGCTTTATCTTGCTCCGTTTGTGTGGAGTTTTGCCAAGTGGTGAGCGAGAAGGTTTTCAAGCCGCTGAAACTAAAATCGCAGCCGGGGCGGTCAATCATTGGGCGGGGGAATTTGTAAATGCCCGCGCGACCTTGTTCCGCGAGTTTGGCGAGTAATGGGCCACCGGGGTAATCCAAGCCCATGAGTTTGGCGGTTTTGTCGAAGGCTTCGCCAGCAGCATCGTCCACGCTTTCCCCTAGGATGCGGTATTCGCCAATGCGTGGCACATCCACTAACATGGTGTGTCCGCCGGAAACCAGCAGCGCGACGAAAGGCAGTTGCGGCGGGTTGTCTTCCAACATCGGGGCGAGTAAGTGCCCTTCCATGTGGTGTACGCCGACGGCGGGAATGTTCAAACCCCATGCCATTGAGCGTGCAATGGATGCGCCCGTCATTAATGCGCCAATCAAACCAGGGCCTGCGGTGTAGGCAATGCCATCAAGGTCTTGTAAGGTTAAGCCTGCATCGCTTAAAGCTTCGCGCAGCAGTGGAATCACGCGCTGAATGTGGTCGCGTGAGGCGAGTTCCGGCACGACTCCACCGTAAGCAGCGTGCATGGCAATTTGGCTGAACAGGCGATGTGCCAGCAAGCCGTGGTCGGTATCGTAAATCGCAACGCCAGTTTCGTCGCAGGAGGTTTCTATGCCAAGGACGCGCATGTTTCTCTTTCATCACCTGTTATCGGGGAATCCATTATAGTTGAGACCATCCGTTCCCGAAAAATAAATCACTTTGTGCTAGATTCTGTCAGTTAACTCGCGGGGAAGGTGAATAGTTATGCATGTGTTAGGTAAGTGGGCTTTGTTGGTGGCGTTATGCCTGCCCGCTGTGAATGTGTGGGCAAAAGATCGTGTGATTGTGCTGGCAGGGCAATCCAATATGATGGGGCGTGGTAAAACCCAAGAATTACCAGCGGATTACCGCATTATGCCCGCAAATGTACGGTATTTTTACCAAGGGCGTGAACACAAATTGGCGGAATTCGCTTTGTTTGGTCCTGAAGTCAGTTTGGCGCACACGTTGGCGAGCCAATACCCTAATGACCAAATTATCTTGGTGAAACAAGCGGCATCGGGCAGTTTGATTCAGCAATGGCTGCCGGGGCAGGCGTTGTATCTAGGTTTGTTGCGCCAGATTGGTTTTGCCTCAGACGATTACCCCTTTACGCAGGTCGATGCGATTGTGTGGATGCAAGGCGAAAGCGATGCTGAAGGTGGTTTGCCCGTTGCGACGCAATACGCGGGGCGTTTAATGCAATTGGTGACGCATTTACGCAAGGATTTGCAATCCCCCAATAGCGTGTTTGTGTTCGGCGAAGTGGGGGTGGAACACCCGTCGTTTAAAGAGGCTGTCGCGACGATGCGTAAGCAGCAACAGGTCGCGCAACAGCAGTTAACCAACGCGCTGATGGTTTCGACAGAGGGTTTAAGCAATATCGGTGATGGTATTCATTACAATGCTGCAGGGCAGGTGGAATTGGGTAAACGTTTCGCACAAGCTTTGATTCAGCACTTGCATTAAACTGCGAATAAACTGGATTCAGCAGGCGTTTTCGCATAACCTTGTGCGCCACTTAAAAACATAAATCTGCACACAGTAGCCAGTTTTTACTTCATCTACTACCGAGGACGGAGCGAGTCATGACTATCATCAAGCAGGACGACGTAATTGCCAGCGTTGCCGACGCGCTGCAATTCATTTCCTATTACCACCCCGTAGACTTCATTGAAGCCATGTATCAAGCGTGGCAACGTGAAGAATCTCCGGCGGCAAAAGATTCCATTGCCCAGATTTTGGTGAACTCTCGCATGTGTGCGGAAGGTCATCGCCCGATTTGTCAAGATACGGGGATTGTCACCGTATTCGTGAAAGTGGGTATGAATGTGCAATGGGAAGGCGACATGAGCCTGACCGACATGATTAACGAAGGCGTGCGCCGTGCTTACTTACAGCCGGATAACGTATTGCGTGCTTCGATCCTCGCTGACCCTGCTGGTGCGCGTAAAAATACCAAAGACAATACGCCAGCAGTGATTCATTACGAAATCGTCCCCGGTGATACAGTCGAATTCGACGTTGCGGCGAAAGGTGGCGGTTCGGAAAACAAATCCAAAATGGCGATGCTCAACCCATCCGACAGTATTGTGGATTGGGTGTTAAAAACCGTACCAGAAATGGGTGCGGGCTGGTGTCCACCGGGTATGTTAGGCATTGGTATCGGCGGTACGGCAGAAAAAGCCGCGCTGATGGCAAAAGAAGTGCTGATGGAACACATCGACATTCACGAATTACAAGCGCGTGGCCCACAAAACCGTGTCGAAGAGTTACGTCTGGAACTGTTCGAGAAAGTGAATAATCTCGGTTTGGGTGCGCAAGGTTTGGGCGGTCTGACCACGGTGTTGGATGTCAAAATCAAAGATTACCCAACCCACGCGGCTTCTTTGCCAGTGTGCATGATCCCGAACTGTGCGGCGACACGCCACACGCATTTTGTGCTGGATGGTTCAGGCGCGGCATTGCAAACGCCACCAGACCTTGCCAACTGGCCGGAAATTTCGCTGGAAGGCGGCGCACAAGCCACGCGCGTTAACCTCGACACCATTACCCCCGAAGCAGTACGCAACCTGAAACCGGGCGAAACCGTACTGTTGTCTGGCAAAATGTTGACTGGTCGTGACGCAGCCCACAAACGCATGGTCGACATGCTCAACAAAGGTGAGAAGCTGCCAGTTGATCTGAAAGGTCGCTTTATTTACTACGTCGGCCCAGTTGATCCGGTGCGTGATGAAGTCGTAGGGCCAGCAGGTCCGACCACTTCCACCCGTATGGACAAATTCACGCGCCAAATCCTCGCTGAAACGGGCTTATTGGGCATGATCGGTAAATCCGAACGTGGCCCTGTCGCGATTGAAGCGATTAAAGAATTCGGTGCGGTGTACCTGATGGCTGTTGGCGGTGCGGCGTATTTGGTTTCCAAAGCGATTACTGGCGCGAAAGTGCTGGCATTCCCTGAATTGGGTATGGAAGCCATTTACGAGTTTGAAGTGAAAGACATGCCTGTCACCGTCGCGGTGGACTCCAATGGCGAATCGGTTCACACCACCGGTCCAGCCAAGTGGAAGAGCATCATTAGCGCACGCATTGCGGCAGCTTAGGCGATTCAGTAACGCACGAGTTTGTCAAGGCGGGGAAGTGACTTCCCCGCTATTTTCTGTTAAAACTACGCGATTTTTATCTGAGGTCAGCACACATTGAACGAGCGTATCTACCGCATTTCCTTCGTTAATCAGGATAAGGTTTACGAGATTTTTGCCCGTCAAGTTTACGAGTCCGACCTTTATGGCTTTGTTGTGGTAGAAGAAATCGTCTTCGGTACGCAAAGTTCGGTAGTGATTGACCCCGGTGAAGAACGGCTCAAAATCGAATTTGAGTCTGTGAAACGTAGCTTTATTCCGATTCATTCCGTGATTCGGATTGATGAAGTCGAAACCCCCGGTGTGAGTAAAATCCACTCCTTAGAAAGTGGAGCAGCCGGGAATGTTAGCCCTTTTGCCCGCCCCGTTGGTAAGAAAAAAGACTAATCCATCCTGTCACACCACATTCACTGCAATGCCTTGCTGCCAGCTTGTCATAATATGTGCAAGCTGGTCGATTAAGGTCTGACGCGCTTTACGACTTGCCCATGCCACATGCGGCGTAATCAGTAAATTCGGTAACGGCACGTTCAGCAGTAATGCATCAGCCTTTGGTGGTTCTGTCACCAACACATCCATACCCGCCCCTGCAATCCAACCTTCTTGTAAGGCAGTGCGTAAAGCCGCCTCATTCACAATGCCGCCACGCGCGGTATTAATCAGCAGCGCACTCGGTTTCATTAAGCGCAAACGTTCAGCATTAATCAAATCGCGGGTTTGCTCCGTCAATGGGCAATGCAAACTCAGCACGTCCGCTTGTGCTAACGCTGTTTCAAAAGCGACTCGCCCCGCTCGCACTGCTTGATGCGGTTGTTCGGCAATCATGATCTGCATTCCCACCGCTTGTGCGAGTTTGGCTGTGGCTTGCCCTAATGCGCCATAACCAATAATGGCTAAGGTACTGCCTGCAATTTCGCTCATGGGGTAATCCAGTAAGCAAAAGTGCTGGCTGCGTTGCCAGTCACCGCGTTGTAAAGCTTGTTGGTAAGCAGGTAATTGCCGCCGCAGCGCGAAAATCATCGCCATAACGTGCTCAGCGACGGATTGGCTGGCGTAGTTGCGAATATTGGTGACGGTAATGCCCAACTCGCGGGCGGTTACGAGGTCAATATTGTTCGTGCCCGTGGCGGCAACGCAAATGAGTTTGACCTGTCCGGCAAGGGCGTGCAGCACGGGAGCATCCAGTACCACTTTGTTACTGATGATAATTTCTGCATCGGCAATGTGGGCTAAACGTTGTTCCGGCAGTGTATGCCCCCAAGTGCGCAGTTCACCACAGGCTTGATGCAGGCGGTTGAGATCAAGGTCATTATGACTGGTGCTGTCAAGGTCGAGAAAAACCGCTTTTGCAGTCGCTTTAGACATGAATCTTCCTTTATGTAGCAAGGCAGTTTGCGTTAAGTCTGCTATTATAGCGCGATGAATTGCAGTGTTTGGAACGGCTAAATGAACCGCGATTGGGTGCGCCTAACGCGGACAACCCTTGTATTGGCGGTCATCCTGTTTGGTTATACCGTGGTATCGAATCGTGCCTTTGATGAGTGGAAGGCAGGGTTTCGTCAATACGCACTGGCTCATGGCATCCATGCGGAAACCGTGGATTTGGCTATGCGTGCAGTATTGCCCGATCAAAAAGTATTACGCTTGGATGGGCATCAGCCCGAATTCAGCAAAACGGTGTGGGAATACCTCGATGGTGCAGCATCCCCGCAGCGGGTGCAAATGGGGCAACGGCGTTTACGCGAATACCGTACTTTGCTGGGGCGTATTCACACTGCTTTTGGCGTGCAACCTGAATACTTATTGGCGATTTGGGGCTTGGAAAGCGACTATGGGCGATTTACTGGGCGTTACAACATTGTGCGTTCATTAGCGACATTGGCGTATGAAGGGAATCCTGAGCGGCGTGATTTCTGGCGCGACCAACTGATGTCGGCTCTGCGCATTATTCAGCAAGGCGATATGTCCCCTATGTCATTGCAAGGTTCATGGGCGGGGGCAATCGGTCACACGCAATTTATGCCCACCACGTTCGAGCAGTACGCCGTGGATTTTGACGGTGATGGCAAACGCGATCTCGTCAATAGCATTCCCGATGCCTTGGCTTCCACCGCTAATTATTTGGCAAACTCCGGTTGGGAACGTGATAAACCGTGGGGGCAGGAGGTGCTGCTGCCAAGCGGTTTTGATTGGAGTAAAGCCGACCCCAATTTTTGGCTACCCACCGATGTGTGGACGCAGGAAAACGGTGTGCGTCAGCTAGACGGTTCAATGCTCAATGTGTTGGATAGCGCGTTTGTATTCCTACCAGCAGGTTATCATGGCCCCGCTTTTTTAGCCTTTCATAATTTCAATGTCATTCTCAAATACAATAATGCGCAAACTTACGCCTTTGCGGTTGGGTATCTGGGGGATCGGATTCGCGGTGGCAAAGCTATTGTCGGTACATGGCCGCAAGACGAACAGCCATTAAGTTCAGCAGAAAAAGCCGAGTTACAAGAATTATTGACCGCAGCGGGTTATAGCACCGATGGCGTGGATGGTCGTTTGGGTCCCAATACCCGTGCGGCATTGCGCCGTTGGCAAATGGATGCAGGTTTTCCGGCGGATGGTTTTGCCACTTTTGAACATCTGGAATTTTTGCGGCGCGAAGCCAGTGGACGCGATGATAATGGGCATGAAGATAGCAATGCTACGTCCGCCACAATGGGCGAACGTAGTTAATGTTAATGATTGCGGGTGATGATGGTTCGATAACCCTGTCTTTATGCGAGTTACGCGAGGTTTTGGTTGTAAATCATTTGCGCCGCACTGACTGCCACGCCGCGCTGAATCGGCGCATTCATGTCGGATAACACCGCATCCAACGCACCCAAGCAATTCAGCACGTTTTTCTGATTACTGCCGAAGCCCATTAAACCAATGCGCCAGATTTTACCCGCTAACGCGCCCAGACCCGCACCGATTTCCAAACTGTAGTTGTTCAGCAGCGCATTACGCACGGCGGCTTCGTCAACACCGGCTGGAATGGTGACGGAATTGAGTTGTGGTAAGCGGTACGCTTCATCCACCACGAAGTGCAAGCCCATTGCTTCGATACCCGCTTTGAGGGCTTGATGGTGCAAGGCGTGACGCGCCCAAGCATTTTCCAAGCCTTCTTCTTGCAACATGACCAAGGATTCGTGCAAAGCGTACAGCGTATTGATCGGCGCGGTATGGTGATAAGCGCGTTTCGCACCGCCACCCCAATACCCCATGACCAAACTCATGTCCATGAACCAGCTTTGTACGCGGGTTTGGCGATTTTTAATGCGTTCAACTGCGCGTTCACTGAAGCTCACGGGGGAAATGCCGGGTACACACGACAAGCATTTTTGCGTGCCTGAATAAATCGCATCGATTTCCCATTCGTCCACTTTGAGTGCTGTACCACCAACCGAGGTAACGGCATCGACAATGGTCAAGCAGTCGTATTGATGCGCTAGTTTCACCAGCGTTTGTGCGTCGGATTGCGCCCCAGTCGAGGTTTCCGCGTGGACAAAGGCGACTAATTTGGCATCAGGATGGGTTTGTAACGCATCTTCGAGTTTATTAGGGTCAACGGGTTTGCCCCAATCGTCTTGCACCATAATGGCTGTACCGCCACAGCGTTCGACGTTTTCCTTCATGCGCCCGCCGAACACACCGTTTTGGCAGACAATGACTTTATCACCGGGTTCGACCAAATTCACAAAGCAGGTTTCCATGCCCGCTGAACCGGGGGCGGAAACTGGCATGGTTAAGGCATTTTGGGTTTGGAAGGCGTATTGCAGTAAGGTTTTAACTTCATCCATCATGCCAATGAACATCGGGTCTAAATGCCCAACGGTTGGACGTGCCATTGATGCTAAAACGCGCGGGCTAACATCCGAAGGACCCGGCCCCATTAACGTTCGCAGGGGTGGGTGAAATGAAGTAATGCTCATACTTGCTCCTAGCTAAAGACAAACCCGCATCTTATGCTCATGACCTATTGCAGTTCAATGGTGTGCATTAAATCGTGCTTACTGAGCAATTGCAGTGCATTTTCTGGCGTATCAATGAAAGGGTTACGAATACCCATCCGCGCATACACCCAATTATTGTAAGCGATTTCCCACGCGCTGGGGCTGTCGAGCTTTGCCCAATGCACCAAGGTATCAACGTGTTGGTTGTATAATTCGTCAATTTCATACACCAACAGCATGTATAAAATGGCGCGTGCAATATCGCCGCGATTGCTAGACGGAATCACCCATTCATGGTCGGCATCGAAACCCGCACCGGAGA
The DNA here is from genome assembly GCA_039797295.1 of Pseudomonadota bacterium. Lineage (GTDB taxonomy): Bacteria > Pseudomonadota > Gammaproteobacteria > Thiotrichales > Thiotrichaceae > Thiothrix. The sequence continues at coordinate 77,566 of JBDKID010000007.1, read as the reverse complement.
ATTTTTCAGGGTATAAATCCAATTGCAATGGGCGCACGATTTGGTCGCCATCCATATCAAACGGGAAGTTACCGCGTTTGGCATTCAAACTGCGTTCGGCGGGGGCGAAGTTGAACGGGTTAACCGTCGCGCCATAACGCACATTGCGCGGCATTCCTTTGTGCGATAAATAACGGTCTAGAAAATCACGCGGAATAATGTGTTCAATGCTATGCCGTTGTTTTTGAAATAACTCATTCACAGGGACTGTGCCGTAAACCGCCGTTACCCAGCCGTAAGATGTGTCAAAGAAAAACGACCAAAAGTTATCCCATTTATCTTCGCTGCTCCAATGTTTGAAATGTTTCGGCGATTGGTAAATACCACCCGCATATTCCACAAAATCTTGGCGTGTAATAATATCCGTGAGTTTTTTCACGCTATGAGCAGGGCGTTGGTTAATTTCACTCAGATAAGCGGGTTGCATACGGCACGGTAACAGCTCCACACAAACTTGCCCGTGATCCGATTGTAAGCGATTTTCTACGCCATCCTCATCAAGGTGTTGATTCCAAACGGCATAATGCTGCACTTCCGCCCGCGCCACGGGATTTTTGGGATTGAGGTTATTGGATACCAGAATGTGATCCAATACAGTGCCTTCACCGTGGTGTATAATGGTGCATGGTCTGACTTTTCTGCGCATATTTGGTGCGAGACGGAAGCTATCGGCTAAGCGGTAATCGTGCAAACTGGTTTTAATATGATCAGGCCAGTCCTCAATAAACGTTCCGCCGATGCTATAAACCCGTTCTTGCATGGTTAATGCGGCTAAGGGTACAGAATCTAGCCCATCATTCATGTCCCCTAGCACTACTATGGGGCGTTGCAGATCATGACCTAATTGCTTGGAAATGCTGTGGTAAAGCAGTGTTGCTTCCGCGCCGCGTTGCACCAGCGAAGCCACCGTGCCGCGTGATAAGCGTGCGAAAGTGTCACGAACACGTTCTGACCAAGCAACTTGTTCGGCATAACGCATGTCTAAACTAACAGGACGCTTGGATTTGAGATGCACGACATACACTGTCAGCGTGCCAAAGTGTGGGATGGCAATGTCGGCACAAATGGGTGTACGGCTGAAGCGGAATTGCTCATGCAATGCGAGTTCGCGGCGGACTTCCGTTTCAATATCAACCGGATGCGTCGCCAAAATAGGGAAGCGTGAAGCTAAGGCGACCACGGATTGTTGGTAAACGGCTGAGTCTTGTGTTCTGGTAATAGCCTGATCCACCGTGACAAAGTGTGCATAACCCGCTGCTTGGCACAGGGTTCGCAGTTCTGGAATGCTAAAAACTTCCTGAAAGCCGACCACATCCGCATCCATTTGCTGTAAGCGCGTGGTGATCCAATGGCATTTTTGTTCCCATTCGGCAGGGGTGTAAGTGTTGCGCTCATCACGCCCATGCCAGTAGTAGCTGGGGGCAACGAACTGGAAGAGATTAAAAGTAGCGAGTTTCATGCGGAAGCTCCTCCCAGTGACGGTGTGGTATTTATGATACTGATTGTACGTTACATTGTAGGTCAGATAGTGTAAGCCAAATGCGTCGTGAGAGATTTCCGTTCATCCGTTATTTATACAGATGGCTCTATATTTAGATTAAATTGTTCTCAATGAAAAAATAAGCATCAGTCAGTTGGCACTGTGTTTGCAAGCTGATAACTAAATACTAAACGATACTAAACGCATCATCATCGTAATGAGGTCCACCATGAGTAGTATATTCAGCCACTATCAATCTCGATACGAAGCCTTACAAGAAGAAGAATATTCACTGCAAGAGTACCTTGATCTCTGCAAAACTGATCGCATGGCTTATGCTACTGCTGCCGAACGCATGTTGTTCGCTATCGGTGAGCCAGAATTAGTGGATACGTCGCGTGATCCACGCATGAGCCGCATGTTCGCGAATAAAATTATTCGTCGTTATCCGGCTTTTTACGAATTTTATGGCATGGAAGACTGCATTGAACAGATCGTGTCGTTTTTCCGCCACGCTGCGCAAGGTTTAGAAGAAAGCAAGCAAGTCCTGTATTTGTTAGGTCCTGTCGGCGGTGGTAAGTCATCATTAGCCGAACGCCTCAAAGCACTGATTGAAAAAGCCCCGATTTATTGCATCAAAGGTTCGCCGGTTAATGAGTCGCCGTTGGGTTTATTTAATGCGGAAGAAGACGGCGCGATTTTGGAAGAAGATTATGGGATTCCGCATCGTTACCTGAAAACCATTATGTCGCCGTGGGCAGTGAAACGTTTGCACGAGTACGGCGGTGACATTACCAAGTTCCGCGTGGTTAAACGTTATCCTTCACGCCTCAATCAAATCGCGGTGTCCAAAACCGAACCGGGTGACGAAAACAACCAAGACATTTCGTCGTTAGTGGGTAAGGTTGACATTCGCAAGCTCGAAGATTTCCCGCAATCCGATACCGATGCGTACAGCTTCTCCGGTGGTTTGTGTTTATCGAACCAAGGTTTGATGGAATTCGTCGAGATGTTTAAAGCACCGATTAAAGTGCTGCATCCGTTATTAACCGCGACGCAAGAAGGCAACTTTAACGGCACGGAAAGCATTGGCGCGATTCCGTTTAGCGGCGTGATTTTGGCGCACTCGAACGAATCCGAATGGCAAACTTTCAAAAACAATCGCAATAACGAAGCGTTCATTGACCGTGTTTGCATTGTGAAAGTACCGTATTGCTTGCGCGTTACCGAAGAAATCAAGATTTACGAAAAACTGTTAATTAACAGCTCATTAGCCGCATCACCGTGTGCGCCGGATACCTTGAAATTACTGGCGCAGTTCATTGTGTTATCGCGTTTGAAAGAGCCAGAAAACTCTAATTTATTCTCTAAGATGCGTATTTATGACGGTGAAAATCTTAAAGATATTGATCCGAAAGCGAAAACGCTCCAAGAGTACCAAGACGCAGCGGGTGTGGATGAAGGCATGAGTGGGTTGTCCACGCGCTTTGCCTTCAAGATTTTGTCGAAAGTCTTTAACTACGATGCGACTGAAATTGCCGCTGACCCTGTGCATTTGATGTACATTTTGGAACGCCAAATCGAGAAAGAACAGTTCCAAAAAGACCTGCAAGATCGTTACATTCGCTTTATTAAAGAATACCTTGCACCGCGTTATGTCGATTTCATTGGCAAAGAAATCCAAACGGCGTATCTGGAATCGTATTCTGAGTACGGTCAAAACTTGTTCGACCGTTACGTGACTTATGCGGATTTCTGGATTCAAGATCAAGAGTTCCGTGACCCTGAAACCGGTGAATTCCTTGATCGCGCGGCATTGAACGCGGACTTGGAAAAAATTGAAAAACCAGCGGGCATTAGCAATCCCAAAGATTTCCGTAATGAAATCGTTAACTTCGTGTTGCGGGCGCGTGCCAATAATAATGGGCGCAATCCAGCATGGACGAGCTATGAAAAGCTGCGTCGTGTGATTGAGATGAAAATGTTCTCTAGCACCGAAGATTTGCTACCAGTGATTTCTTACGGGGCGAAATCGTCCGCTGAAGAACAACGCAAGCACGATAACTTTGTGGAACGCATGATGAAACGTGGTTACACCGAGAAACAAGTGCGCCTGTTGGCTGAATGGTATCTGCGTGTGCGCAAGTCACAGTAATTAAATCAGTAATTGCTAGTCATTGCGCCGTAATCGCGGAATAAGGAGTGCCTTATGGCCTATATCGTTGATCGCCGTCTTAACAGTAAAAACAAAAGCTTGGTGAATCGCGAGCGTTTTTTGAAACGTTACCAAAAGCAGATTCGCAAAGCGGTGTCCGATGCTGTGAGTCGGCGCAACATTACGGATATGGAGCAAGGGGAGAACATTACCATCCCCAAACGCGACATTTCCGAACCCGTGTTTCGTCATGGGCAGGGAGGCAAGCGCGATATTGTTCACCCCGGTAATAAAGAATTTGTACCGGGCGACCGCATCCAACGTCCCCCTAGTGGCGGTGGTGGCGGTAGCGGTTCTGGCAAGGCATCAGCGGACGGGGAAGGCGATGATGATTTCGTCTTCCAAATCTCACAACAAGAATTTTTGGAATACTTGTTTGAAGATTTGGCTTTGCCCAACATGGTGAAACGCCAGTTATTGAGCGCGGATTCATTCGATTATCGGCGTGCTGGTGTGAGTGAAGTGGGAAATCCGGCGCAAATCAATATTGTGCGTTCCATGCGCAGTGCGCAGGCGCGACGAATTGCATTGCGCGGTAAAGAACGTCGTCGTCGCCGTGAAGTGTTGGACGAAATCGCCGCCTTGGATCAGGGCGATAATCCACCGTTTATTGAAGAACAATTAATCACGTTGCGGGCGGAATTGGAACGCCTGAATATTCGGATGCACACCATTCCGTGGTTGGATGATTTTGACCTGAAATATAACTTGAAAGTCAAAGTCCCCAAACCGTCGCCCAAAGCGGTCATGTTTTGTGTGATGGATGTTTCCGGCTCAATGACGCAAGAGATTAAAGACACGGCTAAACGCTTCTTTTTCTTGTTATATTTATTCTTGAAAAAGAATTACGAGAAAATCGAAGTGGTGTTCATTCGCCACCATACCCAAGCGCAGGAAGTCGACGAAAATACGTTTTTCTATGCGCGTGAAACGGGTGGTACGGTTGTGTCGAGTGCTTTGCATTTAATGGGCGATATTATTGAACAGCGTTATTCCCCTGATGAGTGGAATATTTACGTGGCGCAAGCTTCGGATGGTGATAACTGGCACGAAGATAATGAACGTTGTCGCAAGTCGCTGACCGATGATGTTTTACCCTTTGTGCAGTATTACACCTACATCGAAATCGGTGATCGCGACCCACAAGGTTTGTGGTATTTGTATGAACGCTTGCAGGGGGATTTTGGGGATCGTTTTGCCATCCAACGGGTGCGCAATAATGCCGAAATTTATCCCGTATTCCGCGAGTTGTTCCACAAAACCATGATTGACGAATAGCTGTTTTAGCAGGAGGTATCGCCTACCGATGAAAGTAGGCGATGTACCAATAAGCGTTATTGGAAATTAGCCGTCATGGTTTCACCACTGGCAGAAATGCTATTAATGTTCACGTTCGTTGTACTGCCAGCGTAATTATTGCTGTTGGGAATGCTTGAACCGTTAAACGTGGTGGCATTGCCTGCATACCATAAGTCGGTTGCGGATTCGGCTTCGGTATTGTCGGCTTTTTCTAGATCGACCCAGCGATGCGCATCGCTAGAGTTGCTAGAGCGGCTGTCATCAATGTGCCAGATTGCCAAACCACCAAAGTTTGTACCCAGCAATCGTTCCAGCCCACGGTCGTAGCCGACTGGTTGACGATTTTCTACCAAGAAATACTCACGAGTTTTACTAGTGGAAGCTCGGCGTACAGTATTGCTGCTGGTTGCAATGGTACTGCCAGGTGCAGTTAGGGTGGTACTGCCAGAGGCAATAGGTGCGGTTGACCATTTTAGGTATTTTTTGATCCATGCAGAAGGCAGAACAGGGGTTTGTCCCCAATAACTGTCACTGGAAGACGCACCCCATGAACCACCGCTCATCACGCAATAAGAGCCAGCACCACTAGATGAATAATCTGTGTCATATAAGTCTGGTAAGCCGAAGGTTAAGTGCCCTAGTTCATGCACCATGATGCCCATTGTGGCTTGATGCGTGCTGTGTTTTTCCCCGAATTGTGCGTAACCGAATTGACCACGATGGTAAGCACCAACTTTAACCCCATCGACAGTCGGTGGGGTTGGAATATACCATGCGTGACCCCACACACTTTTGCCGCCGCTGCCATTGTTATAGGACGTTTCTTGACCTGCGACGATCACGACGACTGATAATTCATCGCTGTCAACGTAACCATCTTGGTTGGTGTCGTAGGATGCATAATCAATGTATGGATCGGCGGCGATAATGGCTTGTTTGCTTAGGGTTTGATTACGACCATCAGTATTGCCAGCCGTATTCGGGTGTGTACGATTCAGTGTTAACCAACCAATAACGCCATTATTGGCTGTACCGGAGGTTTCTGTCGCAGGTATTAACTGTGCTTTTTTATGTGAGGCTTTGTAATAGAAATCTTTAATATTATTTTTGACAAAGCTACCCCAAGATGCGGCAGTCGTGGATGCACCTTGGTCAGTAAACTTTACCAGAATAAATAGTATGTTACCTTTATATGCACCTGTTGGTGAATTGGCAACCGCTGCGGGTGTGGCCAAGCCAGCTGCTGCACTGGGAAGTGGCATACTGCGCATCACGCTGGGGCTGACATGTTTTTGCAGCACTACGGGTGGCGCGGAAGTTGCAGGTACATTGGATAATACAGGTGCATTACCGGCAAATTGTGAAACATAGAAATATTTGCCGCTTGCATCGGGGGCAATGGCATAACCGGCTTCGGTTTCGACCCAGTTAGTCCACTCATTACCTTTGTTGCGTACCATCATTTGTTGACCGCCAACATCTAAGGTATAGGTATGGGGGGCGGCTGGCGCAGCTTGAACAGTGTAAGGCAATGCTGCCACTACGCTCGTCAAGGCCAGTGAAGTCAATGTGCGGCGCAAGCTGAAAAGGGTGCGTCTGTTCATCAGAACTCTCCTTGGATAGAATGAGGTGTTACTAACGAAAGTATTATGTAACATTTTGATTGGTAGGATAAGGAAATCCGAGGGGTGCTTACATTGTGTTAGGACTAGGGTTAGTTTTCAATCAATTTAGGGGAATATTTAAATGACAAACAAAAACTACATTTCCACTAGCTCTGAATGGACTTTCGAGACCATTGAAGCTTATGACCGTGCGATTGGACGCATCGCACGCGAAAAGTTCAAGCTGGATACTTACCCTAACCAGATTGAAATCATTCGTTCGGATCAGATGATGGATGCCTACGCCTCGGTAGGGATGCCGGTGTTTTATAACCACTGGTCTTATGGCAAGCATTTCGTCAACGTTGAGCAAAACTACACCCGTGGGCGCATGGGGTTGGCGTATGAGATTGTCATTAACTCCAACCCTTGTATTGCGTATTTAATGGAAGAAAACACCATGACCATGCAGGCGTTGGTGATTGCGCACGCTTGTTATGGGCATAACTCTTTCTTTAAAGGCAATTATTTGTTCCGCGCGTGGACAGATGCGGAAGCGATTGTTGATTATTTAATGTTCGCCAAAAACTACATCCGTCAATGTGAAGAGCGTTATGGCGTGGATGAAGTGGAAGCTATTCTGGATTCGTGTCACGCGCTGATGAATTACGGGGTGGATCGTTATAAGCGTCCATCGCCGATTTCAGCCGCCGAAGAGCAACAACGTCAAAAAGAGCGCGAGTTGTACATTCAACAGCACATTAATGATCTGTGGCGTACCTTGCCGCACCGTTCGCGTGCACGCGACGAGGAAGAACGTGTTGTGCGCAATTTTCCTGCTGAACCCCAAGAAAATATCCTGTATTTCATTGAGAAAAACTCGCCAGCTTTGGAAAGTTGGCAGCGTGAAATGATTCGTATCGTGCGTAAAGTAGCGCAATATTTCTACCCGCAACGCCAAACGCAGGTGATGAATGAAGGTTGGGCAACGTTCTGGCATTACACCATTCTGCATGAAATGTATGACCAAGGCTTGGTGAATGAAGGGTTCATGATGGAGTTCCTGACTTCCCATTCCAATGTGGTGATGCAGCCTACGTTTGACAGCCCGTATTTCTCTGGCATTAACCCGTATGCATTAGGGTTTGCGATGATGAGCGATATTCGCCGTATTTGTGAGAATCCAACCGATGAAGATCGGCATTGGTTTCCCGATATTGCGGGGCGGGATTGGATTAAAACGCTTGATTATGTAATGCGTAACTATCGGGATGAGAGCTTCATTCTGCAATTTTTGTCGCCGAAAGTGATTCGTGATTTCCGGTTATTTGCTTTGGAAGATGATGACCGTAAGAACACCATTAACATTACTGCGATTCACAATGATGAAGGCTATCGTAAGGTGCGCGAATTATTGTCGCAACAGTACAACCTGAGCCATCAAGAGCCGGATATTCAAGTGCAGAAAGTGAATGTGCGTGGGGATCGTTCGTTGACCTTACAGCATGTTCTGAATAATCGCCGCCCGTTAAGCGCGGATGTGACTGAAATGCTACGTCATGTCCATCGTTTGTGGGGATACGATGTCCACCTCAATTCGATTGAGGTCGATGGGCGTGTGGTACGCAGTTACCATTTGACGGGTGAGAATCAGACACGCTGATTCCCACAAGCTGTTGTTCGTAAGCTATTAAGGCCGCTGTGGTGTGGTGGTAATCATGTTCAGCGGCACTTCCATTAAATCTGGCACATTGGTATTGGCATTTTTAGCTGTGTGTGCGGGTTGCGCTGGTGGAGTGTGGGGAACAACTGGCGGACGCGGCGCAGGGCGTACGGGTTGTGCTTGAGCTGGAATAACGTACTGTGTCGGTTGCGTCGGGTGCGCAGGTACAACAACGGCAGGTCGTGCGACGGGAGCATGTGCGGCGGGTTCGGGTGGTGGATTAGCCGCAGGTTTGGCGTGAGTGGTGGTGGTCTTTTCGGTGTTATGACTGGTTGTTTTGACGGTCGTGCTGTCTTTTTTCTCGTCTTTTTTGTCTTTGGCTTTATTCACATCGCTGTTGTGTCGAGTGTCATCGTTGGCAATGCTAGCGTTGTTATGCGTGCTGGGTTTGCGTGTTGCAGTCGCTTTTTCAGGCTCGTCGCCAGCGGGGAAAATGCCCATGTTATCGCGGGTTTCACGCAAACGTTGTTCTAAGGCGAGTTGTTCTTCAACTAAGCTATCCAAGCTGTATTTACCAATTAAACCTTGGCTGGTGTCTAAGGCGGTTCGCGCACTGACAGTATTACCTTTTTGCAAATAGGCTAAAGCTTGCTCTTGCGCGGTTTTGGCTTGACCAGCCCAATCGTCAGGGTTATCGCTATTGTTGGGTGTAATGGTGGTGTCGCTCGGTACGCTATTTGTCGTGCTAGTAACCGTCGTCGGTGGCGTGGTGATGGTACTACTGCTTGGTGTGCTGTCCGGTGTGCCTAATGCTGCTTGGCGTTGCTGTTGTTCGACTTTGCTTTCCAGTGCGACTTGGCGTTTCAAGCCGTCGGCAATGCTGAATTCGGTGATTAATTTGTCGGTACGCTGAAGTAGTTTATCCGCTGCATCGACTCGCCCGTTTAACAATAAGGTTTCGGCTTCGGCTTGTTGATCATCAATCAATTGCGCCAGTAAGGTTTGGGCGGCAGCATTGTCCGGTTCTTGTTGGTAAATTTGGCGCAGGTAATCCAATGCGGCGGGTTGGCTGCTATCGTCGCTGATCACATTGCCTTTGTGTAAGGCATCATTGGCTTGTTGCAGTAAGTTATCGACCGATTCTCTGGGACTTTGCGGCGTGGTGTTTGTGGGTGCAGTTGTGCTTGGTAGCGTATTGGGTGTCGAATCAGGGAGTGTTGCCGTACTGGGCGTTATTGTTGTGGGTGCAGTCAATGGGCTTAAGGCAGTTGCCGGAACGGGTTCGGGTTTATTCCAACTCGAAATCACGTAATAAGTGGTCAAAGCCATTGCACTGGCGGCGACTAATGCGGTAGCGGGTAATAACCAGCGATTGTGTTGTTTGTTTTGCAAGGTGCGTAAGAATGCTGTTGGGGATACCGGACGTGGAGCGCGTTGCAGGCTTAAGCCTTGTTGCAACACATTCCACGCATCTTGACGTAATTTGTGGGAGCTGGTGGGGAACACATTGCGCACCGCTGCTTCGAGCGTGCTGTATTTCCCGTAAGGCATTTCGCCTTTTAATAAATGGTAAGTTAAACAAGCGATGGAAAACGTATCATCATTGGCTAACGGTAAATGCCCCAATAACACTTCAGGGCTGATATAACCTGAATGTAACGTCGGCATGGTCATGTCGAGTTTGCCAGTTTTGAGTAAGCGCAATGCTGAGGCAATCGGGGCGGTGAGTAAACGAATACCATCATCGCCGAGCAAGGTTGTGCCGGGTTCAAGGAAGCCAAAAACACCGTCGGGGCGGAATTGCGCCAGTGCGTTTGCCACCGTATCGAGTAATTGCATGGCATCATTGATGGGCATTCCGCGTTCGTCCAATTCCTGCAAACGTTCGCTGAGCAACATGCCACCCACATTTTGAATGGCAAACCAGCGGGTGCCATCACCACTCATGCCGTTATCCTTCACCAATGGCATGGCTTGCGCCGGACGCTGATACGCAGGTAACACTTGGCGCAAGGCTTGTTCAAATGCAGCTTGTTGGGCAAGTGCGGGGGTAACGGTGAAAATCAATACATTGGCTTGTTCGCCATTGGCCTGCGTTTGCTGCAAATCTTGCGCCCAATACAATTTGCCCAATGCGGATTCTGCCATGCAGCGGCGTAAGGTATAACGCTCTTGCAGCACGGTTTGCGCTGGTTGGGTGTTGCTGGTATTACGAGCATCCACTTCAGGACGATTAGAAAATGGCATGATGCAAAGACTCCTGCGAACGCCTGCCGTCGCTTGTTGCGAATTAAGTTGTTGTCAAAGTGCCGCAATTATAGTGGATTCTGTTGCATTGAGCATATCTCCGTGGAAAAGCTGACTAACGGCGAATAGAGCTGATATAAACTAACAGGACGAGCTTACAATGGAAAATAGCAGATGGTAGCCATTAGCATTAGCGGGAAAGTCAGTGCGCAAGATTTGCCGCAACCCGTGTTCGCCGCGTTACAGAGTACGTTGCGGGTAACGTGCCAGCGTGAAATTACGTTGGAAACGACCGTGCGTACCAGTGGACGTTTCATCGAGTTAGCGGATTCAACAACACCGACATTATTGGAACTGGAATTCGATGGCGGTTACAAACGTTGGATGCGTTGGCAAGCCTTGCACGATTACCTTGCATCTGCGGAAAAACGTGCCAACCCATTATTGGCTACCGATGGCAAATTGATCCTGACCGCCACGAGTTTCGACGCGCCAGATAATAACGCTACGTTGGGTTTGGTGCTGAAATGTGTGCGCGTATTACAGATTGATGCGGCGGACGATGTGCAAACTGTGCCACCCGCACAGTTGATTCAGCAACTAGAAACGTGGCGTGTGCCGAATCCGGGTTTATACCGCTGTGCTGATCCCAATGCCTTGCAATTGCAGCCTGTTACGCCAGAAACGTTGGCGATTGATCCAGCAAAACCCGTGTTACTGTTCCTGCACGGTGCGTTTGCCAATACCGATGCCAGCTTTGGCGAATGGTGGGAATCGCGTCAAGGCTACAATGCTTCTGCCTATTTACAACGCTTGTTCGCACCTTATGGGCAGCAAGTTTTCACGCTAGAACACCACACGCTGGGCGTTAGCCCGATTCAGAATGCTGTGCAGGTATTGCGTTTATTGCCGCCGCAAACTCGGTTGCACATTATTAGCCATGCACGCGGCGGTTTGGTGGGGGAATTGCTTTGCCAAGCGCAATTACAACGCCGTACTCGTGCATCCGGCAATGCATTTGTGGCAAGCGACGAAGTGTTCACGGCGGAGGAATTACAAGCCTTTGCCGACTATCAAGCGGATTGGCAGGACTTACAAGCCATTAACCAACTGTGTCAGCAAAAGTCTTTGCAAGTGGAACGCTTTGCCCGCGTGGCTTGCCCAGCGCGTGGTACGGTGTTGGCTGCCGCGTGTTTGGAAGATCATTTGTCCTTGGTTTATAACGTTTTAAACCTGATTCCCGCCCCGCGTTTTCAGCAGTTTGCCGATTATGTGCGCATGGTATTAATGGCAGTAACGACGGCAAATTTTACGCCGGATAAGTTGGTCGGTTTAGCAGCCATGATGCCCACCGCGCCGTTGGTGCGCTTGCTGAATCGTCCGCAAGTGCGGCTGGATTCTGACCTCAGCATTATTGCAGGTAGTGTGAAATCATCGAGTTTATTAGGGCGTTTAAAACCGTGGGCAACGCAATGTTTCGCTGGGGATGATCATGATTACGTGGTCAGTACCGCTGCAATGTATGGCGGAGCGCAACGCTTGCAAGGCAGCCGTTATTACGTGGATCAGCGCGATGATAGCCACCATTTCGCTTATTTTCGTGATGCTTTGGTGCGCGACCGCATTCTTAATGCCTTGCAACGCCCAATGGAAGACACGCGCTTTACTAGCTTAACTCCCGCTATCGATACGGCAATGCATCAGTCGCGCGGCGCAGTGTCGGATAGCGCACTCGCTACGGTGCTGACGAAAAAAAGTACCTTGTACTTTATTCCCGGTTTTATGGGGTCGAATTTATCCATTAATGCACAACCCGTGTGGTTGGACATGGCAACCCTCGCGTGGGGGGATTTTACCCGTTTGACGATGGATGCAGCGAGTGTGACCGCTGATGGTGTGCTGGAAACGGCGTATCGTCCGTTGCTGGATGTTTTGGATGCAAAACATCGCGTTGTGCCTTTCGCGTGGGATTGGCGACGTTCCGTGGTGGAAGCGGGACGGCGATTGGGCGAAGCCTTCGAGCGCGAACTGAATGATGCGCGTGATGCTAAACGTAAATTGATTTTGCGCGTTTTGGCGCACGCTGCTGGCGGTTTGCTGGTGCAAGCCATGTGCAGTGAAATGCCCAATGTGTGGCAACGCTTGCAAGCCGAGGCGGATTTTCGCTTGGTATTTTTGGGAACGCCATTCAATGGCACGTTCGCCGCTGTGCAATTATTGCTGGGTCAGCACCGTTTGTTGACGCTGCTGAATTTGTTGGATGGGCAAGCTGATGCGGGCGAAGCGCGTTTGTTACAAGCGCAGTTTGCCAGTTACCCCGCCTTGTTGGAGTTATTACCAACGGATTATTTGCAGGAAAGCGCGTGGCAAGCGTTATTGGGGGATGGGTTTGCAACGTGGGCGGCGCGTCCGTTATTGGCGGATGCTTTGCGCGTGCGCCAACAATTACAAGCCGTGACGTGGGATGCGCGTTATTGTTTGTACGTTCACGGACGAGCGCGTTTGACACCGGATGGCGTGGAACGGGTTGACGCGGTTGCTACTACGGGTGCGGAACAAAGTGTGACGTGGCGGTTTCATGCCAGTAGCGAAGGCGACGGCGTAACCTTGTGGAAAAGCCTTAGTCATGCGACGAGCAATACCCGTGCTTTGCCCGTGTGGTACATGCCAGTCGAACACGGGCGTATGGCAAGTCGCCCTGATCAATTCGCGAACTTGCAATACTTGTTGGATGACGGCGTATCGCGGCAGTTGGATCAATCCCCACCGCAAACCGAGGCGAACGATGAATGGTTGGCGAGTATTCACAGCGAATTATTCCCCGATGAAAACGAGTTACTCGCAGCGGCGTTGGGCTATCACACACGCTTGACGCAAGAAGAAGTGCGTTCACCCGTGGAAGTGCGCGTGGTGCACGGCAATTTGGAAAATACCTGTCATCCGGTGGTGGTTGGGCATTACGAAGGTGATGCGATTCTCAGTGCCGAAGCCGTACTCGACAACGCGCTGAATGGGCGCTTGAGTGAATTACTGCGCGTCGGGTTGTATCCGGGGGCGTTGGGAACATCGCACGTTTTCCTCAATGCGGGGAAAAAACCGGGTGGCGCGGTGGTCATGGGTTTGGGCGAAGTTGGCAAACTGACGGCGGGGCAACTTACCGCTGGCTTTGCGCGGGCAATGTTGGATTACACCGTAGCGGTGCGTGAAAGTCTCGAACGTAATACCTCGATTGGCATGACGACTGGCGAAGATAGCGATTTTGTGCCTGTACACATTGCCACTTTGCTGATTGGTACGGTTGGCGGTGGCAGTATGACGTTGGCGGATACGATTACTGCGGTTTTCCGCGCCATTACCCAAGCCAATTTGGTACTGAATAAAACCGAACGCGGGACGCGCTTACGTTTGCAAGTGATCGAATTCATTGAACTGTACGAAGATCGTGCGGTTGAAGCGGCGCGATTGGTGCAGGATTTCGTGTTATTGCCGGAGTTTCGCCGCGATTTCGCGCTAAAAAGTTTAATGAAAACCGCGCCGGGGTATCGTCAACGTGTGACTTATAATGATCCGCCCGGTTGGTGGCGACGCATTCAAATCGAAGCCAATCAAAACGGTTTGAAATACATTACCTTAACCGACAAAGCGCGCGCCGAATTATTGCTGCAAGCCACGCAGCGCAAGTTGGTCGATCAATTCATTGAGAAAGCTGAAGCTTCCAGCCAGCAAGACGCGGAAACGGGCAAAATTCTGTTTGAATTATTGTTGCCGCCGGAAATGAAAGAGCAAGCTCCCAATGCGGAAAATGTGGTGTTCGTGCTCGACACCGCTGCCGCCATGTACCCGTGGGAATTGTTATACAACCGTTTGGATGTGGATTCGCAACCACTCGCAGTGCGCGTTGGTATGTTGCGGCAATTGCAGGTTGGGCAATATCGCCAGCGCGTGTTGAATCCCTTGGAACGTTCGGCATTAGTGATTGGTGATCCGCCCACCGATGGTGCGTTTCCGCGTTTGGAAGCGGCGCATCAAGAAGCGGTCAGTGTGGCGAATGTGTTGGAAGCGGGGGGATTTAGTCGCGTGGTACGGCAAATTGCGACCGATCCGCAGTCGATTTTGCGGGCATTGCACAGTTGCGATTACCGCGTCATGCATTTGGCGGGGCATGGCGTGTACCAATACCAACCCGATGAAAACAGTGACTTGCGCGTCAGTGGTATGGTGCTCGGCGATGGTATTTTCCTCACACCAGTGGAAATTGGGCAAATGCGTCGTGTGCCGGAGTTCGCGTTCATTAACTGTTGCCACCTTGCCAAAATGACTGCATCTGATGAAACCGACAGCAGTGCATTGCCTAGCGAAGGTTTACAGGATCGCAGCCGTTTAGCCGCGAGTTTGGCGCAAGAATTAATTCGTATGGGCGTGCGGGCGGTGATTGCCGCTGGTTGGGCGATTAATGATGCCGCTGCGAAAGTGTTTGCCGAAACCTGTTACGGCGCGTTATTGCAGGGCTATACGTTTGGCGTGGCGGTGTTAATGGCGCGGCGCGAAACGTGGGAGCAGTACCCCAACAGCAATACTTGGGGGGCGTATCAATGTTACGGCGACCCGGATTACAAATTGCTGAGTCGGCAACCGGATAGTGATACGACGGTGAATACGGGCGATCCGTGGCGATTTGTCGCGGAAGTGGAAGTCATTGCCGAATTGCACAACCTGATTAGTGCTGCGGATATTGCCAAACCCGACGATGCGGTGTGGTTGCAGAATCGTTTGCAACAATTGCACCGCGCAATCCCGGCGGAATGGCTGAATCATGCGGGGATTTTGTATGCATTAGGACGTACTTACGGCAAGTTGGATCAGTTTGCCTTGGCGATTGAAGCCTATGATGCGGCATTGGATTCGCCGCAAGCCGATTACCCCGTGGTTTTGTTGGAGGATAAAGTCAGCTTGCAAACCGCGTGGGCATTGGCATGGTCACAAGGCAAAGTCGCTGCACCACCGCCGCGTGTTGCACTGTCGCCAGCGGAATTGATGGCGAAAAGTTTAAAAATTCTGCAATTATTGGATGGTTTAGGCAATAGCCTTGAACGCTTTAGCGAAGAGGGTAAATTCTGGAAGCGGCAGGCTTTATTGGTCAACGCTGAAGAACGTGAACAAGCCTTAAAAAATATGGAATTAGCCTACCAAAAAGCGCATGAATTCGCGGTAAAAGAAACCGGTAATGTCTTGGGTTATCCGTTGATTGCGTGGCTGACAGCAAAAGTTGTGCGTTATTTGCGGGGTGATACGCGGCAATTAGAACGCCCAGTGTTTAAATATTGGTTAGGGCAAGCACGTCAGTGTGCAGACTATGCAGATCGGCAAGATAATCATTTTTGCTCAGGCATTACACGCGCTGAATGCAGCTTATTGCAATATTTATACTATGCATTGGGGGCACGATTAGATGAAACTAACTTAGTGCAAAATATCATCAGTGATTATGAGACGGCAATTGCGCGTGGTGCAGCACCCCGACAATTACGTTTTGTGGGGGAACACATTGTTTTTTTACGCTTAATGTTAGAAGAATACCGTAATGTTCGCCCTGCATTGCAGCCAATCGTGTTAGCATTATTGGCGGTTGAAACGCAATTAGGCATTAACTAAAGTTAGTAATCACTTGTCTAGTTGCTGTTTAATTGGCGGCCCCAACAGGAATCGAACCTGTATCTACCCCTTAGGAGGGGGTTGTTTTGTCCATTGAACTATGGGGCCTTGTTCAAAAACAGGTCGTATTCTAGCCCAAAAAATTTCATTTGGCAGTTACTTTATTAGTTTTTACTTATGCACTATCGGCATATAAGCACAACGTGTTGTTTGGTTAGGCATTTCAATCTGATTAGCGCGGAATGCACGATCAATCGCAAGATTAAGATCGCTGATAACACCAGTGCGAGTTTCAATTTCACGCACAAAACAACGTAATTCAAAACTCAACGCGCTATCGCCAAAACTTTTAAAGAAAACTTGGATTTTCATTTCTGGATGATCTTTAAGCACCGCAGGATGTGCATTCGCCACTTCGCGCAGGCTGCGCATCACCATTTCGGTATCCGTGCCGTGTGCAACGTTAATCGGGATGATAATGCGTCCAACGTTATCATTTAACATCATGTTAGTGACTTGCCCAGAAATGATTTCTGAATTCGGTACAATTATATCTGAACGGTCGAAAGTCTGAATCGTAGTGGAACGAATGCTAATGTCGCGCACATAACCTTCCGCATTGCCGACTTTAATCCAATCACCTTTACGAATTGGGCGTTCAAACAATAAAATCAAACCGGAAACAAAGTTATTAACAATGTTTTGCAAGCCAAAACCGATACCAACGGATAATGCACCGGCAATAATTGCTAGGTTTTTGAATTCAATCCCCGCGACGGATAAGCCAATTAATACCGCCAGCACAATCCCTGCATAGCCGGAAATCGTGGTCGTGGCTTCACGTGCGCCTTTGCTAAGCGTGGTATGGCTTAACCATGTATCCGCCAAATATTGTTTGAACATTTGACTGAGGCTGATTAATACCGCTACTACCAATAAGCCGCCAATAATGCGTAGCGGTTCTAAGGTGAAACTACCAATGTCAATGCCATTAATGAGGCGTGTTAAGAGGAATTTTAAGTTTTGCTCAGACATTCCCCATAGGTACAGCAGTAATGTGCCAATAATGCCGGAGATTAATACGGTATGGGCAATACGCAGCCAAAGTA
Source organism: Pseudomonadota bacterium (assembly GCA_039797295.1). Taxonomy (GTDB): domain Bacteria; phylum Pseudomonadota; class Gammaproteobacteria; order Thiotrichales; family Thiotrichaceae; genus Thiothrix. The sequence goes on along the minus strand of JBDKID010000007.1, from coordinate 60,258 downwards.
AACCGGGAATGAATTGTCCCGCTTTTAAATTCAAACGTTGGCGTAAGTTTTTTTGCCAATTCGCTCGTCCATCATCTAAACCATCCAGAATTTCACTGGGGATTTGTAATAATAACCACGCAAACAGCATTAAGACTAAACTGCCAAACATGCCTTGATATAAAAAAGCGGCAAAATTCGGGTAGCCCATCCACAAACTCGCAACCGCTACAAAAGAAATGAGTGCGATGAGAATGTGTAAGCGCATTCGGCGTAAGAATAAAATGTGTCGTGCAGCTAACCAAATCAAACGCGTCAGTGTGAATCCAATCACCGTACCACAGGCAATGCGAATCACGCCGACAAGATTATTATCCGGTTGTGCACTGACTAAATCACTGGTGTCTAAAGCTGACCAATGAAACACTACAGCCGTTAATGTGGTGATTAATAATAATTGTGCCTCAACATTGATCTCCCGACTGGTGCGTTTATCAATGGAGACTAAACCAGCAATTTTGCTGGAGGTGCGTAATAAAGAACGCAAGATTACCATGCTTAAGTGATAAGTTAATAACACAATAAACACTGTTTGAACTTCGTGAATAACAGGCGGAAAAACATTAAAGGCAAAAGATGCTACGATTGCAAATCCCACAAATGGCAGGCTTTGTAATAAACTACGCCAGACAATGTTTAATGTAGGGCTGGTATTGGATAAATCGAAAACTTCGGCACGGTATTGGCTGCGCTTGTGTAGACTCCATAATAATGCGACTAATCCACCGAAGAAACCATAAGCTAATGCAATGGCAAAGTTTTTCCAACCCGATAATAACTGATGGAAAGCGATAAACAATGCGGTAATGTCGGCTTTCCAATGGCCTGTTTCAAATAATAGGTAATAAAGGTGTGTGCTTAATGGTACGGACGGTGCAAATAATTGTTCTTGCAGAATGCTTTGACTGGCTTTTTGTGCTTCGGTATTGAGTGTGCTGGCACGTAAGCTAATTAAACGGCATTGCGCTAAGGTTTTATCCACCTGTTGTTTTTGGGTTTCTAATTGCTTGCGTTTGCTTTTGAGTTCAGCATCTTCATCCGGTGTTGCTTTACCTAAACTGTCGACACTCTGTTGAGCCAGCGTTTGTTGTTCGGCATATTGTGTAATGCAAGTTTGTGCCGTTTGTTCGAGTGTAATAGCACGACTTTGCAGTTCTTCTAAATTTTTGAGGTTGGTGCGTGCTTGCGGCAGTGATTTTTCTGCAAGATCCAATTGTTCGTTGAATTGGTGTAATGCATCAGCAGAAAAATCATCGGCAGCGCGGAGTATGGATGGTGCGAGGCAAAATCCCCAACACAAACAGTACAGTAACCAAACATAAAAACGTTTCATCGGTATGCTAACTTTGTCTTACTTTGAGTGAGCAGCAAATGATGCGTTAAGGCATCATGCTGACGTATTTTGTTGAACTATTATGCAACAGGATGAGCCAGACTCCCGCTACATGTTATCATGCGCATATTAGCAAATGATCTTGAAAACAACATACAAAGGAATTGCCTGTGATAAGCCCCGGACAACAGCAGCAAGTGGATGCTGCAATGGAACAGCTCAGCGCGTATATCGCTCAACCACCTTGGGAAGAATGGATGGTGGAGGTATTCACCGCTGCCATTGATTATGCTGCCGAGATGTTGGACATCACTGCCGACGAAGTGCTGGATTATTTGGAGGAACAACCATTCGACCAAATTGCGCACGCGCATGTTTTTGAACACTTTGTCAACACTGAAACCAATGAAGATGGCGAAACGGTGATTAATGCCTTTTTGCGTCAGTATGGGCAACAGCCGCAACATCAGGCGTTTGGTTTGCAATACATCACGGCATTGTCGGTTTCAAAATTGGAATTGTGGGAAGTTGTGGGCTTTAAAGCGGGGAAATCCGCATCGGTACGGCGTTTTGGTACGAAAGAAGCCGCGATTAATGTACCAATGGATGCTGACAGTATTCCGAGCAATATGTGCATTGCGGCACGCATGTTGACCTTAGCGGACGGTACAACCACTTTCGGTTTTGGTTTGTTACCGGTCGAACGCGCCGATGCGGAAGATATTTTGGCTTACCTTGCACAAGTTCGCGCGGAAATGATGGAAACAGCAGTCACTGAAGCTCCTCATGAAGCGGCGGATGTGGATGCAGCAATTGCGGAAGAACTGGTGGATTTGTTGTTCCACGAAACGCTGGCGGCATGGATTGGGCAAGGTTTTGAAGAGTGATTAATGTGGGATTCATCTTTCATACAGAAATCTAATGGTATTCTGTGGCATATTTATAATTTATGCCCTGAGTTGGAAGATGATCAAAACATACACTCTCCATGCAATTGATCATGAGCAGGAGTCACCTGAACAAGGATCGATAGCTTGGCATTTGACGGATGAAAATAATCGCAAACGCAAAGTGACAGCCGTTACCCAATTGAGTCGACAAGGATTTATTAAAACCATTCGCCCGCATAATGATCGTGAAATGCCTTTAGTGGAACTTTTATCATTCTACGTGGAAGGTGAAAGTTTTCGGGTGGACTTTTCTATTTTTAACGAATCGTTCGGTTATGGGCCACGTCAAATTTTTCCCGACACTCAAAATGCAACACCAGCGGGAAGTTTGTTACGAGAAAGTTTGCGTAACCTGTTCCAGACACCATTTACCCATTAAGTTTTCTTAGTTTGGGGAAGAATGTCTGCATTTTTACAGGACAATAAAAAGGGCTTAATAATTAAGCCCTTTTTTGTTTTTTATGGCAGTTCAATTAATGGCGGAAGTGTCTCATTCCAGTAAACACCATTGCCATACCGTGTTCATTAGCAGCATCAATGACTTCTTGGTCGCGCATTGAGCCACCCGGTTGGATGACCGCTTTCACGCCTGCCGCTGCTGCATTGTCGATGCCATCACGGAATGGGAAAAACGCATCCGATGCCATTACCGAGCCAACCACTTCCAGACCTGCGTGTTCGGCTTTAATCGCGGCAATGCGTGCGGAATTGACGCGGCTCATTTGCCCCGCGCCCACGCCAATGGTCATTTCGTTTTGTGCGTAAATAATCGCGTTGGATTTAACGAATTTCGCCACTTTCCACGCAAATTGCAGGTCACGCAATTCGGCATCGGTCGGTTGGCGTTGTGTGACCACGGTTAAGGTTTCCAACAAAGGAAGATCCGCCGTTTGCAGCAACAAACCACCATTGACACGCTTGTAATCCAAACGGTTTGCGTCGTTTTTGCTCCACATATCAACCGTCAGTAAGCGCACGTTCTTTTTCGCCGCGACCACGGCAACCGCTTCAGGGGCAACGCCGGGGGCGATGATCACTTCGACAAATTGGCGATCCACAATGGCTTTGGCGGTTGCGCCGTCCAATGGTTGGTTGAAGGCAATAATGCCGCCGAATGCCGATTCGGTGTCTGTGCTGTAAGCGCGGTTGTACGCTTCGAGCAGGTCTGCACCCACGGCTACGCCACAAGGATTGGCGTGTTTGACGATAACGCAAGCCGGAACGTCGAATTGTTTCACGCATTCCAATGCTGCATCGGTGTCTGCAATATTGTTGTACGACAGTTCTTTGCCTTGGATTTGGATTGCGCTGGCAATACTGCCCACGGGTGCATTGTATTCGGTATAGAACGCCGCGCTTTGGTGTGAGTTTTCGCCGTAGCGTAGGTCTTGTTTTTTCTCGACTTGCAGGCTGAAAGTGCGTGGAAATGCCGCAGGCTGTTCAAACGTTGCGTCATCAACCCGTGCGCCAAAATAGTTGGCAATCATGCCGTCGTAACGTGCGGTGTGCTCAAACGCTTTCACCGCCAAACTCAAACGGGTGCTGGGTTTAATGCAGTTGCCGTTGGCTTCCATTTCCGCTTGAACGCGCTCGTAATCGCTCGGTTCAGTAATAATGGTAACGTGCGCGTGGTTTTTCGCACTAGCACGCACCATTGCGGGACCACCGATGTCGATGTTTTCCACCGCATCCTCGTAGCTGCAATCAGGTTTGGAAACGGTGGCTTCAAAGGGGTACAGATTCACCACGATCAGATCAATGCGCCCAATGCCGTGTTCCGCCATAATGGCATCGTCTTGACCACGACGACCTAAAATGCCGCCGTGAATTTTCGGGTGCAGGGTTTTTACGCGCCCGTCCATCATTTCAGGGAAGCCGGTGTGTTCGGAAACTTCAGTGACAGGAATGCCGTTATCCGCTAACAGTTTGGCTGTGCCGCCAGTCGATAGAATGTGTACACCTTGAGTGTTCAGAAACTGGGCAAATTCCAGTACGCCCGCCTTGTCAGAAACGCTAATAAGAGCGCGAGTTACGGGCAAGTTGGAAGCAGTCGTCATCGTGTATCTGTCCTGATGCAAAAAACCGAATATTGTAGCGCGTTACCCGCCAGAGGGAAGAGTAGAATTTGATGAGATGTGCGTTGTTCGAGCTATGCTAAACTAAACAACCTTTTACGCTGGTTAATATCGTTATTTTGAGGAGGTTTTTCGATGGAACAATCCATTCCGTGGTTGTTGATTATACAACACCCAATGATTATTTTGGGTGCAGTATTGTTTGCGATTTCAGTGTTGCTGGCTGCGACGGGCAAGTTCAGTAAACGTGATCCCGCACTGATTTACACGTTCATTGCTTCGATTGTGATTATCGTGATGGGCTTTGTTTCCAGCTTTACGAACATGCGCATGGCACAAATGGCGCACCCGACGGTATTTGAACAAGGTCAAACACCGCCAGCGAAATAAGCCGATTCAGCATCACCACTGCCCCTTCTGGTGGGCAGGGTGATTCTCAGCCAGTCGTTTAGCCCTGTAAGCGTGTTTGAATAAAGCTCAAAACATCAGTCAAGGGAATTTTTACCGCATCGCCGCCGCTACGTGCTTTGTATTCCAACTCGCCTGCTTGTAAGCCACGCTCAGACACAACGATACGGTGTGGAATGCCGAGCAATTCATGGTCAGCGAACATTGCACCAGGGCGTGAAACGCGGTCATCCAACAACACATCCACGCCCGCCGCTTGCAGTTGGGCGTAAAGTGCTTCCGCTTTTGCCGCGACTTCGGGCGATTTCTGCATATTCAATGGCGCAATCACCACGCTGAACGGCGCGATTGCTACAGGCCAACGAATCCCAAACTGGTCGTTATTTTGTTCAATCGCTGCCGCCACCACACGCGATACGCCGATGCCGTAACAGCCCATTGTCATGACTTGCGCACGACCACTTTCATCGAGCACGGTAGCATTCATGGCTTCGGAATATTTTTTACCCAGTTGGAAAATGTGCCCCACTTCAATGCCGCGCACAATGGATAATGTACCGCAACCGTCAGGGCTGGGGTCGCCTGCTACCACATTGCGCAAATCCGCCACTTGCGGCAGGGCAACATCGCGTTCCCAGTTAATGCCGAAATAATGCTTACCGTCGCTGTTTGCACCCGCGCTGAAGTCGCTCATATTGGCAACGGTACGATCCGCAATCACCGGAATGTTCAAACCCACTGGGCCTAAAGAACCAGGGCCTGCACCGATTAAAGCACGGATTTCGTCTTCGCGGGCAAAGCGTAATGGTTCGGCAACTTCCGGCAATTTTTCCGCTTTGATTTCGTTTAAGGTGTGATCACCACGCACTAATAACGCGACGAAATCGGCTGCAATCGCCTCGGATGCCGCCACGATCAGGGTTTTGACGGTTTTTTCAATCGGTAAAGCGAATTGTGCTACCAATTCTTCAATGGTTTTGGCGTTGGGGGTGGCGACTTCACGCATGGCTTCGCTAGGGACGGCGCGTTCTGCGATTAACGCGACGGCTTCGGCTAATTCCACGTTCGCTGCGTATTGGCTGCCGTCAGAAAACGCAATTGCATCTTCCCCCGAATCGGCTAAAACGTGGAATTCGTGCGAGGCATTCCCACCGATAGAACCTGTATCAGCTTGCACGGGGCGGAATTTCAAGCCCAAACGCTCGAAAATGCGCGAATACGCACCGTACATGGTGTCGTAAGTTTCTTGTAGGGATTCTTGGGTTAAGTGGAAGGAGTAAGCATCCTTCATCAAGAATTCGCGTGCTCGCATCACGCCAAAACGTGGGCGCACTTCGTCGCGGAATTTGGTTTGAATTTGGTAGAAATTCACTGGCAACTGTTTGTAGCTGCTCAATTCTTTGCGGGCGTAATCGGTAATGATTTCTTCGTGCGTGGGGCCGTAGCAGAATTCGCGTTGGTGACGGTCTTTAAGGCGCAGTAATTCCGCACCGTATTTTTCCCAACGTCCGGTTTCTTGCCATAATTCAGCCGGTTGCACGGAAGGCATTAAGACTTCAATCGCGCCTGCATGGTTCATTTCTTCGCGTACAATCGCTTCGACTTTACGCAATACGCGCAAGCCATACGGCATCCAAGTGTAAAGCCCAGATGCCAGACGACGGATCAAACCTGCGCGTAACATCAATTGATGGCTGATTACTTCAGCATCAGAAGGTGTTTCACGCAGGGTAGAAATAGGGAATCGGGATACTCGCATGGTGTTTTGCCTTCGTTCTAATCTGCAAATAACGTAAAAACGCTCGATTATAGGAGGCATTGCACGTTTAAGAAACTCCTGATTCGTGCGATTGCTACGCTATTGTGTGGATGGAACGCTAGAACCACTATTGCCTGTTGGTGTCGTGCTATTGGTCGTATTGGTCGTTGTGTTACTCGTTGTCGTGGTATCGCTGCTCGTGGCATTATTCTGCTCGGTATTCTCCGGCGCATTGTTTTCGCTGCTGTTATTGTTATTAGAACTGCCACCACCGGCTTTAATGCCGCTGCCACTATTACGCGTACCGCTAGTGGTATCTGTGTTGCTAGGTTCTGTATCACTGGTTGCGCGGTTTTTGGTATTACTGAACATTTCTGGGCGACACATGGTATCAATGTTTTGTTTTAATTCATTCATCTTTGCAGTTTTTTCGGCAGCCGTTAAGTAGCGTTCTCCTTTCTCATCTTTCCATTTGATTAATGAACTGGCTGTCATTTGTTTCAGGGTGTTTTCTTGTTGCGCGCAAAAATCTTGGTGTTTTTCCTCGCTTTTTTTGCCTTCTTCTTCAGCGGTAGCAAGGTCATTTTTGCCGTCGGTTTTATTGCTGGGTTTCGCTCCACTATTACCTAACTTTCCTGTGGAAAGTTTAATGTCTGCCTCAATATCTTTGCCATTCAAGCCCGCTGGTGGTGGCGTTTGGGTGTAGTGAATTTCACCGTTTTTATCTTTCCACTTATACATTTCCGCTGCCACAGGTAATGCAATAAATGCCCCAATTATGACAATGCTGGGGATAATCATGGTTTTTTTCATTAGTTTTCCTTGTTCTTGGTTATTTCTGATCTATATTAGTATTTAATTATATTATTTGATACTATTGTTTTAGTTCTAGTTTTGCTCAAGGATAAGTATGCCATGAAGAGATTGCGCGAGTGGGTACTGGTCGTCGGATGGTCTGTGTTTTCTGTGTCAGTGCAAGCAGAGTCCCCCAAAGAATCATCTTTACCAGCGTCATTGCAAATAGCTCAGGTCAGTGAAGTTAACGCACCGACCCTACAATATTTAGACGGTCACGTCGAAGCGGTGAATCAAAGCACCGTGTCTTCCCAAACTTCTGGGGTAATTGAAAAACTCTATTATGATGTCGATGACTATGTGGAGCAGGGTAAAGTCATCGCACGGATTCGTTCTAAGAATCAACAAGCTGGGGTGCAACAAGCCCAAGCTTCGCAAAATGAGGCAAAAGCCAGCCTCGCGGAAGCGCAAGCTGGTTTAGCAGAGGCGCGAGCGAATTTTACACGGGTTAGCGAAATTTACAGTCGCCGTTTAATTCCGAAAGCGGATTACGATAATGCTGAAGCCACTTTGAAAGCGGCAGAAGCGCGGGTCAAAGCGGTGGAAGCGCGGATGGATTCCGCCAATGCGCAAGCAACCCAAGCGGGTGAACAATTAGGCTATACCACGGTGGTCGCCCCGTATGCTGGCATTGTTACCAAGCGGCATGTGCAATTGGGTGAAGCGGTCAGCCCCGGTTCACCGATTATGAGCGGTATTTCGTTGGAACAATTGCGGGTGGAAGTGGAAGTACCGCAACGCTTAATCGGGGTAGTGCGGGCGCAAAAGCAAGCAGTGGTATTGCAAGATGGTTCGGATCAACCCTTACCCGTGAAATCCATTACCTTTTTCCCCTACGCTGACCCGACCACTAATGCGTTTAAAGTGCGCCTCGATTTGGATACCAAAATCCAAAACATTTTCCCCGGTATGTTTGTGAAAGTAGGCTTTGTAACGGGTAATGACAAAGCGATTAGCATTCCGAATGCGGCCGTGGTGAATCGCAGCGAAGTAACGGGTACTTATGTCATTAGTGCTGATGGTAAGCCCAGTTTGCGGCAAATTCGTTTGGGTAAAAAACTCGATGCGGAACACATGAGTGTGTTGTCTGGTTTGAATGCGGGGGAAAATGTCGCGCTCGACCCTATGCAAGCTACGATTTTCCTCAAACAACAAACGGCGGGGGCAAAACCCCATGAGTAAGCCAAGTTTAGGGATTTCTGGCAGTATTGCGAAAAACTTCCTCATTACTGAAATCACGCCGTTGTTAGCCTTGGTTGGTTTGCTGTTGGGTTTATTTGCGGTATTGGTTACACCGCGTGAGGAAGATCCACAAATTAATGTGACGTTCGCCAATGTTTACATTCCGTTTCCGGGGGCGAGTGCGGAACAGGTCGAAAGCTTGGTGAGTACGCCCGCTGAGCAAGTGCTTTCCGAGATCGAAGGGTTGGAACATGTGTATTCCACATCCATGCCCGGTATGTCGGTGCTAACCGTACAATACACGGTAGGCGAAGATCGCACCGCCGCTCTGGTACGTTTATATAACAAGGTATCGTCGAATCAGGATTGGTTGCCGCAGAATTTAGGCGTGGGAACACCCCTGATTAAGCCCAAAGGCATTGATGATGTGCCGATTGTGGCATTGACATTGTGGACAGACGACGACAAACGCGGTGCATTCGAGCTGAATCAAGTCGCCCACGCGGTGGAGTCGGAGTTAAAACGTGTGCCCGGTTCGCGCGATATTTATACCATTGGTGGCCCTCAACAAGTGGTGCATGTATTGCTTGATCCGGTTCGGTTGGCTGGACACGGTTTGGCATTATCGGATTTGCGCAATGCTTTACAAGCCAGTAATTCGGCACGCGATGCCACCGCGATTGTTAACCACAATGAAGAAATTCAGGTGCAAGCGGGCACGTTCCTCATGGATGCGGCGGAAGTCGGCGATTTAATGGTCGGCGTGTTCAATGGTAAACCGGTCTATTTAAATGACGTGGCAACCGTGACGCGCACGGCAGCTTCCCCCACGGAATACGTGACGTTTGGTTCAGGTGCGGCGGCAGAACACAAACAACTTACCACTGGTTTGCGGACACCTGCCGTGACCATTGCGGTGGCAAAACAACCGGGTACGAATGCGGTCGACATTGCGGATAATGTGATTGCGCGGTTTGAAAAATTACGCGGAACATTCGTGCCGGAAGGTGTGAATGTCACTGTGACGCGCAACTACGGCGAAACGGCACAGGCAAAATCCGAAAAGCTAATCCACAAACTGATTATTGAAACCATTGCGGTAGTTATTCTCATTGGTGTTGTACTGGGATGGCGTGAAGCCTTAATCGTTGGTGCGGCAGTCGTGATTACTTTGGGGGCGACGCTGTTTGCATCGTGGGCGTATGGCTTTACCCTAAACCGCGTGTCGTTATTCGCGCTGATTTTCTCGATTGGCATTTTGGTCGATGACGCGATTGTGGTGGTGGAAAATATTCATCGGCACATGCAGCAAGGTGGCAAAAAATTGCTGGACGTGATTCCCGCAGCGGTGGATGAAGTCGGTGGCCCAACCATTTTGGCGACATTTACGGTTATTGCGGCGTTATTACCAATGGCATTCGTATCGGGGTTAATGGGACCGTATATGTCGCCGATTCCGATTAATGCGAGTATGGGAATGCTGATTTCTTTGGCGGTTGCTTACATTGTCACGCCGTGGATGACGGGCAAAATGCTCGCGAAAGTCGATTTCAACCAACATCATGACGATAACAGCAAGTTACACGGTTGGTTTTCACGCATTATGTCGCCGTTTTTGGATGAGAAAAAAGGTGGTCGTCGTCGTGTGGGTTTGTTTGCTGGGATTACATTCCTGATTTTCCTGTCGGTTAGTTTGGGTGTGGTGAAATTGGTGGTGTTGAAAATGCTGCCGTTTGACAACAAATCCGAATTCCAAGTGATTGTCGACATGCCGGAAGGTACGTCATTGGAACAAACCTCGCGCGTGCTCAATGAAATGGCGGATTCGTTACAGCAAGTGAAAGAGGTAACGGATTACCAAATCTATGCCGGAACAGCCGCGCCGATTAACTTCAACGGTTTGGTGCGGCAGTATTATTTGCGAGCGGGGGCGAATGTTGGCGATATTCAAGTCAATCTGACCAATGCACATGATCGTGATCGGCAAAGCCACGAAATTGCGTCTAGCGTGCGTCCAGCATTGCAAGTCATTGCGCAAAAGTACCATGCCAGCGTCAAAGTGGTGGAAGTTCCGCCGGGGCCGCCAGTGATGTCGCCGATTGTTGCCGAAGTTTACGGCTTGGATTATGCGGGGCAAATCAAAGTGGCCAAAGATATTCGTGGCGTATTTGATAAAACCCCTGACATTGTGGACGTGGACGATAGTGTTGAAGCCAGCCAAAAACGTTTGGTGGTGCAAGTCGACCGCAGCAAAGCCGCTTTATTAGGCGTATCGCAAGACACGATTGCTTCGGCGATTAACACCGCTCTGGCGGGTGAGGACGTGGTATTCCTGCACGGCAAGGGCATTAAATACGCTGTACCGATTCGCTTGGAATTCCCTATCGCGTTGAAAGATAGCATGAGTTCGATTTTGGCATTGCGCGTGCGCAGTCAATCTGGTCAGTTAGTGCCCATGTCAGAATTGGTTAGCGTGCAAGAAACCACGCGCGAACATTCCATCTATCACAAAGACTTATTACCCGTGGTGTATGTAATGGGTGACATGGCGGGTGAAACCGACAGTCCTTTGTATGGTATGTTTAGCATTTTCTCTGGGATCAAAGGCTTATCGGAATACGGTAATGAAATTACCCAACTATTCATCGCGCAACCGGATGACCCTTATTTGTATAGCATGAAGTGGGATGGCGAATGGCAAGTAACCTATGAAACTTTCCGCGACATGGGGATTGCTTATGGCGTGGGGATGATCCTTATTTTCCTGCTAATTGTGGCGCAATTCAGGTCGTATATAGTTCCACTGGTTATCATGTCGCCAATTCCGCTAACCATTATTGGTGTCATGCCCGGTCATGCTTTATTGGGGGCGCAATTTACCGCGACTTCCATGATTGGCATGATTGCTTTAGCCGGTATTATTGTGCGTAACTCGATATTGTTAGTTGATTTTATTAATGAACAACTAAAAGCCGGTATGGAATTAAAAGCAGCCGTTATTAATTCCAGTGCGGTACGAGCTAAACCCATTGCTTTAACAGCTTTGGCAGCCATGATAGGTGCATTTTTTATTATTGACGACCCTATCTTTGGTGGTTTAGCTATTTCATTAATATTTGGGATTCTAGTTTCAACGCTGTTGACGCTAATCCTGATTCCGTTGATGTATTACATGTATGCGCGGAATCGTTTGGCAACCATTATCGGTAAAACCGCATAGTGTGGTTGCCCATTACAGTGTTCAATCTGACGTACTCCCCAGTTTCGCGTTATTGCGGGCTGGGGTTACGCTGCTTGCTGTTCTGCATCCGCAACTTTGGTTAAATACACCACCAGACCACGTTCATTTTCTGCTGCATGACGCATAAAATGTTGCAGTTTTTTGAAATAGTGAAGGCAGTTATCAAACGCTTCAGGATTGTTATCCCAAATTTGCGGGTAAATATCAACATCCACCATGCGCAGTGGATTAAACAACTCGGCTAAATCAGCAGGTTGTTTCCGTGCTAACATAGCAGCAATGGCTTTAGTTTCATCAATATCAAAGATGCGAGCAGGCCCGTAACCCACATCCACTGAACCAATAAAACTGCCACCATCTAATAAAAAGGCTTCTGGCATAATGCCGCTCCAGACTTGACCGCTTAATAAATAATGCAAAGCGTGCCAATATTCGCCTAAAGTTTCATGAATAGGAAATTGTTCCGGTAGTAAATCAATCCGTGCTGGAGATAATTGAGCGGCTTGATGAATTTCCGTTGGAAAAATTACTTTCCAAATCAATCGGGGATTTTCTAATAACTGCTCAATGTTTGTTTCTGAGATTGCTGCTAGTTTTAAATGCACACCCATTTTAGACCCTTTATATACTGTGTTAAGATTTTTAGTTTAAAATACTCATGGAAGACTTGAGTGGTTTGAATTATCCCAGTAACGGGAGGGCGTTGATGTGATTATAATCACCTGGAATGCTTAATCCTAAAAACAGGTGTACTTATAAAAACTAACTAAGTTTAATAAAAAAAATCTATTATTTATAATCAAAATATGGAATCAATGTCATAAAATTTTTTTATCACTAAAGTTTTTCCCTCAAGCAATGCTTTGCTATCATGCGCCACGTTCATCACAACAATGAGTTTTGTATGCAAAGTATCCTTTCTCGTATCGCCACGGAACTGGCGGTTCAGGAGAAGCAAGTAGCTGCTGCTGTTGAATTGCTAGACGAAGGTTCGACCGTACCTTTCATTTCCCGCTACCGTAAAGAAAAAACGGGTGGCTTGGACGATACGCAACTGCGTTACCTCGAAACCCGTTTGGGTAGCCTGCGTGAGTTGGAAAAACGCCGTGACACGGTGCTGAATTCCATTCGCGAACAAGGCAAACTGAGCACTGAGCTGGAACAGCAAGTGTTGCAGGCACAGACCCGCACCGAGTTAGAAGACATTTACCTGCCTTATAAGCCGAAACGTCGTACCAAAGCCATGATTGCGCGAGAAGCGGGCATTCAACCGTTAGCGGACGCGCTATTGGCAAATCCCAATTTGAATCCAGAGTTGGAGGCGGCGAACTACCTGAATCCGGCAATGGAGTTTGCGGATACCAAGGCGGTTTTGGATGGCGCACGGCAAATTCTCATGGAAACGTTTGCCGAAAATGCCGAATTGTCGGGGCAATTGCGCGAATATTTGTGGGAACAAGCGGTGCTCACCTCCAGCGTCGTGGTGGGTAAAGAACAAGATGGGCAGAAATTCGCCGATTATTTTGCCTATAGTGAAGCTTTGAACAAAATTCCATCGCATCGCGCCTTGGCATTGTTCCGTGGACGTAACGAAGGCATTTTGGATTTGCAATTGGATGTGCCTGTGCAAGAAGGCGCGACGCATCCTTGTGAAACGCAAATGGCGGCGGCTTTCCACATTCAAGATCAAGGGCGGACGGCGGATCGTTGGTTGCTGGATACCGTGCGTTGGACGTGGAAGGTCAAATTACACAGCCGTTTGAGTGTGGATTTGAATCTGCGCGTGCGTGAAGCGGCGGAAGCGGAAGCGATTCGGGTGTTCGCGGCGAATTTGAAAGATTTGCTGTTGGCTGCTCCAGCGGGGGCGCGGGCGACAATGGGTTTAGACCCCGGTTTGCGTACTGGTGTGAAAGTCGCGGTGGTGGATGCCACGGGTAAGTTGCTGGATTACGCCACGATTTATCCACACGTGCCGAAAAAACAATGGGATCAATCCATTGCGATTCTTGCCGAGTTGTGCCGCCAACATCAGGTGGATTTGGTGAGCATTGGTAATGGCACGGCTTCCCGCGAGACGGATCAGTTAGCGGCGGATTTGATTAAGCGTCACCCCGAATTGAAATTATCCAAAATCATGGTGTCGGAAGCGGGCGCGTCCGTTTATTCCGCCTCCGAATTAGCCGCCAAAGAATTCCCCACCTTGGATGTGTCGATTCGTGGTGCGGTGTCGATTGCGCGGCGTTTGCAAGACCCATTGGCGGAATTGGTGAAAATCGACCCGAAATCCATTGGTGTGGGTCAATACCAACACGATGTGAATCAACCGGAATTAGCGCGTAGTTTGGATGCGGTGGTCGAAGACTGCGTGAATGCCGTGGGGGTCGATGTCAACATGGCTTCTGCTGCGTTACTGGCGCGGGTTTCCGGCTTAAATCACGGTATTGCCGAGAACATTGTGGCGTTCCGTAATGACAATGGTGCATTCCGTAATCGCAATCAGTTGAAAAAAGTGTCGCGTTTGGGGGCAAAAACCTTTGAACAAGCGGCGGGCTTTTTACGCATCCGTGAAGGTGAACATCCGCTTGATGCGTCGGCGGTGCACCCTGAAACTTATACCTTAGTCGAACAAATCGCGGCGGTGAATCGCCAGCCTTTAGCCGAACTGGTTGGTAATAGCGAGTTTGTGCGTCAGTTAAAACCTGCCGATTACGTCACTGAACAATTCGGTGTGCCGACGATTTGCGATATTTTGGCGGAGTTGGAAAAACCGGGGCGTGACCCGCGTCCGGCATTCGTTACCGCGACTTTCTTGGAAGGTGTGAATGCTATTAGCGATTTGCAAGTGGGCATGGTGCTGGAAGGTGTGGTGACGAACGTGGCGAATTTCGGCGCGTTTGTGGACATCGGTGTGCATCAAGATGGCTTGGTTCACATTTCGCAATTGACCAGCAAATTCGTGAAAGACCCGCGTGAAGTGGTGCGCACTGGTGATGTGGTCAAAGTGCGAGTGGAAGAAGTCGACGTACAACGCAAGCGCATTGGTTTAACCATGCGTTTGGATGAGTCGGGTGAAAAAGCCGTCGCGCGACCTGAAAAGCGTTTGGATAAGCGTGAAGAACGTGGTCGACCATCATCAAGCGGGCGTGCGGAACAACGCAAACCGGATGCGAAACCACAGCATTCACGTAAACCTGCGAAAGAATCCCCAGCCGCCGCGAATTCGGCGATGGGCGATGCGCTCGCAGCAGCCTTGGCGAAAATGCGTAAGTAACACCTGACATACGCTATAATCTGCCATTTACTGCGTCAACGGCTGGCAATCCCTTGTCAGCCTTTGTATGCTTCGCACCTTTCTAGTCCGCCATCTTGCAAGCTGTGATGACAAGTCGTTATAAAAAACAGTTGCAGTGGTTTTTTTAAGGTTTATTAAAGCCGTTGCCCATGAGTAGTGCCATGCAGGAACAGTACAATCACAAAACACTCGAACCAGAAGTTCAACAATTCTGGGAAGCTAATCACACTTTTGAAGTGACGGAAGACCCCGATAAAGAAAAATATTATTGCCTATCCATGTTCCCGTACCCTAGCGGCGTGCTGCACATGGGGCATGTGCGTAACTACACCATTGGCGACGTGATTGCGCGTTTCCAACGGATGCAAGGTAAGAATGTGCTGCAACCGATGGGTTGGGATGCATTCGGTTTGCCAGCGGAAAATGCGGCGATCAAAAATAATACTGCTCCAGCCGCATGGACTTATAAAAATATTGATTACATGCGCAGCCAGCTCAAATCAATGGGTTTAGGCATTGATTGGTCACGCGAAGTCGCGACCTGTAAACCCGATTATTACCGTTGGGAACAATGGTTCTTTACCCAGTTATATGAAAAAGGCTTGGTTTACCGTAAAAAATCCACAGTGAATTGGGATCCGGTTGACCAAACCGTATTGGCGAATGAGCAAGTCATTGACGGGCGCGGTTGGCGTTCTGGCGCGTTGATTGAGCAACGCGAGATTGATCAATGGTTCTTGAAAATTACTGCGTATGCGGATGAGTTGTTAGAAGAAATCGGTAAAATGCCCGGTTGGCCGCAACAAGTGCGCACCATGCAAGAAAACTGGATTGGGCGTTCTGAAGGTGTGGAACTCGATTTCGGTTTGCTGGATTCCGCGCAAAAGCTCACGGTTTTCACCACGCGCCCCGATACTTTAATGGGCGTGACTTACGTCGCGGTTGCTGCGCAGCACCCATTGGCATTGAAAGCGGCGGAAACTGATCCCGCTTTGGCGGCGTTCATTGAGGAATGCAAGCAAGTCAAAGTTGCCGAAGCGGACATGGCAACCTTGGAAAAGAAAGGCATGGCAACGGGCTTGTGTGCGTTGCATCCCATTACGGGTGAGGAAGTGCCCGTGATGGTGGCGAATTTCGTGCTGATGTCTTACGGTTCGGGCGCGGTGATGGCTGTACCAGCGCATGATCAGCGCGACTGGGAGTTTGCCCAAGTTTACAATTTGCCAATCAAACAAGTGATTGCGCCGCACGATGTGCGTGAAATCGACCTGACACAAGCCGCGTTTACGGAAAAAGGCGTGCTGGTTAATTCCGGTGATTTTTCGGGCTTGAGTTCCGAAGCGGCGTTCGATGCGATTGCTAACTGCTTGTCTGCACAAGGTAACGGTCGTCGCCGTGTGAACTTTCGTCTGCGTGACTGGGGCGTTTCGCGCCAACGTTATTGGGGCTGCCCGATTCCGATCATTTATTGTGATGATTGTGGCGCAGTCCCCGTTCCTGAAAAAGATTTACCCGTGGTATTGCCCGAAGACGTGACGTTTGATGAAACGGGTGGTTCGCCAATTAAGCGGATGCCAGAATTTTATCAAACCACTTGCCCGTGCTGCGGCAAACCGGCGACGCGCGAAACCGATACGTTTGACACGTTCTTTGAATCATCATGGTATTACGCGCGTTACGCTTGCCCCGATAGCAATAATGCGATGTTGGATGCACGAGCCAATTATTGGTTGCCTGTGGATCAATACATTGGCGGGATTGAACACGCGATTTTGCATTTGCTGTATTCGCGTTTCTTCCACAAATTAATGCGTGATAGCGGTTTAGTCGCTTCGGACGAACCTTTTGCTAACCTGCTGACCCAAGGCATGGTGTTGGCGGAAACCTTCTACCGCGAACGTGACGGTGGCGGTCAAGACTGGTTTTCACCCGCTGCGGTCAATGTCGAACGTGACGAAAAAGGTCGTGTGTTGGGTGCAACATTAATGGCGGATGGGGAAGCGGTTTGCGCGGGTGGCGTGACCAAAATGTCCAAGTCCAAAAACAATGGCGTTGACCCACAAGAAATGATTGAGAAGTATGGCGCGGATACGCTGCGTCTGTTCTCGATGTTCGCCGCACCACCCGATCAAAGCATGGAATGGTCGGATGCGGGTGTGGAAGGGGCGCAACGTTTCTTACGCCGCGTGTGGAAACAAGTGTTTGATCACGTTGCTGCTGGTGCGGTTGAGCCATTGAATACATCGGGTTTGACTGACGCGCAACAAGCTTTGCGGCGTAAAGTTCACCAAACGCTGCAAAAGGTTGGGGATGACATGGGGCGTCGTCACACCTTCAATACCGCTGTCGCGGCTAACATGGAATTGTTGAACGACATTAGCCGTTTTAACGATGACAGTGCGCAAGGTCGTGCGGTGCGTCACGAGGCGTTGGAAATGGTGGTGTTAATGCTCGCACCGATTACGCCGCACATTAGCCATGCTTTGTGGCAAGCCTTGGGTCACGACGAAGCAGTGATCAATACCTTGTGGGCAGCAGTCGACGATACCGCTTTGGTGCAGCACACCTTGGAACTGATTGTGCAAGTGAATGGCAAAGTGCGTGGCAAAGTTCAAGTCAGTGCCCATGCGGCTGATGAGGAAATCAAAGCTGCCGCCTTAGCCAATGATAATGTGAAAAAGTTCTTGGAAAATGCCACCGTGCAGAAAGTCATTGTGGTGAAAGGTCGTCTGGTTAACATCGTAGCAACGTTATGAAAAAACAGTGGTTTGCCGTACTGAGCATATTGAGCCTCACGCTCGTTTTGCCTAGCTTAACGGCTTGTAGCGGCGAACCGTTTCACTTGCGTGGCAGTGAACCCTTGCCAGACATTGCCCAACAGGGTGTGTATGTGCAAGGCATTGATCCGCGTGGTGATTTCGGTATTGCCTTGCAAGATGGTTTGGAAGATGCCGGAGCGACGCTAAAGAAAACAGCGAATGACGCGGGAATGCTATTGACCATTACCAATGTGCGTGAGAATCGTTCGGTGTCGGGGTATTCCTCGACCCGTCAAGTGCGTGAGTTCAACCACAGCATTGATGTCGATTTTCGCATTAGCAGCAAAGGCTTGCCGGAAGCGGTGGAGCGTTCGGTTCATGCGGAACGTTCGCAAGTCTACGATGGGAAATATGTGTTAGGGACTTCCGAAGAAGAAGCGCAGATCAAAGGCGAACTGCGCCACGAAGCAGTACGTTTATTACTACTTCGCTTGCAGGCTGTGCATTAAGCTTTTGCTAAACGCACCACTTCATTCACCAGTTGGGTAATGCCCGACGCAGCTTCAGAAATATTCCCCGCCAGCATGTAGGCGGGGGTACTAACCACTTTACGCGCTTCATCCACCACGAAACTATCGACTGGGCAACTAATGTGCGTGCCACCCATTGCTTCGATGGCTGCTGCTGTGCCTTCATCCGTACCGATGGTGACTTTTGTACCCGCGCCATAAACGTGTGGAATCATCGCCGGAGCAATGCAGATAAAGCCTAATGGTTTACCTTGCGCCGCCATTGCTTGGCAGAATGCTAATACATCCGCTTGTACGCTGCATTCCGCGCCGTTAAACGCAAAATCGCTCAAGTTTTTTGCCGCACCAAACCCACCCGGTAAGATTAAGGCATCGAATTCAGCCGCATTCGCTGTTGCGACATCTTGCACATTACCGCGTGCAATGCGTGCTGCTTCCACCAATACATTGCGGGTTTCGGGCATGACTTCGCCAGTTAAGTGGTTAATCACATGTGCCTGCGCTATGCTGGGGGCGAAGCATTGGTAAGTGCAACCCGCTTGTTCCAATGCCCATAAGGTCAAAACGCTTTCGTGAATTTCCGCGCCGTCGTAAACGCCGCAACCAGATAAAATAACTGCTACTTTCATGGTCTATCCTTCAAGTTAATGTGTTCCCAGTGTGTCCATGCCGCCACCAATTAAGTGGCTTACCCATTATTTTACAGTGCAGGCACAACGCAATAAATTCATTAGCGGCTTATTCCCAATTGTAGCCACCGTCATCGCAGACTTTTTCGCACAAGGCTTCGAGTGCGCTTAAGAATTTTTCCTCATCGTCTGGGGTGATTTCAAAGGTGGAAAACAGGATGTAAGTACCGTCATCATCTTCGTCTTCTTCCCATTCTAGCGCGTAGTAATCGCTTTGCTTGCTGTGTTTGGCGCAAAGTTTGTCGATTTTCTCCACCACTTTTTCGCCATCCGTGGTGTAAACGTAAAAATCGCTGAGGATCAGGCTGGCTTCTTCTTCCTCACTATCTGCGTCTGCGTCGTCTGTTGTGTCGGTATCGTCCGCCTCATCGAGGCTAAAATTGTAGTTTTCGTCTTCTGCCCACTCGTTACACAAAGCATCCAAATCGTCGAGAAAGCCTTCCGCATCTTCCAGTGTAATGTCGAAATTGCTGATGGTGGCGTACACAATGTCATCTTCTTCGCTTTCTTCGTAATCGAAATAGAATTCCTCTTCGGTAGTGTAATCTTCACACAAGCCTTCCAATGCAGTGGCGAAACCGTCGACATCATCGGTGGCAACGTAAAAATCAAATAATTGGATTGCACCATCGGCGGCAAAATACGAACTGTCATCGTCGGATTCAATGTCTTGGCTGAAATCCAAATCCTCCAGCGATTTCACCACCCACGTATCGTGCCCATTGAGTTCAGGGTGAATCACATATTTGTACGGAATGTAGCAATAACCGTATCGCCTTCTTCATAACGCGCGTTGTAATAAATGAACAAACGGCTCACATCAGCGGATTCACCCAAATTACGTTTGGCAAGGTACTCATACGCACCCGCACAAGCATTCGCCACACAACTGTAACCGACTTGCTCTTCCACCGCTGTCAAATGTGGGCGCAAATCCACTTTCGGTGGCAAAGGCTGTGCGGTATTACCAACCCGATGGCGTTTCGCATCCGCCGGAACTTTACCCACACGACAACCACCGATTTTCTGCTGACGAGGTTTCATACGCTCTACCCTTTGGAAGTCTTATAAACGTTGTTGATTAACGCACTGTAGGCAAGTGGGGCAGGGCGGTCAAGCCAACAAAGGTGAAAGCGAACGCGGGTTTGTGCTATGTTCAAAACCGTGACTTAGCAATCCCTTGCAAAAGAATACGGAGGCAATTATGTCGGCAACAGCGCGAATAACAGAACATTACCTTTCTGAAGCTGAATATTTAGCAGGCGAGAAAATTGCCACCGAACGCCATGAATATGTGGACGGACAAATTTACCTAATGGCAGGTGCAAGTAAGCAGCATAATCGTATTGCACGAAATTTTATTAACCGCATGGCAGAAGCAGCCAATAACCAAGGCTGTGAAATATTTTTCTCTGATATAAAAGTGCGGGTCGCAAAATACAAAACGTATTATTATCCCGATGTTGTTATCAGTTGTGCGGCAGACGAAGAAACAGATAATTATTATTTAGAAAAGCCCTGTTTAATCGTTGAAGTTGTCTCCAATTCCACCATGCGCAAAGATTACATGGAAAAGTCTTTAGCGTATCAGAGTATTGCCTCCCTGCAAGCTTATTTAGTTGTCGCCCAAGACAAATCGCAAGTCGATATGTTGATACGCCTTGAGGACAGCAGTTGGGGATTAAAGCAATTTGACCGGCTCGAAGACGAAATTAAACTACCTTGCTTGGAAATGACTATGAGCGTGGCAGATATATATCGCGGAGTGTTGTAAATACTTTTGTTATTCGCCTGCCAATTCCAACGCGTGTTTCACCACCCGATCACTCAAATACACACCGGAACGCTGAATAGTAGCAACGTGTGGCTTGATAGTTGGAATCAAGCCCCTTTCTTTGGCGCGTAGCAAAATACCAACACTGCCAATAGTGCTTATCCCGTTCAAATTGGCAACTTTCTTTGCACGCTGGTCATCAACCAGAAATCTATCTGCGTGTAAGTAGCGGTAAAGTGCCATTGCGTGCAGTTCGCCACGTCCCAGGCCATTGATCGAAAAGATGTAAAACGAAAGGTCAATGTCGATGGTTTTATCGGCGAGGTATGCAGCTAAACGGCTGGCATGTGGTTTTCCGAGAAAGGTGCATTCCTCAAATACAGGGCGGGGAATGCGAACTTCCTGAAAAAGCACGTCCAACAAGTGCAACATATCGCATGACCATCGCGGATGAGTCGGCAATAATCAGCATCAGGTAATTTTCCGCAAGTCTTCGAGTTCTGCATCCAGTTCTTCTGGGGCAAAATCCACTAGCGGAATATTGCGTTTCTGGCATTCAGCGATGAAGGTAAAATGGTCAACGCCAGCAAACTCGGATGCAGCACCAGCGGACATACTGCCAGACTGGAACATGACCAATGCAGCATACAGCTTGATGCATTTGTCAAACTCAATAGGAGATTGGTCGATTAGGTATTGTTCAGGTATGTCTAACGTGATTTGCATGGTGTGTTATAGAGTTAATTAACTATCTTAATGATAGCATGTTCATTGTAAGGAATTTGGTGTTGCGCTTTGTTCATTTTTACATAGTTCAGGTTAGCTCAATTCTTAGAAAACAACTGCTCAACCTACTTATAGTTGCGATTAATAAATGATATATTGCCATCAGATGATCTGTAGAGTGGATGAAGCCTGTGAATCGCGCAAAATACTTTGATTTTATTGAAGAACGACTTAGTTTTCTTGCTACTCGTATAGAAATACGTGGGGGGCTAAATATTTTAGATTTGCACTTGCATTCTGAAAATTTCTATCTTAATTTGTTCAATTTGATTTTCAACTGGAGTCTCATAAATCTTAACACCTGTCAGCGTAATATTGCTGGCATTGACCTAGTGGATGAATCAAATAAAATTGTCGTGCAAGTTTCGGCTACGGCAACTAAACAAAAAATCGAATCATCTCTTGCTAAAGAAATAGCAAACTATAAAGGCTACTTTTTCAAGTTTATATCCATATCAAAAGATACAAAAAGTCTGAAAAACAAAGATTACCTCAATCCCCATGAATTGATTTTTCACCCAAGCAGCGATATTTTTGACATTTCAGATATTTTATCATTAATTATTGCAATGGATGTGGATAAACAAAAGGAAATTTATGAATTCCTGAAAAAAGAATTAAGGAATGATGTTAATCCTGATAGGGTAGAGTCTAATGTTGCTGCAATTATTAAAATACTTTCTAATGAAGATTGGAGCCAAGATCATCAGCCTTTTGAAGTAATTCCTTATGACATTGAAGAGAAAATATCATATAATCAATTGAGTTCTGCTAGGCTTCTTATTGATGATTATAAAGTTCATTATTTTAGAGTTGATAGTATTTATTGTGAGTTTAATAAGCAAGGTGTGAATAAAAGTATATCGGTCTTAAATGGTATCCGCACAATGTATCTTACTCTTGGTGTATGTCCTTCTCCTGATGACTGTTTTTTTATTGTTATTGAAAAGGTTATTGCTAAAATTCAAGCCAGCGCTAATTATGTGGAAATTTCAGAAGAAGAGCTTGAATTATGCGTACAAATTCTTGTTGTTGATGCATTTATAAGGTGTAAAATATTCAAGAATCCTTTGGGAGGTATGTAAGTGCTTGTCCCTGATAATATTCATCCTGAACAGACTATTTACTTCAATAGTTCCATTGTATTGGAAATATTGCAACGTTTCCATGAAATCAATATGTTTGATCTATATCATTTAAGTAATAATAAATGCAAAATGAGTATGCCAGTTTTTATATTATGTCTTGATTGGCTTTTTCTTCTTGATTTGCTTGTCTTGAATGAGCACGGCAAGGTAAAATTATGTTCCTGAAATCATTAAGTATTATGAGAGGGGATGATGTCGTTATACGATATATTAAGTTTCATTTGGGATTAAATCTTATCGTTGATGAAACTCCCGTAGTAGATGGTAAGGAAACTGGAAATAATATTGGTAAAACAACTATCTTGAAGCTTATTGACTTTTGTCTAGGCGGTAAACCAAAGTGGATATATTCTGATCATGAAAATAAGAAAAATGAGTATAAACTGGTCAAAGATTTTCTGATTGAGAAAAGAGTAAAAATTGCACTTACCCTTAAAGATGATTTAGTGCATGAATCATCTAGAGAAATTTGTATTGAGAGAAATTTTCTAGCCCGTAAAGATAAAATTCAACGAATAAATGGCGAAAATAAAACAGATGGTGAATTTGATGAGTCTCTGACAAATATTTTGTTTCCAGGGCATTATGGAAAGAAGCCAACGTTTAGGCAAATTATTGCGCATAATATTCGTTATAAAGATTCAAGTATAAATCATACTCTGAAAAATCTCGATAGCTTCACTCGAGACGATGAATATGAAACACTTTATCTATTCCTCTTCGGGTGTGATTTTGAACAAGGTGATACTAAGCAAGAATTACGCACGCAAATTGATATAGAAGAAAAATTTAAAAAAAAGCTTGAATTTGAGCAAACAAAATCAGCATATGAAACTGCATTAAGTATTATTAATTCTGAAATAGAAGAGTTGGGATACCGAAAGTCATTATTAAATGTTAATCAGGATTTTGAAAATGATTTAAACGAACTTAATAAAGTTAAATATGAAATAAATCAGGTTTCATCTGAAATTTCTAGACTTGAGTTGCGCAAAGAGCTAATTCTTGAAGCTGAAAAAGAAATAAAATCAACTGAATCCTCTATAGATATACAGCAATTGCGATCAATATATTTTCAGGCAACATCTTTGGTTTCAGGGATTCAGAAAACTTTTGAAGAGCTTTGCCACTTTCATAATAAAATGGTGAAATCAAAAATTGGATTTATTACGCAGGATTTGCCAAAAGTTAATGAAGCCATCGCAGTAAAGCGCAAGCAATTGGATCGATTTTTAGTAAAAGAGAAGGAATTAAGTTTGGCTGTAGTTCAAACAGATTCTTTTGAAATTCTTGAGCAATTAATTATAGACTTAAATTCTAAACATCAGAAAAAAGGAGAGTATGAGAATATCCTACGACAGTTGAATAATGTCGAGTTAACATTGGAAGAGTTAAATGCTAATCTTGCCAAGATAGATACTGAACTTTTCTCTGATGATTTTTATGAAAAAATCAAACAACAACTTAATAAATTTAATCATCATTTTTCATCCATATCTTATGAGTTATATGGGGAGAAATATGCATTAAAGGTTGATGTTAAAAAGGTGAGAAGTCGTCGACTTTATGAGTTTAGTTCATTTAATACGAATTTTAGTTCTGGAAAAAAACAAGGCGAAATATCTTGCTTTGACATAGCATATACCTTGTTTGCTGATGAAGAGCATATACCATGCATGCACTTCTTACTGAATGATAAAAAAGAATTAATGCACGATAATCAGTTATTGAAGATTGCCAACCTTGTAAATAGGAAAGATATACAGTTTGTTGCATCAATATTAAGAGATAAACTGCCAGAAGCATTAAATAAGGATGATGATATCATAATAAAATTATCGCAAAAGGACAAACTATTTAAAATAGAGAGTTAAATTAATCACAAGTAGAGTTTGGGGGGGCGAACCCCAAACTCTACAAAAGAAGTTATCACAATGCCCGAATCTTCTCCAACTGCCCCACCAACTGCCCCAACGCTGCCCGCTGCTCATCCGCCTGCTTGCGTGTCTGTTCCAGCACTGCCGCAGGCGCTTTGTCCGCAAACGCCGGATTATTCAGCCGACCTTCCAGCCCGACGAGGTTCTTTTGCAGTTTCTCGATTTCTTTGGTGAGTCGGGCGATTTCCGCGTCTTTGTCGATTAAGCCAGCGAGTGGGATGAGGATTTGCATTTCGCCGACCAAGGCGGTGGCGGATTCGGGCGCGGTGTCGTCTTTGCCTAGCCATGTGACGTTGCCGACTTTGGCGAGGGTGCGGGCGAAGGTTTCACCCGTGGCGAACAGGGCTTGGTCGTCGGCACTCCAGTTTTGCAGGAGTACGTCGAGCACTTGGCCCGGTTTGATGTCCATTTCGGAACGGATGCGGCGAATGCCCATGATGAAGGCTTTGATCCATTCGATTTCGGCAACGGCTTTGCTGTCGATTTTGCTGGCATCGGCGACAGGGAAGGGTTGCAGCATGATGGAATCACCCGTGACACCCGCTAAGCCTTTGATACTTTGCCAGATTTCTTCGGTAATGAACGGCATAATCGGGTGCGTCAGGCGTAATGCCGCTTCGAGCACGCGCACGAGCGTTTGGCGTGTGCCGCGTTTAGCCGCTTGGTTGGCGTTGTTTTTGCTCAGGACGGGTTTGGTGAGTTCTAAGTACCAGTCGCAGTATTCGTACCAGACGAATTCGTACATGGCTTTGGCGGCGAGGTCAAAGCGGTAGTTGTCGATGTGGTCGGCGACTTCGCTTTCAGTGTGTTGCAGTTGCGAGCGAATCCAACGATCCGCCGCTGACAGTTCAATCGGTAAGCTGGCGTCGAGTCCGGTGTCTTGGTCTTCGCATTGCATCAGCACATAACGCGCCGCATTCCACAGTTTGTTGCAGAAATTGCGGTAGCCTTCTAAGCGTTGCAGGTCGAAACGGATGTCGCGTCCGGCGGTGGCGAAGGAAGCGAAAGTCATGCGCAGTGCGTCCGTACCGTGTGGGGTAATGCCATCGGGGAATTGTTTGCGCGTGGCCTTTTCGATTTTCGCGGCTAATTGGGGCTGCATCATGCCGCTGGTGCGTTTTTGCACCAATGCTTCAAGGTCGATACCGTCGATAATGTCCAGCGGGTCGAGTACGTTACCCTTGGATTTGGACATTTTCTGACCTTCCGCATCGCGCACCAAGCCGTGAATGTACACGTCGCGGAACGGCACATCGCCCATGAATTTCATGCCAAACATGATCATCCGTGCCACCCAGAAGAAGATAATGTCGAAACCCGTCATCAACATTTGCGTGGGGTAGAAGGTTTTCAGGGCTTCATCATCGATATTTGGCCAGCCGAGCGTGGAGAATGGCCATAATGCGGAGGAGAACCATGTGTCGAGTACGTCTTCATCCTGACGTAAGGCTATGTCGGCGGCGAGGTTGTATTTGCTGCGGACTTCGGCTTCGTCACGCGCTACATACACATTCCCCGCATTGTCATACCACGCGGGAATGCGGTGTCCCCACCACAATTGACGTGAAATACACCAGTCTTCGAGGTTGTACATCCAGTGATTGTAGGTATTGACCCAGTTACCCGGAATGAAGCGAATGCGTCCGCTTTCCACCGCATCAATCGCGGGTTGGGCAATCGCGCTTTTACCACCGGGGCGACCATCGGGCAGGGTGTCGCGGGTTAAATCGACGTACCATTGTTCGGTGAGGTAGGGTTCAATCACCGTGCCGGAACGATCCCCGCGTGGTACCATCAGTTTGTGGTCTTCGATTTTTGCCAACAAACCGAGGGCGTCCATGTCGGCAACGATTTGTTTACGCGCCGTATAACGTTCCAAACCACGGTATTGTTCGGGGGCGACCTCATTAATGCAGGCATCTTTGGTGAAAATATTAATCAGCGGCAGGTTGTGACGCTTGCCAACTTGGTAGTCGTTGAAATCGTGCGCGGGGGTAATTTTAACGCAACCTGTGCCTTTTTCGGGGTCAGCGTAATCGTCGCCTACTACGGGAATTAAGCGTCCAACCAATGGCAGTACCACCAGTTTGCCGATCAAGTGCTGGTAACGTTCATCATTCGGATTCACCGCTACCGCCGAGTCGCCGAGCATGGTTTCGGGGCGCGTGGTGGCAACGGTGAGGAATTCGTCAGTTGCTTTGCCGTCAGCATCCGCCACCGGATAACGGAAGTGCCACATGTGACCATTTTCTTCTTCGGAAACCACTTCAAGGTCGGAAACGGCGGTGTGTAAGACCGTGTCCCAGTTGACCAAACGTTGCCCGCGATAGATCAAACCTTCTTCGTGTAAGCGCACGAACACTTCGCGTACCGCTTCGGATAAACCATCGTCCATTGTAAAGCGTTCGCGTGACCAGTCTGGCGTTGTGCCTAAACGACGTAATTGGTTGCAGATTGTGCCGCCGGATTGCTCTTTCCATTCCCAGACTTTTTCGAGGAAGGTTTCACGTCCTAAATCGTGGCGGGTAATGCCTTTAGCATTGAGTTGGCGTTCCACCACCATTTGCGTGGCGATACCCGCGTGGTCAGTACCCGGTTGGTACAGCGTGCGGTCGCCTTTCATGCGGTGATAGCGGATCAAGGTGTCGATCACCATCTGGTTGAAACCGTGACCCATGTGCAAAGTGCCGGTCACGTTCGGCGGTGGGATCATAATGCAATACGGTTTGCCGTCGCCTTGTGGTGCAAAATAACCGCTTTGTTCCCAGTGCTGATACCAGCGTTGTTCGATTTGATCAGGTTGGTAGGTCTTATCCATGTGCCGCTACTTTATTTAAAATCCGAAAAAAAGCGGCATTATAACGTGAAATGTTTACTTTAGCAGGCTTGATAGCTCGCGGATCAGTTCATCCCTCGCTTGATCAATGTGTTTTTCAAAAGCGGGGTCGAGTTGTGAACCGGGTTTGGGGGCAGACTTATTGCCTTCGGAGCGAATGGCGTGAGCGCGAGCTAAACCGGAATATTCATCTTGTCCGGTAGCGACTTGCAGTTCGGCAATGCGTTCTTTAAGGCGTTGTTCAAACACATCGCGGCGTTGTTGTTTGGCTTGTTGATTTTTGGCTTGTTCAACAATCTCAGGATTTCCCGCACGAACCACGTCAGTAATGACCGGAATGCGGATGGTTTTATCAAAATCCTGTCTCATGGCTAGTTATCATTTAAATCTGTAATTGATGGTATTCCAGATTATAGCCGCGATCCCGATAAAAGACGTAACGTTTACGACCAGCGAGCAGAATGTTTTCCTCCTGATCGAGTACTTCGGCTAAACGTTCAAAGCGCGAAAAGAATAGCGGTACTTCATTGGATAGATTAATCAGAAAGTTACAGTTGGTCATGGGTTCAATATCATGCCCAATCAAAATGCGCGTCGCGTCGTCTTTCACCGGAGCAAGGGCGTGTGGCATGAAACTGGTGTCTTGCAATGTCCAGAGTAAATCATCCAATTGCGCACTGGTTGCCGCTGAATCGGTGTGAATATACGTGTGCATTTTGCGAGCGTGTGCTTTTTCCACCAGTTTGCAGGCAAGGCGTAAACGGGCTTGCAGGCTTTGGGTTTTACCAACGTAAAAATCAATTCGGGTCATGGGGTTCTATCATTGCAACCTTCCCTCATTAGCAGAGGGAAGGCGAGTTCAGGAAGTCGTAAACGTTAAAGCAAACGTTAAAGCGTTTACGATTATGCAGCGCGATTCAGCAAGACTTGGCAGAGTAAGGGCACAGGGCGCCCCGTTGCTGCTTTGCCTTTCCAAGCTGTTCCGGCGATGTCGAGATGCGCCCACGGGTAGCTTTCGGTGAAGCGCGACAAGAAACACGCGGCGGTGATTGTGCCGCCAGCAGGGCCACCGATATTCGCCATGTCTGCGAAATGACTTTTCAATTGCTCTTGGTATTTCTCGCCCATTGGCAAACGCCATGCTGCGTCACAGGCTTGTTTACCCGCTGCCAGCACTTCTTCCGCTAATGCATCGTTATTGCTCAGCAAGCCGGAGGTGTGATGCCCTAATGCGGTAATGCACGCGCCAGTTAAGGTCGCAACATCAATCACCGCTGCTGGGTTAAAGCGTTCAACGTAAGTTAAAGCATCGCACAATACCAAACGCCCTTCCGCGTCGGTATTGAGGATTTCGATGGTTTTGCCGGACATGCTGGTAACAATGTCGCCCGGTTTGCTGGCGCGACCGCTGGGCATGTTTTCTGCCGCTGCCACCACTGCCACCACATTCAGCGGTAATTGCATGGCAACACACGCGGTTAATGTGCCCAATACGCTGGCAGCACCGCCCATGTCGAATTTCATTTCGTCCATCGCCGCACCCGGTTTCAGCGAGATGCCGCCCGTGTCAAAGGTAATGCCTTTGCCTACCAACACAACCGGAGCCGCACCCGCAACGCCACCGTGGTATTGCAGGATAATCATTTTGCCCGGCTGGTCGCTGCCTTTGGCAACCGACATGAATGAACCCATGCCGAGGGCTTCCATGTCGCTTTCTTCCAAAACGCACAACTCAACATTGTCGCTGGAATTGGCTAATTCTTGCGCTATTTCTGCCAAGTAAGTCGGCGTGCAAACGTTGCCGGGAGCGTTGCCTAAATCGCGGCAGACTTGTATCCCTTCCGCGATGGCTGTGCCTTGTTTGAGTTGCTGCTCAAAATCGCCCGCGATGGTGTGTGCAACAGTCCAGCTTTCTAATGTCGGAGCATCGTCTTTCTGGCTTTTGTAGGTGGTGAAGGTGTAAAGCGCGTCAGCCACCGCTGTGACGGATTGGCGCACGGCAGCTTCAATCCATTCTGGCGCGGCTTCATCGGTTAGAAAAGCAATCGCATTGGCAATTTTAAAGGCTTTTAAGGTATTGACCGCTGTTTGGGTCAGTGTGGCGCAGGTTTCGAGCGTGAGTTTGTCTTTTTCCCCCATGCCGACCAGCAGAACACGTTTAGCGGTAACGCCCGCAACGTGATACAGCATGGCAGTACGCCCCTTTTCACCCGTGAAATCGCCTAACGCTAAATGTGTGCTAATGGCGGCATCGCTAACCGCATCCAGTTGCGCTGCGGCGGCTGATAACTGACTGTTTTTATAAATACCAACCACTACGCAATCGGTGTGTAACGTGGCGGGTGTTGCGGAGGCTTCAAAATGGTAGTTCATGTCGTATCCTTTAGTGTCCTTACGCTTGTTTTTTGTAATGCTCGTCAGTTTACACCAAATTGCTTTGCTAAGAAGTCATCACGCCGTTTTCAGTACACGCACCAAGCGCGTTTGTGAATAACGATCATGCCAAGCCAGATGTTCTTTATCGAATAGGGAAACAATAAAGCCAAAGCCTAAACTTGCCCAACTTGCTATCGCCCACAAAAAGCGTGAAGTCGCTTGTTGTTGATTCAAAGCTTGTGCTTTATCCGTAACAACGCGGATTTTCCACGCCCGCATTCCCAAGGTTTGCCCGCCGTGTGTCCAAAACCACGTAAAGAAACCGTAAGTCATGAAAGCGTACACCACCAGCATAACGCTATCCGGTACGCGATAACCCGTCAGGGATTGGAATGCTACCGCTGGAATGCTGGCGATAATCACCACGCTAAAACCCGCTAGCACAGTGTCGTAAATCATCGCACCAAGACGGCGTAGTAACGAAACATTTTGAAGGGTGTTCAAGGCGTTGTGTCCTTAAATTGTAAGAGGATCAATTGTGCAAAATCGAGTAATTCATCGAGATGATGTTCAATCACATCGACCATGATTTTCAGGTCAAGTTTTTCGAGGCTGTCTTTCTTGTTCAATGACGTATTCGTGACGTTCGTCCGCTGTCTTTTCAGCCGCTAAATACGCGGTTTCGCTTAAGCTCATTTGCCCTCTAAGAAATTCCGCAGCATGTCATGACCGTGTTGGGTCAGGATGGATTCGGGGTGGAATTGCACGCCTTCGACGGGCAGCGTTTTGTGTTTTACGCCCATGATTTCGTCGATCTTGCCGTCGGGAGTTTCTGTCCATGCAGTGATTTCCAAGCAATCGGGAATGGTCGCTTGTTCAATCACGAGTGAGTGGTAACGGGTGGCTTCAAACGGGCTGGGTAAGCCGCTGAATACACCGATACCTTTGTGATGCACCATCGAAGTTTTGCCGTGCATGATTTCTTTGGCGCGGATAATGCGCCCACCGAAGGCTTGCCCAATGGATTGATGCCCTAAACACACGCCCAAAATTGGGATTTTTCCGGCAAAACGCAGCAGGGTCGGGATGGAAATACCCGCTTCAGTCGGCGTACAAGGCCCCGGCGATAGCACGATTTTGTCGGGGGCGATTTCATCAATCGCTTCGACAGGAATTTCGTCATTACGCACCACTTGTACCGTCGCACCCAATTCACCGAAGTACTGCACAAGGTTATAAGTAAAACTGTCGTAATTATCAATCATTAACAAATTCATGCATTTAACCCTTATTTGTGCTTGCCGTTTAAACCCGATAATGCCGCGCTTGCTGCTTGAATCACGGCGCGTCCTTTGTTCATGGTTTCTTTCCATTCGAGGTCGGGAATCGAGTCGTAAACCACGCCAGCACCTGCTTGAATGTGCAATACATCGTCTTTAATCACCGCAGTACGAATCGCAATCGCGGTATCCATATTGCCGTTCCACGCCAAATAACCCACCGCGCCGGAGTAAATGCCGCGTTTAACGGGTTCGAATTCGTCAATGATTTCCATTGCGCGGATTTTGGGCGCACCGCTTACCGTTCCGGCGGGGAAAGTGGCGCGAAGCACGTCCATTGCATCCAAATTCGGCAGCAATCGCCCCGTCACATTGGAAACAATGTGCATAACGTGCGAATAGCGTTCGACGATCATTTTGTCGGTGAGTTTCACCGAACCGATTTCGCTCACGCGCCCTGCGTCATTGCGCCCCAAATCAATCAGCATTAAATGCTCGGCGATTTCTTTCGGGTCATTGAGTAATTCGCTTTCAAGGTCTTGGTCGCGCTGTTCGGTGTCGCCGCGTTTGCGTGTGCCTGCAATCGGGCGCACGGTAATTATGTCGTCTTCCAGACGCACCAGAATTTCCGGCGATGATCCGACAATGTGGAAGTCACCCAAATTCAGGAAATACATGTACGGCGATGGGTTGAGGCGGCGTAAAGCGCGGTACAAATCCAACGGCGGGGCAGCAAACGGAATGCTCATGCGTTGCGAGAGCACCACCTGCATAATGTCGCCTGCTTTAATGTATTCTTTAGCCGCCAGTACCGCGTCTTTGAAACCTTGCTCGGTAAAGCCGGACACGAAGTCGCTTTCGACAACGTGCGTGGTTTTCGGTGCGGGTTGATACAAGCGCCGTGCTTCTTGCAATTGGCGTTCGAGCGCGTCGAGTTTCTGGTGCGCCGCTTGATAGCCACCTGCTTCGGCATGGACGATCAAATGCATTTCACCGCGTAAATTGTCGAACACAATCACTTCATCCGACACCATCAGCAGAATGTCGGGCGTACCAATCGGGTCGGGTTTGTCGCGTCCTGTACTGAGTTTTTTCTCAATGTAACGGATGGTTTCGTAACCGAAATAGCCCACCAAACCGCCATTAAAGCGTGGTAAACCCGCAATATCAGGGACTTTAAATTGCTGTTGAAACTCGCCAATCCATGCCAGCGGGTCGGCAACCTCGAAACTTTCCACGGCTTGGAAAGCACGGTGAAGTTCCACGCGCAAACCAAACACCTTAATGATGGTGTGGGCAGGCAAGCCAAGCATGGAGTAACGACCCCATTTTTCGCCACCTTGCACGGATTCAAACAGGTAGGAATAGGGCGCGTCAGCGAGTTTTAAATACGCACTTAACGGGGTATCAAGGTCAGCCAAAATCGTGCGCCGCACGGGAACGCGGTTATAGCCTTGAGCAAAATAAGTATCAAAGGTGTCCTGATTCATTGATGTGTATTTCAGGTTGAATAAGGGAGCAAAGTCTAGCATAGGCTTAAGGCAAGCGATACGCGCCGAGTAAGGGGTGAAAGCGCAGGTCATGATTTTTGTCGGTGTCGCTGTAACACGCGCTTTCAATGCTCATTAATTGCTGCCGTGCTACCGTTGCGTCTGCCGCTGCGTACACTTGGGCTTGCAACTGCTCGAACAAGCTTTCCGCCTCCCACTGGGCAAAATAACGCGCGGTGGGTATGTCCTCTTTGCGTGGTGGTTTGATTTCCACTTTTGCAAATCCACCGTTTTGTTCGATTCGACAAAACCATGTGCCTTCCTCATCCAACCAATGCAGTAAGTTGCTGAATGAACGGCGGAAGCGGTTGTGTTTGGCGTGGTAATCGCTCAGTGCCATTTCCGGTTGCTGGATAAAGGTTTGTAAATCCACACCTTCTTTGCGTTGGCGTTTGGTGTTGCCAGTTAGCCAGTCGCGGAGTTTGCGATGTTCCAGTTGGGTAATGCCGTGGCTGTTCGCATCACTGAGCAAGGTACGCGCATCAATCGCTTGCTGTAACAGCGGTAAATCGTAAGCCGCAGCGGTTTGTTTACTGCCCACGCTATAGGATTCGCTTTCCACACCGGGGTAACGGAAGGCGAAGTTTTCGCCTTTTAACCCGCGTATGGTGCTGGATAATAGCGCGATGTTTTGCGCGTCCGTACTGGCGGGGCGATGGCGGCGTACCCGTCCAGCAGTTTGGATAATGGCACGGGTGGAAGATGGTTCGATAATCGCCCAATCAAAATCGTGGTCGCGCCCAATTTCTTCAATCGGCGTGGCGGAAACCACCAGCATGATGTCGTTAGTGGTGGTGTTATCCAACAAGTCGCGGATTAAGGAATGCTGGAAAAAAGCACTAGCGTCTTTGCGCTGCAATAACTGATCCAAGTTGGTTTCGACGGCATAACGGATGACGGGCAATAATTTGGCGTGGTAACACAAGACGCGGTGTTCGGCTTGGTTTGCGTTGGGTTCGTGGCGCAGTAAATATTCCGCGAATCGCCAACACGGTTCGGTATTTGCCCAACGCACTAAACCGATAGAGACGCGCTTACCCGTTACGGGGTCGACAACGGCGTGTTGGTCGTGGAAGGCGTAACACTGCTGCAAAACCGCGCTAAACACGGGCGTAAGATCAACCGTTTTGTGTGCATGAATGGTCGTGGTGGGTAATTTCTGCGCTGGAATTTCTAGCAAAACGGCTTGGCGTTTGGCGGGTTCGCAGTGTAATTGCGCAATCAAGGCTTGGGTAACGGCGGTGTGGGTACGCTTAAAGGCTGTGCTGTCGCTGCATTTTTCCACGCGACTGATGGCGGCTTGATCGGCAAACCAACCCGCAAACAAGCGCGGCTCTTGTTGTTTACGTGCTGCATATTGCTGATAGCCGTTCTCATACGCAGCGAAAAACGCTTCAGCAATTGCAGGCGGAATAGTCGCCGAAGCCAGCAACACTTTGCGCCCAAACAAGCCGCACAAGTACACCAGCTTACCCAGTACGATTAAATCTTCCTCGTTGTAACTGTCGATTTCATCCAATACCAAATCCGCCGTCATGAGGCGCAAATTGGCGTACAAATGTCGACTGCGGTTTGGGTTGGCTGCGGCGACCAAATAATCCACAGTAGCAACCAAAATCGGCGCGGTGAGCAATAAGCGTTTGTTCGGTTCAGTTGCCAATAATTGCTGCAATTGCGGCGGTAAATCTTGATCCACATCTTCCATACCATCGAGTGCATCGGCGGTGGCATTGTCCAGATTGGCACTTTCGCTGCCCGAATCTTGCCAACTCATTTCGTGTAAGCGTCGCGCCAATTCCGAGCCGACTAAAGTACTGACTTGTGCGGCATTTAAACCCAATTCGTTGCGATAAGCCGTACCCGATTGCAAAGTGAGCGTGCGTAATCCTAAAGCAAGGTTGTAACGCACACGCGGCGACAGTTGCGCCATGATTCGCGCACACGCACGGGTTTTGCCAGCACCCGTTCGCGCCAAAACCACGCCGAAAAAGCCGCTGGTTTGAATATCATCTTTCACCCGCGCTTTGATTTTCTGACACGCATCATCCTGCCAATAAAACGGCTGCGCGGAATCTTTGCCAATGGTGCGTAAATTGTCCGGCAAGGCATTGGGGTCGATTCCCGCCAAACTATCCGCCAGCCGCAAGCCCAAACGAAACAAACTCCCGCTTTCCTTACCCACGCCGCGTAAATGTTCATTCAAAGTCGCCGCCATGCAGCCTTTAGCACGGTTGGTATTGGCAAAATACAACGACTTCGCCGCTTTCGGCTCGCCTTTAAAACACTGCTGCGTGTTTTGCTTGGATACAAAATGGTCGCCCAACATCAGCATGGTACGGCAGTAGTGCGCGGTAAAGGGAATCCACGTTGTTGCTGATAAATCCAGTTCTGGGTTGGCACGTAACAGATTGCGTAATTGCATAGCTTTAGCGGCAACTTGCTGCGTCCACCAAATATTTTCTGTCCAGAAGGCGGTTTTCCCTGCCATTGGTTGCAAACAGGCTTGCACTTCCTCAGCGGAAAAATGCTGGTGAATGTGTGAGCCAGCGCGTAATAGCGGTTTGCCATCCCGCCGCATTGCACCTTGAGGCAAGCGATGATGCGACAATACCAACCACGCTAGGTGATGCAATAACGGTGTGGTTTTGATATTCGGTAAAGGCAAATCGTGTACTTTGGTGTCCAGTGTTGGATCCGTGTTTTGAATGTCCTGCCAGAGGCGTTCAAACCGCACATCGTCGGTGTAACCATCTACAAATGTGCTTTCCAAGCGTGGGTGCAGTGTTGGGTAGTCGGCGAGTCGCGTTATCCATGCCATGTCATCCGTCGGTTGCCCCAATATTTTTTCCAGCATCAACCATGAAACGTATTCGTGGCGAATGGGGTCGCCCGTGCTGGCGCGTTTTTGCAGTTTGATTTGGAAAACCGCGCTGGCTTTGCCAAGGTCGTGGAATAATCCCGCCAATTCGGTGAGATAACGGGCGGCACGTTCTTGTGGCGTGGGTTCGATCACCACTTGCAGCATATCGCGCTTTGTCCAACTGAAAGCGAACACACCTTCGTTATTGAAATGTTTGCGCGTGCCGATAATCCATTCCAGCGTAGTGCGATCTTTACCGCGTACTCGATGACAACTGACTGACATTTGCCGTGTGACTTTGCTTTTGAGTTCGGCGTAAATGTCGCGCAAACCTTCTTCGGATAAACGTGCTATCCAAGTGCGTCGCCCCAATTGCGTGGCGTATTTATTGAGGATGCGGCGTGACAGTTTGAAAGCATTGTGTTCGCATTCGCTAATAAACACGATAATCATGGTGCATCCCCATTGACAGCTTGCAGTACGGCTTTCATTTTTTTGAACAGAAATGGCAATGTTTCCATCTGATCCAAAAAGGCGATGCACTGATTACGCATTTCTTGGTCGCTTTGCTTTTGCGAAGCAGCCATGAATGCCGTGGGTAAAATCACCGCATCTTTCACCATGTCCGCTACGTCAAACACCAATGCGCCGCGCCGTGTCATGCCGTGTGAAACGGGCATTGCGTGCGGAATGCCCAACACCCATAACACGGTTGCCGCCAAGCCGTAAGCCAAATAATTGCCATGATCTAGGTAACTGTTATGCGCGTCGCGTGCATCGCCAGCCCCCGGTTTGCGTTCAAAGTTTTTCACCTTAAAGTGGCGTGCCAGTAACGCATACAGCCCTTTGGAAAAGTTAGCTTCAAAGCCCATGAGTTGTTGGTTATCGCGGGCGGTTAAAATTTGTTGTTGGTAGGTAGCAATCAATGGTGCGGGGTCGACGGGAAGATTTTTGATTTCCTTCCATGCTTCACGCACGAATTCACAGCGTTGTTGTTGAAAGAATTTGGCAACTTGCAAGCGTTTGCTTTCATCCCACCAGAACTTTACCCATGCTTGTAAGTATTCTGTCGGGCGATATTCGCTTTGCGATGATAAAAATAGTGGTGTGCCACCACCGCCGACAAATGCCAGCATGACGCCTTCTTCTGCCAGTAAACGGGCGGCGGGTTGGCTAATGGATGTGCCTGTACCCAGCAATAATACCGAAGTATTGCCATACGGAATGCTCCAGAACTTTTGGAAAGCCTCTTCTTGGCGCACATAGGTGAGTTTTTCATCCTTAACCATGACGCGACAGTGTTCCAGCAAGTAAATGCCTTGACGGTGTGAAGGTAAGATTGCCATGCGCTTTTCTCTACTAACGAATCATGCCAGAAGGGTAAAACCAGCAGCGCGATTTGGCTAGTTTGACAAGCTTGTCATGTTTCCGTTGCTTGTTGTAGTATGTTGTTATACAGCGTCAAACATTGAGGAACAATGTCATGTCAAAAGAATCCATTGGCTTTCGGATTGAAAGTGAAAAACGTGCAGCATTAGATCAACTGTCACAAGCCATGCAGTGTGATCGTTCAACCTTGATCAATGAGGCGATTGATGCGTACTTGGAATTGCATTATTGGCAGGTTGAATTAATCACTCAACGTTTAGCCAGTGCGAATGCGGGGGAGCAGGGTACGGAGCATTCCGAAGTGTTTGCTAACTTGCGTAAACGCTTGCAAGCAAAGTTGAACTAAAGAGTTGAACTAAATTGGGTGTGCCCCCAAAGCCAGTGTTTAGCTTGCAAAGGGGGCGGGTAAACCACCTGTGCGGTGGATAACTTTTATTCAAAATTGAATCATACATTTCTAAGCCGCTTCTTCGGCGGATGCGAGTGGATCATAGCAAACCTATTGACGAATCGTTACCCGAAGAATAGCATCCTGTATAATTTAAATTTGAATATTGGATAATTTATGAAAATTGTTTGGTTAGATGGGGCTATCGGCGATCTGGATGCGCTGTTTGAATACATTGGTATGGAAAATCCCCCTGCCGCGTTTGCCATGCTTGAACTGATTGAGCGGCGTGTTGGGCAACTGGCGGATCACCCGCTGTTAGGGAAAGCAGGAAGGGTTGCGACCACTCGTGAATTGGTGATTGCAGGTACGCCGTTTATTGTGGCGTACCGTGTGCAATCGAATCAGGTTGATATTCTCGCGGTTATTCACAGTGCGATGCGCTGGCCTGATACTTTTTAAGCAATACAGTCTTTATCCCCCACAAACTTTGACAAGCTTGTCATTCTTGGCGTGGGGGTGGAAATACTGCATTATCCTCCTCATTGATCTAGCGGAAAATAGGCTGTATGCAATTTGATAATGCCAAATCTGATCTTAAAACCCTTCCCGATTTACTGACCCGTTATGACGCGCCGTTGTTGCAGATTGCCAGCGGTGAATTGCGTTCGTATTTGACTGCCTTGATAAACGCGCTGTTTTTGAAGGCGAGTAAAGCCGAGGCTTTATTTGATGAAACGACGGTAAAGCAAGTTTTACAGGATGAAAAACGCCAGCAAGCCTTACTCGGTGTGGCTGAAAGTGCATTGGGTACGCATAACTTGAAATACCCCAATGCCAATGTGAATCAGGGGGCGGTGTTTGAACAGTTGCCACGCGATACCGCCAGTACCATGCAGCCGTGGGTTTCGTCGCGTTCGGTGGTGTTGACACGCACGCTTGGTGGGGCGGGGAATGCGGCATGGGCGGCAGAAATCCGCTTTTTGTGTGCGGAGTTTTTGCTGGATGGCGCACGGATTCGCATGGCGGATGTGTTGGCGCAACGTGCTGGCACGGTGTGGGAGGCTTTGCACGGTTTGGGTTTGCGCCAAGGCGATGCGGATAAATTAGGCGCGGTATTGGCGCAACGTTTACGGCGAGCAGAGCGCGGGTCTTTGGATCGACTCAGTAAACAGGTGTTTTTCCCGTTGCGTGATGCGCAAGATGTGGTGATTACCCCCGTGCAGCATTTTGGTTTGGCGCGGGAATTTCATTCGCGGTTTTTCCAACGGGTGAGTAAAGACAATCCACAGCAGGAACGTTTCCAAACCCGTGCATTGAAAGTCGGGGGCGCGAATCCGATTAATGCGGGGCCTTATAACGCCGAGATTGGCGGCTTGTATCGGCACTTGCTGGCAGAAGTACCCGCGCCGCAACGGATGCGCTTTGCAACGGATGCGGAAAAAGCGCGTGAGTTTGAGGCGTATAGCGAAAGGTTATTGGCACGGTTGCAGCAGCGTAACACCATTTTCCCTTTGCCGAAGCAGTTGGTATTCGATGATACGTTTTTGAATGATGAAGCGATCTTGAAACACGGTTGGAGCGGTGGGACGAAACGCCGCAAGAGCAATGTGTATAACCGTAATACGCACCAAATCGCCGTGGATTACATTGCCGCACAGCTTTTGTTGGATGCGACGCATTTGGCGGAATGGCTGGCATTACAAGATCAATCTGTGTTGTTACAGCCGGAGTTTGCCGCTGTTCCCGCGTTAGAAAAGGCGTGGCTTGACCCGCGTTTGCGTCCTTTTACCCATTTAGGCGAGCAGCAAGTGGCGGAATTGGTCACAACGGCGTTGGGTTTGTTTAAGGCTTGCCAATACCACTATCAATTCGATGCTGAGCCACAGCGGTGGGAAAAGCGTGCGCAACAGCTTTCTATTGTTGATGCAACGGCTTTGACCGACAGTTTAACCAGCTTGATTCGGGAGTTTTAACGCATGACCACAACCTTAGAAACAATGGCTTATGTGGTGATTCCGTCTTTGCAGGTGCGGGATTTTAATGCTGAAAGTAATCAGTATGTGGTGGGGATTCCCGCCATGACGGGTTTTACGGGTTTTGGGCATGGTGTTGAGCGTGAATTAAACCGCTTGGGTTGGGAACTGCAAGTGGAAGGCGTGGCAGTGATGTTACACGACTTACGGATTCACGAGGGGCATCCGAAATGTCCGGCGGCGATGCAAGGCGCGAAGGATTTTATTAATCCGCCAATTATTGAAGAAATCAAAGGTGATATGCGCGTCACGCTGGTGTTGCGCTTGGTGGGTGATTATGACGATGAGGCTTTGACTGAAAAGCTCAACGCCAGTTTTGCTGCACCTGAAACGCGCCAAGCCTTGTATGACTGGATTCATGCTCACCCTTGTTGCGGTGGCAGTTGTCACGATTTGAAAGCATTGCGCTTATTGGTGTCGACGGATGCCGACGATGACGCGCTGTTGCTGAATGTTTTACGTCGTTTGCAGCAGCACGATAAAGGCTTTTGGGTCGTGCCGCGTTATGACTTGCTGTTACAGCAGCAAGCTGATGGGCAAGATGTGTTGGATGCTTTATTCGATACGCAACGCCGCACCAAGCAAAAGCTGGAACATCACAGCGAAGTGCGATGGCGGCGTGATGCGTGGATTCGCGATGAAAAACGCTGGATTGTGCCGCTGGCGGTGGGGTATCAGGCGATTGAGGTGCCGCAGCAGCGTGGTGGGGCGCGTGACGGGGTGCGGCATGTGTACGCCGAGCCGCTGACGAGTATCGGGGAATTGGTTTACGCCGCGCATTGGTTGTGGCAGGCGGATTTTGTGTTCGAGCGCGTGTTTTGGGTGCATCGGCACGACGCGCAGCAACAGACTTATTTTGTAACGACTTTGGAAACCGAGGAATAATTGATCATGGCAGCGAAATTAACTTTACCTTCAATGTTGAACTACACCCGCAGCATTATTCCTTCCAATGGGGTGTTTTTTTACCGTGATGGCGAGCAGGAACAGCCGATTACGGTGCATCAGCAAACGGTGCGCGGCACGATTGCCAATTACGGCAATGTGTACAAAAACGACAAGCAGGATGACAAAGAGCTTGCCAAGCAGTTAGACCCAGCGAATGCGAACATTCAGCGCATTGATGTGTGTTACTTGCCGGATGCGGTGGATACGTTCTGTTTGCGTTTTAGTGTGACGTTCGCGGCGCATTCGTTGGCGGCGGGGGCGTGTAATGAGCCGGAATACGCCAAAGCTTTGGAACAATTCGCGCAAAGTTACAAAGACAAAGGCGGTTATGACGAGTTGGCGGGGCGGTATTTGCAGAATATTTTGAATGGGCGTTGGTTGTGGCGTAACCGTTACGCGGCGGAAAAGTCCGTGACTTTGAGTTACGAAGGGCAAACGCTGACCTTTGCAATGGCGACGGATTTGGAAGCGGATTACCGAGCTGCCTTGGGTTATAGCGCGTTACGCACGGCATTGGCAGGGGCTTTAAGCGGCGAACGCGGGGTTTTACGCTTGCAAGTGACGGCTGGCGGCGTGTTGGGTTTCGGGCAAGAAGTGTACCCGTCGCAAGAATTCGTCGAAGGCAAAAAGGATAAAACCCTCGCGTCAGTGAAAGTCGCGGGCGATGTGCGCCAAGCGGCGATGCACAGCCAGAAAATCGGTAATGCGCTGCGTACCATTGACGATTGGCACGTTCGCGCGGCGGATTACGGCAAAATCGCGGTTGAACCTTACGGCGTGGTGGCGCAACGCGCGGAAGCGGTGCGTTTACCCAACAGCAAAAACGATTTGTATACCTACCTGAAAGACTTGGCGACCTTAACCGAGCGCGTCGTGGCTGCCAATGCGGGGGCGTTGCCCGCTGAAGCGCATTACGTCATGGCGTGTTTGATTCGCGGCGGCGTGTACAGCGGCGGCAAAAAAGAGAAATAAGCATGACCAGTCATTATTTCGATTACACGATTGCTTTACCCGAACTGCAAAGTGGTGAAATCAGCCACTTGCTGGGGCGATTATGGCAACGGCTGCACGGCGCATTGGCGGCGGATGACATCCAACATTTGGGCGTTTCCCTGCCGCGCATTCGCCCCAAACACATGGGTAACGTGCTGCGTTTGCACAGTGATAGCGCGACTTTGCAGCAAGTTAGGGATAATTCCGGCATTCGGCAATTGGTCGAAATGGCGGAAATCCACGTCGGCGCGATGCAACCCACGCCGGATTATTGCGAACACCGCAGCTTTACCCGCAACCGCGCCAAGGAAAA
The DNA here is from genome assembly GCA_039797295.1 of Pseudomonadota bacterium. Classification (GTDB taxonomy): domain Bacteria; phylum Pseudomonadota; class Gammaproteobacteria; order Thiotrichales; family Thiotrichaceae; genus Thiothrix. The sequence continues at coordinate 18,532 of JBDKID010000007.1, read as the reverse complement.
ACTCACCATCGGCGGCTATGCTCGCAGTGAAATGCGCTGGCTAAAACATTTGCAAGCACAAGGCAAACCGATTACGGTGGAAGCATTACTCGCGCGGCGCGAACATTTCCGCCAAAAACTGGAAACTGCCGAAGCCAATGCGGTGTACTTGCGCCTCACCAGTGCCAGTACGCATCAACAATTTTCGTTGATGATTCAAGCCTCCGCACCGACTCAACAAGCGCAAGTGGGTAAGTTTTCGCACTACGGTCTAGCCGTAACGCTTGACGATACACCGCTGGCAACCGTACCGTGGTTTGGGTGAGAGATAACACCCCCCATCCCCAACCCCTTCCCCCGCAAGTGAGGAAGGGGCTAAAAGATGCGTGTGTGGATACTGATGTCTTCGCAAGGAAAAGCTGACCCTTCGATTTTTTGCGTAGTGGCTAACTTGTTGATTTAAAAGAGTGGTTCTTTAACAATCGAAAAACGAAGGGTGCGCCGTCGAAAACGCCGCAAGTTACTGATATACTGTGACTTGTAGCGTTTTTGGCACTATTAACCGCCGAATAGGCGGCTTAGAAACGAAACATCCGCCGAAGCCACCGTCCGCTTATATTAACCGCCGAATAGGCGGCTTAGAAAGCGTGGTTGCGGTTTCCGCTTACAGTGATGGCATTAACCGCCGAATAGGCGGCTTAGAAACGCATTCCATGCCAGCATCAGCGGAAAGGCGCATTAACCGCCGAATAGGCGGCTTAGAAATAATCCCGCTGCACCAACTAAGATTACTGTATATTAACCGCCGAATAGGCGGCTTAGAAATTTTAGACGCATTTCATCATAAAATGCATCGTATTAACCGCCGAATAGGCGGCTTAGAAAATAAATCGCAGAATAATGGGCTTCTGGAATGTATTAACCGCCGAATAGGCGGCTTAGAAAAAACTGACAAAAACATTTCAAATGGAAAAGATATTAACCGCCGAATAGGCGGCTTAGAAAACGCCTAGGGCGGCTTCCACCGCTTCCATCAAATTAACCGCCGAATAGGCGGCTTAGAAATTTTGGGGTTCTTACGGAATCTTTTAAAAACATATTAACCGCCGAATAGGCGGCTTAGAAACATAAACAGCAGAGTAATGAGCTTCGGGAATGATTAACCGCCGAATAGGCGGCTTAGAAAATCGACCAAAAACCCCCCGGCGGATTTTTTGTATTAACCGCCGAATAGGCGGCTTAGAAAAACATTTTGCGGGTAAAATCATAGTCCGAAGAATTAACCGCCGAATAGGCGGCTTAGAAATTGAGTAAGCAGTCTGATTAGACCTTTACTCTATTAACCGCCGAATAGGCGGCTTAGAAACAAAAATCGGGAAACTGGATTGGGCGGGGCAGATTAACCGCCGAATAGGCGGCTTAGAAAAGCAAGCCACGCGCATTGGCTGCGTAGTCTTGATTAACCGCCGAATAGGCGGCTTAGAAACAATATTGCCATGTGTTTGTCCGCAGCAAAGCATTAACCGCCGAATAGGCGGCTTAGAAATTTGGCGATTTCGGGAGTATCCATAACGTGCCGATTAACCGCCGAATAGGCGGCTTAGAAATTAAACGAGCGTTTACAGATAACACCTAATCTATTAACCGCCGAATAGGCGGCTTAGAAACTTAGTTAGGGGCTTTGAATTATACGGCTTGGTATTAACCGCCGAATAGGCGGCTTAGAAAAGTCGATTAGGTCTGGATGTGACTGCGCAAGAATTAACCGCCGAATAGGCGGCTTAGAAACTCTTGCGCTGACGGCTTCGGCGCGGCACTTGCATTAACCGCCGAATAGGCGGCTTAGAAATTCAACAGCAACCGCAACCGCGCTGCCCGCCCATTAACCGCCGAATAGGCGGCTTAGAAACACAATCCGGTGATGATTTGCCCGCCCACTTCATTAACCGCCGAATAGGCGGCTTAGAAACAAAGAATCGAATGTATGACGAAAAACAGGCTATTAACCGCCGAATAGGCGGCTTAGAAATGAAAAAATTGCGGGATTCGCCGCAGCAACGCATTAACCGCCGAATAGGCGGCTTAGAAATACCGAAAAGCCCGTGGACGCTACCACGCATAATTAACCGCCGAATAGGCGGCTTAGAAATTGGGTGAAGCCAGCATCAGCCAAAAAGTGGCATTAACCGCCGAATAGGCGGCTTAGAAAAACAGCGTTATGGCGGGAATGCGCCGCGAAGGATTAACCGCCGAATAGGCGGCTTAGAAACAAACTTTTCGCCGGGATGGGGGTTGATATGAATTAACCGCCGAATAGGCGGCTTAGAAATTATAATCACGCCCAATACCTACCAGACCGTAATTAACCGCCGAATAGGCGGCTTAGAAAACTGACGAGTTAATCCAATTGGACTTATTCGGATTAACCGCCGAATAGGCGGCTTAGAAAACCAACCGGGAAACACTGTGCGCGTAGACACTATTAACCGCCGAATAGGCGGCTTAGAAATTGTAATCGTCGGTGAATGCGTGGCGAATTTTATTAACCGCCGAATAGGCGGCTTAGAAAAAGCCGCGCAGATAATGCGCGCTGCAATCGAAATTAACCGCCGAATAGGCGGCTTAGAAAAAAACGCTGGCGTTAAGCCTGTTTTTCACGGTATTAACCGCCGAATAGGCGGCTTAGAAATAGAACAATATCAAGAGCGCGGCAAGAAAGGCATTAACCGCCGAATAGGCGGCTTAGAAATATCTGGTCGGCGGGGCAAAGCTCAACGGCTGATTAACCGCCGAATAGGCGGCTTAGAAATGCGTTGGTGGACTGCACGGCAATCATATTAGATTAACCGCCGAATAGGCGGCTTAGAAACTCCTCCGCAACATACTGACCGCTGGCATAAAATTAACCGCCGAATAGGCGGCTTAGAAAATCAGCGTGACTTGCAAAACGCGGCATCCGTTATTAACCGCCGAATAGGCGGCTTAGAAACCGCACTGGGGGCTGTACCGGCTGCAACCGTGATTAACCGCCGAATAGGCGGCTTAGAAAAAGCCGCGTGGCAATGGAGAGCCACGGTCAATATTAACCGCCGAATAGGCGGCTTAGAAAATTGGTGGCAATGGGTTTTTCCCTGAATTGTCATTAACCGCCGAATAGGCGGCTTAGAAAACAAAACCGTGGCATGAATATAGTAATAGTGAATTAACCGCCGAATAGGCGGCTTAGAAAACTTTGCCGTGGATGTGCTCGTTTAGCCGCTGATTAACCGCCGAATAGGCGGCTTAGAAAAAGTCTCAGACTTTAAATGATGATTCTAATGCATTAACCGCCGAATAGGCGGCTTAGAAAGCAAGGTGGAACTTGTGCTGCGTTTTCGGTTCATTAACCGCCGAATAGGCGGCTTAGAAATCTGGGGCAGTGATGCGAAGGCTGCATGGCAGATTAACCGCCGAATAGGCGGCTTAGAAAAATGGTTCTTATCCACCATCCTGCTCTTCGTCATTAACCGCCGAATAGGCGGCTTAGAAACATTGAATAACCTCACCCGTTTCCTTATCAACATTAACCGCCGAATAGGCGGCTTAGAAATGTCGTTGCCGCATCATCTAAAGAAGAGGCAGATTAACCGCCGAATAGGCGGCTTAGAAAAACTAGCAAAAGCTGGAAACTTATCTGCGGTAATTAACCGCCGAATAGGCGGCTTAGAAATGCTGAGTATTGAGCGCAATGGCACTACATCCATTAACCGCCGAATAGGCGGCTTAGAAAGATCAATGGGGAACACTACGAAAACAAAAAGCATTAACCGCCGAATAGGCGGCTTAGAAATTGACTTTTGGCGCGTAGACCATAAACAGGGTATTAACCGCCGAATAGGCGGCTTAGAAACCCAATCCCTTGCGGCGTTCACCTCCAAGTTTATTAACCGCCGAATAGGCGGCTTAGAAACTTAGGCATGATTACGCCGATTTTGTCTTGGGATTAACCGCCGAATAGGCGGCTTAGAAACAATTCCCCGTCATTGTCGTCGTCCAAGTCTAAATTAACCGCCGAATAGGCGGCTTAGAAATTTTTAAATGGGGGGCGTTGAAACCCCCTCATATTAACCGCCGAATAGGCGGCTTAGAAATTAAGCAGAGTTTCAAGCATTTGTCAATTCCGATTAACCGCCGAATAGGCGGCTTAGAAATGATTTGCGCCTTGCCAATCAACGGCATAACCATTAACCGCCGAATAGGCGGCTTAGAAACGCAACAAGTCTATTGTTTCATACGCCACGGCATTAACCGCCGAATAGGCGGCTTAGAAACATCGCGTTCAATCATTTCGTAAAGCGACTGAATTAACCGCCGAATAGGCGGCTTAGAAAATCAAGCATGTTCAATTCAGCCTTGCGAACCGATTAACCGCCGAATAGGCGGCTTAGAAAACAATCCCCGTTACAGGGGATGTTTTGTTTTCATTAACCGCCGAATAGGCGGCTTAGAAATGAGCAGGGCAGAGCATTACTAACAGCGTGCCATTAACCGCCGAATAGGCGGCTAAACGCCCTTCACCCCTTGCGGGGGAAGGGTCGTGGATGGGGGGGGATTATCGCCGTTGGTTTGGGCGATGGGGGAGATGATAGGTGTTAGGCGGTGGCGCGGCGTGGTTCGTATTGTTGTTCGTGGAGGCGTTCTTGTGCCAATGCTAGCAATGCTTTCGCACCGAGACGGTCGTTAGAGTCAATATCGACTAAGGTTTGTAATCTACCGACGGCATCGGGGAGTTCGCCAAGGCGCATTTCGAGGTAGCCTGCACCTTTATGCGCCATGAGGTAAAAGCGCGTGAGGGTCATGGAGACCAATACGCCTTGTCCTAAGTGCAAGCGGGTGAGGTGTCGCCAGTCGTCCGGCATCCGTAAGCGTTTGCCACTGGCGGTAATGGATTTTTGTGCCACGCTTAGGGCATCGCGCAGGCGGTGCTGGTAATAGTAGTAACGGTACAGCGCGACTAGGACGTTTAAATCTTCGGGGTCGAGGAAGTAAGCGCGTAGTAGCAGTGTTTCGGTTTCGGTGGCTGGGTAAAGGCTGGCTGCTTCTTCGAGCAGTTCGGCGATTTCTGGGTCAATGGTGGCGTTGAAGTATAAATCTTCGGCTTCAAAGTCTTGTAAGTCCATTGTGGTTTCCTCCTACTTTTTGAATTGGATTGGTTTTATATAAATTTCTACTGGTTCGTCTTCACAAAGGTCACGCGCGTCGCAGCGGTTGCATTCTTCGCCTTCGTCTTCCTGTTCTGGAAGGCAACCATGCTTGCCAACGCTTTCTTCTAATTGGCGAATTCGGTCTAATAAACACTGAATCGCGCCCGCTACGGGGTCGGGAATCAGGTGATGATTCAAGTCGATACCTTCGGGGTTATCGTTGCGTGCTAATTTGTTTTGCACGATTTTGCCCGGAATGCCCACCACGGTTTTGCCAGCGGGGACATTGCGCACGACGACGGAATTCGAGCCAACCCGCACGTCGTTGCCTAATTCGATAGGCCCTAGGATTTTCGCGCCTGCCCCAACCACGACTCTATTGCCGAGTGTAGGGTGGCGTTTGCCTTTGTTCCACGATACACCACCTAGGGTTACGCCGTGGTACAGGGTAACGTCGTCGCCGATTTCCGCTGTTTCACCGATGACCACACACGCGCCGTGGTCGATGAAAAAGCGTCGTCCGATTTTTGCACCGGGGTGAATGTCCACATTCGTCCACCACCGCCCAAGGTACGAAATAAAGCGCGGTAAATAACGCCAACCGCGTTGCCATAAACTGTGCGCCATACGCTGTAACATCACCGCATGAATGCCGGGGTACAGCGTTGCGACTTCCCAGCGCGAGCGTGCTGCGGGGTCACGTTGAAACACACAGGTAATGTCTTCGCCAATGAGCTGCCACAGTGTCGGTGTTGGTTCGGTGCTTATGCTCATGGTTGCCGCTATTTCTAATGACATACGCTGGACTCCTGTGGGCGAGTTTGTTGCAGAAATTGCTGCAATTCTTCGACACTCGGCGTGCGTTTATGCTGTGTAGAAAAACGCCGTACCAGTGCGAGAATGGCTTCTGCTTGTTCGTGCGCCAACGGTGGCAAACCGAGTAGGGCATAAGCGCGTTGTACGCCGTGTGTGCCCGAATGTTTGCCTAACACTAATTGGTGATGTCGTCCGATTTCGGCGGGATCGAAACCTTGGTAATTATCAGAATCTTTCAATAAACCATCGACATGAATACCCGATTCGTGGGTAAACACCCCTTCGCCTACGAGGCTTTTTTGCCAACCGACAGGGCGACCAGAGGCTTTTTCCACCAATAGTGACAGCTTCGGAAACCGTTTGAGGTTGATACCGCACTGTAAGCCATACAGCCGATTCAAACCCATTGCGACTTCTTCCAGCGGTGCATTGCCAGCGCGTTCCCCCAAACCATGCACCGTGGTGTTGACGTGGGTAGCCCCCGCCCGCGCGGCGGCTAAGGTGTTCGCTGTGGCTAAGCCCAAATCATCATGGGCGTGCATTTCGATTGCTAAATCGGTGTGAGCGCGAAGTGACGACATCCATTCGTATAATAAAAAAGGTTCCATAATTCCCACCGTATCCGCAAACCGGAAGCGTTGTGCGCCCGCTTGTTCGGCAGTTTCCAGCACTTGCAGCAAAAAGTCGCGATTCGCACGGGAAGCATCCTCGCCACCCACACACACACCAACGCCTAAATCTTTCGCAATTTGCACATGCTCACGAATCTGATGCAAAACCCATGCCCGATCCCGCTTTAATTTGTGGTGGATTTGTTGGTCGGACACAGAAATCGAAATGTCGATCATATCCACGCCCAAATCGCGACATAACAAAATGTCATCGCGGCGCATCCGACTCCACACCATCAGGCGCGAAGTCAAACCAAGGCTGGCAACCGCACGAATCGACTCGCGCTCGTCCTCACCCATTGCCGGAATACCCACCTCTAATTCGGGTACACCTAAGCGGTCTAAGCCACGCGCAATCGCCAATTTTTCGCTTAAAGAGAAAGCTACCCCTGCCGACTGTTCACCGTCGCGCAGGGTTGTGTCATTGATGGTAATGAACGTCTCGGTTTTCAGCATGATCGTTGCCTCTCACTAGATAACTGCAACAAGCAAATGCCATGCCATTTGATATTTTTACATTTAAATCAATTATTTATGTTTTTATTTTGCCATGCTTGTGAGGTTTAATACAGCTACAAAATACTCGGAAATTGTCAGGTCAATAACAAAATTTTTGGGTTTTATTGGGGGTGGATAATTTTTATATATTAATTTTACAATAAATCTCTGTGGCTTAATGTGAAACAAATTTACGGGAGTGCGCTAATGAATAACGAATCTTTATATTTCAAGTATTGGGGTAAAGCCAAGCCGGGGCTGGATGAGGCGGGGGCGCAATGGCACTTGTTGCCGTATCACTCGTTGGATGTGGCAGCAGTGGCTAGTGTTTGGTGGGACGAAAGCCCCGCAATCCAACACGGCTTCATGCAACACGCCGTTAAACTTTCCATTAAAAAGATGAAAGCATGGGTACTTTTTTTCATTGCCCTGCATGACTATGGCAAGTTTGACATTCGTTTCCAGCATAAAGCTTCGCGTGTATGGGAGGTTTTGCAGCCAGATTTAGCCCAAAGTCTTGCCCGTATGCCAAGCATTGAAGCCTGTAAAAGTTATGATCATGGCAGTGCTGGGCTGTATTGGTTTGAGCAAGATCGCACCATTGAAGATGAATTGGCTATAGCGGCTGATTTTATGCAAATCATGGAAATGCTGAGTGTCACTGATAACGGTGATACTGACACTCAGCAAACATGGATGGCTTGGATTAAACCTGTAACAGGGCATCATGGCTTTGTTTATTCAGCGGAAGCATCACCGGATAAAACAAAAAGTCATCTAGGAAGTTATGTTGCCAAGCAAATAGCAGCTTTTGATAAAGCTGCCCGGTTGGCATGGCTGGATGAACTGGAAAGACTGTTCCTGAAACCTGCTGGTTTGAGTTTGAATGATACCCCACCCGCCCCATCCCCACTGCTCGCTGGTTTTTGTTCAGTGGCGGATTGGCTAGGTTCTCGTTCCGATGAAGTCAATTTCTGTTACAAGGCTGACCCTGTTGATGATCTCCGTGGCTACTTTGAGCAGAAATGCCGTGAGGATGCACTGCGAGTATTGGCGTTAGCGGGAATTAACGGCAAACCAAAGCCTTTCCTCGGCGGGCAAGCCTTGTTGAAACGCGATTATCAGCCGCGTCAATTACAAACTCTCGTTAATGATTTACCCGTTACGCCGGGGTTAACTATTGTTGAAGCTCCCACAGGTTCGGGCAAAACCGAAATGGCATTGGCTTATGCGTGGCGTTTGCTGGCAGCGAATCACGCCGACAGCATTGTGTTTGCCATGCCGACACAAGCAACCGCCAATGCTATGTTGCAACGGCTGGAAAAAATCGCTACGACCTTGTTTGAAGACAAGCCCAATCTGATTTTGGCGCATGGTCATGCCCGTTTTAACGATAACTTTCTCAAACTCAAACAGACAGGCAAGACGGTTCAGGAAAATGAAGAGGCTTGGGTGCAGTGCAATGAATGGCTGGGGCAAAGTCGTAAACGCATTTTTCTGGGGCAAATCGGTATTTGTACGGTTGACCAAGTGTTGGTGTCGGTTTTGCCCGTCAAACACCGGTTTGTGCGCGGCTTTGGGGTAGGGCGTAGCGTACTGATTGTGGATGAAGTTCACGCCTATGATGCGTATATGTACGGTTTGCTGGAAGCGGTGCTAAAGGCGCAGCATGAAGTAGGTGGTTCGAGCATTCTGCTATCCGCGACTTTGCCTCAATCGCTGAAAAATCAATTATTGGCAACCAGCGGTAAGGCGATTGAAACTGCTCAAACCCACGCACCCTATCCGCTGATTTCATGGTCAGATGGTAAAGCAAACCATGCTTTCACGTTGCCTGACAATGAACAGCCGCCTTTGCGTCAAGTGCAGGTTGAATGCCATGAAAGTGAGGGGTTGTTGCCAGATGCCGCACTTCGCCAGCGGATTATTGATGCTGCGGAACAGGGGGCGCAGGTAGCCATCATTTGCAATTTGGTTGATGTTGCCCAGCAACTGGCTCGTGATTTACAAAAGCTCACGGCGTTACCCGTTGATATTTTTCATGCCCGTTATTGCCTGCATGATCGTCAGAAAAAAGAAGATACGGTACTCAACCACTATGGGGCAGAAGGCAAACGCGCCAGTGGGCGGATATTGGTCGCTACCCAAGTGATTGAACAGTCGCTGGATGTTGATTTCGATTGGCTCATCACTCAGTTATGCCCAGTGGATTTGCTGTTCCAGCGTATGGGGCGTTTGCATCGGCATGAGCGTTACCGCCCGACAGGGTTTGAATCAGCACGTTGCACGATTTTGCTACCGATGGGCAATGACTACGGTACGCATGGGCTGATTTATGGCAATACCCGTGTGATGTGGCGGACAGCACAGAAATTGCAAACGTGCCCTGACCAGATTATTGATTTCCCTGCGGCTTACCGTGACTGGATTGAGCCTGTTTACAGTGAAGAGGCTTGGGGAACTGAACCAGAGGTCATTGAAACAGGTTTTGCTTTGTTTGAAGAAAAATTGGTGGAAAAACGGATTCTGGCAAGGCAGATGCTCAAATGGGCGAAAGATGTGGCTTTGATGGATGATGATGAAAATGTTCGTGCTGTTACCCGTGATGGTGAATTCAATCTGAGCATTATCCCTTATCTGGATACGGCTCGCGGCAAGCAATTGCTGGATTCAAGCATTCTGGATTCCCTGAGTGAATGGCAACAAGCCGAGGCACTAGCGATGAATACCGTCGGCGTACCTAAAAGCTGGGGGAAACTGTTGCCTGAGAAAGATAAAGAAGGGCGCGTTTGGCTTGCCATGCAGCAGGATGGCGAGTTCTGGAAAGCCTGTAGCAAAGATATTTGGTTTGCCTATCACCCTGTTTGGGGCATGGAGAAAACGGTATGAATTTATTGACCGATAGTTGGATACCGGTTCGACCGCACACAATCGGTGGGGCAAAGCGAATCAGCCTGCCAACGTTGTTGTGTGGTAGTGAACGCTGGGAAGAACTGGCATTGCCGCGTGATGATATGGAACTGGCGGCGTTGCAATTGCTGATTTCTCTAGTGCAAGTGCTGTTGCCACCTGCTGACAAAAAGCAATGGGCAGAACGGGTTGCAAGACCGCTATCCGTGGAAGCAGTAAATGCCGCAACGAAAGACTATCAGGAATGGTTTCAGCTCGATCATCCTGAATATCCCTTCATGCAGGTTAAAAAGGTTGCAGCCAAAGACCCAACGCCGATGGATAAGCTGTTAGCGGGTTTGAACAGCTCGACCAACAGTCGTTTTGTGAATGAGCCGGATTTGGCAAAAGGCTTGTGCTTCGGCTGTGTGGCGGTTGCCTTGTATAACCTTGCTAACAACGCGCCCAGTTTTGGCGGTGGTTTCAAATACGGCATTCGTGGCAGTTGTCCGGTTTCTACGTTTGCCCAAGGGACTGATTTACGTTCGACTATCTGGCTGAATGTGTTGAGCCAAGAATCATTGGATGAATACATTCCCGACTGGAAAGCGCAAGCAGCCCAGCCGCCAACATGGGTTGAGCCAATCAAGGAAAAAGCCACGATTCCAGCACACAGTATTGGTTTCTTGCGTGGTTTGTTGTGGCAACCGGGGCATACGGTGTTGTCTCCGCCGGAAAAATCAGGGCAATGCAGTTGTTGTGGTCACGAAGTTGATAAATTATTTACCAGCTTCAACAAGGCGAAATTCAACTACACCATCGACGGGCTGTGGGAACATCCGCACTCTCCGCAGGTGTTGACCTTGAAGCAGGGCAATACCGAAACCCGTTATGTGAGTTTTACGCAACCCATTCCTGCATGGACTCAATTGAGTCGTTATGTCGTCAAGCGCGAAGTTGGCAAGGGCGAACAAGGTCAAAAACCGGCAATGGTCATCCAACAGTTGCAGAAGTATTTGCAAAACCATGCAGGTAAATTTGAGTTACTGGTCGGCGGTTATCGCAACAATCAGGCAGCTATTATCGAGCGTCGCCACGAAGTTTTGACCCTGAGTCAGGGTTGGGAAACCCACGCGAAAGACGTGCATGAATTGGTTGCTCACGGGCTGAAATATAAAACGGCCTTACGCAAAGTCTTGTTTGTCTGCTCGGAAGGCATCAAGGAAAAAGACCGCAAGCTCAAAGGTACGGGTTTGAAGTTACAAGAAGTCGGTGAAACCCAATTTTACCGTCGTTCAGAACACCTGATGACTAAGGCTTTAGCAGACATTGATTTCAGCAATACGTTGCCCACCTTTGTGATGCTGGATAAAGGGCTGAAGAAAATCTGTGAGGCTGTTTTTACCGAACTGACCACACCTTATGAGCATGATCCAGAACTGTTCCGCACGCTCGCTATTACACGCCGTAGCTTACAAAAGCACATCAGGGAAATCCGCATCAATCCACCTCAAGAGGATGCAGCATGAGTAATGAACACCCCAATTTCGCAGGCTTTTATGCTGCGTGGGAATCACTGAATAAAAAACCGGGGGCAACCGCTGATATTCGGCGGGTTTCGTCAATGGATGAACTGTTGGATTTGCCCGCTTTTTATCGCTTGGTCGAGCCTTTTGGTTGGCACGCTGATTTGAAACCTTGGGATAAAGAACGTTGGCAGCGGCTGGTTTTCTTCGTCAATCAGGTGACAGACAAGGGTGAAAACTCGTTGGGAAAAGCCTTGGCTCTATCCGGCAAAATCAGTGATAAACGCTTGTTCCAGATTGTTCGCGCTGATTCGCCTAACGACATTACCCAGCTTCGCCGCTTGTTGAAACAGGCAGCGCCGGAAGTAAGCTGGCAAAAAATGGCTACACAATTGTGGTATTGGGATCTCCGCCAAAAGCGCAGCTTGCTGGAAGATTTCGTGCTGAACCAAAAGACCAAAGATTAACGTATTCGAGGATTTATCATGTCACACAACTTCATCAATTTTCATGTGCTGATTTCCCATAGCCCATCCTGCTTGAACCGGGATGATATGAATATGCAGAAGAACGCGGTGTTTGGCGGCAAACGCCGGGTGCGTGTTTCCAGCCAAAGCCTGAAACGGGCGATGCGTAAAAGCGATTACTACCAAGCCAATGTGGGGCAAAGCAGCATCCGCACCAAACACATTGCCGATCTGAACAAGCAGGCGATTGAATACTTGAGCGGGCGTTACGATGCCGCGCTGGTGACGCAGACCATTGGTTTGATTGCCGGTAAGGATTTGAATGCGGGCGATGAAAAAGGCGATGCGGTTGCACCGTGGGCATTGGAAGAAATTGCGTGGTTCTGTGAACAGGTGAAGCAAGCACAGGACAAGGGTGAAGATGAAAAAGCTATCAAGAAAAAACTGAAAGACTCCACCGAAGCCATGCGGCAAGCATTAGCCAGTTGCGTTGATATTGCCTTGTCGGGGCGTATGGCTACATCCGGTTTGATGAGTGAGTTCGGTAAGGTCGATGGTGCATTAGCCGTGGCTCACGCGATTACTACCCATGAAGTGAGTGATTCGGATATTGACTGGTTTACGGCGGTGGATGACTTGCAGGAATTGGGTTCAGGTCATTTGGATACTCAAGAATTTTCCAGCGGCGTGTTCTACCGTTATGCCAGCTTGAACATTGGACAGCTACAGGAAAACATGGGTGGCGCAAGCCGCGAACAGGTTTTGGAGATTGCAGTACACGTTCTGCATATGCTGGCAACGGTTGTGCCATCCGCTAAACAACAAACTTTTGCGGCGCACAATTTGGCAGATTTGGCGTTGGTGTCCTTCTCTGATTTGCCGGTTTCGTTGGCGAATGCGTTTGAAAGCCCGGTTAGACAGAAAGGGGATGGTTTCCTCAAGCCATCGTTGGAATACCTGAACAATTACTGGAGCAAGATTCATAAAGGTTACGGTTTGAATGAACGCTGTGCTGAATTTACCTTGGCGGATGATCTGGCGATTCCGGCGGGTATGACCAAGCAGGATTCACTCGATGCACTGAAAAACTGGGTACGCCAGAACGGGGAATAACCATGCGTGACTATTTGATCCTGAAATTGCAGGGAGTCATGCAGGCATGGGGGGAACATACCTTTGAAGGTTTGCGCCCTTCCACCAACTTCCCGACCCGTAGTGCATTGACCGGTTTATTGGCGGCTTGTCTGGGGATTGACCGTAATGACCGCCAGCAACAACAAGCCTTGGCAAACAGTTTTCTGTATGCCGTGCGGCAAGATGAAACTGAGCATAGCGTCATCAAAATGACGGATTACCACACGGTCAAAGATGCGCGGGAAGATTACGTTGGCTTGAAGTCGCATGACACCATCATTACTCAGCGGGAATATTTGCTGGATGCAGCGTTCACGGTGGCTATCTGGAATACCGAAGGCGCGGAATATACGCTTGAGCAGTTAAAGGCGGCGGTATGCCAGCCCCGTTACACGCCGTTTTTGGGGCGGCGCAGTTGTCCGATTACGCGCCCCTTGTATGAAAGCCGTGTGCAGGCGATTAATTCCGATGAGGCGTTGAAGCTGATTGAACCCGTCGCCGGTGTGATTTACAGCGAAGAAGACTTGCCCGATGTGATAGGCAGAAACAAGCATCGCCATCGTGTGCGGGATGTGCCGTTACCGAATCAGCCGCGCCAATTTGCCAGCCGTATGGTGTACGTCTACGGAAAGGAAAATGCCGATGTATCTGAGTAGATTATTACTGACGGGTGAGCAGTTACATAACCCGTATGAAATTCACCGTATTTTGTGGTTGGCTTTCCCGGATGCGGCGGAACAGTCACGCGATTTTTTGTTTCGTGTAGAACAGCGCACATCCAGACAAGTACAGGTGTTGGTGCAGTCACAACGGCAACCCACTGCTAATGTTGAAAATGCTCGTTTGTTGGCAAGTAAATCACTGGAGTTGAATTTGCTGGAAGGTAGCCAGTTGCGTTTTATGCTGATGGCTAACCCAGTCAAAACCATTGCGGACGAGCAAGGGCGGCTGGATAGTAAGGGCGAAGTGAAAAAGTGCCGTGTTCCACTGATTAAGGAAGAGGAACAGATTGCATGGCTGAAACGCAAGCTGGAAGGGGCGGCATTGGTTAACATCGTGGAAATCGAGAAACAGTTGCCACTCCATTTCCGCAAGGGCAGCAAACCGGGGAAAATCCAGCCTTATGCTTTCAAAGGGGTGTTGCAGGTGGTGGATGCGCAAGCCTTGCAGGATTTACTCCAGCATGGAATTGGTCATGCTAAGGCATTCGGGTGTGGTCTATTATCATTGGCTCGAACCTGATTTTTCAGAGGTAATATACCATGAGCACCAAATCCACCATCGCCCACGGCGAAACCTTCCACCTCTACGATGAAGTCATCGACGGCGGTATTTATCTGGAGCTGGATACGGATGATGTTGTGTTGGACTACGGCAAATACCTTAAGCAGCCGCGCTTGCGGGTGCGCTTGCCCAAGGCGTTGCTGGATCGGTTGACCTTGGATGGCAAGCCTTTGGTGGAGCAACCCGGTTGGGCAAATGAGGAACAGCCAGATAGAGAAGTTAGAGATACGGCGGAAATCGCGAGAGCGCTGCGGCAAAAACAGCTTTGGCGCGACAGTGGCTTGATTGGTTGTCTTGAGGATGGTGATCCCAATTTATCGACCAACTATAAGCAGCATATTGCTGAATATTTGAATGAAAAGTACAAATAAAGGCGTGTATGATATTGGTATGACTTGTCATACGGGGATTGAACGATGAGAATTAATGCACGGCTGGACGACAGCTATGAAGAGAAATTTCACCTTATCCAGCAGGTGGAGCAAAAGAATCGCTCTGAGATTTTGAAAGATGCACTTGATCACTATTTTTCTATGAAATTCAAAAAGCAAGAGCAAACAGCATGGGAAAAAAACCAGAAGCTGTTGAAACGTTTGGGTGGCATCATCTCCTCTACAGAAGATGGTTCGGTCAATTACAAAAAATACGTTGCTGGGTATTTGAATGACAAATTCAGTGATCGCTGATACAGGCTTTTGGTATGCCCTGATAGATAAAAAAGACAGATACCACAAGTTGGCGACGCAATATCTGGAAAATTGTCAGGAATTGTTGATAACAACTTGGCCTGTGGTGACGGAAACCAGTTATATGTTGTTGAGTCGCCATAGTGTTGAAGCTGCCAGTGAGTTTCTGGAAATGGGGGCTGATGGTGTTTTTACAATCCATGATTTGACTGTGAAACATTTACAGCAGTCGGCTGTTTTAATGTTGAAATACAAGAATTTGCCGATGGATTTGGCAGATGCTTCGCTGGTAATTTTGGCGGAAGAATTAGGGCATGGGCGCATCCTGTCGGTTGATCAGCGCGACTTCAATACCTACCGTTGGAAGAATCAAAAACCCTTCACTAACTTGTTGTTTCCTCATGGCTGATACCCCCTACCTCCCGCTCAAGCCGCTGATGATGAAAGACCGTGTGTCGATGATCTTCCTGCAATACGGGCAGATTGATGTGAAAGATAACGCTTTCGTGCTGATTCAGGAGAATGAGGTGCGTACCCACATTCCGGTGGGGTCGATTGCGTGCATTATGCTCGAACCGGGGACGCGGGTTTCTCATGCGGCGGTGAAGTTGGCGGCAGAAGTGGGGACGTTGCTGGTATGGGTGGGGGAAGCGGGGGTACGGCTGTATTCGTCGGGGCAACCGGGTGGGGCGCGTTCGGATCGCTTGCTGTATCAGGCGAAGTTGGCGTTGGATGATGAGTTGCGCCTAAAAGTTGTGCGCAAAATGTACGAAATCCGTTTCGGTGAGGCGGCTCCGGCGCGGCGGAGTGTGGAGCAGTTGCGCGGGATTGAGGGGGCGCGGGTTCGCAAGACATATGAGTTGCTGGCGAAGAAATACGGGGTAGAGTGGAAACGGCACAATTATGACCCGGAAAATTGGGATATGAGCGATGTGCCGAATCGTTGCATGAGTGCGGCGACGGCGTGTTTGTATGGGATTACCGAGGCGGCGGTGTTGGCGGCGGGGTATGCGCCTGCGATTGGGTTTATCCATTGGGGTAAGCCGTTGTCGTTTGTGTATGACATTGCGGATGTGTTCAAGTTTGATACCGTTGTGCCGATTGCGTTTAAGATTGCGGCGAAGAATCCGCATAACCCTGATCGTGAGGTGCGGCTGGCGTGTCGGGATGCGTTTCGGGCGCAGAATACGCTGGCGAAAATTATCCCGATGATTGAGGAGATTTTGGCAGCAGGCGAAATCAAACCGCCGGAAATGCCGCCGGAGTCCGTGCCGCCTGCGATTCCGCCTGCCGAGTCGTTGGGCGAGGCGGGGCATAGGAGCAAGTGATATGGCGATGGTGGTGGTCGTGACGGAAAATGTGCCGCCGCGTTTGCGGGGGCGGTTGGCGATTTGGTTGTTGCAGGTGCGGGCGGGGGTGTACGTGGGCGAGGTGTCGCGGCGGGTGCGGGAGATGATTTGGCAGCAATGCGCCGAGCTGTATGAAGACGGTAATATCGTGATGGCGTGGGCGACGAATACTGAGTCGGGTTTTGATTTTCAGACGTTGGGCAAAAATCGGCGTATTCCGGTGGATATGGATGGTTTGCGGCTGGTGTCTTTTTTCCCAGAGGCGGGTGAAAATGCTCTTTAACAATTGAGATAGGCCATAGATTTCTAGGCGTCGTGCTCTATGCCTGTGGGTGGGAATTCGGTGTAAACTGATGGGATATAGTTATTGGGAGTGAAGTGATGGAACAGCTTAGGGTCAATACACTACTGGACGATGATACTCTCGCCAGTTTGCATTTTCTGCGTAAGGAATTAGGTGGTTCTTCTATTGCTGAAACGGTCAAGTATTCGCTTGTGGTTGCGGCACGTTTGCTGCAAGAGAAAAAGTCTCACGAAGGTGGCAAGATGAAGGCACTGCTAGACAGTGATTTTATCGGCAGCGGTGAGGGTTCAGAGGATTTGTCCGTCAACTACAAAGAATACTTGTATCAAGGGTTGAAGGAGAAACATGGTCTTAACTGATACGGGGTATTGGCTGGCTCTTGCCAATAAGAAGGATCGTTTTCACCAGCGAGCTAAGGCTGTTAGTGCGCAATTGAACGAAGACCCTGTGACGACTTGGCCTGTTGTGACGGAAACTTGTTACATGCTTCAGCGTGATGTCAGTGTGGATGCTTCCCGTAAGTTTTTGGCATTTTTGTTCCGTGAACAAATCAGTATTTTCGCAGTTGGCTACCAGCATTTTGCGCGGATAGATGTGTTGATGGGGAAGTATGCTAATTTGCCGATGGATTTGGCTGATGCGTCTTTGGTGGTGCTTGCAGAGGAGTTGGGGCATGGCAGAATTCTTTCGACTGATCAGCGTGATTTCAATGCGTATAGGTGGAAAAATAGCCATCCCTTTACTAATTTGCTGTTTCAGGGTGGATGAAAAGTGAACGCCAAAATCGGTAGAATTGAGAAGTCCATTTTTTGTTTTGTGAATCAATGAAATAGAAATGGTGTGTTCCCCGCGTCTGTGGGGATGAACCGCCATTTGGCTATCTGACAGTTAACACTGCTAAGTGTTCCCCGCGTCTGTGGGGATGAACCGGCGGTTTTGTCTGCCTTATTGTCACCCAGTGCGTGTTCCCCGCGTCTGTGGGGATGAACCGGTCGGGGCGGATTCGCTCCAAGGTTCGCCAGTGTGTTCCCCGCGTCTGTGGGGATGAACCGTACATCCCCAGTCAGTTAATGGGCTTGTTCCAAGTGTTCCCCGCGTCTGTGGGGATGAACCGCCCCAAGTGCGTTCCCAGCATATCCATGAGTTGTGTTCCCCGCGTCTGTGGGGATGAACCGGTAACGGGGTGATAAAAAATGGAACTCAATGAGTGTTCCCCGCGTCTGTGGGGATGAACCGTTTTCCATTATCGAGAACCAGCTTATCACTGAGTGTTCCCCGCGTCTGTGGGGATGAACCGTCTGGCCAGATCAGCATCACGCGATCAGACCCGTGTTCCCCGCGTCTGTGGGGATGAACCGTTGACGCATTTGACGGTGACGCCAATGCCAGAGTGTTCCCCGCGTCTGTGGGGATGAACCGCCACTGAAACAGCGGTCGCGGGTAAAATTGGTGTGTTCCCCGCGTCTGTGGGGATGAACCGGTGAATAATGGTGTATCTGCGGTAGTCGGCGCGTGTTCCCCGCGTCTGTGGGGATGAACCGCACTATTCCAGTCAATACCCGTTTTCCCTTGGGTGTTCCCCGCGTCTGTGGGGATGAACCGGTGTCAATGGTATCCGCAAGGGTATTGCAGATGTGTTCCCCGCGTCCATAAGTATCTACACAAATTCCCCCGATTTCTTGATAATTAGGGGATGAATCCAAAAAAAACCTTCAAGGTGTTGATAAGCGCCTATCCACCCGTTAC
>JBDKID010000006.1:0-124046 GCA_039797295.1 Pseudomonadota bacterium | reverse complement strand
GTCACTTAAAACTCGACTTCAGTGCCATAAAATCCAGCCAAGCCTTCGCAGACCTCTGTAATTATGGTGCTATCGCTGCGTAAACTGTCCGAAGTGTTGGCAGATACAACACAATACAGTATTGCCATGATCCAAAACTTGGGTGATACCGAAGTCGACCCCGCCGTCTGCGATGCATGGGGCAACTGTGGCGCAAAAGAACGGGCAATTTTCCACCGTACACGCGGCGATACGCGTGTGTACTCGCAATGTTTTGCTGGTGGTCATCACGGCTCACGCCCTGTCGGTTGGGATCAATGGACCGTCGATGCCATCAAACGCATCACCAATGACTGGTTAAGCTATCCACTTTGGTCAGGGTATACGCCCCCTAGCCAAACAGTTAGCAATAGCTGCCAATAACTCAGCCAAACCTTTGATAGATTGCAAAGCGAATGGAATAATTCCGTTCGCTTTTTGCTTGCATTCAGTTAAGAACTTTTAGAATACCCCTGCTGTCCTAATGCATAACAATAACAGGGGTTAAATATGTTTAAATTTCATGCAGTTGTGTGGCTGGGGGTTACGGCTACGCTCACGAACGGCTGTGCGCCAATGCCAGCTAATTACGCGCCGAATTATGCTTATTCTGGCAATTATGATCCGGCTTATTATGGGAGTTATGCCGACTATCCACCACTAAGTAATGATGCACAACCTTACTTAGCGAGTTATCACCCATATCCCAATAATTATCCCATGTACGCTCAACAAATGGCTGAACCAGCCGATGCACCGCTGCGTCGTGCCTTATTAGCACAAGCCTACCAAAGTTTAGGGGTTCATTATAAATACGGTGGTTTAACGCCTTACGAGGGTTTCGATTGCAGTGGCCTAACCAGTTTCGTCTACAAACAAGGAAATGGCATTCGCCTACCGCGTACCGCCGCCGAACAAAGCCGTGCCAGTCGCACCATTAATTTTGAGCAAATGCGCCCCGGTGATTTAATTTTCTTCCGCACGAGTGGCAGTGCTGTTAACCATGTTGGTATTTATGTAGGACGAGGAGAATTTATCCATGCAGCTTCTGGCGGTGGTAAAGTATCTATCGACACCCTTAGTAAAACCTATTGGCAACAACGACTTGTCAAATTCGGCACATTCCTAGCCTAAGGTTTTTCAGTAAACAAACAGTTTATCTAAACTTTTCAGCTAAATTACGCGACCGACAATCAGGTCCATGTTTCTTTGGCCTAAAACGTCTATACTATTGCGTGGAGACTAATCCATTCAATCACAGGAGAAAACTAAGATGGGACTGTTTGATTTTGCAAGCAATATCGGCAAGAAAATTTTCGGTAGCGAGGAAGAAGCCCCAGCAGCACTGCAACAACACATTGAAGCAGACAATCCGGGTGTCAACAACTTGCAAGTGCAAGTGCAAGATGGCGTCGCTACTTTAAGCGGTGAAGCACAATCTGCTGAATCCCTCGAAAAAGCAGTTCTGATGGCTGGTAATGCATTAGGTATCCAAGAAGTTAAAGCCGACGGCTTGAATATTGCGGACGGTAGCCAAGTTGGCGGTGATGATGAGTTCTACATCATCGAAAAAGGCGATACCCTGTGGAAAATCGCTGAAAAAGCGTATGGCAATGGTGCGAAATACACTAAAATCGTTGAAGTAAACCGCGAAGTCATTAAAGATGCGGACAAAATCTTTCCGGGTCAAAAAATTCGCATTCCTAAAAACATCTAACCGGAGATACCAAGCATGGATCTACTGCAAATTGGTGCACAACTATTCCAAAGTCAATTGGATAAAGACCACGATGGACAACTAGAAATCACCGAAATCGCAACAGCCCTCATGGGTTTATTTGCTAACGGTCAGGGGCAATCGCAAGCCGGTGGCTTAGCAGGTTTGGCTTCTATGGTTACTGGCTTGCAAAGCAGTGGGAATCCAGACTTGATGTCCATGGTTTCATCTTGGCTTAGCCCCGGTGCAAATGCCCCAGTATCTGGCGGTCAACTGACCCAAATGTTTGGTGAAGATAAAATCGCTGCTTTTGCCCAGCAGCTTGGCATCACACCAGAAAAAGCCCTAAGCGGCTTACAAGCAGCCGTACCCGGCGTTGTTGATAAAGCTTCCCCAAGTGGTTCTTTAGACGTCGGCAGCTTATTAAATGCTGTTGGTGGCGTTTCTGGCGCGATTGGTCTCGCCAGTAAATTCTTCGGTCGCTAATAGCTAATAGCTAATAGCTAATAGCTAATAGCCCGCATATGCTTGATGCAGAAGCCGCCGTCAAGGCGGCTTCTTTGTATCTGGCAATCCCCATCCAATTATTTACCTAACCACGCGAAACAACCAGATCAATACTATTAGTTACTTGGATCATGAGACGACAGAAATATTTAGGCGAAAAAAAAGCTGCCTTTAAGGCAGCTTTTTTTAAAAAATGGCGCATCCGGAAGGATTCGAACCTCCGACCACCTGGTTCGTAGCCAGGTACTCTATCCAACTGAGCTACGGATGCGCTGTTGAAGTCGCGTACTATACGCATTTCACTAAGCTTCGTCAAGGAAAATATTAAAAATTTTGAAGTTTTTAAAACATCTCATTTTAACATTTACTCAACCGACTAACTGAATGGCGGAGAGGGCGGGATTCGAACCCGCGATACCCTTATGAGGTATACTCCCTTAGCAGGGGAGCGCCTTCGGCCACTCGGCCACCTCTCCATTTCGCTACTCAGTGAAGGCAGCGATAATACATGCCTTAGTGCTGTAGGTAAAGACCTAATTTACATTTTCTTCGACAATAATGGGTTCAAGTTGCTCGTGGCGAATACGCTCATAAATTTCCTCACGATGCACTGCAACATCCTTGGGTGCATTGATTCCCAAACGGACTTGGTTGCCTTTGACCCCTAATACCGTAACGCTTACGCTATCCCCAATCATAAGAGTCTCGCCGACTCGACGCGTCAGAATCAACATACCGCAAAATCTCCATATTGCTGCACTTTGTGTCCACAAAGCCCTGTGACAACTCTCAGATAAGTCCTCACCCGACAACCTTTGCTATGCGTAACAATCACACATTAGCACTGAACTTACGCTTAACTATTTTCTCAACATTGTTGCTTTTTTACCATTGTATTATTTCAGCAACACCCCACTTGCAACTACCCTGAACCCTTGTTTTTTATAGATAAAGTAAAACCCACTGCTACATAAATAGTGCAACAGCGGGTTTTTATGCCGTAAAAATTTAAAAAAATTAATTACTAATAGTTTGAGAAAGACCAAAAGCATCGTGTAACACGCGCACTGCTAACTCAAGGTACTTTTCGTCGATTACAACCGCCACTTTGATCTCAGAAGTGGAGATCATGCGAATGTTAATGCCCACATCTGCCAGTGTTTTGAACATTTTGCTGGCGACACCGGCATGAGAACGCATTCCTGCCCCAACAATCGCTACTTTCGCGATATGTTCGTCACCATTACAAGATTTCGCACCCATTGCTGTTGCCGTTTCAGCAAGGATTTTCTGTGCTTTCACGAAGTCATTTTTATGCACGGTAAACGTGAAGTCGGTAGAACCATCAGCACCGATGTTTTGCACAATCATGTCGACTTCGATATTCGCATCGGAAATCGGCCCTAAGATTTGGAACGCTACACCCGGACGATCCGGCACGCCAACCACCGTCAATTGGGCTTCATCACGATTAAACGCAATACCACGGACAGACACTTGTTCCATTACTTCTTCCTCACGAGTGACCAGTGTGCTTTTGCCTGCTCCGAAATCGTCAAAGCTCGACAGCACACGAATAGGCATATCATATTT
This sequence comes from Pseudomonadota bacterium, assembly GCA_039797295.1. Lineage (GTDB taxonomy): Bacteria > Pseudomonadota > Gammaproteobacteria > Thiotrichales > Thiotrichaceae > Thiothrix. The sequence goes on along the minus strand of JBDKID010000006.1, from coordinate 120,211 downwards.
GTAAGCAAATTCGACGGAGCGGATTTGCAGCACTTTTGAACCTTGGCTGGCCATTTCCAGCATCTCTTCCAACGTTAAGGCTGGAATGTGGCGAGCTTTGGGTTCAATGCGCGGGTCAGTGGTATAAACACCATCCACGTCGGTGTAGATTTGACACTCATCGGCTTTTAAAGCCACCGCCAATGCCACACCTGTGGTATCCGAACCACCACGCCCTAAAGTCGTAATACTGCCGTCTTCGGTCACACCTTGGAAACCTGCCACCACAACCACACGCCCTTCGGCTAAATCGTTGCGGATGGGTTCGGCATCAATTTCCAAAATACGCGCTTTAGTATGCGCATCATCGGTGAGAATGCGCACTTGTCCACCCGTGTAAGAACGTGCGGGTTGCCCTTTCTTTTCCAATGCCAGTGCCAACAAGCCAATCGTGACTTGTTCGCCCGTGGATAAAATCGCGTCTTTTTCGCGCTCAGAACCTTGCGGGTTAATCGCATTAATCAAGGCAACCAGCTTATTGGTTTCGCCTGACATCGCGGAAACGACCACGATGACATCATTGCCTTGTTGTTTCCAACGGATCACACGATCAGCCACCGCTTCAATGCGTTCTGGCGTACCGACCGATGTACCACCGTATTTTTGTACAATCAGTGCCATTATTTACCTTCAAACACTAAAACTAAATTACACCCGTTCTGCCACCCAGCCTTGTACGCTGGCTAACGCTGCGGGTAATGCAGCAACATCTGTACCGCCACCTTGCGCCATGTCTGGGCGACCACCGCCTTTACCACCAATTTGCGCGGCAACAAAACCTAATACTTCGCCTGCTTTGAGTTTCGCGGTTTCGTCTTTGGTGACGCCAGCAACGAGGCTAACTTTGCCATCCGCAACCGCTGCAAGAATCACCACCGCTTTACCCAATTTGTTTTTCAGTTGGTCAACGGTATCGCGCAAGGATTTTGGATCAGCCCCTTCCAGATTCGCCGCTAACACGCGCACACCACCAACTTCCACCGCTTGATCCACTAGATTTGAACCTGCTTGTGAAGCCATCTTGCCTTTGAGTTGCTCTAACTCTTTTTCCAAAGCGCGGTTTTTTTGCAGTAAAGCGTCTAATTTGTCAGTGACATCCGCCGTATTCGCTTTCAGTAAGCGAGCGATATTGTCCAAACGTCCGGCGGTTTCATTCAGCCATGCCAAAGCATTCGTGCCCGTTACCGCTTCGATTCGGCGCACACCTGCGGCAACGCCGCCTTCACTGATGATTTTGAACAAGCCAATGTCACCCGTGCGTTCGACGTGGCAACCACCGCACAATTCAGTGGAGAAACCGATTTTCATTACGCGCACTTCGTCGCCGTATTTCTCGCCGAACAATGCCATTGCGCCTGCTTTTTTCGCATCTTCCATTGCCATAACTTGCGCAGAAGCCGCCGCATTCGCACGAATTTCGTGGTTGACAATGGCTTCGACTGCGGCAATTTGTTCAGCAGTGACAGGCTCAGGTTGGGAAAAGTCGAAACGCAAACGTTCTGGCGTAACTAACGAGCCTTTTTGCTCAACGTGCTCGCCCAATACTTGGCGTAATGCCGCGTGCATTAAATGCGTGGCGGAGTGGTTGAGAATAATGGCTTGGCGACGTTCGGCATCAACTTCAGCCGTGGCACTTGCGCCAACGCTTAATGAACCGCTTTCGACCTTACCAACGTGGATAAAGGTTGTGCCTTGCTTGCGCGTATCGGTCACACGGAATACGCCTGTCGCGCTGCGTAATGTTCCGGTATCGCCAACTTGACCGCCGGACTCGGCGTAAAACGGGGTTTGGTCGAGCACGATTTGCCCTTCATCACCCGCGTCGAGTTCGCTAACCGCCACACCTTGCTTAAACAACGCGGTAATGCTGGCGGTATCGCTTAATTGCGCGTAACCGTGAAAAGCCGTCGCGCCAGTCACTTCCAGTTTCGCGGTATAATCCGCACCGAACTTACCCGCCGCTCGTGCCCGTTCACGTTGCGCTTCCATTGCCGCTTCAAAACCCGCTTCGTCGAGTTTCAGATTGCGTTCGCGAGCAATATCACCTGTCAAATCGACTGGGAAGCCGTAAGTGTCATACAGTTTGAACACGGTTTCGCCATCAATCGTGTCGCCGGACAGATTGCCAATCGCTTCTTCCAGAATCTTCATACCTTGTTCTAGGGTTTCGGCGAAACGGCGTTCTTCTTTTTCCAGAACGTGTTCAACCGCTGCTTGCGCTTTGGCTAATTCAGGGTAAGCCGCGCCCATTTCCTCAACTAAAGGCTGTACCAGCTTGTAGAAGAAAGGTGCTGCCATGCCGAGTTTGTAACCATGACGAATCGCGCGGCGAATAATGCGGCGTAATACATAGCCGCGCCCTTCATTCGACGGCAATACGCCATCCACAATCAGGAACGAGCAAGAACGGATGTGATCTGCAATCACTTTCAGCGACGGACTGTTCGAATCAGCATTTGGTGCTAATTCCGCACCTTTTTTCAGCAAGGTTTGGAACAAATCGATTTCGTAGTTACTGTGTACGCCCTGCATGACTGCTGCCAGACGTTCCATACCCATGCCTGTATCGACGGAAGGCTTGGGTAATTTGCGCATTTCGCCATCTTTGGTGCGTTCATATTGCATGAACACCAAGTTCCAAATTTCAATGTAACGATCACCATCTTCTTCGGGCGTACCCGGTGGACCACCCCAGATGTGTTCGCCGTGATCGTAGAAAATTTCGGTACATGGCCCGCACGGCCCCGTGTCACCCATTTGCCAGAAGTTATCGGAAGCGTAACGCGCCCCTTTGTTATCGCCAATGCGGGTAATGCGATCTAACGGAATACCCATTTGTTGCGTCCAAATGTTGTACGCTTCGTCATCATCCGCGTAAACCGTGACCCACAATTTGGCTTTCGGTAATTGCAGCACTTCCGTCAAAAATTCCCATGCGTATTTAATCGCATCTTCTTTGAAATAATCGCCAAAGCTAAAGTTACCCAACATTTCAAAAAACGTGTGGTGACGCGCGGTATAACCGACGTTTTCTAAATCATTGTGTTTACCACCCGCCCGCACACAACGTTGAGAGGTGGTTGCACGCGAATAAGGACGCGGGTCTAATCCTAGAAATACGTCTTTGAATTGCACCATCCCCGCATTGGTAAACAGCAATGTTGGATCATTGCCCGGAATCAGCGAACTGGAAGGGACGATTTCGTGCCCTTTACTGGCAAAGAAATCGAGAAATTTTTGTCTTAATTCAGCACTTGTCATGACTCTACCCATTCCCGGTCACTCATACGGGAGACGTTGGAAAACAGCTTTAATGGTATCGGTGTAAAAACCGCGTGCGGCAAGAAAACGTGATTGCCGAGCGCGTTCCTTATATTCTGTCGGTATCTCCCGACCAAACTTTTTCGCACGTTGCTCACTGGCCAAGACACACCAATCCGTATCAACAGCAGCTAATACTTGGCTAATAATGGCTTTTGCGACACCGTGCTCACTTAACTCAAAAGCAATACGTTGCGGCCCTCGCCCCCGCGCAATGGCAGAACGCGAAAACGCCTCCGCATAACGGAGGTCGTTCAAATAACCTACTTCCTGCAATTTGTCCAGTAATTGTGCCAGACTTTCTGCATCACACGCACAACGTTGACGCAGTTTTTGTGCAAGTTCATAGCGGGAATGCTCGCGTATGGCTAATAAACGTAAGGCGACACCCTTACACTCCCGCTGTTCACTCATGCTAAAGCGTCATCATCAAAGTCAGCGGGTGGCTCATCGGCTGCTTCGGCAGCATTACCCACCGTCGGCAAATTCATGGCTACCGCACGCACGGCTTGTTCCACTTCTGCCGCTGCTTCAGGGTGCTCTTTCAAATAGGTACGTGCATTTTCTTTGCCCTGACCAATTTTGTCACCCTTGTAGCTGTACCACGCCCCCGCCTTGCCAATGAAACCGTGTTTCACGCCCAAATCCACCAACTCACCTTCATGGGAAATGCCTTCCCCATACAGGATTTCAAACTCGGCTTCTTTGAACGGTGGCGCAACTTTATTCTTCACCACTTTCACGCGGGTTTCAGAACCCAGAATTTCATCGCCTTTTTTGATCGAACCAATGCGGCGAATATCCAAACGCACAGATGCATAGAATTTCAGCGCGTTCCCGCCCGTTGTGGTTTCAGGACTACCGAACATTACACCGATTTTCATGCGAATTTGGTTAATGAAAATCACCAAGGTATTGGAACGCTTGATATTACCCGTCAGTTTACGCAACGCTTGTGACATTAACCGCGCTTGCAAACCAACGTGGGAATCGCCCATGTCACCTTCGATTTCCGCTTTCGGGGTCAACGCCGCCACCGAGTCAATAACCACGACATCAACCGCGTTAGAACGCACCAACATATCGGCGATTTCTAAAGCTTGTTCGCCATTATCCGGCTGAGAAACCAATAAATCGTCAACTTTAACCCCCAATTTTTGTGCGTAAGTAGGGTCAAGTGCATGTTCAGCATCCACAAACGCGGCTGTACCGCCTTGTTTTTGGCATTGCGCAATCACTTGCAGGGTTAAAGTCGTTTTACCGGAGGATTCTGGACCGTAAATTTCCACCACACGCCCTTTCGGCAAACCACCGATACCGAGCGCGATGTCTAAACCTAATGAACCCGTGGAGATAACATCAATGTCTTTCGCGGCATTGGTATCGCCCATACGCATGACCGCGCCTTTACCGAACTGGCGTTCAATCTGACCGAGAGCTGCGGCAAGGGCTTTTTTCTTGTTCTCATCCATACGCGGACACTCCTATTGTGTGTTGAGGTGCTAAGGAAGCCGCGATTATTTCACAATGATCCGCCGCAAGCCAATCTCAAACAATAAGCGGAATGAGCCGAATTTTACGCGGCTTTTACAAAACCGTTTCAGGCCAAAAATCATTATCCATGAACTGCTCGTACAACCAAGGGCAAGTTTCGGGGAACACTTCTGGCGCGAGTCCGGTTTCCCGTACCGCACCGGATACGGCGTATTCATAGGCCGATTCAATGACTTCTGGCAACTTACTTTTCAATCCGGGGTTTTCCTTGAGGTGTCGCCCAATCCGTTTACGTTGCTCAATAATGGTGAATTTCCAGCTACGCGACTGATGGCTCGGCTCGTACTGCCATTTCAGCAAGTGCATGAGCAAGGTTTCCAGAAACGACTCCAACGCACGTTTTTCGGACTTACTCATGTCCTCGACTTCCTCAATAATGTGTTCCCAGTCCACTTGATCAAACTTACGTTCACGCAATAACGCTGCCTGTTGCAACGCCCAAGTGTAAAGATCCTGATCATAAGCGACATTCGCCATATCGAGACCTCCTGCATAATGATGGATAGCGAAAGATTAACATAATGGAATCAGGTGATTGAAATAGAAGGGCAATATTAACACGCTACCGAATTACAGCACCCGCAATACCCCATCAAGCGCGAAAACCACCGACTGCCAGCGCACGGCTTCACGATCACCCGCAAAATGACAAGTGGTCGTGGTAACTTCACCACCTCGCACTGCCCAACCGAAACACACCGTACCCACGGGTTTTTCGGGCGAACCACCACCAGGCCCCGCAATACCGCTTACCGCAAGGGCAATGTGAGCACGCGAATACCGCAATGCCCCCGCCGCCATTTCCGCCACCACCGCTTCGCTTACCGCGCCGAATTGGGCTAAGTTTTCAGCACGCACACCCAGCATATCTTGTTTGGCTTCGTTGCTATAGGTGATAAAACCGCGATCAAACCACGTCGAACTTCCTGCCACGTCGGTGCAAATTTTCGCAATCCAACCGCCCGTGCAAGATTCAGCCGTTGCCAGCATCCAGCCACGTTGCGTCAAATGCTCCGCCAAAGTTGCTAATGTCGCTACGCTGCCCATCGCAAAGCTTCCTCCGCGCTAGGTTGTGCGCCTTCCAATGCCGCCAGCATTTGTTTTGCAATGGCTTGAATCACAGGCACAGTCACAGAATTTCCTGCGACTTTACGCATCTGCGAGTAGGGAATATTAATAACAAAATCATCGGGAAAGCCTTGCAATCGCAACATTTCGCGCCCGGTTAAACGTCGCTGACCATTGACCACTAAATAGTTATAACTGCCGCCTGCTCGCAATGCACAGGAATAAGGTAATGCTGAAATATTCCCGCCAATATTTTCATGCCAAATCGAGGGAGTCGGCGGTATACCTTTAACGCCGCTTAAGCGTTTACGACGAATCTCATCCGACAAAAAATAGCTGGTTGGAATCTGGCTATCATCCTCCAAAAACTCAGCTAAAGGACGGTAATAGCCTAATGGCACAGGGAAACTAAATTGCGTGGGCTGTAAAAAACCCACGATGTAAATACGCTCACGCTTTTGGGGCATTCCAAATGCCAATGAATTCAAGACTTGATGGTAAACGGTGTAACCTAAAGCGGCTAAACGTTCCAAAATAACTTGGAAAGTACGCCCCTCATCATGCGTGGTTAACCGTTTCACATTTTCCAATAAAAAAGCACGCGGACGTTTAGCCGCCAGAATGCTTTCAATATTGAAAAACAGTGTGCCGCGTGTATCGGCAAAGCCTAACCCCTTTCCGGCGATACTAAACGGTTGACAGGGAAACCCTGCCAACAAAATATCATGGTTTGGAATATCAAGAGGGTTAATCAAATTAATGTCCCCATGAGGCGTTTCACCGAAATTAGCCGCATACATCTTTTGGGCATAACGATCCCATTCAGATGAAAATACATTGCGGCAGCCTTCAGCCGCAAACCCCAAACGCATTCCACCTATCCCTGCAAACAGGTCTATTGTTGTGTAAGCCATAGACTACCGTTAGTACAGTTGTGGGGCGGAAGCTTCATTCAACATGGAACGCATTGCCGCGTGTGCGGAGCTTTCGACACGATCCGTCAAACGTTGAAAAATGTCTTTTTCATTGGTGAAATTGACCATTTCTTCAGCTTTAATCACATCACGTGCCACGAAAGTATCGCTACCCAAACCGTCAATCAGCCCCAATTTGAGAGCTTCTTCGCCTGTCCAGAACAAACCGGAGAAAATATCGGGGTTGTTTTGCAAACGATCACCACGCCCTTGTTTCACCACATTAATGAATTGCTGGTGGGTCGCATTCAACATGGTTTGAACGTGCTGTACTTGCGCGGGATTTTCCGGCAAGAACGGGTCTAACATGCCTTTATTCGCCCCCGCCGTGTACAAACGACGTTGCACTCCTAACTTTTCCATCAAGCCGACCAAACCGAAGTTATCCATGCGCACGCCAATCGAACCGACGATACTGGCTTTATCCGCGTAAATCTTATCCGCAGCAACCGCAATGTAATAACCGCCAGAAGCGCAAATATCCGACACCACCGCGTAAACCGGAATGTCTTTGTGCAGGGCTTTTAAGCGACGAATTTCATCATTAATCAAGCCAGCTTGCACTGGACTACCGCCGGGGCTATTAATGCGCAATAACACGCCTTTGGTTTTTTTGTCTTCAAAAGCCTCTTTGAGGCTGGGCAGAATCGTTTCCGCATTGATTTCGCCGCCGTCCATGATCACGCCATTCAAATCAATCACGGCGGTAATTTCAGCAGCGGTACTGAGTTTTTCTTTGGACGACCCGCCACCCAATAGCGCGAACAAAGCAATCAGCGCGTACAGCACAAAAAATAATTTAAAGAAAATGCCCCAACGCCGCGCCCGACGTTGTTCTTTAATGCCTTCCATTGCGATGTCTTTGAGGGCTTGAATCGCCTGCGTTTCTTCCTGACTCATGCAGTTTTACCTTGTTCTGTGTATTTTTCTAACCAAAGGGGAATGTGATCAACTTGATCCACATAACCACGCGGCTGATGCTGCAACAATCGTTCCAGATCATGCACACCATAACTGACGGCTAAAGCGTCCATTTGAATATTACGCGCCATGAGCAAATCGTATTCACTATCGCCAATCATCAGCGCGTCGCTGGGTTGCGCATCGAAATCGGTGAGGATTTCCGCCAACATTAACGGATTTGGCTTGGAATGGGTTTCATCAGCACAGCGCGTCATGGCAAAAACCTGTTCCAAACCCGTTTCTGCCAACACTTTATCCAAACCACGGCGGGATTTGCCCGTCGCCACTGCCAAGTAATAGCCTTGCGCCTGTAAAGTGGCGAGCGTTTCACGCACACCAGCAAATAATTCGCTGGAATGACTGGTGCGAAACAGAAATTCTTGGCGATATTCTTCCACCACGCACCGCACAACAGCGGTACTGGCTTCTGGCAATAAATGCCGCACTGCTTCTTCCAGCCCCAAGCCGATGATATTGCGAATTGCTGTATCAGTGCAGAAATCCGCTCCCACCTGCGCAATGGCATTACGCATACAAGCCGTGATGTGTGCGGCGGAATCCATCAATGTGCCATCCCAATCAAAGATCAGAATGTTATAGGGTTTATTAACTTGCTTATCACTCATCGTAAGTTTGCCACCACGTTTTGTAATTCTTCCGGCAATGGAGCTTCCACCACATACCGCCGTCCCGTCAGATGCAAGACCAAATTAACGTGTGCGGCGTGCAAAAACAGGCGTTTCAGACCTTTTGGGCGGAATTCACGATTCAAGGCAAAATCGCCATAACGATCATCACCCAAAATCGGATGCCCCAAATTCTGCAATTGCACGCGAATTTGATGCATACGCCCGGTGAGGATTTGTGCTTCGACAAGTGACGCACCTCGCAAATTTCTTACGGGTGAAAAAATCGTCTCCGATTCTTTACCCTCATCCATCACTTGCACTTTCTGGCGGCTGCCTTCTTCTTTGCCCAACGTCATGGTGACGTGTTTGCGTCCGTGCGTCCATTTCCCTGCCACCAGTGCGAGATAACGCTTGTCGATATTGCCATCGCGGAATAATTCGTGCAGTTCGGTGAGTGCTTGACGCGATTTTGCCAGAATCACCACGCCGCTAGTGTCACGGTCAATGCGATGCGCTAGTTCGACATAGGGCAAATTCGGGCGTAACTGCCGAAACGCTTCAATCAAGCCTAATTTATGCCCACTGCCACCGTGTACGGGCAATCCAGCGGGCTTGTTGATGAAAATAAGTTGCTCATCCTCACGCAAGACGGCTGCTTCCAACACGGCTAACAAGCCATCAGATGCTACCGCTGGCTGATCCGCTGGACGCAGCTCGGCTTCTAACTTAACGGGTGGAATGCGTACCACTTCCCCCAATTCTAATTTTTTCTCCGGCTTGACACGCTTTTTATCAACGCGCACTTCACCTTTGCGTAAAATACGGTAAATCGCGCTTTTCGGCACTTGCTTCAAATGGCGAATCAGGAAGTTGTCGACACGTTGCCCTGCTTCGTGCTCTGTAACCGTGTGATATTGGACTGTCATAAATAAAAAACGTACCACGTTTGTCTGAAATCTAAATTGAATATGATTAACCGAATTGATATATTCGCTGTGGGCAAATGCAGGTGCTATCCACCTGACAAGACGGGTTCAATCGAAAACGAAATGATATGACCCGCGCCTTAGTGATTCAATCACAAATTCCATCGGCTAACCCGCTTGGTTGTGAATTTGTGACCGGGTGAACAAGACGAAAAGCAAAGTCCCACACCCTATGGCAACAACCCCTGTCCGACCGACTAACACCTAGTAAGATTGGTAATATTACGGCGAACAGGTTCGACATCTAACAGCAGATACTTGTTGCTGATGTCTGTTACGAGAATGCGCCAGCGGTTTATAACGCCCATGCACCCACCGATTTGCGGTACTTCCAAGACATGATCCGTGACAACCGAACGATTCTTCAAACAGGTGGATAATGGATTTTTAAAGTTAGACTGCTAACATGCATGGTCTAACTATTTGATATTCATAGAACGATTTACTCTGAAATTCCGTCTGTAAAACAAACAGGTAACGAGTGCTGCATGACAAGGCTTGTGTAGTACATGAAACGTATTTTAATTAATGCAACGCAACCAGAAGAAATTCGCGTTGCGATGGTCGATGGTCAGCGTTTATATGACCTCGATATTGAACACCCTTTTCGAGCGCAAAAAAAAGCTAATATTTACAAAGGCATTATTACTCGCATTGAACCTAGCTTAGAAGCAGCTTTTGTTAATTATGGCGCACAACGCCACGGCTTTTTGTCGTTCCGCGAAGTCGCGCCTGAATATTACCATCCTGATGCAAAAGCTAACGGTCGTCCGAACGTCAAAGACATGCTGCGCGAAGGCCAAGAAGTGCTCGTGCAAGTCGACAAAGAAGAACGCGGCACGAAAGGGGCAGCACTTACCACTTACCTGAGCCTTGCGGGACGTTATTTGGTATTAATGCCAAACAACCCGAAAGCAGGCGGTGTGTCGCGGCGTATCGAAGGCGAAGACCGCCAGCAAATCAAGCAAACCCTGAATGAGTTAGACATTCCCGACAACATGGGTGTCATTGTGCGCACGGCAGGGATTGACCGTGAAGCCGATGAACTGGCGTGGGATTTGGACTACCTGAAAACCTTATGGGCAGCGATTCAGCAAGCTTACCAACAGCACAAAGGTCCAATCCTGCTGTATCAGGAAAGTAATGTCATTATCCGTGCCTTACGCGACTATTTCCGCCGTGATATTGGCGAAATCGTTATCGACGACCCCAAAGTTTACCAACAAGCGCGTGACTTCATGCAAGCCGTCATGCCGCACAATATGCGTAAACTGAAACAATACACCGATGGCACGCCGTTATTCAGTCGTTTCCAAGTCGAAAACCAAATCGAAACCGCGTATCAGCGCACGGTTGCCCTGCCTTCGGGTGGTGCAATTGTCATCGACCATACCGAAGCCTTGGTTTCCATCGACATTAACTCAGCGCGTGCCACCAAAGGGCATGACATTGAAGAAACCGCGCTGAATACTAACCTCGAAGCAGCGGATGAAATCGCGCGTCAGTTACGCTTGCGGGATTTAGGCGGTTTGATCGTCATTGACTTCATCGACATGCTGCCCAGCAAACACCAGCGTGAGGTGGAAAAACGCCTGCGTGATGCCATGAAACTGGATCGTGCCCGTGTCCAAGTGGGGCGGATTTCGCGCTTTGGTTTGCTGGAAATGTCGCGTCAACGCCTGCGCCCATCGCTGGGCGAATCCAGCCAAATCATTTGCCCACGCTGTACTGGGCAAGGTCACATTCGTAGCACTGACTCACTGGCACTTTCTGTCTTGCGTTTGATGGAAGAAGAAGCCATGAAGGAAATGACTGGCAAAGTCATTGCGCAAGTGCCGATTGCGATTGCGTCGTTCTTACTCAATGAAAAGCGTCAGGCTTTGGCGGACATCCAAGCACGCCGTAATATTGACCTGACAGTGATTCCGAACCCGTATTTGGACACGCCGCACTACGAAATCAGCCGCATTCGCAGCGACGGTTTGGAGGCCATCGAAGGCACTGCCAGCTATCACCACATTCCAGAGCCACCGGTTTTGGAAAACGCAGCGCCGCAGGAAGTACAGCCGAAACAACAAGCCGTCGAAGCGGCTGTTACCAATGTGCTGCCAACCAAACCTGTGCCACAAAACATGCGCCAAACCATTGAAGCAGCGGTGACACCCATTGCGCCATTGATTAAAGGTTCAGGTTTGGTGCGTCGCTTATTCAATAGCTTATTTGGTACTAGCCCGCGCGTTGAAAAAGCCGCCGAAGCAGCGGAAAAAGCCGAAGCCAGTCATGAGAGCACGACGTCACAACGTTCGGATTCGCGCAAAACGGACTCATCATCCAGCAGTAAACGCCACAGCAGCAATGGGAACAGCAATGGACGCAGCGAACCGCGTCAGGATTCATCACGCAATGAATCCTCACGTTACGAACGCCGTTCTAGTAGCCGTAGTAACCCAGCGGAAAATGGCGATAAATCGGCGGAGAAAACGGATGACGTAGCTGTACGTGACAACTCGCGTGAGCAGGATGACAACAGTTCATCGCGTCGCAGTGAACGTAGCGAACGCTATGACCGTAATGACCGCAGCCGTAGCAACACTGATACACGCCAAGACACGCGCGACACTTCACGCGATGGTAAAAGCGATAGTCGCGACAGCCGTGACAAACGCGAGCGCAATGATCGTTACAGTGATAGCCGCAACAACGACGGGCGTAGCAGTAGCAACGGTAACGATTCCCGCGAACGTCAAGACAATCGTAGCGACACGCGCAACGAACAACCGCGTGACCAAAACCGCGAGAAAAGTCGTGAGCAAAACCGTGATAGTCGCGATAGTAATGGCGAGCAAAACCGTGAGCGTGATCAGAATCGTGACCCAAATCGCGATAACAACGGCGACAAAAATCGTGACCAAAACCGCGAATCGTCACAATCGTCGTCACGCTCTTCGCGCCACGACCGTTATCGCCATGAAGCAGAAGCACGCGACGCTAAAGCACCAGAGCCGGAAGTAGAAACAACGCTTGCCGCGCTTAATGCCGTCGAACCGGAAGCCAATGCGGTAGAAACGCAAAGTGAATACGAGCAACGTCAACCACGCCGTCGTGATCGTTCACGCCGTGATCGTCAGGATCGTAATGACTACCGTCAAAACCATGCATCTGGCGAGGCAACACTGAATCAAACCGGTGATGACAACACAACAGACACTGAAACAACGCCAATAGCTAACGAGGAAACCTTTACCACCTCGGATGCTTTACCAAACACACCAGCATTAAATGCTGTAAACGCTGATGATGTAGCTGAAGTTAATCCAGACGACTTAGATGAAACGGAAGGCAATGGCGATAACGATGACACCAATGCGCGTCCACCTCGCGAATACCGTGAACGTCGTGGTCGTACTCGTCGTCCACGCGGTGGTCAAGACCGTGACCGTCAACGTCCGCCGCGTCCGGTGCTTGATCCAATTGCCTCACAAGAATCGTTAGAACCCATTGTGATTGATCTCACGCAAACCAGTGAAAAATCCTCACGTTCTGAACGTCCTGCTGTACGCATTGTGGTCGAACCGCTTGAACCTGTTATCGAAGCCAAAGCCGTCGCCACACCGGAAGCCGTGGTTGAAACAGTGACGGAAACGCCTCACGTAGCAGTAACTGAAACCGCTGCGGCAACACCTGTGACCATCACTGAACCCAGTGCCAGTGCTGAAGTCATTACCCTTGTCGTTCCTGTAACAACAGAGTCCAACACGGTTGAGGCAGAACCACCGACAGTAACCACTGCCACAGTGCCGGAAACAACCACCGCTCCAGCAGTAGTGCATCAAACAGTTAACGAAACCGTGGCAGAAGTTGCAACAGCAACTGTGACCGAGGCGGTAGCAGCAACAGAAGCGGTAACAAGCGTGGCAACCCCCGTGGTTACGGCTGTCACGCCGGATGCAGCGGCAACCGAGACGACAACTGAAGTAGCGGTAGAAGCAGATGTAACACCTCCTTCACCTGCTCCTGAACCCATCGTCGTACAACCGGTCAAAAAACGCCCCGTTTGGATGCACGCTGATCCAAACGAGTAAGCGCAATCTGCCGCCTAATGATTGATACTTAGGCGGCTAGTTGATGACGGCGGATATGCGCTAACAAGCCAGCCGCCGCATCTTCTGCCATGTCCAACACCCGTTCAAAGCTATTCGTACCGCCATAATACGGGTCTGGTACTTCGTCTGTGTGCCAACGACTGGCAAATTTCATGAACAAATGAATGCGTTCCCGATGCTCAGGGCGCACGATTTTTTGCAAATCCTTCCAGTTAGTACGATCCATAACCAGCACATAATCGAAACAATCCAAATCACTCACCTCAATCTGGCGCGAACGCTGGCGGGATAAATCCATACCGCGCTTACGAGCCGCTTCTTGCGCCCGCAAATCCGGTGGTTCGGTGACGTGATAAGCATGTGTACCCGCCGAATCAATCATGAATTGTTCTTCCAAACCATACGACTGCACCAATCGCTCGAACACCCCTTGTGCCGTTGGTGAACGACAAATATTGCCCATACAGACAAATAACACACTAACCTTACGCATAAACTCCTCCCCTTACACAATGCAATGTCATGCTTAACAGCATAGTTATAGTCAAGAAACGGTAGCAATAAACCCTAACGCTGACGTTTTACAGGTCTTACATGAATTTGCCCCGTGGGGTGGCGGATCAGTAAAGGTTGTTCACAATGCGGGCACTTCAAATGCGTATACAAACGACTTTCGCGCTTAACCTCCTCAAAAATTAAACGTGCATCGGTACGGCTAATACCAATTTGAATGCGTAATTGCTCAATATGGCGCAATTCACTGAAATCCGGCAGCCCTTCTTCCATCAAGCGTAATAACTCGGTATGAAAGCGTTCACGGCGGCGTTCTAATTCATTAATCAAACCTGATGCCAAAATCGCGGCGGGTAATGCAGCGACAGCAACCCCTGTCACCATAATCGAACCACTGAATAATTTCCCGACAAACGTATGGGGTACAACATCGCCATACCCAACCGTCATCAGCGTCACCACACTCCACCACAAGGCACGCGGAATACTGCCAAATGCTTCGGGATAAGCTTGCCCTTCAAGCAAATACACACCCGTTGCCGCCAGTAAAATCAGCACACACAACAGGAATAAAGCCGAAGCCATCGTTTCAGATTCCTGACGAAAAACAGTTAGCAGTAATTCCATTGAGTGCGAGTAACGTGTTAGTTTGAAGACGCGCAATAAGCGTAAACTGCGCAACACCAGTAAGTTATCCACACCGCCAAACAAACCTAAGTAAAACGGCAGAATCGCAATAAAATCCATTAACGCCATCGGTGAGAATAAATACCGTAGTCGTCCTTTGATGGGATGCCGATGTTGCGGCTCACCTTCCACACAAACCCAAACCCGCACCAGGTATTCCAAGGTGAAAACAGCGACCGAGAAACTTTCAAAGATAAAAAAGCTGTGGGGATGCAAAGCGTGAATGCTACTTTCTGACTCCAACACCACCATAATGACATTCAAGAAAATCAGAATAACGAGGCTACCATTGAGTAACCTCGCTAAACGACTACCGTGTTTTTCCACCAATGCGCGATAAAGCCACATCCGCGACGTGACGTGCTGTTGCTGCATAAGCCCCAAGTGAATCCTATTTTTTAGTGTTTAAGGGTATCAACCACAGTGTAATTGCTTTACGAATGATCTCGCGAAATGAATAAGCTTTAGGGTTTGCGCCGCCGAATTTTTTCATACAAGCCCGCAATTTCTTCGCCTAATTCGTGCAATTCTTCCACCACTTCCAATCGCAGATCCTGAATCTTATCGCTCAGCTTATGCTGTAACTGATCCACATCTTCACCCAAATCATGCAATTCATCTTTGGCTTTGAAATTGAGTTTCCACGTTGCCTCGGCAGCATCGTCTTTCCAGTCGCGCAACTCACCTTCCACTTCATTAATCAGCTTGCCCGCTTTACCCGCCAAGTTTAAACCCGCTTCACGTAAGCGTTCTTGCCAACTCAGCCATTTATCTTCGGCGTGTTGCCAATCTTCCTGCCAACCCTGTGAATTCAGGTGGTGATGTGCTTGAAATTCGTCACGTTCGGCTTTCAGTTTGGCAATCAGTTGCTGTAATTTTTCGTTCATAATGTAAGCTCCCTAAGAACCTGTATAAGCACCTGCTCAGTATACTATCGTTCGGGGTCAACACTCATGCATTGCGTCACAAAATTGAACTTTTTACGGCTTGAAAACTCCATTAGAAAGACTTAAAACAAGGCTTTAATTGAGAACAGGGGCTGTAGTGACATGAAAAGAATCGTTTTTTCACTGATCGCAATGGGTGGGCTTGCCGCTTGTGCGCCAATGAACCAACAAACCACCACACCACCGCCAACCGTGGTTTCCGCTAAGGATTTGAACTGGATTGCGGATAAAGTCTTCCACAATGAAACCAGTGGCGACGACAGTAAATTGATTGTGTGGAACGACCGCGAAGAGTTCGCCTCCCTCGGTATTGGGCATTTTATTTGGTATCCCGAAGGACGCACCGGCCCTTACACCGAAACGTTCCCCGGCTTATTGGCATACACCAAAGCGAGTGGCATTCCACTCCCACAATGGTTGCAAAATCGCCCACAACGCGGCGCACCGTGGCCGAATAAAATGGCCTTTGCCCAATCCCAGAACGATGCGCAAATGCAGGAATTACACAATTTCTTGCGCCAAACCATGAATCTACAAGCCAATTACATGGCAGAACGCTTAACTCGCGCCTTACCAGTGATGCTTAATCAAGTTGCACCACAAGATCGGGAGCGTGTTTTGAACAATTACCAAGCCGTGGAAAAATCCCCAAAAGGTTTGTACCCCCTATTGGATTACGTCAATTTTAAAGGCGAAGGCACTAGCCCAAGCGAACGTTACAACGGACAAGGCTGGGGTTTACTGCAAGTGTTGCAAACCATGAATCCAGTACAAGCAGGGCCACAAGCGTTGGACGAATTTGCCAATGCTGCCGAAAAAGTCCTGACGCGACGCATTGCTAATTCACCACAAGAACGCGGTGAAGCCAAATGGCTGGCGGGTTGGCGCAATCGTTTGAATACTTACCGCCCACAAAGTTTACTGAACGGGTATTAAACACAAGCAGCAGTATTGACGCACCAATTAATTAAAGCGATGACCGTAAGAAGGTGGGGAAATGGTTAACGGTGTGCTATGTTTACGCCTCCCTGAGTAAAAGGCATTACCCCATGTTCCATTGGCTTGCAGAACCCCCAGCGCAATACTTTTTTCGACACATTCATAAGCTATTATTATTAATAAGCTTGAGTGTCATCAGCAAATTAGGGCTTTGCGCTCCGCCTAGCCCGTTACCATTTGCGGATTTACCTTTAACGGGTTCTGCCCCTGCCCGCACCGCCACTCCAGCCTCTGCGCCGCCCATTACGCCCAATGTTGTTGCTCATACCAGTATTAAGACCGCACCTAATACGATTATTGGCATCACACAAACGGCTAGCTTACTTAAAACGGCTAAACCCAGTTTAATGGATGCCACGGGTTGGGCGAGCGAGTTATTAGACGCTCTCAAACAAAATGACATTGCGCAAAGCAAAGAAAATGTCTGTTCCGTGATTGCGACCCTTGCACAAGAATCAGGGTTTGTTGCCAATCCCAGTATCCCGAATTTGGGTAAGCTGTCAGAAAAAGCGGTGATTAATAAGCTCAACCAAATTCCAGTATTGGGTGGACAAGCGGAAGCCTTTTTGTACCGTTACCCCACAACCAATAATAGCTTCATGCAACGTATTCACCGTGCAAAAACCGAACGGGATTTGGATTTAGCGTATCGCGATTTGATTAACGGTTTAGCCCAAGAGTATAAACTGGACTTCATGCTGAACAATGGTTTCGGGCGTGATTTAATCGAGGGGAATAATGAAATCGACACGATTGGTTCAATGCAAGTTTCCGTTAAATTCGCCACCGAACAAGCGGCGGAAATGCGCGGCAAACCCTTAGCACTCGCAGAAGTCTACCAATTACGCGATAAACTCTACACACGTAAAGGCGGTTTGTATTACGGCATTATGCAATTACTGGCTTATGATACGGGCTATAATAAAAAACTGTTCCGCTTCGCCGATTTTAATGCCGGACGCTATGCCAGCCGCAATGCCGCTTTCCAGACGGCAATCAGTATCTTAGCAGGTCAACCACTGGCGACCGATGGGGATTTACTAATGTATGATAAAGAGGGACAGATTGTCACAACGGTTAGTAATAGCGAAGCTGCATTACAGCTTATTGCGCAAAAATACGCGCTAAAAATCAGTGATGAACAAATTCGCCGTGACCTAATTCTGGAAAAAACCTTAACCTTTAATACCACTAGCACTTATAAAACCATTACGGGTTTATACCGCAAAGTGAAAAAGGTTGACCCTGCTTATGCAGTCGTACCCAATATTACTTTGCACAGCCCAAAAACTTCACAGGTTTTAACCACAGCAAAATACGCTAATAGTGTGAATGGACGTTATCAACGCTGCATTGGCTTGCCTTAAACCACACGCATTAGTCGAAAACCAATGGCAGGGGGTGTTTATCCCAATCCTGCAAAGTGGTTAAACTGGGTAAATCATCTAACGATTTCAGCCCAAAATAATCCAAAAATGCGCGGGTCGTGCCTAACAACTCAGGACGACCCGGTAATTCTTTATGCCCTAAGACCCTAATCCATTCGCGTTCCAATAAGGTTTTAATGATATTGGCATTCACCGCCACACCACGAACCGCTTCGATTTCCGCACGGGTAATCGGTTGTCGCCACGCAATTAAGGCCAGCGTTTCTAACAATGCCCGCGAATATTTTGCGGGTTTCGCATCATCATGGCGTTGCACCCACATTTGAAAGGCCACGCGCGTTTGCAGACGAAAACCACTGGCGGTTTCCAGCAATTCAAAGCTTTGCCCCACACACTGTTGTGCTAATTGCTGCAAAGCCGTGCGTAAACTAACTTTTGTGACCGCTTCTTCCGGCGCGAAATACTCCAGCAATTGTTCCAGTGACAGCGGTTTATCAGCCGTTAGTAAAATCGCCTGTAAAATAGTGTGTAAGGAAACCATATCCATCTGTTCGCTAACCGTCGTATCCCATAAGGTGTGCCATACCCACCGGACGAATCAATAAAGGTGCATAAGATTCAGGTGTTTGGCTGACTTCAATCAATTGCGCTTTGAGTAATTCCAATACCGCCATGAGCGACACCACCACGCCACGCCGCCCTTCTTCAACCGTAAAAAGCTGTTCAAACGGTATAACGCGCTGGATTTGCAGCAAAGCGAGTACCTGCGCCATGCGTTCCCGAATGGAGAGGTGTTCGCGCTTAATCTGGTGATGGCTGAACCTATCGGCGCGTTGCAACACCGCTTGAAACGCACTCAATAAATCATGCAACGCCACTTGCGGTTGTGGACGCGGCGGTTTGGGAAAATCCGCCACGGTTTGCGCTACCCAATGTTCACGTTCCAAACGCGGTAGACGATCTAAATCCGCAGCGGCTTGTTTACATTGTTCGTATGCTTGCAATTGGCGCATTAATTGCGCACGCGGGTCAGATTCCGCCGCGTCTTCCGTGCTCATGATTTGCCGAGGCAATAAGGATCGTGACTTAATCTCCGCCAACATTGCCGCCATTAGCAAATATTCGGCGGCTAAATCCAGCTTAAAATCTTTCATTAGCTCGACATACACCATGTATTGCTCGGTAATGCGTGCAATGGGAATATCGCTAATGTCGAAATGTTGCCGCCGAATCAGGTACAGCAGTAAATCCAGTGGCCCTTCAAACGCCTCCAGAAAAACTTCCAATGCATCGGGGGGGATGTATAAATCATCTGGCAGCGTGACGAGTTGCTCGCCACGCACAATCGCCAGAGGCATCTCAGCAGCGAGATGCGCCTGTTGCAGCATCGTCATTATTGATGATGGGTAAACCGCATCGCTTCCATCACGTCAGACAAGGTTTCACGAGCCACTTGCCGCGCGGATTCTGCACCTTCACGCAAAATTTCCCGCACCCGCCCACGATTTTCTTCAAATTCCGCCGCACGTTTTTGTAATGGCGCGAGTTCGGCTTGTACCGCTGCAATTACGGGTTGTTTGCAGTCGATGCAACCGATGCCCGCACTACGGCAGCCTTCTTGCACCCACGTTTTTGTGGTTTCATCGGAATAAATTTCGTGGAACTGCCACACCGGGCAACGCGCAGGATCACCCGGATCGGTACGGCGTACCCGTTGTGTATCGGTCGGCATGGTGCGGATTTTCTTTTCCACATCTTCCGGCTTCTCACGCAGCGCAATGGTATTGCCATAGGATTTAGACATTTTTTGTCCATCCAAACCCGGCATTTTGGAAGCTTTGGTCAAGGCGGCTTGCGGTTCTGGCAGAATGATTTTGCCCACGCCTTCTAAATAGCCGAATAAACGCTCACGGTCGCCTAATGACAGGTTTTGCTGCGACTCCAGCAAGGCACGCCCAACACTTAACGCTTCGCCATCACCTTTTTCTTGGTACTGGCGGCGCAAATCGCGGTAGAGTTTCGCGTGTTTCTTACCCATCTTATTGGCAGCTTGTTCGGCTTTTTCTTCAAAACCCGGCTCACGCCCATACAAATGGTTGAAGCGTCTAGCCACTTCGCGCGTCAACTCAATGTGCGCCACCTGATCTTCACCAACCGGTACACGATCCGCTTTGTAGATTAAAATATCCGCCGATTGCAGTAACGGATACCCCAAGAAACCGTAAGTCGCAAGGTCGCGCTCTTTGAGTTTTTCTTGCTGATCTTTGTAAGTCGGTACACGTTCCAACCAACCCAATGGCGTAATCATCGACAATAACAAGTGCAGTTCGGCGTGTTCCGGCACATGCGATTGGGTAAAAATGGTCGCCGAACTGGGGCTAATCCCCGCCGCTAACCAGTCAATCGCTAAATCTTCGACGTGTTGGGAAATGTTGTCGGGCGTTTCATAGTGTGTGGTTAGGGCGTGCCAGTCTGCTACGAAAAAGAAGCACTCGTAGTTAAGCTGCATTTCCACCCAGTTTTTCAATACACCGTGGTAGTGTCCTAGGTGCAGTAACCCAGTAGGGCGCATCCCTGAAACGACGCGCTGATTGTGCGATGGCGTATTACTCACGCGAATACCTTTTTGCTTTGTTTAGTCACGTTCTAAAAGAAAAGATGCCCCAATAAAGAGGCTAAACCTGATACCAATGGCGACATAATGGCATTCAGTACCCCAAGGTACAGTAATGCAATAACAATAATCATGCCATAGGGTTCAATTTGGTCAAGTATACGGGAAAGTGACGGCGGTAACAGACCCGATAACACCCGCCCACCATCCAATGGCGGAATCGGCAAGAGATTAAACACAAACAAGGTCAAGTTAAATATCACGCCGTTCTTGCTCATTTCCATGAAGCCATTCGCAACATTGTCGTCATTCACACCATGCGCAAACAACACCAACAAGGTCATCCATGCAATCGCCATTAAGAGATTAGCGAATGGTCCTGCGGCCGCAACCAACACCATATCCCGACGATAGTTTTTCAAATTGCGAAAATTCACGGGCACGGGCTTTGCCCAACCAAATAAGAACGGTGAACCCAATACCAATAACACCACGGGTACTAATACCGTACCAATCGGGTCAATGTGCTTAATGGGATTCAAGGTCAAACGACCCAACATTTTCGCCGTCGTATCACCGAGCTTGTAGGCACTCCAACCGTGCGCCACTTCATGCACGGTAATGGCAAATAACACCGGCAGTACCCAAGTGGCAGCGGTGTACACAAAGCTGTTGAAATCAAAGTCCATGTTTAAAGCCCATGTTTAATGTTCCACCAACCAATCAATCGAACCTTTGCCTTCGCGCAAGACAACAGGACGCTCATCCATCAAATCCACCACCGTGGTTGGTTCATGCCCACAGAAACCACCATCAATGATCAAATCCACCTGATGTTCTAAGTACAGCCGAATTTGGTAGGGATCCGTCATGGGGAATTCATCACCCGGTAAAATCAGCGTACTCGACATCAAGGCTTCATTCAGTTCCTGTAACAAAGCTTGCGTCACAATGTTGTCTGGCAAGCGAATCCCGATGGTTTTACGTTTAGGGTTTTGCAAACGCCGTGGTACTTCACGGGTCGCTTTGAGAATAAAAGTGTACGGCCCTGGTGTCAGTGACTTAATCAATCGGTAATTAATGTTGTCGACAAGAGCGTAGGTCGAAATCTCAGAAAGATCACGACAGATCAGTGTAAAGTTATGTTTATTATCGAGTTGACGAATGCGCTGGATGCGTTCCATCGCGTTTTTATCCCCGACACAGCAACCAATTGCATAGCTGGAATCGGTAGGAAATACCACAACACCACCGTTACGGATGATCTGTACAGCTTGGCGAATAAGGCGAACCTGTGGATTTTCGGGGTGGATTTGAAAATACTGACTCATTGTTCAATTATCGTTTAGAATTGGCAAATTTCACGGATTATACCAACACACATGAAGTTCCTGTTTGACTTTTTCCCGGTTGCACTGTTCTTTCTGGTCTACAAGTTTTTTGGCGACCTACCAGCTTCATGGATTGCAGTCGCAAACCAACTACCCCTCATGAACTTGCAGCAGAGCGAACCCAAAGACGCTATCTTATTGGCAACATTGGTTATTATTCTAGCGACAATCTTGCAAAACGCCTTGTATTTCGTACTGCATCACCGCTTTGAACGAATGCACCTGATTACTTTGGGCATCTTACTGGTGTTTGGCACACTCACCCTGTTTCTGAAAGACCCGCTGTTTATCAAATGGAAAGTCAGCATTATCAATTGGGCATTCGGTTTAGCCTTTATTGGCAGCCAGTATGTGGGGTCACGTAAAACCCTTGCCGAACGCATCATGTCCAACACCATTCAAGTCCCCCCTCCCATTTGGCAACAAACCAACCTGATGTGGGCGATATTTTTCATTGGTGTGGGTTTCATTAACCTGATTGTTGCCTATAATTTTAGCGAAAATGCGTGGGTTAATTTCAAACTGTTTGGGGTAATGGGGCTAACATTCGTCTTCATTATTGCGCAAGTGTTTTACTTGCAACGCTATGCCATCGAAACACCAACGCCATCTGATACCACAGAAACCAGCAAATAGTTACAAAACATTAAGGACACTCTTGCCATGTTATATGTCATTATCGGCGAGGATGCTGACAACAGCTTAGAACAACGTTTGGCAGCACGCCCAGCCCATTTGGAACGACTCCAAGCTTTACAAGCAGCGGGACGCTTACTGGTCGCAGGCCCTAATCCGGCTATTGACGCCAACGACCCCGGTGCTGCTGGCTTTACCGGCAGTGTGATTATCGCTGAATTTGAATCACTAGCCGCCGCACAAGCGTGGGCAGATGCTGACCCGTATCGGGCAGTAGGCGTGTACCAACGTGTCACTGTGAAACCATTTAAGAAAGTACTTCCGTAAAACCTTTGAAGGGGAATCTTGCATAATGCGCCTGACAAGTAACAAGATCATTGCAACAGGGCTGATGAGTTTAGGTTTGAGCTTGAGTGTACTCGCTCTCAACCTGCACGCTGAAGATGCTGCTCCAGCCGCCGCTGCTCCTACTGCTGCACCTGCCGCTGATGCAAAACCGGCTGGTGACAAAACAGCAGTTGCCACCGTGAACGGCCAAGTGATCACTAAAGAAACCTTGGACAGCTTGGTTGGCATGATTAAAGCCACCTCACCTGATACCAAAGTTGACACCAAATCCCTATTGGATGACCTGATCATTACCGAATTGGCACGTCAAGAAGCCAACAAATCGGATCTGGCAAACAGCCCAGACGTGAAAGAAAAAGTGAAAAACTTCACGGACAAACTGGTGTTGGATGCGTGGGCAAAAGACAAAGCTGCTTCTTTCAAAATCAGCGATGCTGACCTCAAAGCAGCTTATGACAAACAAGTCGCAGCGGGTGATAAATCCGAGTACAAAGCGCGTCACATCCTGATGAAAACCAAGGAAGAAGCCGCAGGTATCATCAAAGATTTGGAAAAAGGCACAGACTTCGCTGATTTAGCGAAAAAATCTTCCGATGGCCCTTCCGCTGCACAAGGCGGCGATCTGGGCTGGTTCAAACCCGCTTCAATGGTCAAACCTTTTGCTGATGCTGTAGCAAAAATGGAAAAAGGCACGTACACCAAAGAACCTGTTCAAACCGAATTCGGCTGGCACGTTATCAAATTAGAAGACAAACGTGATGTTAAACCACCAGAATTTGAAGCCCTGAAACCACAACTGCAACGTCAGATGGAACAGGAAAAAATGATGGCTTACATGCAAGATCTGCGCACCAAAGCAGATGTAAAAGTCACGCTGCCAGAAGAAAAAGCGGATGCTGCAAAACCTGATGCCGCCGCGAAACCAGAAGAGAAAAAATAAGTTACGTGTAAGTTAGTAACACAGCAGCTAGGCGGCGACCCCGCCTAGCTTTTTTTTGCGCCGCCTTTCCGTATCCGTTACAAGAAGCCCACCTCCCAACGGGATTTCTCGACATCATTCGCAACAAGCGTTATCTTTTTCCCCAATACATCACCAATAATCATTAGCCGTAAAGGAATCCAGTATGAAACCCGATTGGAAGCATTTTCTCGTTGATTGTGGGGCAGAATTTGAAGGGGATTCCCTCGTTTCATTTGGTAATCCCGAACGCGAGCGCCGCATTCCACCACAAGGCGCAATCCTCTGCGATTTATCACACTTCGGTTTAATTACGGTAGCGGGGGAAGATGCCGCTACTTTCTTGCAAGGGCAACTTACCAACGACATTCAGCAAGTCACGGATACACATTCGCAACTCAGTGCTTATTGCACGCCGAAAGGTCGGGTTCTGGCGACGTTTTTCATTACCAAACGCCAAGGCATGTATTACTTAAGCATGGCGAAAGATTTGCTCGAACCCACGCTGAAACGCCTGCGCATGTATGTCATGCGTTCCAAAGTTGCCTTAGAAGATGCCAGTATGAGTCTGGTGCATTTCGGTTTCGCCGCACCGGATGGGGATCTGCGCCTGAAAGAAATTCTGGGCAAAGCTCCCGAACAGGCTTACGACACCATTCAGATCAATAACCTCACGATTATGCGCCAACCCGCACCAATTCCGCGCTTCAAAATTCTGGGCGAACTAGAAGATGCACGCAAACTGTGGGAACGTCTCAACGTTAATGCCGCGTGTGTCGGGCGTAATGGCTGGGATTATTTCAATGTCATGTCTGGCGTTCCAATGGTGACAGCCAATAGCACCGAAGCTTGGGTACCACAAATGATGAACATGCATTTGATTGGGGGCGTGAGTTTCACGAAAGGCTGTTATCCGGGGCAGGAAATCGTTGCACGCCTGAAATACTTGGGTAAAAGCAAACGTCAAATGTACCGCATTGGTATTCCACACTGCATTAAACGCCCACTCGCCGGAACGCACATTGCCAGCAGTACCGACCCTGAAGCTGGAACAGTGTTAAATGCGACCCTCAACCCTGATGGTTATGTGGAAGCTTTAGCCATCATGAAAATTGCGGAAGTCAGTAACCCACTGCATTGCGGCGAATACCCTGTGAAAGTCATGAATTTGCCCTACGCGCTCGACAGCGAATAGTCGCGTCACACCAGAATAGGCACAAAAAAGGGCGCGATGTTCAAACCGCGCCCTTTGCATTTGACCAAGTTGCTAGAACTTAGAAATGGCTTTTCATCCGTTCGATAACGACTTTGGTGAACTCGTCAGTGTTGAGTTTACCTTTCAGATCGCGTGTGCATTCGCCATCTTGGATTGCACTCAACAATGCCAAACGCAAGGCGTGACCGAGGTCGTAACGGTCGATGTGATCCAACAACATACCGAATGCCAACAAAACGGCAGAAGGGTTAGCCACATTCATGCCAGCGATGTCAGGCGCAGTACCGCCCGCAGGGTCGAACATCGCAATGTCAACGGTGTTGTCATCGTTGAACGAGTAGTTACCGCTGGCGCCAGTACCTAAACTACCTACCAGACCAGAAGCCATGTCAGATAAGAAGTCACCGTATTCGTTCAGGGTGACAACCACTTCAAAGTCTTGCGGTTTCATAATGACTTTCGCCAACAACGCGTCGAACAATTCAACGTTGTGTTGCACGTCGGGGAAGTTCGCTGCGGATTTCTTCACTACCGATTCAAACAAGCCATCAGTGACTTTTTGAATGGTGTGTTTGGAAGAAGAAGTCACGCGGTAGTTACGACCACCGTAGGTTTGACCTTTTTTACGAGCCAAGTCGAATGCGAAGTGTGCTGCTTGCATACAAGGGCGGGTTTCCACCATGCGCACAGAAACCGCGCTATCCAGACCGATTTTTTGACCCGGATCGTCATAAGTACCACCCGTCGCCACACGCACGATGTGCAGGTTGACGTTCTCTTTGAAGTTAGAGTTGATACCTTTGATGGAAATCGCTGGGCGGTAGATAACGCTGAAATCCAAACGACGACGGATCAGTGCGTTCGGGCTGCGGGTGCGGGTTTCAGTCGGGTATTTCAGAGCCAGTTTAGTTGCACGCATGGATGCTTCAGCTTCATCAATGCACGCAATGCCTTTGGCTTCACGGTTTTCAACAGACCAATCCACTGGAACGAATTCAATATCCGCAGGCAGCGCGTCTGCAACCATGTGCACGGAATTTGCCAGTTCTGGGCCAATACCATCGCCTAATAATTCCGTGATAACAATTTTACTCATGTTTTCATCCTCCTTTGGCTTTAATCGGTAATTACTCAACCGTGTTTTATCGTGTTCTTATGTTGGGCGCGATGATATAAGCTTTGCAAAAGATTGTCGACAATAATCATATTTTAAGCCTCAAGTTTTTAAAAAACCTATAAATAAACGGTTAATTGTCGACAGTTCGTTATGATACAGCGCAAGATTGCACCATGCATTTGCAATCCTGTAACATGGTTCGCTATTTCCTGAGTTTTTCAAGCGGGTATCCATCATCCATGTCAGCATCAGCTTTACTCACTACCTACAGCGCAACCTTTGCCTCAGAACGTGCACGCACCGTCGCCTTGATTATTTGGCAAGGTTTTAATCGCCACTTTGAAATTTTTCAACGCATTACCTCTGGCGCACGCACACGTTTTGAAGCAGCCGATTGGCACGCCGTTCATGCGGCCTCCCATGAACGCATTGAACTCTACGACCGGCGCATTAAAGAAACCTGCGTCGCGATTCAAGAGCAGCACCCAGAATACTGCACTGAACCTGCATTCTGGCCGGAAGTAAAAACCTGTTACCGCCAATTACTGCTAGACCACCAACAACCGGAGTTGGCCGAAACCTTCTTTACCTCGGTATTTTGCCGTCAATTTCCACGCACCTATTACACAAACGAATACATTTTCCTGCGTAGCGCGATTTCGACCGAATACATTGATTCCGAAGAAATCAGTTACCTGAGCTACTACCCTAGCAAAAGCGGCTTGCGCCAAACGATTGTGAACATTATCCGCGCGGCAGGTTTTACCTTACCGTTCGAGAACATTGAACGTGATATACGCAGTATTTTCCGCACCCTGATTAGTCAGTATCCGCGTAAAGCCGACCGTAAAACCCAATTAAACTTCCAGCTATCGGTCATTCGTCATGCCTTTTTCCGCAATAAAGGCGCGTACATTGTTGGTAAAGTAATCAATGGACGTGACGAATTCCCCTTCGCCTTAGCCATTTTGAATAATGAAAAAGGTGGCTTGTACATTGACGCGCTGTTATTGGGTGAAAAACAGCTTTCGGTGGTATTCAGTTACTCCCAAGCGTATTTCATGATTGAGCATGAAGTTCCTTCGGCGATTGTCTCATTCCTGCAAAAACTCATGCCACGCCGCAATACCTCGGAATTGTATTCATCGATTGGTTTGCACAAACAAGGTAAATCGGCGTTTTATCGCGATTTTTTGCACCATTTACGCCATTCTTCTGACGAATTCGTGATCGCACCGGGGATACGCGGGATGGTGATGATGGTATTTACCCTGCCGTCTTACCCTTACGTTTTCAAAATCATCAAAGACAAATTCGCGCCGCAAAAAGAATTTACCCGCCGCCAAGTGGAAGAAAAATACCAGTTGGTTAAACGCCATGATCGGGTTGGGCGCATGGCGGATATGTTGGAATATTCCAAGGTCGCATTACCGATTAATCGTTTTGACCCCGCACTGTTGCAAGAATTGAAAGACACTTGCGCCAGCAGTCTGAGCTTTGAAAACGATGAAGTCGTGTTCCGCTTGGTGTATTTGGAACGCCGCATGATCCCGCTCAATATCTACATGGAAAATGCGGACGATGCGCAACTCGAACATGCAGTACGCGATTACGGCAATGCGATCAAGCAATTAGCAGCAGCGAATATCTTCCCCGGCGATTTCTTGTACAAAAACTTCGGTGTGACCCAACAAGGGCGCGTGGTGTTTTATGACTACGACGAAATCAATTACATGACGGAATGCAATTTCCGCAAAATTCCGCCGCCGCGTTGCCCTGAAGACGAGTTCAGCTCCGAACCGTGGTACAGCGTTGGACCTTTCGACGTATTCCCCGAAGAATTCGGCACGTTCTTATTGGCCAGCCCGAAAGTGCGTAAGTTCTTCCTCAAATACCACCGCGATTTGCTGAGTCCGGTTTATTGGCAGCAAAAGAAAGACAATATCACCAAAGGGTTGTACGAAGACGTATTCCCTTACGCGCAGGAATTACGTTTCAAACGCTAATGCGCTAACGCCAGCGTTTTCCTGTTACCTTTCGCCGCTTGCATTGTATAAGCTGGAGATCGGTTAACAGGAAAGCGCGTGGACATTCAGCCCATACTTCAACAAATCCGCCAAGGCAATCGCCAAGCGTATGCGCCAATCGTCGCGCATTTTCAACGCCCTTTGTTCGGCTACTTAGGGCGCATGGGGCTAACACAAGCACAGGCGGAAGACCTTGCACAGGAAACGTTTCTGCGTGCATGGCAAGCTCTGGCACAATACGACCCGCAACAAGCAGCGTTTTCCACTTGGTTATTCACCATTGCCCACCGTTTAGCCCTCAATGAACTGGCACGCGCCGCTCATAAACACGAAGTTGTCCTACACGATGACGAAGCGATGGCTCTTGACACCACACCGAGCGTGACCGCTTTGCCTTTGGCACAATTAGAAGAACTTGAACAACAACAACGTTTACAACACGCATTAACGCGCTTACCCCTTGCCGAACGCAGTGCCTTGGCTCTAACGTATAGCAAAGGACTCGATCTAAAAACCGTGGCGCAATTAGAAGGCTGTAGCGAAGGCACACTGAAAATGCGTTTACACCGTGCTCGTGAACAATTACGCCAATGGCTGGGAGCTTAATCATGCAATCAAAGGATCATTTCACACGCGACGCGGCACTGGAAACCTTACTGCACAGTGATTTGCTGCAACCACCCGCTGATTTCACCGCGCAAGTCATGCGCAACCTGCACGATTTGCCATTACCGTTTGCGGCGATTCCACCAACAACGGCGCAACCCAAACGCTGGGAATGGCTGCAATGGTTGGCATTAGTGGGTGGGGCATTATTCAGCCTCGAACAATTGGCATCATATGCGTTTGGGATTTGGTTCGTGACGAGCATTGGTTAAAAAGCTTGTTACCTTCAGCACACTCAGCGGTATAAGTCAGTAAGTCATCACCCAAGGAAATCACACCATGACCAGCTACACTGAAACCGCAATGCCCACCGTAAAACCGCGCAAGCCATTATTCGCCTTACTCATGTCGATGATTTTGCCGGGTTACGGGCAACTGTATAACGGCGATTTGAACAAAGCGATTTGGTTTTTCCTCAGTTTCGCCCTGCTCACCATTCCCGCCGTTGCAGTCATTGCTTTGTATTTACCCAGCCGCTGGACATTACCCGCATTCATTATTGGCTTGATAGCGGTATTCGTGGTGTGGATTTACGGCATGGTCGATGCGTTACGCAGCGCACGCCACAAACCCGACTACGTACTGCGAGGCTGGCAACACAGCGGCGTGTATGTCTTGGTTTTGTTGTTATGCAATGCCGTTACCCTCCCCTTACTCACCAACTATGTGCGCCAATATCAGGTGGAATCCTTCCGCGTGCCTTCTGGCAGCATGGAACCCACCGTCATGACCGGCGATATGTTATTTGCAGACAAACGCTACAACTGTCCCGGCTGTAAAACGGGAGTAAAACGCGGTGACATTGCGATTTTTGCTTACCCCAATAATCGCACCCAATATTTCATTAAGCGCGTGATTGGAATGCCGGGCGAGAAAATCAAAATCCAAGGGGCGGATGTCTTCATTAATGGCAAATCGCTGCGTTTAAGTGCGCAACCGCAAACCAACGGATTAGTGGTCACGGAAACCGATGGGCAAACCACCTGGCAAGTCATTTGGGCAGCCACAGATCGTCAATTACCCCAAACCGAGATTACCGTACCGCAAGGGCATGTGTTTGTTATGGGTGATAATCGCGCCGCCAGCCATGATTCGCGCTTTTTTGGCACTGTGCCATTACAAGATGTAGTCGGCAAAGCACGGCAAGTGTGGTTATCCGTCAAAGGTAATGACGTGCGTTGGGAACGCATGGGGCAAGTTCTGCAATAAGTCCCGCCTGAGAATGCTGACAAAACAATCGGGAGAGACTTCCCCCGATTGTTGTTAGGCAATCAAGACATCCCTGTCCTGATTAGACAAACTTAAACAAACATTAAACACAACGGCTATTTCAACGTAACGTTGACTGTACCTTTTGTCGTACCGCCATTGCCATCGCTAATGGTATAAGTGAAGGTATCGCCCCCACGTTTACTACCCGCTTTATAAATCAGGGATTTAGCATCCGCACTGATGGCAACCGTACCTTTTGTACCTTGCGTAATGGCAGTAATGGTTAAAGCATTTCCATCCACATCCGTGTCATTCGCCAACACAGTCAAGGTGGTGGTCGAACCGGTGCGAACACTGTAAGCATCGGTATTTGCGACAGGAGCACTATTCACCGGCGTAGTGCTAGGCGGCACAACACCCGACAAGAAATACTGCCCTAAGCTGCCGTAATCTGAATACGGTGTCACGCTATTACCCACGCCTTGAATCGACAAGTAATAACGCCCACTCGCCAAATTCGTCACAATCGCCGCGCTGGTATCATCCAAGGAATCATTGCTGGCAACGAGCACGCCACTGCTATTGTACAAATCCATTTGAATGTCTAAATCACCGCCACGGGTATAACGTGACTGGAGTGCAGGCATGGCTTTCAACGTAACATCGCCACCAGCCGTATTGAAGGTGAAAACATCCACGTCCGTCCGGCTACTGATAATCCCTTTATTCGCGGGAGCAGCATTCGTTGGATCAGTTTCTGGCGTGGTGGAAACGATATTACCCGCCGCATCCAACACCACGAGTGTCGCACCGGTGGTGGTATTGGCATGATCATCGACGCGCGTCGTGACTTTGCCCGCAATCAGAGCAACATCGTCTTGGGTATTATTAGCATCGGTGTATTCGCCTTTGCTCCATTGCGAAACATTGCGGTTATAACCCGTGCCCATGATCGGCCCCCAACTCACATAACCTGTCCCTTGACCACCGTAATAACCCAATGTGGAAGTGCCATCATGTGACAAACCGAGGTTATGCCCCAATTCATGGGAAGCCGCTTCCGTCACGTAATCTGGGCGACCCGCACCCAAACGGTTGTAATACACCAAGGCTGGCGAATAGTAAGTGCTGTAATTGCTCAAGCCCCACACATTCACATACGCTACCCCGCCCGCACCTTGCGACGGCATGGCTAAACCATTGGCATCCGTGTCTTGCGTAATCAAAACCCGTGCGGTTTTCGCGGTGAAGGTGGTGGGTTCTTGCGTGGTAATATCAATGTCAAACGGCGCGTAATCTTCCGCAATGCGCCGCCAGATTTCGGCGATATTGGCTAATTCCGCATCGCTGAAGCTGGATGGAATACCATCCGTATCATAAGGTACGGCATTCAAAATCGCTGAAGTGCTATTCCATGCTGTACCGGAAATGGTATGACCGTTGAAATCCAAATACACCACATTCGCCGAACCCGGTTTACTGTGCAGCGCAAAAGCATTCGTGGCAGTAATGGCAGCGGTAACAGGCGCGGCTTCCGTCAGGCTACTCGTGCCAGCTCCTAATGGTGTGAAAATATCCGCGTAAAACACACCACCCGCTTTATCGACTTTTAAATGCTTGGTATCCAGTTCGCTAAAATCGAAGGTGTGCAAGTGTGCCATTGCTTTACCACGATTCGTCGCCGACAAACTTTGCAAACTGTTACGCAACTCACCCTCAGGCAAATCGGTTACGGTGAAAGGATGATGACGACCATACTGTTTAGGGGTAGCTTGTGATGCAGCGTTGGCATTGATGGATGCACAGGCCAAGATTGCAGCCACTAAAGTCGCAATGCGCAGTCGTTTATTGTTCATATTGGATGACACTCCGCTATTTTATGTATTTTTCTGACGAGGGAGTGCATGAAGGTACAGGGGTTAACACCATGCGTCTCCCTGTACACTACAATATGAATTAGTAATTAATATATCAATTAAAAAATCATTTATGACTAAACTTTAGTTAGTCTGCACATTAAACGTACTGCAAACGTTGTTGCACCGCTGCGTGTAAGGCAGGGCTTGCCGCCGCTAATACCGTGGTCGTGGCTAAACTCAATGGCTGCCCAGACAAATCCGTAACCTTCCCACCCGCTTCATTCACAATCACGGATAATGCTGCAACGTCTAAAATATTCACGTCAGACTCCATCACAACATCCAACTTACCCGCTGCGAGTAAATGGTAGTGTAAGAAATCACCGTAACCCCGCACCCGTTGCACTTCTTGGATCATGCGTCCGGTTTCCGCCCATTGCTGTGGCTTGCTAGCTAATGTCGCAATATTGCCTAAAGACAAGGCAGATTGCGCAACGCTTTCATAGCCACTCGTTTTAATTGGCATATCATTTAAAAATGCACCATAATTTTTTTCTGCATACGCCATTTCCCCGTATAATGGCGCATTGGATACGCCGAGAATCAATTCATCCCCACGCATGAGGGCAATTTGTGTGGAGAAAAATGGGTAACGGCGCACGAAAGCTTTAGTACCGTCAATAGGATCGATCAGCCAGTTGTATTCGGCATCAGGATTCACTTTACCGGTTTCCTCCCCATAGAAACCATGATCAGGAAAAGTGTCCAAGATAATGCGTTTGATGGTCTTTTCGCTTTCAATATCGGCAATCGTCACGGGCGATTGGTCAGCTTTTAGTTGAACTTCGATATTTTCACTATAATATTTTCTGATAACTTGCTCGGCAGCACGCGCAGCCATGATGGCAGTTTGCAGGAATGGGCTTTGACTCATGGATTTTGATCCGGCTGATGAAAACAGCGCACATTCAGCAGCAAAGCTTTTTTCATGTCAAGCCTCCGCTTGTGGCAAACCGACAGGTTAGCTAGACTCACACACCGGCAGCCAACCCTCGCTGCATGGACAGTTAACCAAGAACAGGCTTTCAATGAATTCACATAATAGATTCAAGTCGTTGCTTTTCACCGGGATCGTAACCTGTTCACTGCTAACGGCTACGGCAAACCTACCAGCAGCGGATGATGATTACATCAACCTCAATAATGTCGAGATTCAAGACCTTATCAGCCTTGTTGCTAAAGAGACGGGTAAAGATTTCATCGTCGACCAACAAGTCAAAGGCAAAGTTACCTTCGTTACTGGCCCTGGCTTAAAAAAACAAGACTTGTACGAAGCCTTCTTATCTGTCTTACAAGTGCATGGCTATGAGGCTGTCGAATCCGGTAATCTGATTAAAATCGTCCCCAGTGGTAAAGCACGTTCCAATGTCGCGCCGCTTGTTAAAGACTCTTCCCAAAATAATGCGGACGAAACCATTACCCAAGTGGTTAAATTGGATTACATCCAAGTGCAAACCGCTATTCAAACCTTAATGCCACTTAGCGGACAAGGCGAAACCAGTATATTACCCAATCAAAGCAGTAATTCATTGGTTATCAAAGGTAAAGCACAAAACGTTTCGCGCCTATTGGATGTGGTGAAAAGCATCGATAAACCCAATAACGAAGATTTTGAACTCGTCCCATTGGATTACGCTGTCGCCTCACAAGTCGCCAGTACCTTACAAACCCTGATGGCAAGTGCAGGACCTGCGGATGCCGCTTTGCCATCCGGCGGTAAAGTGTCTGCCGACGAACGTACCAATAGCGTACTGATTTCTGGCGATAAATCGGTGCGTGAACGCATGAAACGCGCCATCGAAAAACTCGATGTTGCGCGTGCTACCGAAGGCGATACCAAAGTCATTCAACTACGTTACGCCAAAGCCGAAGACGTGGTGGCAGTCTTAAATGGTGTCGCACCAAACTTACAACAACAAGCCAATATCCCTGTCAGTGCAGGGGGCGCACCGGGTGGCGGCGCGGCGACATCCTCGGTTAGCAGTGCCAGCAGCAATGGCGTGAAAGTTCTAGCGGATAAAAGCAGCAACTCCATTATCATTAGTGGCCCACCCACCCTGCAAAAGAACATGATGCAAGTCATTAGCCAACTT
Organism: Pseudomonadota bacterium; assembly: GCA_039797295.1. GTDB lineage: Bacteria > Pseudomonadota > Gammaproteobacteria > Thiotrichales > Thiotrichaceae > Thiothrix. Next base: position 85,843 of record JBDKID010000006.1, on the reverse strand, counting down.
GACCGCCGTCGTGCGCAAGTCATGGTCGAAGCGGTGATTGCGGAAGTTTCCACCGACCTTTCCAACGAAATTGGCGCGGCCTTGGTATCAAACGGTGCGAACAATGGCGGTAGCGGCGTTGTCGGCTACAGCAACTTTGGCGGTTTAAATACCTTAGCCAGTTATGCCAGTGGTTCAGTCACCAGCGTTGCTAATGGTTTATTAATCGGCGGGGGCAATAAAAGTTTTGCTGCCATTGTCGAAGCCTTGAAGGGCGACGCGGCGACCAATATTTTATCCACGCCGACATTGGTAACGTTGGATAACGAAGAAGCGCAAATTACCGTGGGTCAGGAAGTACCCTTCATTACGGGGCAAAGCACCAGCACCTCCAGCAGTACCAGCAACCCATTCACCACCATCGAACGTAAAGACGTTGGTTTAACCTTCAAAATCACACCGCAAATCAACCGTGGTGAAACCGTTAACCTAAAAATTGAGCAAGAAACCTCGAACGTGGCTTCCAGCAGCGTGAGTGCTTCGGACTTGATTACCAACAAACGCAAGATCAACACCAATGTCATGGTAGAAGATGGTCAAATTCTGATTCTCGGTGGTTTGATCGAAGACAATTTCCGCGACTCGGAAAACAAAGTGCCAGTGTTGGGTGATGTGCCTGTTTTGGGTAGCATTTTCCGCAATAACACGACCACCAAGACCAAGAACAACCTGATGGTGTTTATCCATCCGGTCATTCTGCCAGACGGACAAGCGGCTGATCATTACACACGCATGAAATACCACACGCTTCAGCAACAGCAAGCCAATAGCAAGGTATCCGAACGGCGTGGCATGGGTGGTTCACCCACATTACCCAGCAATATGGATGATGCGAAGCATGGCACAATGGATGATTTGCACAATCAACCACAACCAACACCCACGCGCAAAGGATTCTTCCAAGGCAACAGCAGCAACACTTCAACCCCAAGCAATACGGGCGATAAGAATACCGGCTGTAATAAATCCGACCCATTCTGCAACGGCGCATTATGAACGCAATCGTTAATCCACTCGCTCACGCCCCCGAAAGCCTGACCGTTGTGCCATTGCGCGAACTGCCCTACAGTTTTGCGAAACGTCACGGTGTGTTATTGCAAAGCACGGCACACCCGCCGCAGATATTGTGCCGCACGGGTGTATCACCGCTGGTGTTAGCCGAAGTACAGCGTTTTATCCCCGGTGAATTGCGCTTTCAAACCGTGGATGCGGCAAATTTTGACCGCTTACTAGCGGCGCATTACGACCGCAACCAAGTGGGCGCGTCGATGATGCAAGACATTGGCGACGATGCGGATTTGCAAGACATTGCTGGCTCATTACCCGAACCCGAAGACTTGCTGGAATCCGAAGACGACGCGCCGATTATCCGCCTCATCAATGCCTTGTTAACCCAAGCGGTGAAGGAAGGGGCTTCGGACATTCACATCGAAACCTTTGAAACGCGCATGTCAGTGCGAATGCGGGTTGACGGTATCTTGCGTGACATTATTGAGCCGCCACGTAAACTTGCACCGATCATTATTTCGCGGATCAAGGTCATGGCGCGGTTGGACATTGCCGAAAAACGTTTGCCACAAGACGGGCGTATTTCGCTGCGCGTCGCAGGGCGCGGGGTGGACGTGCGGGTTTCCACCCTACCCTCTGGGCACACCGAACGGGTGGTGTTGCGTTTATTGGATAAACAAGCCGGACGTTTAAACCTATCGCATTTAGGCATGGATCCGAACATCTATGCACGTTTACAAGTACTGATTGAAAAACCGCATGGCATTATTCTGGTCACAGGTCCTACTGGTTCGGGGAAAACCACCACGCTGTACGCGGCACTCACGCACTTGAACGATAGCCGTCGTAATATCCTCACGGTTGAAGACCCAATTGAATATTACCTCGATGGCATTGGGCAAACCCAAGTCAATGCCAAAGTCGACATGACATTTGCGCGGGGCTTGCGGGCTATTTTGCGTCAAGACCCGGACGTGGTGATGGTCGGGGAAATCCGTGACTTGGAAACGGCCGAAATTGCAGTGCAAGCGAGTTTGACGGGGCACTTGGTATTTTCCACCCTACACACCAATACCGCTGTCGGTGCAGTAACCCGTTTGCAAGACATGGGGGTTGAACCGTATTTGCTGGCATCCAGTTTGCTAGGCGTGATTGCACAACGCTTGGTGCGGGTGTTATGCCCTGAATGCAAACAAATTACCAAAGCCGATGATGGTGAAATGCAAATCTTGCGCGTCGCACCCCATCAACCGCGTCCATTGATTTACAAACCGGTCGGTTGCCCTGCCTGTAATCATGGCGGCTTTGTCGGACGCTTGGGTATCTACGAATTGGTTGAACTCAGTGACGGTTTGCGCCAAATGATTCACGATAAACGCAGTGAAATGCAACTCGAAGCCTTTGCCCGCCAAACAACCCCCAGTATTCGCGATGATGGGATTCGTTTGGTGCTAGAAGGCTTAACGTCACTGGATGAAGTATTGCGCGTCACCCGTGAGGATAACCACTAATGCCAGCGTTTGAATACCTCGCCCTCAATGCTGCGGGTAAAGAAGAACGCGGTATTATGGAAGCGGATACCCCCCGTCAAGTGCGGCAAATGTTGCGCAATGGCGAATTAATTCCGTTAGAAGTCAATGAGGTAGCGCAAAAACAAAAGAAAACCGAAGCGGGCGGTTTTATCCGGGGCGGACGTTTAAACCCTGCCGATTTAGCCCTCATGACACGCCAATTAGCCACGCTGGTTCGTGCAGGTTCACCCGTGGAAGAAGCGTTAAGTGCCGTGGTACGCCAAACTGAACGCAATAATGCACGGCGCATGTTTTCAGCAATTCGCGCACGCGTAATGGAAGGACATCCGCTCGCCCATGCCTTAGGGCTATACCCCAGTGCTTTCCCGCCGTTATACCGAGCTACCGTGGGGGCGGGCGAACAATCAGGGCATTTATCCGAAGTATTGGAACGTTTGGCGGATTACACCGAAAATCGCCAACACAGCCAACAAAAAATCACCACTGCCCTTGCCTACCCAATGGTTTTGCTGTTTGTTGCAATTGGGGTGGTTGCCGCATTATTGCGTTTTGTTGTGCCGAAAGTAGTCGATGCTTTTGCCACTTTAGATATTAAATTACCTTTGCTCACGCGCATGTTGATTGCTGCAAGTGATTTCTTACGCGACTACGGCTTGCTGCTATTGATTGGCATTGGTTTAACCATTAGTGGGCTGATTTGGTTATTACGCAAACCGCAATGGAAATACCGTTTTCACCGCTTATTGCTACGCCTACCGATGTTCGGGCGCATTGTGCGCGGCGTTAATACCGAACATTTCGCCCGCACGTTTAGCATTCTCGCCAGTAGCGGTGTGACAGCACTGGATGCGATGCGGATTTCTGCGGATGTTGTGGTGAATTTACCCATGCGCGATGCGGTGCTGGATGCCGCCGAACGGGTGCGCGAAGGGATGCAAATCAATAAAGCACTCGAACGTTCCGGCTACTTTCCACCGATGATGATTTATTTAATCGCCAGTGGTGAAGGCAGCGGTAAATTGGATGAAATGCTCGAACGCGCCGCCACGCAGCAAGAACGTGAAATTCAAGCACGGATGGCGACCATGCTTAGCCTGCTCGAACCGGGCTTAATCCTCATTATGGGTGGTATTGTTACCCTCATCGTATTATCCATTATGTTGCCAGTAATGGGTGGCATGTCACAAATCATGCATTAAAATTTTCAAATTAATTCCTGCCAGTTCTTCCCCGCGCAATATTTGCAACTCGTCAGGCAAATCCTTACGACTGTAGGCTATGGCATTGAGCATTCTCAGGTTGACGCGCATAGTAACTCCCGACCATAAGTCAAAATTTTCTCAGGTCAATATCGATAATAATGACCGACAAGGATGTTAATCACGATCACACCGAGACTTTGGGAGCAATACCATGTCCGATAACAGCCTGGCTTTTCGCTTAACTGCTGCCTTGTTTTATCAAGAAGCAGAACATCACCGTCAGGGGCTGGATCAGGAAGTCCGGCACGACGAAATTTACATTTACGCGCCAGACTCCGACGCCGCGCATGTCACCGATGTTTTAAAACGCGCTGGCATTAAACACTTTGTAAACCGCTACGACATTAAACACATTGCGGGTAAAAAAATGTGTTTTTTCAAACGTTCAGAACTGAATCCGCAACAAATTCGTTTCTTAGTGGATGCAGTTAGCAGTGGTGCGGAAGTTGAACCGTTGCTCAATTATTTGGATCGGCGTCTGCATTTTGTGGAAGTTGAACTGCTGCACGGCGATTATTTGCTGGATAACAACTTATTCCGCCTTGCCTTGGGTAAACATCGCCGCTGGCAAAAACGCGGTACGGACTTACTAATGGCGATTCCGCTGCTGATTTTGACCTTGCCCATTTGGTTATTGACCGCATTCGCCATTAAATTGGAATCACCGGGGCCTATTTTCTTCCGTCAACGCCGTACTGGATTGTTTAATCAGGAATTTGACATTATTAAATTCCGCTCCATGCGCCAAGATGCTGAAAAAGATGGTGCGCGGTGGGCTTCTGTCAATGATAGTCGTATTACGCGCGTGGGCAATTTTATTCGTAAAACACGGATTGATGAACTGCCTCAATTGCTGAATGTGTTGAAAGGCGACATGACCATTATTGGTCCACGCCCTGAACGCGAAGTGTTTATCCGCGATTTGGAAAAACACATCCCGTTCTATCGCTTTCGCCACATGGTCAAACCCGGCATTACGGGGTTAGCGCAAGTGAAATACACCTACGGTTCATCCATTGAAGATGCGATGTATAAACATCGCCATGACATTTACTACATTAAGCATCAAAGCTGGTGGATGGATATGAAAATACTCATCCGCACCATTAAGATTGTGGTAACGGGTCAAGGTGTTTAAACACTGCATACAACACCCTAAAATGACAATGGCGGGTCATTAGCCCGCCACTGCCGTTTATTGATTACTTAGCAATCAAGTAATTACATCCGCTGCTTCACGCCCGGTAAATTCTTCAATACGCGCAACTTGCTGTGCAATCATTAGCAAATCCGCTAACGCATCTTGCACATCCAAATCATGCTGAGTGGCATCTGCTTCGTAACGCTCCAAATACACCCGCAAAGTCGCACCTTGCGTGCCTGTACCGGATAAACGGAAAATCACGCGCGAACCATCCGTAAACAGAATGCGAATGCCCTGATTTTGGCTAACCGAACCATCAATCGGATCGTGGTATGCAAAATTATCCGCCATTGCCACAGTTAATGACTGACCCGTTGGGAATTGTGATTCAAAAATTGTTCCGGGCAATTCTGGCAACACCGCTTGCAAGTTTGCCATTAACTCATTCGCGCCCTTCAGCTCAATGGCTTCATAGTCATGACGTGAATAATAGTTACGCCCGTATTCTGCCCAATGTTTGCGCACAATATTTTCAACAGCATCCTGCTTTTCCGCCAGCAAGTTCAGCCAGAACAATACCGCCCACAAACCGTCTTTTTCGCGCACATGGTTGGAGCTTGTGCCGAAACTTTCTTCACCACACAAACTGATTTTGCCTGCATCCAACAAATTACCGAAAAACTTCCAACCTGTGGGCGTTTCGTAACTGTTAATACCCAACTTTTCAGCAACACGATCCGCCGCTTGACTGGTGGGCATGGAACGCGCTACGCCACTAATGCCATTACGAAACGCGGGAATTGCAGTGGCATTTGCGGCTAATACTGCCAAACTGTCGCTCGGTGTAACGAAAAAGTGTTTGCCGAGAATCATATTGCGGTCGCCATCGCCATCCGATGCCGCACCAAAATCCACCGTGCCATTCCGCGCATACACCAAAGCCATTAATTCTTTGGCATGAACTTGGTTAGGGTCTGGATGACCGCCACCGAAATCCGCCAACGGCTCGCCATTGATCACCGTACCTGCTGGCGCACCTAAACGCTGTTCCAAAATGCGTTTGGCGTAAGGCCCCGTCACGGCGTGCATCGCATCAAAATGCATTTTGAAAGTGCTGGACTGCAATAACGCGGCAATTTTGTCGAAATCGAACAGTGTTTCCATGAGTTCGAGGTAATCCGTTACCGCATCAATGACTTCGACTTTCATCCCCGCCAGCTCGTAGCAGCCTAATTTATCAATCTGAATGGGATTGAGGGGGGCAATGCGATATTCATGAATGGTTTGCGATTCGGCATAAATCGCTTCGGTAATGCTTTCCGGTGCGGGGCCACCATTACTGACGTTGTATTTAATGCCGAAGTCACCTTCGGGGCCACCAGCATTATGACTGGCGGATAATACAATACCGCCCAATGCTTGGTATTTACGAATCAAATGGGAAGCCGCTGGAGTGGATAAAATACCGCCCTGTCCCAGAATGACGCGCCCAAAACCCGCAGCCGCCGCCATGCGTAAAATAATTTGAATGGCTTCACGGTTAAAATAACGACCATCACCCCCAAGAATCAGGGTACTGCCCGCGATGCCATCTAATGTATTAAAAATAGCTTGTACAAAATTTTGCAAATAATCCGGCTTTTTAAAGTGCTTGACACTCTTACGCAAACCGGATGTTCCGGGTTTTTGATCGGTATAAGGAGTCGTTTTTACGGTTTGAATAGTCATGGAATAATACGCTTGTTAGCTGGTTTTTGTTAGGATTCGGGGTTATGCCGTGCAGTCATGCAGCCGCACAAACAAACGACATTATGGATTTATGTTAATCAAAGAACAACCCGCGATCCCAGCTCCACACCCGAAATCTTTCGCAGCGTTAATGGAGATGTACGAAACCAATTACATACAATTACGTTTATTGTGTGGCGATTTACGTAACTATAAAAAAGATACAGATTACTTATCGCAAGTTACGGGCGGCATTCCCGTGCTGATGCGGGTTGAGGAAAATACCAAGCACACCACCACCCTATTACTCACCTATCGGTTTTTGCACAATGGGGAAGAAGTGGATCGCCGCCCCGATATGCTGATTCAGGTTTACCACGATGCTCGCCAAGCGGAGGTCATCAGTCACCGTTGCCGCCTATCGAACGATTTAGTCAAGTATTGGGGTAAAGACTTAGACACAATGTTACTGTGTCGCTGGCGTATGAATCGATTCTTGTACAAGTGGAGCAACTACTTACGTCGTCAAGGGCATGAGTTTGTTTAATAGACATATTCAGAAAAATCACTTATACAAACTTAAACCAAGCCCTATACATTACAATTGTTTAACCCCACTTAATCTCTAACTATTGTATAACTATAAGCTAGAAAAGGGCTTGACTAAGCCAGAAGCCCTCACTAAGATACCAACTAGTTAAGTAGGAAATTATGCAGTTAGCCCACTGTAAGGAGTTGTAAGATGAAACTATCAACCAAAGGCCGTTACGCAGTTACTGCGATGATGGATTTGGCGATTCATGATCATGAAGGTCCTGTCACCCTCGCGGATATTTCACAATGCCAAGGTATTTCATTGTCTTACCTTGAACAATTATTTGCGAAATTACGCACACAAGGTTTGGTTGAAGGGGTTCGGGGACCGGGTGGTGGTTATCGTTTAGGTCGTCCGGCTGATCAAATTAGCATTGCTGAAATCATTAATGCCGTAGACGAAAGCATTGATGTGACCCGTTGCCAAGGGAATAAAGACTGTCACGGTGGTGAGAAATGCTTAACCCATAAATTATGGGAAGATTTAAGTTCGCGCTTATACGATTTCTTGGATAATTTGACGTTGGCACATTTTATTCAACGCCCTGGTGTTCGTGAAGTCGCTCGTCGTCAAGATACCATTGCCAGCCGAATTGCGACCATGTTCCCACCTCGCCCTAGTATCAGCCACATGTAAGCGACCATAAGCCATTGAAAATGTCTAACTACTCAATAAAACATCATCAATAACAGAACCGGAGCGAAAAACTTTCACTCCGGCTTCATCACGCGCTAGGCTGGAATTTTTTCACGCACTGTATTACGTGCATCAAATTGGTGTAACTCCAAAATGGGATGAACTTGCAATAAGCTCAATGTGCCTAGACTACGGTCACTGATTAATGCAGCACCGGTATCAATGTAGTAAACATTAGCCGTATGCACTGGTGTACTCATGGGCGTATGACCAAACACCACTAAATCAATGCCATCCACCGGCACTGTTCTGCCAAGCATTTTAAAATACTTATAACGATTACGTGACCACAAAGCATATTCTTTCATATCCCCATCGCTACCCAGTGCTTGTACGAACTTTACCCAGCTTACACCGGTAGGAATATCTGCATGAACAATGCCGACCTGTCCAATGGCTGTCGACACTTCAAATGCTAAAGGCAATTGCTCCATAATGCGCCGAATCCGTGGACGTGCCGTTGTCGGTACTTGTTTCCACCAAGCTCCGCCATTGTAACGAGTCCAGTTTTCGTAAACGTTTGCGTCATCACAAGCATCAATCAACATACGCTCATGATTGCCCATGATGGCATGAAACCAAGGACAATTGAGAAATTCCACAGCACGGGGTGATTCATAACCGCGATCAATCAAATCACCAACAGAAAACACGCGATCACGCTCAGGGTTAAAGTTAACTTGTAACAACAATTGTTCAAATGCTGTAAAGCACCCATGAATGTCACCGACAACGAAATCACGCCCGCACGAATTTTTTCCAAAAAATTTAAAAGGAGTGTAGGACATGGTTATATTCCGCATACTACTTTACCAAACATTAGCCAGCTTATTCCTTTAAGGGCTTAATAAAAAAATTTGTTGTGACACCCAATTTTCAACTCACTAGCACCCATAAACCTAATGACTAGCTTACGCGAGGTAAGTCTATCATTAAATAACCTTAGCCTAGTTTCCGACGGAATGCATAAATTTATTTACGAAAAACATGTAATTTTTTATGATAAGTTATTTTCATAACTAATGATTATATTTAATCAGTTTGTCATATGCTACTATGCATGATCATAGTTACACTAAATACCTCGTCAATTTCAGCTAGATTTGAATGCATTATGAATAGTCAAGACAAACGACAGCTATACCGAGTGATTGTTAAAGTAATGATGTGGTTCGGTATTTTCTTGTTAATGATGGTGTTTTTACGCAGTTGCTTTTGGTAAGACCAGCGTTGGCAAATAGACATCATACCGCACTGCTTTGCCTTTAATGACAAAAGCAGGTTTGCGATTTGCCAATTCAGGCGCGAGTAACGGTCGTTTGACTACCACACGATGACGCGCACGTTGACACGCTAACAACAGCAAACCATCACTATCCACATCATTCCCCACCACCTCATGGAAAAAACGCATCTCTTTTTGCACTAATGCAGACTTTTGCCGTTCTGGAAACATGGGGTCAAGGTAGATTACATCGGGATAATGCACAATGGGAAGCATTGTAAGCCAAACGTTAGCATCCACCTGATACAAGGTCATGCGTTGCACAATACCCTGAATTTCAGCATCCTCACTCTCACACGCGCGTTGCAAACCGTCAGCTAATAAGGCATGAACCAATGGCGCACGTTCTAATAAGGTGACAGCACAACCCAAACTCGCCAACACAAACGATTCGCGCCCTAAACCTGCCGTCGCATCAACAACGTGTGGCTGTTTGAGTTTGTGTAAACCGACAGCTTTGGCAATGTCTTGACCTTTGCCACCGCCAAACTTCAGGCGATGTCGCGCTTTACCTTCGACAAAATCCACGAATACCGCGCCCACTTTCGGATCAACGGTATCGCGTAATTCTAAACGTTCAGGGGTTTGCACGAGTTGATAGCGTTCCGACATGTGTCAATCGCCAGCTATCAATAATGCGGGGGCGGGGTTTCTTCCGCCTGTGTCGCAACAATGGAAGCACTCATGGATTTCATACGCTCTTTCATTTGCTCCAATTGCAGCATGATCTGGCGCATTTCCTGTTGTTGTAGGTAAAACTGGCGGCTCAAAGCTTCCAGCGTTTGCTCTTGTTCCATGAACAACAGTTCAAGTTTTTCCAAGCGTGCTTCCGTGTTGCTGGTCATGCTTAACGACCTTTATTTGCAGCAATGCGCATCCGCAACGCATTCAACTTAATGAAGCCTTCTGCGTCTTTTTGGTTGTACGCGCCACCGTCGTCATCGAAAGTCGCAATACGCGCATCGAACAAGCTGTCGTCTGATTGACGACCCGCAACCGTGACCGCACCTTTGTACAATTTCATGCGTACCACACCATTGACGTAAGTTTGTGACTCGTCAATCATGGTTTGCAGCATTTTGCGCTCTGGACTCCACCAGTAACCGTTGTAAATCAGCTCAGCGTATTTCGGCATAATGCTGTCTTTCAGGTGCGCGACTTCACGATCCAAAGTCAGGGACTCAATCGCACGGTGCGCGGGTAACAAAATCGTGCCGCCGGGGGTTTCGTAGCAACCACGCGATTTCATACCGACGTAACGGTTTTCCACCAAATCCAAACGCCCAATGCCGTTCGCGCCACCGACTTTGTTTAAGGTTTCCAACAAGGTCGCAGGTGACATGCGCACACCATCCAACGCTACTGGGTTGCCTTGTTCAAAGGTGATTTCAACGTAAGTGGGTTGATCTGGCGCGTTTTCGGGGGAAACGCTCCAACGCCACATGTCTTCTTCGGCTTCAAACCACGGGTCTTCTAATGGACCGCCTTCGTAAGAAATGTGCAGTAAATTGGCATCCATTGAGTAGGGGGATTTTTTGCCAGCCTTTTTGAAGTCGATGGGAATGTCGTGCTTTTCAGCATACGCCATCAGGCTTTCGCGGGAGTTCAAATCCCATTCACGCCACGGCGCGATGACTTTCACGCCCGGTTTCAGCGCGTAAGCACCGAGTTCAAAGCGCACTTGGTCGTTACCTTTGCCCGTTGCACCGTGGGAAATCGCATCCGCGCCAGTTTCATTAGCAATTTCAATCAAACGCTTGGCGATTAAGGGGCGTGCAATGGATGTGCCCAACAAATATTCGCCTTCGTAAATGGTGTTAGCGCGGAACATCGGGAACACAAAATCGCGCACGAATTCTTCGCGCAGATCATCGATGTAAATGTTTTCTGGCTTCATGCCCATCGCCAAAGCTTTGGCACGAGCGGGTTCAACTTCTTCGCCTTGACCGATGTCGGCGGTAAAAGTGACGATTTCACAACCGTAATTTTCTTGCAACCAGCGCACGATAATGGAGGTATCCAAGCCGCCGGAGTAGGCAAGCACGACTTTCTTAACTGACTGTGCCATGTCGATGTTCCCGTTAGGTAATACGAAACGGGCAATTATATGCTGGCTATACCGCTAACAACAACGCCGAATCCCATCCCATTTACGGCTTTGTTCACGCTTGAAATAATCTTTGCGGTTCAAAGGTTCTTCTTCAGGATGGTAAACCGCGCAATGTTGCAAATAGCGTTCATGCGCATCATCGCCAGAAACGTGGCGCACATAACGCCACGTTCCTTGCCACATTCGCTTTAGCACATACAACCACTGCGCTTTGCTTAACATGGCTTACTCCTAATCACGCACCCAATCTTCCACCAAACGGCTTGGTTCGTGCGCCGATTCGGCTAATGGCGGCACAGGCAAACCTTGCAAATGCCGATACGCCACGCGCAACATGTCCACGATCACCACCCACAACACCACAATGAAAAACACCGTCAGCCATGCATCCAATTGCTGATTGAAAATCAAATGCGGCGCGACGGCGGCTTTTTCGGGCGGCAATGTACCTGCGGCTAATTTCGCCGCCATGTCATTGGCAGCAGCTAGAAACCCAACGCGCACATCATCACTGAAGATTTTTTCATACGCTGCGGTGGTGGTGACAATCGCTAACCATGCCAGCGGCACGCCCGTAACCCATGCAAATTTCAGTTTACCCGATTTAATCAAAATCCCCGTACCAACCGACAGCGCAATCGCGGCTAACATTTGGTTAGAAATGCCGAATAAGGGCCACAAAATATTCACACCGCCATTCGGATCAATCACGCCGATGTACAAAAAGTATCCCCATGCCGCGACAATAATGCCCGAAGACAGCAAAACCGACGGATACCACGAAGTTTGCCCCAATTTTGGCGAGAAGTTACCCAAGAAATCTTGCAGCATGAACCGCCCTACCCGCGTTCCCGCATCGAGCGTGGTCAAAATAAATACCGCTTCAAACATAATCGCAAAGTGATACCACATTGCCAGCAAACCTTGCCCGAACGCACTGCCGAAAATGCTTGCCATGCCCACCGCTAAGGAAGGCGCACCGCCTGTACGAGCGAATAAAGTTTTTTCGCCCATCTCGCGTGCCAATGTTTCCATTTGCTCAACAGTCACGGGGAAACCCCACGAACTGATTTTCGCCACCGCGTCCGCTGCTTCTTTGCCGACAATCCCTGCGGGGCTATTAATCGCAAAGAACACACCGGGGTCTAAAACCGTGGCGGCAATCAATGCCATCATGGCCACGCACGATTCCAGCAACATTCCGCCGTAACCAATCATGCGAATATCGCGTTCGTTGGCTAATAATTTCGGCGTTGTACCAGAAGCAATCAAGGAATGGAAACCGGAAACCGCCCCGCAAGCAATGGTAATGAACACAAACGGGAATAATGTGCCGCCGAAAATAGGTCCAGTGCCGTCAATAAAGCGTGTCAATGCGGGCATTTTGATGTCCGGCGCGAGGAATAAAATCGCAATTGCCAGTAACGCAATCGTGCCCAATTTCATGAAAGTGGACAAATAATCGCGCGGTGCAAGCAATAACCACACGGGTAACACTGCTGCCACAAAGCCATAAACAATCACCATCCACGCCAATGGCAAACCGTCATGATCAAACCATGCCGCCAATGTTGGGCTATGATCCACCCATCCACCACCCACGACGGACAATAGCAATAAACCGACACCTAAAACCGAGGCTTCCAACACACGTCCGGGGCGAATATTGCGCATGTACAAACCGACCAGAATAGCGACAGGAATGGTCATTGCCACCGTAAACGTCGCCCACGGGCTGTGTTTCATGGCATTAACCACCACCAAACCCAGCACCGCAATCAAAATCACCATAATAATCAATGTGCCGACCAATGCCGCCATGCCACCGATTGGCCCTAATTCATCACGCGCCATTTGCCCCAAACTACGCCCATTACGGCGCGTGGAGAAGAACAGCGTGGTCATGTCTTGTACCGCACCACCTAATACCGCACCGAATAATAGCCATAATGTGCCGGGTAAATAACCAAATTGCGCCGCGAGTGTCGGACCAATTAACGGCCCTGGCCCTGCAATGGCAGCGAAATGATGCCCAAACACCACCCACTTATTGGTCGGCACAAAGTCATGCCCATTGTTAAAACGTTCGGCAGGTGTAGCGCGGGTTTCGTCCACCACTAGCACTTTCGCAGCAATCCATGCTGCATAGAAACGGTAAGCTAAAGCGTAAACACACACCGCTGCGGTAATAAACCACAAGGCATTAATGCTTTCACCGCGATTTAAGGCAATGCCGCCCACGGCTGACGCGCCGCCAATGGCGACAGCAAACCAAGTGAGATAGCGAATAAGTGGATGGGACATCGGAACTCCTCCCTGCTTTGATCGTATGAATTAACGATAATAGCCCAGATAGCAGTAAGCGTGGATGGCGAAAAGTGCGGAAGAAATCGGCTGGGGAAATGGGCAATGCAATATCACCCATTCCATCAAACGGGAGGCAGTGAAATTATTCGCCCAGCAAAGCAACTGGTGAAACAATCATGCCGTCTTCGTCAGAATACAGGTAGTCACCCGGTTTGAAGGTTACGTCATAAAAACGCACCACTTCATTACGCAAGCCCACACCGCGTTTCACGCTTTTCAGTGGTAATGTGCCGAGGGCTTTGACACCAATGTCCATTTGACCGATGTCGACGGAATCACGAATCAAACCGTAAACCACGATGCCATTCCAGCCGTTTTTCACCGCTTTTTCTGCCAACATATCGCCCAACAGTGCGCAACGGGTCGAACCACCCCCGTCAACCACCAGTACTTTGCCTTTACCATCTTCCGCGACTAATTCGCGCACCAAAGAGTTATCTTCGTAAATTTTGATGGTAACGATTTGACCAGAGAATTTGTTACGACCACCGTAGTTATTGAAACCCGGTTGCACTACTTGGAGTGGTTTGTCTTCGTTATCGTCTAATAAATCGGCTGTTTTGAAATCTGTCATGAAAAATCTCCTTGAAAGGCTTTATCAGGTACAAACAAAAAAGCCCGACGCAATCACGCCGGGCTTTTTATCACTGGATCAGTCCAGATCCGTCTTCAAACCGGCAGGCTTGAATGACGCAATCTTAGTGGAACTGTTCTTCTTCAGTAGAGCCAGTCAGAGCTGTCACAGAAGAAGCACCACCTTGGATAACGGTAGTTACGTCATCGAAGTAGCCAACGCCAACTTCTTGTTGGTGTGATACGAAGGTGTAACCTTTGTCACGCGCAGCAAATTCTGGTTCTTGAACCATGTTGACGTAATGTTTCATGCCTTCGCCGCGAGCGTAAGCGTGCGCGAATTGGAAGGTATTGAACCAGTTGACGTGGATACCAGCCAAGGTAATGAACTGGTATTTGTAACCCAATGCAGACAGTTCGTCTTGGAACTTCGCGATGGTTGCGTCGTCGAGGTTTTTCTTCCAGTTGAAAGATGGTGAGCAGTTGTAAGACAACAATTGACCAGGGCAAGCTGCTTGAACTGCTTGAGCGAATTCACGTGCAAAGCCAAGGTCAGGCGTACCAGTTTCACACCAAACCATGTCAGCGTAAGGTGCGTAAGCAACGCCACGGCTGATCGCTTGTTCCAGACCGTTTTTCACGCGGTAGAAACCTTCAGCAGTACGCTCGCCAGTCAGGAATGGCTTGTCGTTTGCGTCATGGTCAGACGTGATCAAGTTAGCAGCTTCTGCGTCAGTACGCGCCAAGATAACGGTAGGAACGCCCATTACGTCAGCAGCGAAACGTGCAGAAATCAGTTTTTCAACTGCTTCAGAAGTTGGAACTAATACTTTGCCGCCCATGTGACCGCATTTTTTTACCGCAGCCAATTGGTCTTCAAAGTGAACGCCAGCCGCACCAGCAGTGATCATGTTTTTCATCAGTTCGAAAGCGTTCAGAACGCCACCGAAACCTGCTTCTGCGTCAGCAACGATAGGCAGGAAGTAATCCAGACCACCTTCGTCACTTGGGCTAATGCCACGAGACCATTGGATTTCGTCAGCACGCTTGAAGGTGTTGTTGATACGGCGAACCATAGTAGGAACGGAGTCGTATGCATACAAAGATTGGTCAGGGTACATGGTTTCTGAGGTGTTGCCGTCAGCCGCAACTTGCCAGCCGGACAGGTAAACTGCTTCCAGACCTGCTTTGGCTTGTTGCATTGCTTGACCCGCGCTGATTGCGCCGAATGCATTGACATAACCTTTTTTCGCACCGCCGTTTACCAGATCCCACAGCTTAGCAGCACCACGTTTTGCCAGCGTGTGATCAACTTGCAAAGAACCGCGCAGGCGCACTACGTCAGCCGCACTGTAAGTACGTTTAACGTTTGCCCAACGTGGGTTTTCTGCCCAGTCTTTTTCCAAAGCTGCAATTTGTGCTTCACGAGTTGTCATGTAGTGTCTCCTCAGAGTCATTAAAAGTGAACGAAACCGGTAATAAAAAAATAACTAACAACAATTTTTTATTTAGGCAACTAGCCAACGCCCCTGCACAAATTCCATGCAGTACGTCCATCCTCCTCGTGTCCGCTTCAGCGAATCTTGATCTAGTATAGGGCTAGATAACAGGCAATTACCAGCGGGGTTTGCTGCATAGCCACATATTTTTTTGACAGCTTCGGCATAGTATTCGACAGCCAATGTGTCGACAATAAAATTAATTTAATATTAACTATTGCCCTATGCAATAGTTCGCACAGGGCATTCTTCTTTGCAAAAGATCAATTTAGGTTAAAATTTATTCAACCCAAGTGTCGACAATGTACGTTGGCGTACTTGTTGTAGCAACGTTACATTTGTGGTTAATGATTCACCATATGATGGAATCATGGTCTTCAACTTTGCCTTCCATGCATCCGATGCCATTTGTTTCGGGAAGCATTTATTCAGCACTTGCAACATGGCTTGTGTTGCCACTGATGCACCCGGTGATGCGCCCAATAATGCAGCAACACTACCATCCGCAGCCGCCACCACCTCTGTACCAAATTCCAATTTGCCGCCGAGTTTTGGATCTTTCTTGATGATTTGCACCCGTTGACCAGCGATTGCCAACGACCAATCCTCGTCTTTAGCATTCGGGAAATATTCACGCAGAGCTTTCATGCGTGATGCACGGGTTTGCAAGACTTCGGTAATTAAGTATTTGATCAAGTCCATACTCGTCATCCCAACTTTTAGCATAGGAATCAAGTTACTAGGACGCACACTTAAAATCAGATCAAGGAAAGAGCCTTGTTTGAGGAATTTGGTGGTAAATCCCGCGAATGGACCGAACAATAATGCTTGCTCACCGTCAATCACGCGCGTGTCCAAATGTGGTACAGACATTGGGGGCGCACCAATCGAGGCTTTACCGTAAACCTTGGCTAAATGACGTGTAACGATGTCCTGATTTTTACACACTAACCATTGACCACTGACAGGGAAACCACCGTAGCCATCACCTTCTGGAATACCCGTTTGTTGCAGCAATGGTAAAGCACCGCCGCCACCGCCTAAGAAAATGAATTTAGCGCAGAAAGTAGCACCTGATCCGTCCTTATGATTACGCGTATCAACGAGCCAACGCCCATCATTAGCACGTTTAATTCCTACAACTGCTTGATTAACAAGCAATTCAAAATTATCATGAGATTCTAAGAAGCCAACCATGCTACGTGCAACGGAAGCAAAGTTAACGTCTGCACCGTGTTTAATGCGCGTCCCTGCAATCTTTTGTGACAGATCGCGACCTTCCATGACCAAGGGTGCCCATTCGGTCAACACGGCTGGATCTTCGCTGTATTCCATCTCAGCGAATTGATGGTGCTGACTCAGGATTTCGTGACGCTTACGTAAGTACGCAACATTGGCATCACCCCACACAAAGCTCATGTGTGGCGTTTGGTTAATAAAGTAGGTTGGATTAGGCAATGCTTGTTGCTCAACCAAATAAGACCAGAATTGCAATGACAGCTCAAATGCTTCATTAATACTGTAGGCCTTGCTGGCATTAACGCTACCGTCCGCCGTTTCGGGTGTATAGTTTAGCTCACAATAAGCAGCGTGCCCTGTACCAGCGTTATTCCAACCGCTAGTACTTTCCTGTGCAACATCGCTCAACCGTTCGACCATCGCCATAGACAATGATGAATCCAGTTGCTTAAGCAGCATCCCCAAGGTGGAACTCATTGCGCCCGCACCGACAAGTAATACATCGACGTTTTTAGTGACCATAACTACCTTCAAACACCCAGGACAACAAAAAAGCAGATGATAGAATGAGAGGGCAGGTAATTTCTACTCATAGCAGGGGTATTTTTATGTCGATTGTCGACAATCGAACACCACCCTGCTCTCTAACGCTTCACTGCACCGCACATTATACCTTGTCTTGGTAACTAGTCATTTTTCTGCTTATCAACACAAAATTTTTATTGTTAACCATGAAGCCCTGTCCATAATGGGGCATGAATCAGAATGATAGCGTGTATGATTGTCGACATTATGCCATTAACGTGATGCAGTCATCACATCACTAACAATTCATTCAATGGCTGATTATTAGGTTTTATCAAAATATAAGATTAAAAAATATGACATAAATATCTTTTCCAAAAAACGGTGAAATTGTGTTAACCATCACATTCTTTAAACAGCAATTCCCTTATTCTGCATCGCATACAGATTCACAAACAGGAGATGACGACATGTTTAAAGTATTTCTTGATGGTGTTTATCACTCCACACATGACACCTTCCACGCCGCTTGCCGCCACGCACGTAAGCAAGCTGCTTTAAACCAAGGCTCTTACTTCACTGTCTTTGAGACGGATGAAAAAATTCAGTTAGTTCAGGAAGATAGCAGCGAACTTATGCTTGGTGTGCCAGATTATATCATCACGCCCCATCAAGCTGAAACCACTGAGCGTCGTGCATCGCCAGTGTTACGCATGAATACATCAGCCAGTTATGCGGCTGTTGCACGGTAAAAACGACAAGTAGATAACATCAGGCTAAGGGGCTATAGCCTGTTAAACGACGCTTTATACTCATCATAGAACGGGCTTAATGTGATGTGTTTAAAGCCGGAATAAAAGCGGAGTTAATACTCCGCTTTCTTTTTTTATGTGGACTTCATAAACTAATTAAAATGACAAATAAATTAATCGTAAGCATTTTTAGGGTTTTGTGTTTCGCATCACATCATGACCCAACATAATTCCTTATGCTTGCTCAATAAGACAGCAATCATTAAACAGGAGTCACCTAATTATGTTCAATGTATTTTGTGATGGGGTTTATTTATCAACACATAAAACATTACCCAAAGCTTGCCGCCATGCACGTAAGCAAGCGACCCATCATAGAAATGCTTATTTTACCGTTTTTGAAGTAGACGATGAGATGAGCCATACTTTTGAAGCAGGTAGTGATACGTTATGGGGATTACCGGAATACATCATAGTGCCGCAAGAATCAGCAGCCGAAGTGGCGATAAGAAATGCAATCCCGCTTACTGAGGCTTCTTTACTGCTCAGAACGCGCTCACCTGCACCGATGGGGTATTTAGCTGAATATCCACTGATCTAACGCCACATTTTCACGGGCTAATATTACTAAAATCAGACTTCCAGAGAAAAGAAAAGCGAGGCAAGCCCCGCTTTTCACTCCTCCTCCCAACGAAGACATGCTTAATATCAGAACTCGAAGCTGTATGCAACACCTATAGCATCCTGATGCATTTTTAGGTCGTAAGCATCCAAAGGTAACGGCAATGCTGAAACTGTTGCATTACCTTTAACCGTTGTCTCCAAAGCATGAATATAAGACGCTTCCAGCTTGGATTTTGGCGATAAACGTTTTTCCACACCCAGTGTCACGTGATCTTCCACAATCCCCGGTGCTAAGGTATTCACCGTGGTATCACTGCTCTTAATCGGTGACTTACCATGATTGTACCCAGCGGAAATCGCCAGATCAGGACGCGCCTGATGACGTACCCCGACTTTATAAACGGTTTGATCATGCCAACCAAACCCAGGGCCATTGGTCGCACCAAATAAAGCTGGTTGTGCCGTTGCATTACCAATAGCCGCGACATCAGCATAGGCAATGTGCGCAACATCAGTCACCAGCGTGGTTTTAGGCGTTGCTTGATAAGCAACCCCGACAGTAGCGACGGCTGGCACATCCAATTCACCACCATCAGGAAATAAACCTTTGTACTTATCAAACTTCGACATTTTCACTTTGGAACGATATGCAGCCCCAACACTCAGTTTTTTCGAGACTTTGCCTTGCACGCCCAAACTTGCTCCAACGCCCGAAGCCGAAGCATAACCATTATCCGTCAAATTGTTTTTATCACTACTGAAAGCGGCAAACGCGCCCAAACCTTCAGCGTTGATACGCTGATTGACAATATTAGCGGAAGCTCCAACCGCGACATGCTCATTAATCTGATAACTTGCCGTGGGCGCGATAATCAGTTGCTCGAATTTAATCCCCGTTTTTGCTGCTTTCGTACCCGAAAAATACATGTTACCAAACGGTAAACCATCCTCGAACGCCGTACTCATCCCACCAGTAGCGTAAACCACCATTCCTGTTGCAACTTTATCGTTCAGTTTGCGCTTATAGCCCGCTTCTGGAATGAAAAATGTATCATCACCATTGCCATTAGCCGTCATATCAGCCGGAGCACCATACGCCGTACCTTTGAACGTCACTTCACGATCTGGCTTAAACACTTCCAAACCCACGTCATAACCATCGGCAATGAACGAAGCAGCAGCCGGATTACTCGCCATACTCATGGTATTTAACGGGTGTGCCACACCTGCCCCACCCAAGCCACGTTGTGCCACGCCTGTACCAATCGGCAACATGCCATTGGTTGCCCATGCTGCTGAAATTCCCCACAATGAACTGCTTAAAGCAACAGCAATAACCAACGGCTTTAATACCGTTGCGTGATTAAAAAGGATTTTATTAGGCGACATACGACTGTACTCCTGATGCCTTCGGTTATTTTACGATCATTTTTATCATGTCGCCCTAACTGAATTAGGGCTTTTATTGAAACCTAAGAAAGCATTATTGTTATTTTTTATTATTCAACGGGCATTACAAAATAAATACCCATGATAAGCTATTGAGATTGCAACAATAAAAATTCGACTTTCTCGGCATCTTCAAGTGTATCCACACCGATACCGGGGATTTCTTCCGCAATATCAACATGAATGCGATACCCATGCGACAAAGCGCGTAATTGCTCCAACTTTTCCCATTGTTCGGGAATCGAAGGCGACAACTGGCTAAATGCGCGTAAGAAACTGGCACGATACGCATACATCCCAACATGACGCAGTGCATATTGGCTGATGTTCACTCCAGCATCACGCGGATATGGAATCGGCGCACGGCTGAAATACAACGCCATGCCTTGCTCATCACGCACCACTTTCACCACATTCGGGTTATGGAAATCCGCCATATCCGTGATTGGTGTTGCCAATGTCGCAATACTCGCATCGGGGTAGTTTGCCAGATTACGCGCTAATTGATGCAGATTGGCGACCGGCGTTAAGGGTTCATCGCCTTGTAAATTCACCACAATGGTGTCATCGCGCCAACCTTGTTGTTGCACCACTTCAGCAAGGCGATCACTACCCGTTTCATGCGCCGTCGAAGTCATGATCACCTCAGCTCCAAACCCTTCACAAACCGCGCGAATGCGTTCGTCATCGGTGGCAATCAAAACGGTGGAAAATCCGGCAGCAAGAGCACGTTCATGCACATGCTGCACCAAGGGCTTGCCTGCCAATAAATGTAACGGTTTGCCCGGTAAGCGGGTGGAAGCATAACGGGTCGGAATCACCAAGACTGTTTTCATCCCGCTAACTGCTCCACTTCCTCTTGGGTTAACGGACGCGCTTCTTCTTCCAACATCACGGGTACATTATCGCGAATGGGGTAAGCCAAACGTGCTGCTTTAGAAATCAGCTCTTGCTTGTCTTTATCGTAAATCAACGCGCCTTTAGTAACAGGGCAAACCAAAATTTCCAGTAGTTTTTTGTCCATGATTCAGTCCTTATCAGCTTGTAAGCGCGTCAATAACGCACTCGTAAAATCTTCATCCAATATTGCCACAATCGGCACATACCAACAGGTCACGCTTGGTAACGCTAATGTCCGGCATTTTACCGCATCTTTTTCAGTCATGAAGATGGGTAAAGCATCTGCAAAGTGTAGTTCTTCGCCCGTGAAAGCGTAATGATCCGGGTAAGCGTGCAATTGTGTGTGAATGCCAAAGCCTGCCAATAACGCCGTAAAACGTTGCGGATTGCCAATCCCCGTTACCACATGCACCGTTTGCCCCGCAAATTGCGTTAAAGCTTGCGGCTGTTCATTGCCTAAACGCACCGCAACTTGTCCTTGAATGCGCATATTCTCGCCATTAATCAGCGTAAAATCACACTGTTGTAAACGCGAAATGGGTTCACGCAAAGGGCCCGCAGGTAAACAGCAACCATTACCGAAGCGGCGCGTCCCATCCACCAGCGCGATTTCCAGATCACGCCCCATGCGGTAATGCTGCAAACCGTCATCGCTGATAATCACATCGCATTCAGGGTGTTGTTCACACAAAGCTTCAATCGCTTGATTACGCTGACGATTCACGAATAAAGCCACACCAGTACGCTGTACGATTAACAATGGTTCGTCACCTACCGTGCTGGCGGTATCCGTGACCTGCACCGCCCCCGTTTTGCCACGACTGCCGAAACCACGACTCACTACCGCTGGTTTGAATCCGGCATTGCGTAAGATCTCCACTAAAGCAATGACTAATGGCGTTTTGCCCGTGCCACCCACGGTAATATTGCCCACCACAATCACGGGTACGCCATGATGAATTTGCCGCCGCTGATTGCGCAAACGTTGCAGTGCACTCAACACACAATACAGCGCGGTCAACGGTAACAGCACGTACCATCCCCATTGTTGCCGATGCTTACTGCCATACCACACATGCAACAGCCACGTTTCTAAATGTTGTTTGAGCCGTTGGCTGCGGGGGGTAAGTGCTAATGCCATTAGGCGGGTACTTCGTCGTGAAATTGCATGGAATGCAGACGCGCATACTGACCATTCAACGCTAATAATTCAGCGTGTTTGCCGGATTCGAGGATTTCACCATTGTGCATCACGACAATGCGATCCGCTGATTCAATGGTCGACAATCGGTGCGCAATCATGAACGTGGTGCGATTAGTAAGTAAGCGTTCCAAGGCGGATTGAATGTGACGTTCGGATTCGGTATCCAGCGCGGAAGTGGCTTCATCCAAAATCAGAATCGGCGCATTAGACAAAATCGCCCGCGCAATCGACAAGCGTTGGCGTTGCCCACCGGAAAGCAATACGCCATTGTCACCAATCACGGTATCGAAACCTTGCGGTAGATGCTGAATAAATTCCCACGCATTCGCGGCTTCGGCAGCGGCTTTGACTTGCGCATCGTCTACGTTACGCATTGCCCCATACGCAATGTTATTGCGCACCGTATCGTTAAACAGCACGACATCCTGCCCAACGTAAGCCATCTGGCTACGCAAGCTTTGCAAAGTCAAATCGGCTAATGGCACACCATCCAAATAAATCGTACCGCTAGTAACATCATGAAAACGCGGTAATAAATTCACCAGCGTGGTTTTTCCACTGCCGGATTTGCCAACGAACGCAATTTTCTCGCCCGGTTGCACGGTAAAGTGAATGTCGCGCAACACGGTTTTGGCGGTTTCGGGGTAGGCAAAACTAACGTGCTCGAAACGCACTGCGCCTTGGCAATGCGTCAACACTTGCGTGCCGTGATCCGGTTCGGGCGGCGTATCCAATAATTGGAAAATGCCTTCCCCCGCCGCAATCGCGGTTTGCAGTTGCGCATTCAATTGGGTGAGGTTGCGAATCGGTGTGAGCATCAGAATCATCGACATAATAAAGGACATGAACGTCCCCGGCGAAAGCGTCGCCAACGTCGATTCGCGCGTCGCGACAAACACCATCGACGCTAACGCCACCGCAACCATGAACTGCACCAACGGCGTACTGAGCAATTCCATGACCATGCGCTTCATTTGCAATGCCATATTGTGTTCATTGGCATCGCTGAAACGCCGCGATTCATACGCTTCACCATTGAAAATGCGCACAACTTTGTAACCACGCACCATTTCATTGGCAATTTGCGTTACATCCCCCACGGAATCTTGCACTTTGTGGCTTAAACGCCGTAATCGCCGCGTCACATACACAATCACCAACGCAATAAACGGCACAATCACTAACATGCCCAGCGTCAACTGCCAGCTTTGGTAAAACATCAGGGCTAACAAACCCAGAATGGTGGTCGAATCCTGTACCAATGACGTAATGCCTTTGATACTCGCGTTCGACACTTGATCAATGTAATAACTGACGTAAGCCAACAGCTTTCCGGCGGTATTCTTCTCGAAAAAACCCACGGGTAAACGTTGCATGTGGGTGAAAACTTGATCCCGCAAAGTCTTCGTTACCAAGCGTCCGACCAAACCAATGTAATAGCCGGAAAGGAACGTTGCCCCACCACGCAATAAGAAGATACCAATAATGCCCCACGGCAACCATTGGATCACCTCTGGGTCATGATTCAGGATCGCTTTATCGAGTAATGGCCCTAAAATCCATGAAAACAAGGGTTGTGTTGCTGCACTGACCACCAGCCCAATCACTGCCAATAACAAATACTGCCAATATTGCAGCGCGTAACCAACTAAGCGGCGGTAAACTTGCACGCCATCGTAAAGGGGCTTTTCCGTGTGAGTCATCCTGTGCCTATATTCTTCCTGCTATTCCTGCGTTTTACGCTCCGATTGCGTAGTGGCAATCGAGAAATTGGTTAAGCCCAAACGTCCGGCAATGTCCATTGCTGTCACTACTGCTTGGTAATTGACATTCGCATCAGCCGAAATCACCAACGGCGGCGTATTGGGTAATTCATCCAAGGTTTGGCTCATCGCTTGGAACAAAGTTTCCGGCGTGGTATTGAGCACTTCCCGCCCATTAATGTAATACCGCCCTTGCCCGTCGATGACCAATTCTAGCTTATCTCCGCTGGTGACTTCAGTGGTTTGACTCGCTGTGGGTAATGCCACCTTCAGTTCGGCATTTTTGGTAAAACTGGTGGTTAACATGAAAAACAACAGCAAGACGAACAGAATGTCCACCATCGAAATCACGTTAATATCAATATCATCGTCACGGCGACGGGGACTGAACTTCATGACGTTCTCCCATTACGCGCCGCTGCAATCGCTGCTTGTTGTGCAGGAGTCAACGGTGGACGACGTGTTGCCGCTGCTGCTGCTGCCGCACTACTAGCAGAAGCATTAGCCGTTGGTGCAACTGGTGGTGCTGGCGCAGTACGCCGTTGATTATTGGTAATTTCCACTAGGCGCATTGCTTCTTGTTCCATACGCACCACGAAATGATCCACTCGCGCCCGAAAATAACGGTGAAACATCAGTGCCGGAATCGCCACAAACAAACCAATAGCGGTACTGACTAAAGCTTCCGCAATCGCAGATGATAGCTCAGTCGGATTCCCCACCCCAATTTTTGTAATCGTGCTGAATGCAGCAATCATCCCCAACACTGTGCCCAACAACCCCATTAACGGTGCAGCGGTCGCAATCGTCCCCAAGGCTGGCAGGTAATGTTCTAACTCGTGTACTGCGTGCCGCCCTGCTTCTTCGACATTTTCCTTCATGATGTGGCGTGGCAGTTCACGACTTTCCAAACCCGTGGCTAACACGCGCCCGATGAGGGAACTGTTGCGTAATTCATCAATCTGTGTCTCACTCAGCTTGGCACTACCCGCCATTTTGCGGGCAAGTTCAATATCATTGGGTGGCACAACTTTGTGTAAGCGTAGCGCAAGGAAGCGTTCGATAATAATAGCCAGTGCAATAATCGAACTAAAGATCAGCGGAAACATCATAATGCCGCCGGACTTGATTAATTCAAACATACAGTATATCGCCTCATTTTTTATTTGTTAGCCCGCATTGATTATCATAAGTGATTTTTGCAAGCGAATAAACGAAGAATAATATAACATAATGCAGCAGCCAGAATGAGAACCATAACTACAAACTGTTTTAGCCCTACCTTAGTACCCCCACGCTATACCTTTTTGCACGGGGAAGATGACTTTATCTACCATCGCTGTCATCAAAATGTCACGGAACAACACTATGGTTGCCCGCAACCGGATAAAACCACAAGCAGGGAAAATGCCATGATACCGGAAACATCCACATCGCTAACCTTAGATAACCCCAGATTTTACCTCAACCGCGAGTTGAGCTTACTGGCTTTCAATCAACGTGTCTTAGCAATGGCACAAGACACTAGCGTGCCGTTATTAGAACGCCTGAAATACCTATGCATTTCAAGCTCTAATCTCGATGAATTCTTTGAAGTGCGTGTCGCTAGTTTAAAGCAACAACTGAACTTAGCCATTGGTTCAATTGGCGCGGATGGTATGTCACCGTTGGATGCACTACGCGACATTAGCAGCACGGCACACACACTGGTTGAACAACAATACCAACTATTAAACGATGCAATTATTCCCGCACTGGCACAGGAAAACATTCATTTTGTGCGGCGTAATCATTGGACGGAACAACAACGCGCGTGGTTATCCGATTACTTTGACCGCGAACTGATGCCTTTGCTCAATCCGTTAGGCTTAGACCCGGCACATCCGTTCCCCAATATCCTCAATAAAAGCTTGAATTTCATTGTGGGCTTGCAGGGTACAGACGCTTTCGGGCGTAAAATTGACACCGCCATTGTGCAAGCACCGCGCACCTTACCGCGCTTGATTCGCTTACCCGCACACATGGCAGCCAGTGCCAATAGCTTTGTATTTTTGTCCTCAATCCTGCACGCCTTCATTGAACGCCTATTCCCCGGCATGGACGTGTTGGGTTGCTATCAATTCCGCCTCACGCGCAACAGCAATATGTACGTCGATGAGGAAGAAGTCGATGATCTGTTGCAAGCGATGCGTGGCGAATTGCCGCAACGTAATTATGGCGAAGTGGTGCGTTTGGAAGTGTCGGATCAATGCCCACAAGACAACATTGATTACTTATTGGAACAATTTAATTTAACGACACAAGATGTCTACCTTGTGAATGGTCCGGTTAATTTGAATCGTTTAATGGCGATTACCGATCTGGTGGATTGCCCAACCTTGCGCTTTTCACCGTTCCAACCCGCACCATCATTGGCAGGTGAACGCCACGGCAGTGATTTATTCGCCCAAATTTACCGTGGTGATATATTAATGCATCACCCTTACCAAAGTTTCCAAACCGTGTTGGACTTTATTGGGCAAGCGGCAACCGACCCCAGCGTACTCGCCATTAAAATGACGCTGTATCGCACAGGGAAAAAGTCCGTGTTGGTCGACCACCTGATTCGTGCCGCCCGCGCTGGCAAAGAAGTTACCGTCGTGGTCGAATTACGCGCTCGCTTTGATGAAGAAGCCAATATTGACCTCAGCAGCCAATTACAACGTGCGGGGGCGCATGTGGTGTACGGTGTAGTGGGTTACAAAACGCACGCCAAACTGTGCATGATTGTGCGCCGCGAACACGATGGCTTACGCCGTTATGTTCACCTCGGCACAGGTAATTACCACGCTGGAACAGCACGACTTTACACCGACTTTGGCTTACTCACCGCGAACCCTGCCATTACCGAAGATGTGCACAAAGTATTCCTCATGCTCACCGGTTTAGGGCGGATTCAAGACCTTAAGCATTTGCTGGCTTCACCGTTTACGCTGCACAAAACCATTATGGAAAAAATCGAGCGTGAAACCGCTCATGCGCGTGCTGGCAAACCCGCCCTGATTCGCGCACGCATGAATTCCCTGATTGAACCGCAAGCCATTCACGCACTCTACCAAGCCTCACAAGCCGGAGTACGGGTGGAATTGGTGGTGCGTGGGATTTGCTGTTTGCGTCCCGGCATTGCGGGCGTGTCGGAAAATATTCATGTGCGCTCAGTCATGGGACGTTTTCTGGAACACCCGCGCGTGTTCTACTTCCTCAATGGTGGTGATGAGGAACTGTACTGCTCCAGTGCTGATTGGATGCCGCGTAATTTCTTCCGCCGCGTTGAAGTCGCGTTCCCGATTCTGCACAAAAAGCTACGCAAGCGCGTAATCGAAGAAGCTTTTGATTTGTACCTGCAAGACAATTTGCAAGCGTGGGAATTACAAGCCGATGGTACTTACGCACGTCGTCAACCGAGCGCAGATGAAACACCCGTCGCAGCGCAAACCACCTTGTTACAACGCCTAACCCCAACGGTCGTGGCGTAATCTGTAAGCTGCTAGGGCTAACGTCAGTTTATGCTGCAACGTTAGTCCCTGCCCCTACCTAATCAGTGTTTAAATAGTTCGGGGGCGAGTGCTTTGTTGGCTTGCCACCCTGCTCGTCCGGGTTTTGCCATGCCTAATTTCGGAGGTTGATAAACTGCCGAAACACGTCCACCAACACTGGCACGTTTCACCACCGCACCGCCAACCATTGCCACCGTTGTGGTAGGAATTTTGGTAGCCGTTACCGTTGGCCTTGTACTGGTTGTCACGGCTGGCAAGGCAACCGCTTGCCCACTTAAGCGGTTATAAGCAGTCAAGACTTTGCGCACGTAATGTTGGGTTTCATTGTACGGCGGAATGCCTTGGTATTTATCCACTGCGCCCTCACCTGCATTGTAAGCAGCAATCGCTTTGTATAAATCGCCATCGTAACGCTTCATTAGCCAACTCAAATAACGTGTGCCACCGTAAATGTTTTGGCTACTGTTTAACGAATCATCCACACCAAACCGTGCTGCCGTTTCAGGGATCAACTGCATTAAACCTTGCGCCCCTTTAGGTGAAACTGCTGCCGTGTTATAGCAAGATTCCACCGCAATCACCGCTTTGACCATCGCTTGATCCACACCGTATTTGTCGGCGTATTTGCTAATCGAATCTTGGTGCGCATCGGCGCGGTGCTCGATACTCGCGGCATTCAATGAGCAATCGGCAGACACCATTGCTGATGACAGCGTTGTGAAACCCACCAACACAAGTGTTGCCAGATTAGTAACAAAACCACCGACTACGGGTACGCGGCTGTTTGAACGTTTCATGGAGCGTTGCATGGTAATAATCCTTAATCCCCAAATGAGCGTGTTTGCTTAGGCTTAGTATATTAGTTATTGCTAATACATAGAATACGTGGTGTCACGTTTTGAGACCGATTGGTATGAAAAAGTTCCGACATACCAACAGCAGAGGCAGAAAATGCCAGTGCAGACACCAGCATTTTCCTTTGATACCACAATACAGGCAGCTTAGATGTCGCGCAGCAATTCGTTAATGCCCACTTTGCCACGGGTTTTCGCGTCGACTTTTTTCACGATAACCGCGCAGTACAGGCTGTATTTACCATCGCTGGATGGCAAATTACCAGAAACCACCACCGAACCCGCCGGAACGCGCCCATAAGTGACTTCACCCGTTTCACGGTCATAAATGCGTGTGCTTTGACCAATGTACACGCCCATTGAAATCACTGAGCCTTCTTCAACGATTACGCCTTCAACAACTTCAGAACGTGCGCCAATAAAGCAGTTGTCTTCGATAATGGTTGGGTTGGCTTGTAATGGCTCTAATACGCCACCGATACCCACGCCGCCGGACAAATGCACGTTTTTACCGATTTGTGCGCAAGAACCCACCGTTGCCCACGTATCCACCATGGTACCGCTGTCAACATACGCGCCGATATTGACGTAAGACGGCATTAATACGCAGCCAGATGCAATGTAAGAACCGCGACGCGCAATCGCATTTGGCACAACGCGCACGCCACCAGCGGCAAATTCTTCCGCGCTCAAACCTGCAAACTTGGAAGGCACTTTGTCGTAATACTGTGTGCAACCACCGTCCATCACTTCGTTATCATTCAAACGGAAGGACAGTAATACCGCTTTTTTCAGCCATTCGTGCACTTCCCAATCGCCTACGCCACGTTGGGTGGCAATGCGTAATGAGCCATTATTCAAACCCGTCAGCACGGTATTGACTGCATCGCGGGTTTCTTGATCAGCAGTGCGTGGGGTGATTTCAGCGCGACGCTCAAACGCCGCCTCGATAATGGCTTGTAAATCTTGTGACATGTTGTCTCTCCAACTCATTATAGTCATGTAATAAAGGGGCTAAAAATTCTGCGCATTCTACAAACGCTCAACCACGGTGCGGATGCGTTGTGCGGCTTCGACGCATTCTGCCAGTGACGCAACCAATGCCAAACGCACACGATTCGCCCCTGGACTCACACCATTCACCGCACGCGACAAATAGCTACCCGGTACGATATTGACGTGAGCTTGGGCGAATACTTCGCGGGTAAAAGTTTCATCATCCACTGGGGTCTTAGGCCACAGATAGAAACCCGCATCCGGCATTTTCACATCCAATACGGGCGCGAGAATTTCCATAACGGCGGCGAATTTTTGGCGGTATTGCTCACGATTGGCTTGAACGTGGGCTTCATCGTTCCATGCCGCGATGCTGGCGATTTGGAAGGGCGGCGGCATGGCACAACCGTGGTAAGTGCGGAACAGCAGGAATTGCTTGAGCACATCCGTATCCCCGGCAATGAAACCGGAACGCATCCCCGGCGCATTGGAACGTTTCGACAAGCTGTGGAACACCACGCAACGCTGCCACGCAGTATTGCCCATGCTCGCAGCGGCTTGGAGCAAACCGACAGGCGGTTGCGCTTCATCGAAATACAGTTCGGAATAGCATTCGTCCGACGCAACAATAAAGTCGTATTGTTCTGCTAGTTCCAACACTTGACGCAAAGTTGCCAGCGGAATCACCGCACCCGTCGGATTACCGGGGCTGCACAAATACAGCAATTGGCAACGCTGCCACACACTCGCTGGAACTGCGGCAAAGTCGGGGATAAAACCGTTTTCTTCCACACATGGCAAAAAGACGGGTTCTGCACCGGCTAAAAACGCCGCGCCTTCGTAAATTTGGTAGAACGGATTCGGCATGACAATCGCCGCATCAGCCGTGCGATCAATCACCGCTTGGGCAAAAGCAAAAATCGCCTCGCGCGTGCCATTCACCGGAATCACATGCTGTTCGGGGTCAACACTGCCAGCAGGCAATTGGAAGCGGCGTGTCAACCAACCAGCAATCGCCTCACGCAAGCCGACACTGCCTTTGGTAAGCGGGTAATTCGCCAAACCATTGAGGTTTTCCAATACCGCTTGGTGAATGAAAGCGGGCGTGGGGTGTTTGGGTTCGCCAATGGCTAATGACACGGCAGGTAAGTCAGCGGGTTTAACACCGTCCAGCAACACCCGAATTTTTTCAAATGGGTATGGCTGCAAGCGGGCAAGATCGGGATTCATGCCAATACGTCCTAGTGATTTTGCAAAAGAGGGAGTATACCGGAAAAAGAAAAAGCCCCGAAACGGGGCTTTTCGTGACAGGGTTAAGGCTGCCTTGTGTACAGTAGCTTATTTGCTGTGCGCAACCATGTAGTCAACCGCTGCTTTAACTTCAGCATCAGACAGAGCTGGGTTGCCGCCTTTGGCTGGCATGGCATTTTTACCGTGCAGTGAAGAGTTATACAGTGCATCAATCCCCGTGGCGATACGTGGTGCCCACAAACCTTTGTCACCGAATTTCGGTGCGTTCATGACACCTTGATCGTGGCAACCAAAGCACAGACCTTTGTAAACTTTCTCACCATCAACCGGACCTGCTGGAGCAGCGGCTTGAGCAACAGTTTCTGCTGCTTTTGCTGCTGCATCACCGGCCGCTTGCGCAGCAGATTCTGCGGTTTTAGCTGCCGCATCACCAACCGCTTTCGCCGCGTCACCCGCCGCTTGTGCAGTGGACTCAGCAGTTTTAACCGCCGCATCGCCAACCGCTTTGGCAGCATCGCCAGTGGCTTTCGCTGCATCAGCTACCGCTTGAGTAGCTGCTTCGGCTTTTGGAGCTTCTTCCTTTTTCTCACCACAGCCGCTTAATACGCCCAACGCTAATACCAGCGCAGATACAGTCGTCACGATTTTTTTCATCGTCATTTCTCCTAGATGGAATCCCTAAATATTCGAAAACCTGTGGACGGGCTAACTCTCATCCTTAATTATTTTTCATGTTGCCCAGCAAAACAGCATTGATCCTTGCCAAAACAATACGATATTTGCCCTGACAAGTGGGCAAATATCGTAAATGAGGGTTCTAGTTGTGTCAATTACTCAATTTTTAACCAAGTCGCGATAAGCGTGCCAACTAGCGTGTCCAACTAATGGTAATGTGACAATCAGACCAACGAAGAATAAAGCGTAACCAACCGCAATTAAACTCACGATTAAAGCTGCCCATAAAATCATCGGCAACGGATTACGCATCACCGCACGTAAACTGGTAACAATTGCTGTAATAACATCAACTTTATGATGATTGATCATGGGAATTGCCACCACACTAATGGAAAAAACCAGCATAGCTAGGGCAAACCCAAATAACAGGAAACTCACGATAAAATTCATGCTTTGTGGATTAGCGAAGAACGCGCTCCAACCTTGCGTTAGTAGGGTTGCATCATCAAAAAATAACCCGGTAAGAATCGCAGCAGAGCGTATCCAGAATGCCATGATCATACCGAGTACTAGCGCGAACAAAGCCAAACTACCTGCATTGACTTTTAATGCACTAAAAGCATGTGACAAAGTAGGGATTTTACCCTCTTCCCGTTGTTGGCTGAGGTCATACAACCCCACCGCAATAAACGGTCCCACCAGTAAAAAGCCCGACAGTAAAGCAATAATGAATACGGGATTTGCCGCCGCGATGGCTAGCAACCCCATCCCAATCGCAGTGAAAAGCACGCCATACAACAAACTCGGCTTTGGATTCGCTTTAAAATCGGCGAACCCCTGACGTAACCAACGTAATGGCGCGTTCCAAGTCACTGTCTGCACAGGGTACGTATCAATGTAAACACGTCCCGAACTAAAACCATGCGTAGCCATACCAAACCTCCATTAAGGGCTTGCTAATACGACACTACACGCTATCTTAAGCACCTAGGCTATTCAAATAGCTCCACAATTATTACAGTCATTGTGTTTGTACACGCTTACAACGCCGCGCCACGCCGCAATTGCCGGATTAAAAAACGCGCGGGGTGTAATTGCTGATACAACGTTGCTTGCATGGGTAACGGTTCGCCCATTAATAAACTTGCCAATAATTCTGCACACAAACCGCTAGTCGTTAAACCGCGTGAACCTAAGCCACCCAATAAATAAAGGTTTTTTTGGTAGCGTGCCGCTGGAAACACCTGCCCTACCCGTCCGTGACGTAACTCGGCATACGTTTGGCGGCAGTAATCCACATCTGGCACAGCTCCCACCATCGGGTAACGATCCGGTGTGGTCATGCGAATCGCGGCATGACTGCTGTTTACTGTACCGAAGGTTTGCGCCAGTTGCGGCAAGAATTCATGTAATTGCGCGACATTCACCGTGTCGGCTGGCGTATCCAACGCCGCTTCACGCACATTCCGAGTAAACGTTGCGCCGAAAATGTGCTGCCCTTCTACCGCTGGCGTGATATAGCCCTCATGCCCCAAGGTCGTTTTCAAACCCGCACTCAACATGGATACCGCCGCCCAACTGGTTTGCCCCAATACTGGCATGAATGGCAAAAATTGCGTCTGCGCCCATTGGTCGACATCGCGCCCACTCGCCACAATCGTGACACTATCAGGATCAGGGTGGAACGCTGGTGTCAGCAGCTTCACTTGAATGCGTTCGTGCACCACTAATGCGGCACAGAAACTTGCCGGATGCACCCAACCGCCTTGCGGGAAAAAACTCGCCCCCGTACTCAACGGAATCCCCGCCACCGCCGATGCTGCTGGCGCATCCAACACCTGCAAGAAATCGCTCGGCAAACCACGTTCGCGTAAGGCTTGTTGCCGTGCTGCTTCGCGTGGTTCGTGTGCCAATTGCAATGCACCACATTGCGCCCAATCAATGCTTAAACCCTGCGCTTCCAGACACCGTAATTGCTGCACGGCAAACACAAACGCTTGGCGGTAAAACGTTTCGCCCCAACCTGCTTCTGCCGTCATTTTCGGGATTAGCACCCCTGCACGATTACCCGACGCTTCGCTAGCTAACCGCGCATGACGCTCTAATAAGATGACATCCCAACCGCGTTCGGCTAATGCACGAGCGATTTGACAACCTGCAATTCCACCACCCACCACCGTCGCACGGTGTAATGTTGCAGGTTCAGGCAACGCAAACCACGCAGGCAAAGCATGATCATCGTGCTGGGCAACCGCGAGCGTTGCCGTGAGCATTTCGCGCTTTTTACCGAAACCTTTACGGCGTTCCACCGCAAAACCCGCCGTTTGCAAAGTACGCCGCACTTCACTCGCTGCCGTGAATGTCGCCAAAGTCGTAGCGGTATGGCTTAACCGCGCCAAATGTTGCAACACGGGTAACTGCCACATGGCTGGATTGCGGGCGGGGGCGAAACCATCCAAATACCACGCATCCACCACCGTCACGATTTCGGGCAACGCTGCCATCACATCCATGAAATACAAAGTCAGGGTAACGCGCCCCCCAGCCAAACGTAAGCGATGCACACCCGCTAATAACGGCGGGTAATAAGCGAGTAATTCGGCGGCATACGGCGCAAATTCCGACCATTTCGCCAATAACTCACGCAAGGTTTCGCGCTGAATCGGGTGCTTTTCAATCGACACATAATGCAAAAAATCGCAGCGGTGCGGATCATTTTGCCACGCTTGCCACGTCGCCAAAAAATTCAAACCCGTACCGAAACCCGTTTCGCCAATGGTAAATCGCGCTTTACCCTGCCAACGCTGCGGCAAAGCATTACCCTGCAAAAACACGTAACGTGCTTCGGCAAGACCATCCTGCAATGAAAAATAACAATCGGCAAAATCCGGCGCGAAAGGCGTACCGGAAGCATCCCATTCAAGGTTCGCGGGGGTGAGTTCAGGCATAACGAGCTTCAAGATTAATGTTCAAAACAAGCCGCATGATAACCGATTTTACGGAATGTTCAGTCTTTCCAGCATCCGCACTAAATCCGGTACAGTCGCTATGCCCAGTTTCTGCATAATGTTATGGCGGTGTACCTTAATGGTCATTTCAGAAACGCCCAGTTCTGCCGCAACCTGTTTATTCAGCGTGCCTTTCACCATAAAAACCGCCACTTCTTTTTCGCGGTTGGTGAGTAAGGCGTAACGACGGCGAATATTCTCCAGTTCGCTTTCTTCTTGCTGCAAGCTACGCGCTTGCGTTAAGGCAGTGCGAATGGCGGTTAATAGCTCTTCATCGCCAAACGGTTTCGGCAAAAATTCCACCGCACCTTGTTTCATGGCGCGTACTGCCATCGGAATATCGCCGTGTCCGGTAATAAAAATAATGGGAATGGTTTGCCCAAGCTGGTTTAAGCGCGTTTGTAATTCCAGACCGTTTAATTCGGGCATTCGGATGTCCAGAATCAAGCAAGTCACGGCATTGGCCTGACGCGGGGCGGCGAGAAATGCCAACGCGGAAGCAAAGGTTTGCACCCGCCAACCCACAGAGCGAATTAAGCTGCTGAGTGCTTCGCGCACTGACAGGTCATCATCGACCACATAAACCCATTCCGTTGCTTGCATATCCGCCTCATTCATTGGGAATAGTGAACCTAAAACACGCGCCCGTTGCCCGCTGCGGCTCGAACCACAAGCGACCGCCGTGATTTTCGACAATACTGCGACTAATCGCCAAGCCCATGCCTAAACCATTGGGTTTGGTGGAAAAGAATGCATTAAACAATTGCGCTTCTTTGCCCGCTGGAATGCCTAAACCATTATCTTCCACCACAAAACACACCGTTCCCGCTTGATCCAGACTCACGGCAAGGCGTAATACACGCTCCGTAACTAAATCTCGCATGGCATCCAGCGCATTCATCATCAGATTCAATAGCACTTGTTGCAACTGCACTTGATCCGCCATGACGTAAATCGGCAGATTGGGGAAGTCGACTTGAATGCACACTTCCGCTTCTGACAGCGTGCTTTGCAACATTTGCAGTAATTCATCCAGCATTTGCCGCACCGGAATGGCTTCGCGTTTGATTTCGCCAGCGCGTAAAAAACCACGAATACGAGCAATCACTGCACTCGCCAAATTAGCATCGCGGTGCACGCGCTTCAAAGCCGCCGCCACTTCTTCCAGATTGGGGGTGGAATGCGCCAACCAACGCAGTGCCGCCGCGCTATTGGTAATCACCGCCGACAACGGCTGATTAATTTCATGCGCAATCGAAGCCACTAACTCCCCCATTGCGGTAAAACGCGCCACACGGGTTAATTCATTGCGCGTTGCGGCTAAGGAACGTTCGGCTTCCATGCGCAGCGTAATGTCTTCGACAATGACCGCCAGCATCGGGCTGTCTTGCGCCATCGCGGGTACTAGCGACACACACACATTTGCCCACAAATAATCGCCATTTTTCTTTTCGTAACGCTTTTGCAAATGGTAATTGGGCAGTTTGCCGTCCATGACATCATGCACATTGGTACGGGTTTTGGCGCGTAATGCGGTTTCAGTAATCTCAATAAACGATAAACCCAAGATTTCATCGCTGTCATAACCCAACATGCGCTGCAATGCCGGATTCGCCGATAAAATCCGCCCATTACCATCGGCTAATGCCACGCCAACAGCCGTGTTTTCATACAAGCCGAACCAACGCCGATCCGCCACTTGTAACGCGGTCAAACTTTGCTGCAAGGATTGACGACTTTCCACCAAATCCGTCGTCAGTTCCAAAATATTCGAGGCTTGGGAATTGAGTTCTTTTTGTAATAAATCAACCGTGCATTTCACCGTTACCAGATTGCGTACCCGTGCGCGTAATTCCTGCGCCGAAAACGGTTTAGACAGATAATCTTGCACCAATTCTTTCAGCAACTTTTCTTTTAATGGCTCATCCGCCCGCGCTGACAGCACCAACACAGGCACATTCGGGAAACTGACTTGATTGCGTAATGCCCGCACCAAACGTTCGCCATCCCATTGCGGCATCATCAAATCGGTAATAATCAAATCCGGTGGATGGTGTAATGCGGCGTGGAAGGCGGCTTTGCCATCCTCGGTGAGCATGACGTCGTATTCGTAACTCAGGCTTTCGTAGAGGAAATAACGTAAATCGGTATTGTCTTCAGCCACCAAGATACGCGGCTTATTCGGGCGCACGTCGGGATGATTGAGCGGGTAATGCGCGGGGGCTTCCAACGCCAAGGTGTTTTTCAATACGCTGGGTAAGTTGCTTTGTTCAGGGCGAACAAATACGCCGTCCGGTGCATGAAGCGGGAGTTCCACTTGAAAAATGGCCCCGCCATTGGGCGCGTCAACCACAATAATCGTGCCCCGATGCAGTTCCACAAATTCTTTGACAATATTTAACCCCAAACCACTGCCACCCGCGCCGAGTTCCTCGCTACCTTGGGTAAAACGGTCAAAAATATGCGGTTTCAGTGCATCCGCTACACCGCTGCCATTGTCTTGCACACTGAGTAAGAAACGCTGGTTGGGCATCCCTTCCAGCACACAGCTAATGCGTCCAGCAGATGGGGTGAACTTAAAAGCATTCGAGAGTAAATTACTGAGAATACGCACCAATTTCGCGCGATCCACTTCCGCCTTTAACTGTGTATCACTCTGTACATTTAGCTGAATGCCACGATCTTCCGCCGCTGTTGCGAAACTGGCAGCCACTTCTTCCACCAAACCCATGAGATGAGTGCGCGTGTAAACCATTGGCATACGATCCGCATCCACACGGGCTAAATCCAGTAGATTATTCACTTGCTGATAAAGCGATTTCGCATTGCGTTGAATCGTTGCCAGCCGAAACTGTTCACGCTCCTGTGGGGGGACGTTAGAAATGTAAAAGATCGATTTCGCCGATTTTCCCCGAAAAAACCATACAGTACATAGACTTACATAGACATTGAACAGCCAATAATTTACGTTTGAAATGTTAATATTTTTTGTGATTTTTAGCTAAAAGTGCGCCGAAAAATACCCAGAACTAGCCAAACATTAGCTTAGAACCCGCCCAGATTAATACCTCTGTTGCGACGGGGGCGTGACGCAAGACTTGCGATTGCCCCAGAGCCAGATACTGCCAGCATCCATAGCATGTGCAGTGCATCGGGGCCATCGTCATGGTCGGCCTTAGGGAAGTGCCGCAACTGCGACAGTAATGTGGTTTGTGATGGGTGCAAGCGGATCAGGCCATTGGAAACATGCGGCTGTAGGCTTTCGATGCGCAACACCTTATCGGTATTCGGGGTGATGCCACGGGCAGGAATGGGGATGCCGCGTGCAGCGCTACACTTGATCAGCTCGGTGCGTAGAAACTCCTGAAACTGCACGGATTCAACGCCCCATACCAGACACATGTACTCCATCTGCAAGCTGATGATGTCTTCGATGATGCGGTCGGGAACCCGCTTTTTGATTTGCGCCTCGACCACATCCAGCACGCCTGTCGCACGGTTGAACCCGCCAACCAGCAAGGCGGATGGATCGCGCCTGCTGCCGTTTTTCCCTAGCGATGGGTCGCACGCCCCAAAGAACGCCCACTCATGCAGTCGGTTTACCCAGAACTGGATACAGTTGGCAAAGGGGGCATCTTCCCCTGACACAGGGTCATTCTGATGTTCTGAGTCGAACGCGCCATGACCGTCACGGGCGCGGATAATCATCAGTCGCACCAGTGGGCGGGCGGCTACCCATGACACCCTTGCCCCGGCATCCATTTCATTTTTCCGACTGGCGTAAAAATCCAAAGCGGCTTCTTCGCCCTGATCCAGCAGCACGCCCTCAAACTTGTCCCATAAGTACATATTGTCAGGCCACTGCGTAATGGCTTGGAACTTGGCGTGTTCCCACAATGGGTTTTGCAATAGGCGGGATAGCAGGGAATCGTAATGCAGCACCGTGCCGATGATGACTACATCCATTGATCCATCCGCAGAACCCAGTTGTAACACGGCTTTTTTCAGCCAGCTTTCCAGCTTGTCGCGTTGCTCTGGCTTGCGGACGTTCTCGTCGTTTTCCAGGTCGTCACCAATCACCAGGTCGGGGCGATGTGGACCGTGACGTAAGCCGCGCATCCGCTTGCCGGAGCCGAAAGCCTGTAGCTTGATGTCATTGGCGCTGACGATGACGCCTTGCTGCCACAGTCGCCCCGCCCCAGTGGCTTTGGGGAAGTCCATCTGTAAGCGTGGGTTGGCTTCCAGTTCGGCTTTTACCGCTTCCATCATCGCGGATGCTTGGTCGAAGCTATCCATGACCAGACAGATGTAGTGCTTTTTGGCGTAGACCATGCACCAAATCACAAAGATCAAACTGGCGATGGTGGACTTGGCTTCACCCCGTGGCGCGGCTAATGCCAGATGGCGGCCTTTGGGGGCGTCTACCAGTTTGGGCAAGCGCTCAAACAAATAGGTGTGCAACTCAGATGGCGCATACTTTATATAATGTGGGAAGTACAGTTTGGCAAACGCTTGAAGGCTCGTTGAACACTGTTCAATACGGCTTTGACGGGCGCTTGAGTCGGGGGCGAAGCCGTCTACTTCCGCTTCAATGATGCGCCGGAAACCTTCCGCCATCTGTGCCAGTTGGCGCTGGAACTTGTCCTGATTGATGTCGCGATTAGCCATAGTGCTTACCCAATTCCGCCCCGAATGGCTCCAGTGCCTCGACAAATGCAGGGGCGTGGTGCGGGTATTTGGTCTGAATGAATTGCCCGAATAGCTCCAGCACTTCCAGTGCCACACTCAAACGCGCCAGATTGTTGTTACTGGATGACGCGGCTTTCATGGTTTTGACGTAGGAATCTGAGAGACGCGCCAGTATCTCTGCTCGATCCATTGGGCTGATGCCGTCTGCCTTGCGTAACTCTTCCATGCTGCGTTTGAATTGCAGGATGAAGTCTTCCATGACTTCCATTGTCATGTCGCCTAATCCACCGGCGGCAAGGCGAGCGGCATTGCGGGCAACATCCCAGTCATCCCCTAGCTTCTTGGCGGCAATCTTCCACGCCTTGGCGGTGGCCTCAGCGATGCCTGCGTGTGCGGCTGCGTCAGCAATCGTCATGCGCCCGCGCACATAAGCGGTTTTCACCTTTAATCTGGTCTCGTCTGGATGTGCCATGTCAATCCTTACGGCATACCTGCTTTTGATTTGAGACTGGCTATCAGTAGTGATATGCCAATGCTTACCACGCTACCGCCAATTGTGCCGTATACAGCCCCTTTGGTTTCCACGCCGCGCAGTCGCGCGTCTTGATCGTCCAGCTTTGAACTTACTGATTTTTGTTGCTCTAGTAGCATATCGACTTTGCCTTCCAGCTTGCCGATTGCTCGCAATACTTCATCGCTCATGCATACACCCTCTGTTTTTGCTCCAGTGCCTGCTGGCAGTCCACGCACCGCACAGCATTTATTGCGTCAATCCGTCGTGGCGGAATGATTGTTCCGCACTCAATGCAAATACGGTTGCCGCTGCCATCGTATTCAGGGGCTTCGCTTGGTTTGTGGTTTGCCTTGATTGCTTGTTCGCGCTGCATTTCTTCGATTGCTTGCGCTCTATCAATATCATCCAACTTTGATCATCCAGTTCAGTTGTAAAAGTCCATGTCTGTCAGCTTGTCATGACCTTGCGCTACCCACTGATGCAGTCGCTCTTTCAGTAAGTAGCCTTCCAGCTTCCAGATTTTATTAGCCGCATCTTTACGTGCTAAGTCAGCACCAATGCGCGGGTCAAAATTTTCTGGACTGGCGCAAGCACTATCGCCAATGCAAGTGAATCCATTTCTTAGCGTCAGTAGACAAATCGTTACTGTCGTACCAGGGAATTGATGATATTGCTCATCGGTAATGCAACTATCGACATGGTTCTGGGTAATGCGCGGTGCATTTAATTCACGCTTATCGCATTCGGCTTGTAACTCGGCTCTGTGGTTAGTCATTGGCTTGGCTTCCTTGGGTTGCGCCGAAGGCGTTTTTGATTTCGGTAATGTGGCGTGCGTACTCCTTTTGGAGTGCGTCGAGTTGTGCTTCGTACTGCGCTTTCGCGCTATCCAGTAATTGCTGCATAACGGGCTGTAATGCTTGCGGAATAGTGGTGCTCATTGGTGGTTTTTACCTTGGTTGAAGAAGGTTCGCAGGATTGTTGTAGCTATCGTCATGATGATGAGGGTTAGTTTGACAAGGGTGGCTTGTTGTTCGGCGGTTAATTCCACGCCATAGAATGATGTAATGGTTGATGCCAGACCTACGAGTTGAACCCATACGATCTTTGAGGTGAATGCAGTCACCAAAGGGTTGGGTAGCAATGTTGCGGCGGGTTGTGGTTCTGGTGCGGTTAGTGCGGGGGTGTTGACGGGTAATACTACCGTTGGTTGCGGCTCTGGTGTGGCATCGGGTGCGGTCAGTGCGGCGTAGAACTGCTCAGCATATCCAGCAATCAGTGCCGCCTTGTCCATGCCATTGATAACCTTCCGCGCGTGCAGGTAATCCAGAGTGCCGTCAGTATGGGAGAAGTCGTCTAATCCAACACCTGTGAACAACCCTTTAGTCATGCCCAGTACCATAATCTGTACGGCAATATCTGCTTGCAGTGCCAATTCTGGCTGTTTGATCAAGTCAATACTTAGGCGACGGGCGAAGGTTGCGTAATTGTCCAGCCAAGTCAATTGCACGAAGCCGCGTCCATAGTAAACCTTACCGTTTTCCGGTTTGCCATACGCTCGCCCACGACCCTTCCCGTGCTCTTCAATTGACTCAAATGTGGCGGCAGTCTCGTGATATGCGGTCGCCAGTGCGTAGGCTGTCCAGTATGGGTTGTCGAATGGTGCGAATGCATCAATGATCAGGTTGATGTTGTCAACCTGTTGTTGGGTTAGTCCGTCAGGGTAGAACTTGTGGCGGACAACATCGAAGAAGGCTTTGTGGGACATAAGTCACCTGTCAGTCAGTGTTTTGGCTATTGTCGCTAGTTTTATGTTTTGATTTGCCACTGATTAAAATAATAAAGCCAGCACAGGGCTGGCTTAGGGTGTGAA
This sequence comes from Pseudomonadota bacterium, assembly GCA_039797295.1. GTDB lineage: Bacteria > Pseudomonadota > Gammaproteobacteria > Thiotrichales > Thiotrichaceae > Thiothrix. The sequence goes on along the minus strand of JBDKID010000006.1, from coordinate 44,153 downwards.
TATCTTGTGTGAGCGCTTGCTTGTTGTCAGGTTATGGCAACCTGAATTGATTTGTGGTTATTTTATCCCGCCGCACCGTTGCGAGTATCGCGCAAATGCGACCGGTGCATAACTTGTATTCTCGCGCCAACGCCGAAATGGGCTTGCCGTTTTCGTGATCAGTAAATATCGCATGGTTGCGGCGATGTTTATCAATCTTGTCCAGTTGCGGAATGTGCGAAATGTATTCGCCGCCATACGTCATGCACAGCTTATACAGGGCATCGCTGCTAATAACCTTTGCTAGCATCAGTTTTGAGCTGGGTTTGCGCGGAATTCTTAGTGGTTGCCCGCCGTATACGCGCATGATTTCAAGTGTGTCGCTCAGTCCGATGCAGTCTGCCAGCTCGCGTGCGGTGCGTGGTAGGTGGTTGTATGCTGTCATGCTTTACCTCTCTTCATGGTGCGGTATTGCCATGATTTTAGCGCCTCAATGCAGTCATTTAAACCTTTGCTATCAGTCCATTCTAGCCGCTCAACGCCTGTGAGCGTCTTGCAGAATGCAAGCAGGGCATCTTCCGTTTGTTCTTTCACGATCCCTTTGGTGCACAGTTGTCGCCATAGCGACTGGATTAGCCGAATGCGCGGCGCACGCCAGTCAGTTTTTACCACCTTGGGCATCTTGGGTGCCCAGCCCAGCCGCTGAAACTCATTTAGCACGGTAGTGCGCTCACCAAGGTCGAGCTTGGATGCGCTTTCATGCCCAGTTAATCGCACCAGTAGAGACTTGTATGTTTCATCATCCATGCTGAGTGCGGCTTTCGCCATGTGTATTTTAGCAAGGTCGCTAGATCGTAGTTTGTCAGCCATATTTGCTATCTCCGTAAACGCGAAAGGGAGTGCATCAGCACTCCCGGTGAATGGGTTAAGGGGTGGTGGTTAGATTTGGCATCCCGATACACTCATTGTCATTAGCAGCTTTGAGCCGTAATCCAATAGTGCTAGGGCGAATACCAATGCAAAAAACCAAAATACATCGCTCATACTTCAGTGACCTTTACTAGCTTGATGTTGCAGTTATTGTTCAGTAAGTGCTTTTTTAATGATCTGGGTGATTTCCATTCTGGGCTGGCGATACAAATTCTGAGCTTTTCAAGTCTTGCTGCCTCTTTCTTGCCTGCGATTCTGGCAAAGTCCTTTATTGCACTGGGTTTGTATGCGCGTTTTGAGATTAATCGCAGGAATCTTCTCCCTTCTGCATGTTCAGGTTGCCCATCTTTGCAGTCCATCCATTTACTAATGAAGACCCTATTAACATATGTCATGATGCCCAATGTATCTCGACTAACTCTTACTCGCTGATAGGTGACATTAAACCCATCTATTTCTAGTTCTACCATCCCAAAGAGACCGGATAATGCATCTATGATGAGTTTCCATTCATTTGCGGTTAGGGTATGCGATTCCGCGCTCATTTGGATGCTCCTTCGATTTCGATGGTTGAGCCGAATGGCTTAATCCAGAAGCTTTCTGTTTGTGTAATGCTGATGCCTTTTACACCCTCGGCTTCCGTCGGATTTGACAGAATTGCTTCCTTATTGATTTCCTCTTTTGCACGTATGAATTGATGCAAGCCAAGCTGTTTGAGTCGTTCGATGACGACGGCTATGCCACCTGTAATACGCACTGATGGTGTTGATGTGCGCCAGCCAACATCGCCAGTCGCCACCTTGGCGGTTTTTAATTTCCCCGTGAGTAGGCTGGGTTTGTTGGTTTCTGCCCATGCCTGCACTCCTGCTTGTAGTTCCACCAACTCTTCTTTAAGTGGCTTTGCTAAACCCTCAAAGTGATGCTTGATGGGATTCAGTTGGTCATTCATGTCATGCTCGATACGGCTGATTTCGCGCTGGACTTCACCAAGTCGCCCAATCATTTGCTCTGCCTGTTCTTGGTTGGTCGCTGCTGCGACCGCTTTTGCTTTTGTGCGTGCCATATTAATTTTCCTCAATGAACGTGAAATCGCCCGCTAACATGCGCTGTATGCGCTCCCGGTTCTTTTGCGCCTGCTCTTCGCTGATTTCCGGCAGCTTTTCGTAGGGCTTGTGTGTATCGGTAGTTGGTTGTAATGGTTGTGCTTGAGTCGCTATTACCTCACTGGCTTTACGCATCCCGCCTTCACGCTTAACTTCATAGCGTTGCTCTTCAATAACAGCCGCCTCACGCTTTGCCGCAACTTTTTCAGCGTGATTAGCCAGTGTTTCGAGCAGGTAGCCGTTCCCCTTGAGTGGCAGGATTAGGTTATTACGGGTGTTGTACAGGTGTGTCATCGCACCCGCCCATGATGCGTGAGTGATGGTGTAGGTGTTGTGTTTGCGGCTAATGGATTGCGCCAATATCATAGGCAGCAACTCGGTCGCCAGCCTTAGCATTGTCCCGCTGCGTAGGTTTGGTTGCTTAGCTGGCCGGAATAACTCCAGGTACTTCAGCAACGAGTCCTGCACACCCTGCGGTACTTGAGTCAGGAGCTGGCAGAATGCCCGCCAGTCCTGATCGTTACGCGCCTCGCGCAAATCAAACCCTTCGCCGCAATGTGGGCATTGGATTTGCATTACTTCCACCCTCTTCCGCAATAGCCTGTCACATAACCCGCCAGGAAATGGCGCAAGTGGCTAGATTCCATTCGGCGTGTGGCAAATTTGAATTGGCGACGGTCTGAACCGTATTTGCAACCCAGCAACCACGCCACGCTACCAACGACATCGCCGCGCACCGCATTTGGTATTTTGCAGTTCATGCTGCCGCCTTGCGGAGATCGACCACCTCCACTAAGCGATAGTCGCCATTCTGCTGGTCGCTACTAAAGTCCCACATCACCTTCGCCCCGCGAAACTCCCCCCAGGCCACAGGGTCGACATCTTTGTCTTTTAGCCCTGCCAGTCGCTCAAAGGTGATGTGCGCGAACAGGTCACATTGCGCAGGCGAAGGTTTCTTAACCCAGATTACCGGAGCTGTATTGCGCTCTACGATGATGTCAGTGATGTCAAAGCCCAACGTTAAGAGTGCTTTAGTTGTGCCGTAAACCTCGCTAATAGTGTTCAGTAGGCTTACATCGCGCCCGTTTAGTAGTTGTTGATCGGTCATGGTTGATCTCCGTTGCGTGCTGTATTGATGATTAAAGCTGCTTGTTTTGCGATGGTGGTGTTACTGATTTGCCGGTAGAGGTTAGTCATGCTCCAGATGAAGCGGTCGCGTAACTCCATCCCAGTTTTTGTTTTGCGCACCCGTGACAGCAGTCGAATGTTCTCCAGATGTATACCGTCCTGGTCAATGCTTTTTTTTGCGCGGTGTTGAGTGGTGATGACACGACTTAATGCCGACCCAATGCACTCTTCGGCATCCACTGAGGTGCATTTGTATTTACTGTTTTTGCGCATTTTATGACTCCTGCGCTGGGGTGAGGGACATGGCTTGCTTGGCGACCGCCAATACCAGTTTTGCACTGAGTTCGTGACCCTGACCTAGGCCATAATCCTTAACTGTTGGGATTAGCCCCTCGCACAACATTCGCGCGCTGCCCTTACACAGACTCCAAAATGCTTTTGCGCTATCGTCATCTGCCTGTGGCAGGGCATTGCGAATGAGTTGCGTGGCATCTTCCTTGGTAATACTGCGCTGAATGGGTGGAACAAATGGGGCGCGGCTACGGATTTGGTCAAATACGCCGTGTTCACGGGCAATGATGGCGTGCAGGCGTTCCGTGCCAGCCAGCACAATCCCGATCCCCGCCTTATCGCGGATGCGACGCAGGTATTCCAATGCAGCGGTTTTGGTCTTCTCAGCTTCGTCGACAATAATCAGGCGATCAGTGCCTTTCATTGCCTTAGTGATGGCGCGGAATTTTGCGTTAATGCTTTGCCCGGGGTTAGCAATGCCAATTTGTTCGATAATATCGTCCAGCAGGTTGGTGCTGGTCATGTCGGGGTCAGCCTCCACCAGAATTACCCCGCTGTTATCGGCAGCATAACGTTTCAGTGCGGTGGTTTTTCCCGTTCCAACGTACCCGCTTAATACTCCAAAATTGCGGTAAGTGCGGGCGCGATTACAGACTGTAACCGCCAGCTTGTAGATGCTGGTTTCCGCGAATACATCGCCATCAATGCCTTTTTCGACACGCTCACCATGGCGCTGAATTGCATCAATCATGGCATTGAGTTGCATGGTTGGGTTTGCGTTGTATTTGCCGCTCAGTACGCTGGCAATCGTACCGTTTGGTAATCCAGTGGTGGTTGATAGCCACTGCTTGGAGATTCCCATGGTGTTATTCAGCCATTGGTAGATGTGACCAACAGCCACACGGTTGGCTTCGCTGTATGTTTCCATGTACTCGGTTGGCGCGGGGTAGCGCGGGGTTTGAGACTCAGTGTTGTTACTCATGGTTGTTTCCTTCATAATTACAGGTGGTTGTTTCCTTCGTCACGACGTGATTGCCAAAGCGTTAAGTCAATGACAATTTCATCGTGATTAAGGGGATGTTTAGGCGAGGCATTTGTCTCGCCTTGCTTTTGCTCTATATCCAGCAAGTCTTGCGTTGCTGGCTCATGATCGAGTGTCATACCAGCACGTCGCTTGGCTTCCTCGATGTGCAATTCTTTGCGCTTGATTTGGTGTTTCAGGCGTTTTTGTGTTTCTTCCTCAATGCGACTGACTGGCTTGTAATCTTCTTTTTCAATCAGTTTTGCGTCACAAACCCATGCTTCGTTTTCCTTCAGTACGCGCACTACACCGTCATCGTGTACGGAGTACTCGACTAGCATGGGCTTGCCGTCAAAGTGGAAGAGTGCTGGATGGGTGTATTTGCGCCCATGTAACGTGATGATGCCGCGTTGTACCTTGCGGGCTTCGCGTGGCAATACGATGGCGGCAGGGCGGTATTCGAGCGGCACTTGCACCAGTTGCACCCACATTTCAGTGGGGGTTTTTCCATCCAGCCCGCGATGAGGTTTGTGATGGTAATCATCGATCCAAGCCCGCAAACCATCCATGTATTGCGCTAGACTTGGCGGTCTGTATTTGTCGCGATTAGTATTGCGCACAATGTCGCGCAAGACGCTTTGCGCCATATCAGCACCGCAATAAGTGTCCCATTGCTTGCCGAAACTGCGTTCCATCGTGCCAAACCAGCGTTCAATCTGCCCCTTGGCTTTAGCATTGCCGGGTAGCGCAAACATGACCGACAGCCCAAAGCGGTCGTAGTAGCCGGTTGATTCGGCATTCATCAGTTTGCCTTTGAAGCCTGAGCCATTATCCAAATGCAGTGCGGCGGGCACATGGTCATGGCGTACAAAGCCATCTGCCAGCGCAAACAGGGTGTTTTGTGCGTTTTCCGCCTCACCAATCCAGTAGCTGACGATGTATCGACTGGCGACATCCATCACCACAGTAAGTTCGGGTCGCCATAATTTTCCGGTTTGCGGGTGTGATAGATACACGTCAATGGTGTGACCATCTAACTGGTAGGTATGACCTACTGGTAGGTTTGTCGTGGTGCGATGGGTATAACTGCGATGGTTGAGTCGCGCTTCTTTTGCGCCCAATCTTCCCGTGCTGTGTGTAGTTGCGTCAGTCGGCAAGGATTCGAGATAGCGGCGCACACGGGAGTACACTACTTCTTCAAATCCTTCTCGCACTAAGGCATCCGTTACTACGCTGATGCTGGGTTTTTGTGGGCGTGCATACAGTTGCATGGCGCGTAGTTCCCAGCCGTATTCGCCGCGCTGCTTACCATTGCGGCTATCGATTAATCCATCCATGCCCTTGCGTTGGTAAGCATCTACCCATCGGGCGATTTGCGCCTTACTAACCGTTTTCCCGCCCTTGCCGTACTGCATGGCTAGTACATGCAGTGGGTTACTGGCTGTGCTTGCAAGGTGGTAGATATGCTCGCAAGCACGATTCAGCGTCCAGCCCATGCCATCCATCTTTTCCTTCACAGCTTGCACGAACTGCAACCGCCCTTGCGCATCCGCCAGCTTCTCAGTCGATTGCTGAGGTGCGGCGGTGGTTATGCTTAGTTGTGTGGTGCGTGCTTTGAGTGGGGTGACAATGTTTGACATGGGCTTGCTCCTTACTCGCCTTTCCGTGGTCTGCCACGGTCACGGGTAAGATCACCATTTTTGCTGTAGTCGCCCTGACGTGCGGCAGCTTTGCCTTTTTTACGTGCCAGCATTACGTCACGCGCTGCTTCAATGACTGCCAACTCGCTTTCGTTCAGTGGTGCATGGGTGCGTCCAGCAATGTCGGCGGGGTTAATGCCGTAGCTGTCGCACAGGTCATTCATCAATTTGGTGGCAGTCGAGATGATGCTGGCAATGTTGTTAAGGCAAGGGAACATAGCGGCGTGCATGTTGCGCTCGTCTTGATCTGCGCAACCAGTAATGCCTAGGTAATCAAAGTTACTGGCGTGGTAGCGAATACTGCTGAGTGATGCAATTGCTTCATCAGCCAGCACAGCAGCTTCTTTACGCAATTGAATAACGCTGGCAGGGTATTCGCTACCGGCAACTGTCGCGTATTGTGCTTCTTTGAGCGCTTTTAGCTCTTTGTGGAGGGCTTCGTTTTCCTTGGCGGTTTTGCCGAGTGCGTCTTCGGTTTCAGTGAGTTCGCGAGCAAGCTCGACTAGCTCGGAACGCTTGCGCAACTTACGCGCCAACTCTTCGTTGCCGTCTTCCAGCAAGAACTCCACCAAGGCGGGTTCAGCATTCGCCAGTAATACCGCGCTACGCTTTGGAAGTAGTAGGTACTTGCCGCGCTCCTTCGGGTCTAGCTGTGATGCGAATCGCGCATAACTCATAGCTTCGGTGGCGCGGTTATGTTGTATTCCAACCTTTTCGCACCATGTCTTGAATTCTCCGTGCTGGCATAATGACTTTGCTGCTATCAGCTCAAGCCCTGCCTTTACCAGTAGTGTCGCCGCCTTGCCTATACTTAATGCCGCGTCTTGAACCAGCTCAAGAGCGTCTTGAGCAAGGTTCACCCCAAGTTCAATAGCGAGATCAGTTTCGCTTTCTGAAAAAACCGTCATGGCGGTTTTTTGGATTTCGTCGGTGGTGGCGAGTTCTTGTTTGGCGGTGTCGAGTTCCTTGACGGGTGTGAATGGGCGTTTGGCGTGCGCCATGTCATGCGCCGCTTCTTTGATCATATCCTTGGCTGACAATGAGGCATCAACGCCAAGATCAACAGCAAGGCTTAGCATGTTTTCTGAAATCCCCGCCAGGCGGGGATTTGGATTTTCGGGCATTACCATCTTGGAAAATGTGGCTTCACGCAAGTTTGCCACTTCGGAGATGTCCGCTTGAGTGACGGGTGTGAATGGGCGTTTGGCGTGCGCCATGTCGAGGCCGCTAGTGCTTGGTGTGACTGGGTTGCTCAGGTCAATGATGAAATCATCAATTGGCGGTTTATTTTTCATGGCTATGTTGATGGTGAGTTTATCGGTTGGGTCAATCATGGTTATTCCCCTTTATTTACGTTATGCATTTGCATTTGCATTTGCATTTGCATTAAGCGTTGCTGCGCGATTTCCAGTAATGCCAAGCATTCTTCAATGGCCGCATGTGCCGTGTTGTAGCTAATGGCGGTATTTGTTAATGCCTCGGCGACAGTTTCAGCATTGAATTGCAATTCGCTGCCGATGTGCTGATTTAAAGCCGGGTGTTGATTGGTATTGCTCATGGAATAATTAATCTCCAATCAGCGTAAACGGTAATAGGCTCTGGTTTTTCCACCTGTTTGGTTTTTGGTTTGCTTGCCTTGTCAATGGCATCCATGTAATCAATGGTTGGCGTTGGGCTTTTTGGTGTGCGCGGTTTGGGGCTTGGTTTGTGTTTTGCATTCACGCGACTAACTCCTCTGTCTCCACTTCGCTTGGAACGCGCTCCTTAAACAGCTTGCGCACCATTTTCGCGTGTCGCCGTCCAACTGGGTATTGCTGCCCGCTCATTAGGGTTAGTATTAATCGCCCCACCGCATTTTTCCGCAGCTTTGCCATGTATCGCGGGTTGATTAATACGCCACGATGGATGCAAATAAATGCCCCATGCTTTATTTCTCTATCAAGGAATTGCTGAATATCCTTAACTGCCAGATTGGGATTGGATAACTTGAGGGATTCGCTAAATAGCGTTGTTGGGTAATGCTCCGTGCCGCCGATGGTTCTCAGTAAGACGTATTTTGATTCGGCATAAAACGCTTCCACGTCTTGCAGCCAATGGCGGGTCTCTTCGCTTTTGCCGCGCACCATGCGGCGGCAAATAACGATAATGTTATTGCTCATTGTTTCGTGCCTTTCTTAGTAATGTTGTAACGACCGTCTGGGTATAGTTGGGTTAATTCAATCCCGGTTATCTCCGACAACCTCTTTGCAATTTGCGCAGATGTGTATAAGCCGCTTATCACACCACTTACGGCGGCGGGTGATACATTTAACTCGCGGGCTAAATCACGCTGGGTCTTGCCCGCTCGATACAGTGCAAAGCGGCGTTCCACGGTCGTGATTTCAGGCGTTGCCGCTTGCTTACGGCGTTTTTTGATTGGTCGTGCATTGTTCATAATCACTTAACCTGTTAGGCTTTTAATGTGCAGCCAAAACAGCTTTAAACTGTTTTTTAGGTACATGACAGTAAGCCGCCATTCGAGGCATTTCTTGCGCACCACTGGCAGTGCAAGTGCCTGCCAAGTGATGGGTTTGGTGTTGCTGTACCAATACGGCAGGCTGTGCTTTGGGATTGCCGCCTGTTGCATTGCTATGGGTTTTGGCATGGTTGTTTCCTTGTGTCACGCGCAATGGGTTGTAACGGCGAAAGTAGACTTGGATGGCTGTCTTTCGCGTTGCTGGCTTAATTTCTTAAGCTTGGGTTAATTATGAGAACTTAAGTTCTCATTGTCAACGGAAAAAAGAATATGAGTTCTCAAATCTCTGAGAGAATAAAAGAAGAAAGAAAGCGTCTTGGATATAAGAAGCAGGATGAAATTGCCGATGCTTGTGGTATCAGTAGAGAGTCGTGGGGTAAATATGAGCGCGGCCTAACAATGCCTAGCGGTGAGGTTCTGCTGGCCTTGGCTAATCTGAATATGGATATTCAATATGTCCTGACTGGAAAAAGTTACAGTCGTGGCATGAATCCGCAAGAGCAAATGGTATTGAGTGCTTGGCATCAAGCCAGTGCATCCACGCAGAAAGAGGCAATGGCAATATTGGCTGGGATTGGGCAGTCGAAGTCTGTGCTCTCACAGACCTTTGGGTCGGTTGGTGGGGTATATCAAGGGGATCATCATGGTGATGTTAGCATTGACATGAGTGGCGGCGGGAGGGGGCGGAAATAGCAATCGCGCGATATTGAGCTTACGAAATGCCTTTTAGCATGGTGATTAAAGATGAAAAAGTATTTGGTTTTAGTGGCTTTACTGTCTGGTTGTGCAGTAGGTCCTGCTTACATTAATTCAACATCCCCTCAGGCGGCATCAGTTGATGGTGATATTGTTGGGCTGTTCCGTTTTGTAGGGGGTCAGGCGCATGTGCAAATTGCAGAAATAGATGGTATTCGCACATCAGGTGCTGCGCCTTTTCTTGTATCTCCAGGTATGCATGAGATTGGTGTGTCAATGCAGGGTGATGGGCGCACCGCGATCATGCGCGTCAAGGAGGGGTTTAAGTCTCAGCATAAGTACAAGCTGTCTGGTGACTTTTCAGGGATTACGACGCGGATTCGCGTGTTGGATATAACTGACAAGAATGCAATTCTTGTATCTGAGCATAAAGATAAGTAGGTGTGCTCGTCATCCGCTAGGTAATTATTCCGTCAGTTAGTATTCACGTTGCCATTACTACAATAATGAAAATCATAGAGGGTAGTTTGTGAAGCAGGATTACAACAACACGGGCGCGACGGTGAATGTGGTGGGTGATGTGAATATCTATGTTACGCACCATTTTGCCAACGGTGGCAAGATGGTATTTTATCCGTGTGCTACAAGGCTATGCCTGCATCGTTCGCTGCTGTTTGCGATAGTTGCCAAAATCCTGCGTATAAGCGTCTGTAAGGCGTGTTCTTGTTAGTGGCTACAACGCCACTCTTAAAAAAAGTTGAATTGATAATGACGATCTTGAATCGGTTTCAAGATGAGTTTGTTTTGCATTAAACGCTGACTTGTATTGTGGTGCATCTGATTTAAATAATGCCGCTATTGGGTCGCGCGTGCGCGTAGAGTTGCCCTGAATATTGGCAGGATACACTTATGGATGCAAATTTATCGCAGCACATTGCTACTCGCCCACGAGCACTTTTAGACGCATGGTCGTACATGGGGTGGCTACCAAACCCCGATCCAGTGCTGAAGGCGATGGGGCGGGATATAACGACTTATCGTGATCTTCGCTCCGACCCGCTTATCGGTGGTGCAATTCGCCGTCGCCGCGCTGCCGTATTGGGTTTGGAGCGCGGCATTCGCAACAGTGCTGCGTCCGGTCGAATCACTAATAATATCCGGGCAATCTTAAATGACTGTGATATTGCATCCATCATCCAGTCTGCAATGGATGCGTGCTTGTATGGTTATCAGCCTGTCGAGCTGGTGTGGGGCAAGGTGGGTTCGTTTATTGTGCCGACCGCCGCCATAGCTAAACCACCAGAGTGGTTTGTGTTTGATGCGGATAATCAATTGCGCTTTCGCTCCAAGTCTGCCCCTTTGGTGGGCGAGGCATTGCCGGATCGTAAATTCCTGCTGCTGACACAGGATGCGACGTATGCAAATCCCTACGGCTTCCCTGATCTGTCCATGTGTTTCTGGCCTACCGCCTTCAAAAAGGGTGGTTTGAAGTTCTGGGTGACATTTGCAGAGAAATACGGTATGCCGTTCGTGGTCGGCAAGCAACCCCGCCACGCCACGGTTGGTGATACGGATCGGCTGCTAGATCAGTTGGAAAACATGGTGCAGGATGCGGTTGCAGTCATACCGGACGATGCGTCAATCGATATTATGCAATCCGGCGGCACGGCAAGTAGTGCTGATAATTACGAGCGGTTGCTGATGTTTTGCCGTGCCGAAGTCAGTACGGCATTACTGGGTAGTAACTTGACCACTGAATCCAGTTCGACCAATGCCAGTGCGCAGGCGGGCTTGTCAGTAGCGGGCGACATACGTGATGGTGACGCGCAGATTGCGACTAAGGCAATCAATACCGTGATTGACTGGATTTGCAATCTGAACTTTGATGTACCAGTGCGTCCAGTGTATGAGCTATGGGATCAGGAATCGGTTGATGCCATGCAGGCTGGTCGTGATGAGCGACTCTCTAACGCTGGTGCAAAGCTCAGTAATCAGTATTTTATGTCTGCGTATGGTTTGCGCGAAGGGGATTTACTACCGCAAGATACACTCTCTTCCCCCGCCAATTTTAGCGAAGCTGATCCTGCCGAATTTGCGGATCAGTCGGCTATTGATGGTGCGGTAGAGGGTATTAATTTGCAAAAACAGGCTGATGTCATGCTGATGGATTTACTGTCACAGCTATCACGGGCCGATAGCTATGAAGTGATGTTGGGGTTGTTGGCTGACGCTTACCCAAACCTTGATATGCAGTCACTTGCTGAGAAGCTGGGTGACATGCTGTTTGCGGCGGGGGTGATTGGTCGGCTGACGGCAAAGGGTGAATTAGATGCTGCCTGATGATTTATCTATTATTTTTGGCATGAAGCCTGAGGCAGCAATCGCTTATGCGAAATCAAAGGGTTTCGCGATAACGTGGAATTGGCAGGAGATGCTGGATGATGCGCATCAGCGCGCGTTTACAGTTGCCAAGGTGGTGCGCTTGGATGTACTGCAAGATATAAAGGATGCACTTCTGAGTGCGAAGCAAGAGGGGAAAGCATTCAAGCAATTTGCTGATGAACTAACCCCCATCTTGCAAAGCAAGGGGTGGTGGGGGAAGAAGGTTGTGGTGGGGGGTGATGGTGGCGCGGAAGTGGTGCAGGAAGGTAGCTTGCAGAGGCTGCGCACTATTTTTCAAACCAACATGCAGTCCGCGTACATGGCGGCGCGAATGCAAGAGATGCAGGATAGCACTGCAACACACCCTTATTGGGAATATGTGGCGGTCATGGATGGGCGCACGCGCCCTAGTCATCGCGCTATGAACGGCAGGGTATTGCTGGCAACTGATCCGTTTTGGATCACGGGATTCCCACCCAATGGATTCAATTGTCGTTGTCGCGTCAAGCCATTATCGAGATCGGCAGTGCGACGCAGCGGTGTGGACGTGGAATCAAGCGCGGGCAAGCTCAAGACCATAACGGTTGAGTCTGGTGTGGATAAGCGCACAGGCGAGGTGCTGACTGCCAAGCGCACCGGCATGAAGGTTGTGGGTGAATCTGGAAAGACGGTCTTCTTCGCGCCGGATGCAGGCTTTAATGCTGCACCAATAGGTGTGGGATGGATACATGATGTGCTGGTAGTGCGGGCAAAACGCCTATTGGGCGAACGATCTGCTAACCGCCTGCTAAAATCGCGCGGTATTGATGCAACCAGTGGTATTACGGATTTATCGGCATTGGCTGATTACTTATCGCGTGCTGCGGCTAAGCAGGTGGGTAGCTAATGAGTGATATTGTAAAGATTGACAGTGCGGCAGTGCAGGCTAAGCTGTTGCGCATTGGGCAGGAGCTGGCTGATACTACGCCGTTAATGCGCGGCATTGGCATGGAATTACTAGCATTAACTGAGGGTAACTTTGCTCGCGAAGGTCAGCCTGAGTGGCCTGTATTGTCCCAATCAACCATTAAGCAGCGCACCAAGGCGGGTACTTGGCCTGGTAAAATCCTGCAAATATCCGGCGCGTTGGCGCGAGGTGTGACGGTGCGTGCAGGCAATGGCTTTATGGATATTGGTGTTGCTGGTGTGCCGTATGCCGCCATTCATCAATTTGGTGGCAAGGCGGGGCGCGGTGGATTGGTCGCTATTCCGGCGCGTCCATACATGCCAATCTTGCCTAGTGGGGAATTAACACCTGTCGCCATCGCATCCATTAACGATCTTCTAGATGATTATGTTTCCGATATAATGCAGGTCTGATTCAAGTGCTTCTTTGGTTGATTTAACCATCTCTGATTTTTCTCATTCACCGCATCCTTCTTTCCGCATTTTATGATGTGAACATCAAGTTAGTACTGGTGTTGCATGAGCAAAAAGATACATATTTTCAAATCCGGCACGCGCCAAGATTCTTCTGGTGCAATGGTGACAATTACCGATGTCGATCTTGCTGCAACAGCCGCCGTTTATGATCCTGCTAGGCATGAAGCCCCGCTGGTTATCGGGCATCCAAAACACGATTCGCCCGCGTATGGCTGGGTTAAATCCATCTTCTTTAGTGATGGTGATCTGTATGTAACACCCACTCAAATCAATCCGGCATTTGCAGAGGGTGTGGATGCAGGGCAATGGAAGAAGGTGTCTGCATCATTTTACTTGCCATCCTCACCGTCAAATCCTGTACCAGGCACTTATTATTTGCGCCATGTTGGTTTTCTTGGTGCGCAACCGCCCGCTGTTAAAGGCTTACTCCCGGTTGAATTTGCCGATACTGATGGTGAGCAAATCGTTACGCTGGATTTTGCGGATTATGACGATATGCAGCAGGCCGGGTTGTGGCGCAACCTGCGGGAATGGTTATTGACCAAGTTCGGCAAAGAAGCGGCGGATCAGGTTATTCCCAGTTATACAGTGGATGGTTTGATGCAGTCCGCTATGCGCGAAGAACCGCCGGACGAATTACCCCCTGTTAATTATGCGGAGAAGACAGTGAAGCCAGAACAAGAAGCGGCATTGGTGGCTGAAAATCAGCAACTCAAACAACAATTGGCGCAAGCAAAGCAGGCCGAGCTGGCAGCCAAGGCCGTTGCTCGCGCAAAAGAGCACAGTGATTTTGCCGACGGTTTGGTTGCTGAGGGGCGTTTACTACCCAAGCATAAACCTGTTGTGCTGGCCTTTTTAAGCTTCTCTGAAGCCGATACGAGTTTGGAATTTGGCGAGGGTGATGCTAAGCAATCCCTGGGTAGCGCATTCCGCGACTACCTCAAAGACCATCCCGTGGTGATTGAATTTGGCGAGTACGCTACCAAGGGTAAGGCGCACGGCGACATTGGTACGGCTGATTTTTCCGCCCCAATTGGGTATGTCATTGATCAATCGCGTAATGCGGTACATGCACAGGCATTGGCGTATCAAAAAGCCAATGGTGTTACGTATGAGCAGGCTGTGAAAGCCGTGGAGAAGTAATGAGTAAGCAATCAGTCCCTTTGTTGATTTTACCAGTCAAGGCGACATCTGCAATCACTGAATATCGGTTGGTTGATTTTACTGGTGCGCAAGTTGCCGCCGCTGATGCAGTGTGGCTTGGGGTTGCGCGTCGTAGTGCCCCTGTCGGTGAGTATGTAGATATCTCCACCGAAGGTACGGAAGCGATTGAAGTTGGTGGTGCGATTGCGACGGGGGTTTTGGTTTATTCCGACGCGTCTGGGCGGGTATCAACAACCGGCACAACCAATCCGGTTGGGCGTGCGCTACAAGCGGCAACGGCAGCAGGTGACATCATTGAAGTACTGCTGAATAAGCGTTAATACGTTAATAAGGAATTGTCATGTCTATCTCGAATGCAGGTGCTCGCGTTGTCGATCCCATCTTAACAACGGTGGTGCAGGGTTACTCTAATCAAGAGTTTGTTGGTAATAACTTGTTTCCACTTGTTCCAGTGCGTGTCAGTGGCGGCAAGGTAGTGCAGTTTGGTCGTGAAGCGTTTCAGCTGTACTCGTCCGCTCGCTCGCCCGGTAGCACCACTCGACGTGTCCAGTATGGTTATTTGGGTGTTCCTTATGCGCTCGAAGCGCACTCCCTGGAAGGTGTTGTACCGCGTGAGCATCAGCGTGATGCAGCCGAAACCATGCCCGGTATTGACCTAGGTCGTGGTGCTGTGACGAAAACCATGCGTGCATTACAGTTGAAGCTGGAAGTGGATCAGGCAGCAACCGCATTGGACACCAATAGCTATCCAGCAACTAATAAGGTTGCATTGGCGGCTGGCGCACGCTGGAGTGTGGGAACGGTTGATCCGCGCATCGCAGTGGATGCTGGGCGCGAAGCGGTGCGGTCGCAGTGCGGCGCATACCCAAATACCATGATTATCTCACCGGGCGTTTTTAATGCTTTGCGCCAAAACCCCTTCGTGCGTGATCAGTTCAAATACACTAACGGTGGTTCGATCACGGAAGATCTGTTGGCGGTATTTTTTAGTATTGAAAAGGTTAAGGTTGGGAGGGCTGTCTACTGGACGGATGCTGGTGTCGCTACTGACATCTGGGGTAATAACTGTGTGATGGCTTACGTTCCGCAGGATCAAGTAGGTGATCGTGAGGTGGGCAATCCATCATTTGGTTATACCTATGTAATGGAAGGCAACCCGATTGCTGAAATGCCCTATTACGATAATCCAACAAAATCATGGATCTACCCCGTTACTTATGAGCGCAAACCCAATCTGACGGGTATTGTTGCTGGCTATTTAATCCAAACCCCAGTGTAGGTGCACCATGAAATACCAAGTAAAAGATACGCCGATTTCGGTTAAACCCGGCGTTATTGCGAAACCTGGCGATGTCATTGAATTGAAAGAAAGTGATGCTCAGGAGCTGGTGGATGCTGGCTTGATTGAGGTAGTCAAGGAAGTTAAGTAATGGCTTATTGCACCGTCACTGATCTGCAACGTGCCATGCCCGGTCAAACGCTGATTTGGTTGAGCAATGATGACCCAGCAGCAACGGCGATTAATGCAACCGTCGTGAATGATGCGATTGCATACGCCGCGCGGGAAATTAATCGAAAAATTTCCGGGCGTTACGAATTACCGTTGCAGGATGCAACGGATGCCTTGGTTGATATTGCAGTTGCCATTGCGCGTCATTATTTGTATGCGCGGCGACCGGAGGGGCAGGAATTGCCGGAGGCTGTTACACGCACTTACGGCAATGCATTGAAAACGCTCACGGATATACGTGACGGCAAGGAGAATCTCGATATTGCTGCAACTAGTGCGGTCAATATTGGAGAGTCACCTATCCGCACCAATGCCCGCACTCGACTATTTGGCGGTGACACATTGGGCCAATACTGACGACTACGCCGTGGCGTAACCAATAAAACCGTCATGACGGTTTTTTCAGAGCCAGCAAATCCCCGCCTGGCGGGGATTTCAAACCACAGGATTGAGGTGTTATGCAGCCAGCAACCGATGATGTGATTGATGCGTGCGTCACACAACTGGCGACATTAATCCCAGGGCTGCATAGTGAGCGGTTTCCTGCAAATCCCGACTCGTACCGACTGAATCATCCCGTTGGGGCAATGCTGGTGTATCACCCGTCCAGTCGCTATACGCCCGCATGTGGTGGTGTGGCGCGGCGCGCCGCAGTGGTTGGGGTGCGACTTTATTTGCGCAACCTTAGCAGTCAGCACGTGAGTTACGACTACAAGGATGCCATTGTTGATGCCATCAATGGGTTCTGCCCCGGAGAAAAGTGGACTGAGCTGTGGGTTGTTGGTGACTCGTTTGTGAGCCAAGAGTCTGGTCTTTGGCAGTTCGACGTTATTTTTGAAACAACATCGCGCGTCATCTCGAATTACGGAGCATGTTCAAACAGATGAGGAGTTCCCATGTCCCAGTGGCAAGTTGATAAAAAGGGAGTTGAGGTGCTGGTTGCAAAAACCGAACGCCCAACTACGCCCATCCCTGTGCCCGCGTCCATGCCTGCCCCGTCGCCTGTTGCGCCACCGTCAACGGATGGTGCGCAAGCTACTAAAAATCAGGAGAGTAAATAATGCCAATACCACCTAATACGCCAGCTACGGTTGAGGTGTCGGACTATGGCGAGTCTATTTTTGTGGGTGTTGAAGCTACGGAGCAAGCCGCTGTTGCCCTCCCATCGACGGCGGCATTGTTCGCCAGCTCGGTCGCCTTTAAAAAAGTGGAGGAGGTTGTAAAGCTGGATCGTCGCACTGCATTGCGCCCGAATGATGTTATTAACCGGCAGGCGTTGGTGTACTGGGATGTTGCTGCGGAATTCCCGTACTCAAGCTCCGGTGCTGCTGGTAGCCCAAGTCCGCTATCTGCAATATTGCTCGGTTGTGGTGCAAAAAAAGTAACAGTGGCAGATACGTCTGTTACGTACATGCGCGACACTCGTGATGCATTTGATGCGTTAACAATGGAGATGCGTCAGCCGGTTAGTGGCGGTAGTTATGATTATCGACACCTTGCCGTCGGCTGTCGGGGGCAGTTTGGGTTTAGCGTAGAAATTGGCAAGGAGTTTACCGTTAGCTTCAAGGGTGTGGGTCGGTATGCGCATCCTGATCGTGTAGCACGCTTAGCTCCGGGTTATGGGGCGCAATTAACAAACCTGTTTGACATTGTTAAGGCTAACGCCATCTCTATCAAGAAGATAGGCGCTCGTTCAGTTTGCTTGCAATCACTGACAGGTAGTAATTGCTTTGGTTGGGATGTTAAGTACATGCAAACCGGCTGTAGCGCGTTACCTGATCGCGCCGAGCCGATGGATACCGATGCATCCGGCACTTTAGAGTTGTTCATTGCCATGCCAGATTGGATGGATGCGGCGAATGGTTTCAACCCGTACATCGCTGGTGATCGTTCCGCCAATACACCAACTGTTGCGTTAGAGTTTGAGATTGGCACGAGCGCGGGGTCGAAGGTTGTTATTGGCGTTAACGAGGCGCAACTGTATGAGCCGACACCAGCTGTACTGCCGAATAAGCTGGTTGGTATGAAGCTCAAGTGCGACATCGTTGATGGATTCTCGTGGGTGGAAAAATAATGGCTATTGAAATCGTAATTGAATCCCCTGCTGAAATTGATCTGCAAGTGGAAGTTCGTGGCCTCAATAAGCAGATTATTGATGCATTTACAGCAACGTGGCGCACGCCAGATGATGATGAGCTGGATATGCTGGAAACACTGCGTTGTGAAATTGATGATTATCTTGCTCGCCGTAACAATGCTGTCTTTGACACGGCATTGGCTGCGCGTCAGGCGTGGTCCAGCCTTCGTGAAAGCATGAAGGTTGCTGTGCATAAGTTCCTTGTCTCAACAGACAAGACGGGGTGGACGGATGGCGATGCCGTGCTGCTACTGAAGCATAACCACTATTTGTTCGCATTGTTCTATTCGCTGTGCGGCGTTGGCGTGGCGGTTATCGAAAAAAACGCATTGAAGCCGGACGAGTCTGGGCAACAGGACGCGCACCCGGCGGCGCAAACAGTGGAATCCCCAGCTTAAGCCCCGAAAAGGCGGCGTATTGGGCGCGCATCACGGGGCGGATCGTTGAATCACGTCCTGAGGTTTTCAAGCTCCACCCGTATAACGTCGAATATTGGCGTATTGCCAATGAGTTATGCGGGGATTTTTCCGCTGCTACTGCCATTAATTACATTGCACACATCTTTGATTCGCACGAGTTCAGGCTCAGGTACAGAGAGTTCAGGCAGTTTGCGGATGGGGCCACCCAAGCAAGACAATAGGAGGAGAAGTAATGACAATGCGACTTGAGGCTCTTCTCCAGCTCAATTCACAACAATTCCGCACCAGCATTGCTGATGCGGAAGGTGGTATTCGTCGCTTTGGCGCGGCAGGTGTTGAGGTTGATCGTAACCTTGAAGATGCTAATGAGGGGTTGGGGCGGTCTTTTGGCTCGGTTAAAGAGGTCATTGCTGGCGTTGCCGGTGCGCTCACTGCGGGTGTGTGGGCGACCGCAACTAATGACGTAATCCAGTACAACACAGAGATCAATCAGCTCAATCAATCACTGCTGGTATCGCGCGGCAACCTACAGCTATGGGGATTGGTTGGCAAGCAGGCTGGCGTCGAGGTCGCCGACCAATTCAAGGATCTCGCCGAAAAAATCGCTGAGTTCGCGACGACTGGCGGCGGTGAAGCCCTTGATTTTTTTAATCGGGCAGGTCTTTCGCCCGACCAAATCAAAGAGATTGCCGCGCTTGACCCCGCAAACCAAATCCTCAAGGTCGGCGAAGCCCTCAATAACATCAAAGGTATCACTCAGGGCGAAAAAATATTCCTCCTTGAAGGTTTGGCGGATGACGCATCAAAGCTGTTGCCATACCTCGACAACAATGCGGCGAAACTCAAAGAGATTGACCGCATTGCCAAAGCGTCCGGCGCATACATTACGGATGACCAAAACAAGGTTCTTTCCGATGCCGCAAAAAATCTATCTGATATTCAGTCTGCACTGACGGGTGTTAAAAATCAAGCGGCGGTAGCGGGAGCTGAACTGGTTAATGCTTTTGGTGGTGGTGTGTTATCCGGCGTGCAAGTGTTGGCAAACAACATGCAAGTGCTGGAGGTTGCGGCGGGCACGGTATTTACATTGTATGCGGGTCGTGGGGTTGGTGCGCTGGCAAGTTATGCAGGCGCGAACCTTGCGGCGACAGCTTCCACTCGCGCCCGTGCGACGGCGGAAATGGCGGCGGCAGTGCAAACGGCACAAGCTGAGGCGGTTGCGGCAGATGCCCGCGCAATCCACGCCGCGATGTTGCTGCGCGAAGCTGAAGCGGCGGTTGCGGCGGCGACTGGAATGGCAAGGTTGCGCGCGGTGCAAACTACCCTGCTGCCAGCGCAACAAGCGGCAACAATTGCGGCGGCTGAAGCCACTGCGGCATTATCCGCGCAAACAGTTGCATTGAGTGCGCAGGCATCTGCCAGTAGTGTTGCGGCGGGTGCGGCGCGTGGACTTGGTGCTGCACTGGCGTTTGTCGGTGGTCCATTTGGTGCGCTCGCCATTGCAATAGCTGGCTCGGTGTATTTTCTGAAGCAGCTTCAGGATGAGCAAGAAAAAAGCAAAGACGCAATCCGGCTTTCATCTGGTGAGTGGGTCAAAAATAATGAAATCACCGCCGAAGCAAAGAAGTTAAGCGCCGAATACGCCACCGCTAGTGCGGATCGGCGCAAGGAAATCGAGGCTGAAACCAAGTCGTTGCAATCTAACACGACCGAGGCATTAAAAAACGCTGAAGCCAAACTAACGCAACTCAAAGCCGAGTTAGAACGCGCTCAATCATCATTCAAAAACCAGTCAATCCAGTCCGAATACGATTCAAATGGTGAGTACATTGGCGGGGAATACACATACGCCCAAGCCGGAACCACCGTCTTGCAGTCGCACAGCAAGGCTATCGACGAGCAAGTTAAAAAGATAGCTGAGCTAAAAAAGCAGAAGGTGGAATCAGCCACTGTATCGGCAAATCTCGGTAAGGTTTATGCTGATGAAGCTACTGCGACAAAAGAGCAGTACTTCAACCAAGAAGCCGTCACCAAGGCATTGACGCAGACAACCGAGGCAGAGACTAAAGCGGTCGAAGCATCGAAGGTTCACACCCAGGCATTGCAAGGCGTTATTGAAGGCTTGATGCGCCAGCGCATTGCGATTGAGCAGGGTGAGTTGGCGGCAGGTTACTTTGACGACCGCCTAAAAGGTTTGAGTAAATCCGAAGCCGAACTGAATGCCGCCGGAAAGCAAACCAATAGCTATCTCGAAGCACGCCAAAAACTGATGGATGACCAAGCTGCGCAAACCAAGTCCATCGCGGCGCAATACCTCATGGAATTGGATAAGGCGGGCGTGTCGCCAAGCGCATTGGATGGCATCAAGCAGATTTCCCCGGAAACCGAAAAAGCAGTGAAGGCGGCGCGAGACCTGCAAGCGGCTATGGATGCCGCCAGTCAATCCGCTACTAACGTTGCAACTGCCGCATCCAAGATTAATGTTCCATCTAGCAGTATTTCGGCCAAGCCATTGGGTGGTGCGGAAGCTGGCAATGCACAACAGGTTGTTGGCATCCTGCAAAAGCTCGGCGAGAGCTACCAAAACGCCATAGCAATTGCCGCTAACCTTAAAAAAGAGAGTGAGTTTCGGGCAGGCGCGATTGGTGACAGCGGGAAGGCCTACGGGGTTGCGCAGTGGCATGGTGACAGACAGGCTGTTTTTGCTGATGTATTTGGCAAAGACATTAAGTCATCCTCATTGGAGGAGCAGCTTAGGTTTGTTGTTTACGAACTACGGCGCGGTAACGAGCGAGGTGCGGGTAGGCAGTTGGATGCGGCTGATACCGTACAAGCTAAGGCTGCGGCGGTATCGCAATACTACGAACGCCCCGCCAATAAGCTCGGCGAAATGCGTGAACGCGCTGCGATTGCTGCACAGATTGAGGCGGCAACTAAAGGCACGGCAGTGGCATCGGTCAGTGTCGCAGATTCACACGCAAAATCCATACCTGCTCTAGACCAGATTAATGTAAAGACCGTGGCGACAAAGCAGGCAGTCATTGCGTATGGTGGCGAGTTCGATAAGACCCGTGTCACGACACAGCAGATTGGTGATTTACTTGAGGGTAAACTTCAACTTGAGTCCGACAAGTTAATCCAGTCCGCAAAGGATCACGCCGCTGCTGTTACTCAAACTGCCTACGCTTACCGCGCTGCCGAAGTCGCAGCAATGGATTTGGGTAGTGCGAGAGCGGCGAATATTCTTCAAGAGGAGGCTGCCGCGAATTTCGCAGAGCAGCAAGCGGCATTACAAAAAGAGCGGGCAGGTATTGGCGCAAATCCGGTGCAGCAATACCGCTCCGGTCTGCAAGACCAGGTGCTGGATCAGCCCCAAGTCGACATACTGACAAATATAAAGATTGGTAATGTATTTGAACAGTTGCAGCACGATACGTTCGTTGCACGACAAGAGGTTGTGCTGACGACTGATCGATATCGCTTGTGGCAATTGACTGTTCAAGATGGTCTAACGCCCGCACTAGCGCAATTGCAGTTGCAGCAAGAGCGCGAATTGGAGCACTTGAAAGCCAATAAGGAAGCGGCGCAAGGCTACGCCAATATAATACGTTCAGATGCGACATCCGCGTTCCAGAACATGGCTGATACCGGCATCCCGCTGCTGGATAAGGTGCTGGATAAGTTGATTGAGTCAATCACGACGAGTCAGCAATTCTCCGGTATTTTCAATTCCATCGGGGGTGGGTTATCCGGCGCTAGTGGTGGGCTGCTATCGCTTTTTGGGTTTCGCGATGGTGGGCATTTTGATTCATCTGGTATTCGTGCTTACGCGGCTGGCGATACGTTTCATAACCAAGTACTGTCTAGTCCGACCTTCTTTCACACGCCAGACCGTCAGTTGGCGGTCGCTGCTGAAGCTGGCTATCCCGAAGCGGTTATGCCCATGCCGCGCGGCGGCATTTTGGCACAAACCCCCACTGGCATTATTGATCTGCCGGTAACGCGTGTAGCAAGCGGTCAATTGGCAGTGGATGCACGCCAGCTCGGCGGCATCAATGCCTATGCTAATGGTGGTACTTTCCAATATGCGCCAACATCGGCGCAAGTTCCCACAGCTAACGGCAATTCAGTTGGTGTTTCTGTATCGGTCGCCCCACGCATTGAGATTATCAATAATACAGGGTCGAATGTTGCAGTATCAAAGCAAGAGCAAGCTACGGACGGCGATGGCAATGCGGTCATGCGCGTTTGGTTGGAGCAGGTGAAATCAGCGGTGAAATCTGACATCGCTGGCGAAATAAGCAATCGGCGCGGTGCTGTTTACAATGCATTGCGCACAACACAAGGTGGTAACTACGCATGACTGCCCCCATCTATCCTTCATCGCTGCCGTGTTGGCACACTACGCCGCAAACCATTCAGCCGAAGTCGGGGGCGATACAATCAGAAATGGAATCTGGGGCGGTGCGGATTCGCCGCACGCGCACCGTGATCAGTAGTGTGCTATCGGTTGAAACAACCATGAGTAGAGCACAAGCCGCTCTGTTTTTCGGGTTCTATGAGTTCGACGCACTCTGTGGCGAGCAGCCAGTGTCAATACCCGTACTGGGGTTGGATGGTGTTAGTAAATCGCGATTAGTGCGCATATTACCCGACCCACAGCACGAGGCGATTAGCGGAGACATGGTTAAGGTGTCGGCGCGACTGATGTCATTGGAGTCGACAGGGCTGGCAGAAGTGGTTTATAGGGGGCGATTATGAGTGATGTCTGGACGCAAGCAGCGTTGGAGGCGCACGCCGCGTGCGCTGGCGGCGTGGTGCTGTACGTGCTGGAGTTGTGGCACGCGGATTGGGATTCATCGGTATTTTGTGTCGCAAATTGGGCGGATGTGACGGTGCGGATCGAATCCACCGCGTCGCGTCATGCTGGGCAAGATGTACTGTGCATCGGACTGCCGCTTGAAATCGTCGAGGGCGGAATTGAGATTGCTGCTACACCATCAGTGCGAATCCGCATTGATAACGTTACGGGTGAATTAACCGCCCCGCTTGAGCTGGCTGCCCTGAGTCGCACCCCGGTTTATGCTGTTGTGCGCTCATATCGCGATGATAACTTGGCAGTGCCTTTGCAAGTATCTCCGTGTGATATGACAGTAACCGCGCCGGTCGCCACCGACAGAACCGTGGAGGCCGTGCTAACCGTTCCCGATATTATGCAAAAGAACTATCTGACCGAGATGATGACCAATGATACCTGTCCCTGTGTTTGATTTGCGTCACTACCTGCTATTGCGCTGGAGTGCTGATAACAGTTCTGGCGTAAATTGCTGGGGGTTGGTTCGTGAGTTCTACCACCGTGAATTTGCCGAGGTTCTGCCTGAGTTTCAGATTTCAGCGTCCGATGTGCGCGAGATTATGCGCAATTCTGAACATGCGCCAGAGCTGAAAAACTGGCATTTGGTGGCGGGTGAGAAATGGTTTGGCGATGTGGCACAGCTAACACTGGCAACTCGACCGCAGCATTACGCGATTTGTCTGGGTGGGGCGGATGGTCACTGGCTTCATGCGTCGCAGGGGTTCTCTCCTATGGTGGCAGACGAGGAAACCCTCCGGTTGCAAGGTTATCGCGTACTAAAGGTGTGGCGGCATTATGGCAAGATTTAGCTATTTATTGTCAATTGACGGTAGTGATGCTCGGTGCGCGGTAGCCTCAAGCATTGCTGTTGGCAAGGCGGCGTTTGTGACGGGCGAATTTCCACTGCCGACGATAGCGGTGTTGGTGCGTGGCGGCGAAACGCGTCCCGTCTTGCGCAAAGACTGGGGCTTGCCACTGAGTGATGATGATGCGGTGCTGTTTGTTCCGCAGCTTCAAGGCGGTGGCGGTGATAGCAAAAACCCACTGGCAACAGTGTTATCCATCGCGCTATTGGTCGTTGCGCCATATGCGGTTGGGGCGATTGGTGGCGCACTAGGGGTTGCAACCGTTGCTGCGGGTGGCGGGTTGACAATGGCGGGGCAGTTCATCATGGGTGCAGTGATGATTGGCGGCTCAAAACTGATTCAATCTATCGCCCCAATGCCAAAGTCTTCTGCTCAGCAGGCTGTCGATATTAAGCAGGCATCGCCGACGTACAATATTCAGGCTCAAGGCAATGCTGTGCGCATTGGTAGCCCGTACCGCAAAGTCTACGGCAGGTGCAAGGTTTATGGCGATATTGCAAGCGTTTACTCGTTTTATGATTCCGATAATGATGAGCAGATTCTCAATATGGCTCTGATTATTGGTCACGGCAAACACACGATTCACAAAACCATGATAGGCGAATCTAATGTTGATGGCTTTGCCGAAGCTGTGCGTTATTGCTATGTTTATCACGCTCCAACTGGCGATGAAGTGCTATTGCAATACAATAGTGGGAATATGGTCAGGTCGCCATACCCGCAAGGGCTGGCTGGTCGCCCCGCACCCGGTCCAATCACATCGCCGTACAATGTCGTTTATAGCGGCGAGGTTTCGGGTCAGGAACTATTGGCTAGTAACGAAGATGGCTATCCGGTTGATGGCTGGGTTGGTGGCTTCATTGTGCAAAAGGCGGGTGTGACGGCAAATACGTATGAAATTGACCTGGAGGCATTGCTGTTTTATACGAATGATGACTCATCATTCGCGGCGCGCAGCGTCAATATCGAAATACAGTTCCGCACCGTTGATGATGATGGTAACGCGCTAACTGGTTGGGATGAGCCGTACATTGTTAATGGGCATTTAACGTTAACCGAGGCAACAAATAAGCTTCAGCGTTATACGTATGCATTCATGACTAAGCAGTCGGGTCGGCACGAGGTGCGTATGCGCCGCACTGATGCCAAAGATATGAGTGTGCGCGGCGGGCATCAGATCAAATGGGTTGCGCTAAAGGCGTTCATCGGCAATAAAACCACCAAGACTAGTGGCTTGACAATGCTGTATGTGCAAATGCAGGCAACGGATAAGTTGTATGGTACGGCAAACCGCAAAATTAGTAGTCTTGTGACTGGCTGGGATTATGTGTGGACGAATCTCTGGGAGTATCGCGAAAATCGCAACCCTTTGTGGGCTGCACTCGACATGTTGAAGGCTGGATATGGCGGCAAGTTGCGTGATGACCAGATTAACTTGCAGCAAATGGCTGGTTGCGCTGCAAGAGCCAGTTACGATGCGGAGTGGTTTGATTACATACATGAGCAAACGATGCCGCTCGGCAGTGCGTTGTCAACATGCTTGGAGGTGACGAAAGCAGTATGGTATCAGCGCGCGGGCAAGATACGATTCAACCGCGACGAATTAAAAAGCAGCTATACGCTAGCCATACACGACGGCAACACAGTTGCTGGCAGCTTGTCGATTAAGTACATAACTGCCACGGACGATACTACGGACAGTATCGTCGCTGAGTACTGGGATAACAAAACAAATACCTGGGCAACAACCCCTGTCATTAGTCCGTACACCAACCCGTCGAAGCCCGCCAATATTCGCCTGGAGGGTGTGACATCTGTGTTGCACGCATCCCGATT
This sequence comes from Pseudomonadota bacterium, assembly GCA_039797295.1. Lineage (GTDB taxonomy): Bacteria > Pseudomonadota > Gammaproteobacteria > Thiotrichales > Thiotrichaceae > Thiothrix. Next base: position 18,199 of record JBDKID010000006.1, on the reverse strand, counting down.
GGCGATGTACAAGGCAAAGAATAATGCATATCGCCGAGTGTTCATTGAGACCTTGCATGAAATGGAAGGATTTAGTGTTAATCCGGGGGATCGCGTTGCTGTTGCGCTAACCCGTGTTAGGTGGGGACAGCAAGCTGATATTGAAAGTGTTTCGCTAACTGGTGGACAAGTGACTATCAGTTTAACGACTGCGATGCGCTGGGAGATGCCGTTGCAACACTACGTTGGATTTTCAACGAGTACTGGCGCATTTAGCTCGTTATATCCCGCCTCTCGCGGCTCTGCTGATAACGTATTGGTGTTGAGTTCAGTGCCAGCCATCTCTTTGCGCGGTATTGGTAATCCAGTGCCAACGCGGGTTATCTTTGGTAGCAATAGCGGCGAAATAGTGCGCGACGCATTGGTTATTTCGGCGACGGCTCAGGATATGTATCACGCTCGGCTTTCGTGCGTGATTGATAGTGATGCAATGTATGATGATTCGGCAAGCTCAATGCCTGCGGTGCTACAGTCTAATTGCATCGCTTGCGCACCATCTACAGGTGTTACATCGCCATTCGCGCCATCGGCGGCATCTTCCACTGCTATTTGCGGTGAATACATATTCGGCTCGCCATCAGTGGCGTGGCAAATCAATCACAATCGCAATGCATATCCGGCTGTCACGGTTATTGACACAGCCGGTAGTACAATCATTGGTGGCATCGAGTACCTCGATGCCAATACGTTAACCATTACTTTTACAGCCCCATTTGCGGGCAAGGCATACTTAAGATGACAATTGTTTTTGTAGACAATGTTAACCTGACGCGCCAGCAACTGCTCCAGTTGCGATTTGAAAACCTCGCAGTCGACCCGTCGGCAGGTGTATCAAGCCACGGCTGTGTGCACTTCAACACAACCGAGTATTCATTGAAGGTATGGAACGGGCTTGAGTACTACTCGACAGATGCCCGCCAGCGGACAGATATTCCCATTTCAAATTTGGCGACCAACCCGCTGGCGCGGGCAAATCATACTGGCACGCAAACAGCAGCAACCATTAGCAACTTCGACGCACAGGTTCGCGCTTCGCGGCTAGACCAGATGTCTGCACCAGCGGCATCGCTAAATGCAAACAATCAACGTATTATCAATGTCGCGCAACCAACCGCTGGCTCTGATGCCGTGCGTTTGTCCGATCTGGAGGCGGTGCGCAATAACACTGATTCAAAGCCATCAGTCAAGGTTGTGTCCACGGCAAATATCACACTGTCTGGCACTCAGACAATTGATGGCGTAGCACTGGTGGCTGGTGATGAGGTGCTAGTTACCGCGCAAACAACAGCTTCAGCAAATGGCACTTATGTGGTGGCGGCAGGTGCTTGGTCGCGCCGCAGTAGCGAAGATGCGACTGGTGAGATAACGCCGGGGTCATTTTGGATTGTTGAGCAGGGTACTGCTGCAAATGCTGGTTCAACCTGGCGGCTAACCAACACTGGTACGATTACACTGGGCACAACAGCACTGACGTTTGTCAAGGCACAGCTTGGCACTACTTATAGTGGTGGTAATGGTGTCGCAGTCAGCGGGTCATCAATTGCAGTTGATTTGGCGGCAAGTAACAGCGGATTGCGCTTCGCTGGCGGCAAGCTAGAGCTTGACACGGCTAACAACAAGATCCAGCAGGCCACGTATTTTGATATTGGGGTTTCCGGCGCGGGCACTATTACATCATTTAATTCATCACTGCCGGTCCAAGCATTGCCGATCGGCGTGTATGTTTATGAGATTGCGAGCGGCAATCAAGTTAACTGCGGCTTTAGCCATAACCCAACTACTGGACAGATGGCTTTTAGCTTTGGGGCGGGTATTGCTGCTGGTACGTTGGCGGCGCGGGTGATTTACCAAGGCGTAGTATAAGGAGCGATTGATGCTGATCGATAAGGATTTACGGCAGCTTCCTAACCTAGCGACGTTGCCGGTCGCTTCAGGCTACCCGCGCTGTTTCGCGGTATATAATAATGTACCCGTTTTCAGTGATGGTTCTACTTGGCACTTTCTTTGGTATTCGGGCGGCGATGGTTCTGGGAGCGGTTTGGATGCTGATTTGCTAGACGGGCTGGATTCTTCAGCTTTTCAGGTCGCGGCGACAACAACCATTACTGATTGGAATAGTGCCGTTGCAAACGGTGCCTGGCGCGGTAATGCCGCCGCCAATGCGCCAACCGCTACCGGCTGGTATATGGGCTTTGTTCAGGCTCACACTGCATCATATCTGACGCAGATTCTACACGCTTTTGTTGCTGACGGTGCAAATGGCGAGTCAAGGTTGTGGCGGCGTGACTGCAATGCTGGCACATGGGGCGCATGGTTGCCGTGCGTGCAGACAAAGTTCGACGCGGATACGCAGTCTTACATGGTTACGACCGGTACAACACCTGCTTTTACTGCCACCCCGCAGCTACCCGTCACGAGCTACTACGATGGGTTACGTTACACGCTGCGGTTTCACGCCGCCGCAAGTGCCGCCGTAACACTGGCGGTTAGCGGTTTGGCGGCGATACCGCTCAAAAAACTGGTTGGTAGTAGTTACGTTGCCGTAACATCAATTCCGTCCGGCGCGGTGGTTAATGTTGTGTATTCTGGCGGTAGCTTTATAGTCATGGGTGGGTTGTAGGCTGGCAGATGGATAGATTGTTCGCGCCAACGGGTGGGGTAAAAAATAGTTTCACATTTCAAACGTAAATCTTTCACATTTCAAACGTCAAGCTACAGCTCCTGCAAAGTTTTACCTTCTTGAATCAGTTGCTCCACCGCCCCCAATATCAGCGTCAATGGCGTGCGTAAATCGTGGCTGACATTAGCAAAGAAATGGGTTTTGTAACCATCCAAGGCTTTTAATTTTTCTAAGGCTGATTGTAATTCGCTGTTTTTACGCGCTAATTGGGCATTACTAACGATTTTCTCGGTGATATTGCGCCCTTCGGGTAATAAAAACGCCACCTTGCCTTGATCATCGAAAATCGGTTTCAAGGAGAAATCAATGACAATGGTTTTACCGCCTTGATGCTCACCAAACACTTCAAAATCGCAACGCACAAAGCGACCTTGCGCGGCGACTTCGATCATGGTTTTGACTTGCTGGCGGATTTCGGTGGAAACTTCCCACCAACGCGCCTGCCAAAACGGTTTACCCAGCACATCGACTAAACACAAACCCGCACCATCCAATGCGGCTTGATTGATTTCCAATACCGTCCCATCCACCGCCAGCAAACCCAAAAACTGGTACATGGAATCGAGAATAATGCGAGCCATTTTCTGCCGCCGCACCTCGAAGCTATCCGCTGGCTCAAGCAGAACGCCGCGCACAGCAGTAGGTTGGGTAATATTGCCGCTGATTGGCGTGGTGCTCATCCACACCTCCTGTTGAAAAAACCGAGCTAGAAAAACCGATCAAAATGGATTTGCTCAAACGGTACGCGCTGTTCCAACATGAGCATTTCCTGCAAAGCCTGCGTCATCGGCGGTGGGCCAGCAAAATAGAACTCGAATTCGCTTAACGGTTGCGCCAATACTTGTGGGATGTGTACGTGAACAAAACCGCTTGCACCTTGCCAATCCGCCCCACTCTCCGACACCACGGGGTAGTAAAGAAGTTGCGTACCAAAACCGTCGAGTCGTTCCAGCATGGTTTGCCCACACACATCGCGCGGCGTGCGAGCACCATAGAAAAAGTGTAAGCGACGCTGCTTTAACATGCCTGCTTGCGCTGCACCGCGTGCAATCGACAGCATCGGGGCTAATCCCGAACCACCCGCTACACAAACCATATCGCGCGGCGCATCGGGGCGTAAATACGCCATGCCGTAAGGCGCGTCCAAACCGATTGCTGTACCGATAGCTAACTGATCAAACAGCACGCTCGTACCCTTGCCATTGGCAACGCGCCGAATCTGGAAATGCCATTCTTTGTTGGCATTGGGCGTATTGGCAAGGGAATAGGCACGTTCTGACCCCACGCCTGCGATGTCCAACAGCGCGTATTGTCCGGGCAGGAAATTGGCTTCACCATCACTGACAAAACGAAACTCACGAATATCATGGGTAATGTCCGTCATTCCCGTGAGAATAGCCTTCTGCCGTTGCGGACGAAGCGGCGGCACGTATTCTTTGCCCGTACTGGCTTTCAGCGTAACCTCACCGTTGGCACGGCATTGGCAAGCTAAATGCCGCCCGCGTTTACGATCACGCTCCGATAACCCCGGCGCAGTCGCCCACAGGGTTTCGATTTCACCACTGACTAATTCAAACTTACAGCCACCGCAACCGCCTGCATTGCATTCGTAAGATAAACCGATTCCGGCGCGTAAGGCTGCCCGCAAAATGGTATCAGTAGGCAGTTGTTCAAAACGGCTGTTATCTTTTTCATTCACAATCACAGACGGCTGCATGGTGGCATTCTCTTTAGCGGGTTAAACAGTGGTACTTGCGGCGTGCATCACAGCCCAACACCGCGCTGAAATTCGCGGGTAGCGGCTTGGGCGGATTCAGCGGCATTCGGTACATCCGGCAATGCGGCGCAATACGCGGCTATCGCCCGATCCGCTAACGGTTGCCACTGGCTAATCCATGACTGCATCCGTTCACGATTACCGTCGGTTTCCACCCCCATCTTCACGAAAGCCGCTGTCCAACGGCGATGACGCGCCGCATCAATCAGTTGCGCATCCGTCAATAAACCGAGTAACACATCGCCATTGTGCCGACCCGCTTCGCCTAAACGACGCAAGACAGTTTCTTCCACTGCGGGTTTAACCACCAAACTCAGTACCGTAATCGCTTCGCCCCAATCCCACACCGTCAGCACTTTTTCCATTAACTCACGGAAACCTTGCCACGCGGCATCGTGTTCCCAGTACTGACGTTCGTCTTGCCCAAAGCCTTTATCCGTAAAGGTGAGGGACAATTCTTTGGTGCGGTAAGCGGTATGACTTAACCAACGTAAACTGTCCGCCATTTGGAAGTAATTGCAGTTGGTAAGGGTACTGGCAGGCGATACTTGCCCCACATACGCCGAAGCCATTTGCAAGGTGTGGAACAAGTAACGGGCTGGCGTGTATAAACGCGCTAATGAACCTGCCCAACGCGCATCCAAGGCTTTATCGTGTTCGCGCTCGCTGAATTGATCAAACAAACCAAATACATAGGTTTCCTGCCCATCTTGCATCAGGTTATAAGTGCGGTAAACCACTTCGTCGGGATCACGAAACGCATTCCAATCCTTATGAGTCAGCGCTGTACCAAAGGTATGTTGTTTATACCATTGGTTCATGAACATATTCGGGTCTAGTTCATACGGCGCGTTGGCATCGCGGTTGTTGTAATGCAAATTGGTGCTGACAATATCGTATTCACTGGGTTTACGTCGCCGCGCCACCAAATGACTCCAACTCTTTTGCGGCTTTAATACTTGAACTTCAGGCATTTTCTTTCCTCCTCACTATGTGGGGCAACGTCAGATGGTTTTGTTGAAATAGAAACGCACGGAATCATCACGGCTTTCAATCTGTCCCGCAAAAGAACTGAGATCGATTTCTAAATCGTTCATGCGAAATGGTCGCCCCAGCTCTTCCTCAATCGTCGCTTGGCGCAGAATCATTTCCTGTTCGGCATGGATGCGGATGTAAGCCCGCTTATCATCGACAAAAATGTCCTTGTCGGGGTTATCGATTTTGGCGGCTTCAATCACCGCTAGGGCTAAATCACCCGCCCGCATCACCGGCCCAACCATATTATTGTGGTAAGCCTGTGCTGATTTATTGGCACTCATGGGAATCTCCTTGGTATGGGCATTAGCTATGCGCAAACAGCGGTTGCACACTTTCGGTACTGACGAAGACATCCTCGCCATCGACTTGCACTGGATACTCGGCTAACGCGCAATCGTCGGGGTTAATTCCCTTGCCCGTACACGCATCGAACTGCCACAAATGCGCCCGACAAATCAGTTTCTTACCGTCAAACTTGCCTTCTGATAACGCAATGTCTTGGTGCGGGCAAATGCCTTGGAAAGCTTTAATCTCGCCACCTTCAGCACACACCAACAAGATGTCATGCCCATTCACGGTGTAAGCAGCCATTTCGCCTTCCCACACATCGTCCAGCGTACAAACTTTGGTAAAACTCATGCGCAACTCCTTTAAGCGTTGGGTGCTTGCCAAATGATTTCGACGGTTTCAGTGAGCATGAAACCCGCATCAGCAACTTTCAAGGTACGCGGTAAAAATTCCGCACTACCTTGGCGACGCACCCGCAAAATCTGCCCCGGACGGTCACGCACACGCCGTCCAACGGAATGCACTGCTGCCGCTGCGGCGACTTCATCCATCGTATTGTCGGTATCGACGGGCACTAATTGCAGCACAAAATCGCCCTCGAAATTGGAGGTCAAAGGAAACAAAGCCATGAATCGAATCTCCGTATAAAGGGTTAGGAACTAGCTAGCTTGACGCGCGGCACGTAAGGCGCGATACACTTCTGCCCAAGCGTAGTTGTGGGCATCATCACCGCATTCGCCGGGGGCAATGTTCATGTACGCCAGCGCACCTTCCAGATTCATCGGCTGAATCATGCCCGCAAGGAAACGATCCACAATGCTCAAATGCCCCGCATAACGTTCGGGTTCTTGCTCAAAGCACCAGCGATCCACTTCCGAACCAAAGTGATACAAACGCCCGTTGTATTCCAGCGGGTAATCTTTCACATTCCACTGTTTACCCGGTACACCCAAAATCGGCAATTGGCACATATTGCAAACATACGGCAGGGTTTCGGGATAGGCTTTTGCCATATTGCCATCGACCACGTTATCGATAATCACGTCCCAACATTCGCCCCAAGTGTCATTCCAACCGGGGTATTTTTCCTCTAACCAATCGCGTTCGGCAGGAGTAATGCCAGCGGCAGGATTCCACCACACGGTAGGCCGCCAGTAATACGAACCCAAGTGCATCCCGTGGTGAGTGTCATGCAAATCGTTGAGGAAAATGTCCCAATACCACGGCAGTTCCAAACCCATATCAGTCAGCGCGCGCTCGAATTGCGCCACAATCCATTCTTCCATGAACTCTTTGAACGACTGTTTACGATGTTCCAGCGGCGTGTAGTAATCCATGATTGGCCCCGTCAACACCGAGAACAACTTCCACGCGCCCCACAAAGCAATATCCACCCGCTTTTGTGCTTCGGCTTTTTTACCGTTGGCAATCAAAATTTTAAGCGCGGGGCCACCGATTTGCGCGTGGCGGGATTCATCGGTTTGGATGCTGGAAATCAAGTTAGCAAAGGTATGATCCCCCGCTTCCGCTGCATCCGCCGCCAAGCCCAAAAACTGCATATTGGTAAAGCCAGTTTCAAAGCTAAAGGTGAGCATGATGGAAACGCTAATCGCATCGCGGGTCATCATAATGTCGTCAAAGAAATGACGAGCAGCAATCATCGCCCATTCATTGGTGTCGTAGGCTTTAAACGCCCAATCCATTTGCCGATCTTTGGACACATGCTCGTGCGGGAAATAAAGCTGCATTTGCCCGTGACGGATTTCATCCATGCAACCCAGTGTCGACATATTGCGCATTCCGGGAGCTTTGGAAAAACGCATCATCCGCGCTTCAGCACTCGCCGCTGCGTATTCACCGCGAGCAATCGCGCCGTAATGCGCTTTCATCACCGATTTCCAACCCGGATCAGCATTCTCAAAAATCCGGCTGCGTTCCAGTGCGGCTTTGACGGAATACGCCCCCGCATCTTTTTCGCGCTGCACTTTGACGTATTCTGGATACGTTTGCTTATACGGCTCGTCGTATTGCTCCCACGCACTCAGCGGCAAATCAAAATCGCCAGACAATGGCGGTGGGAATAATTCATCTTCGGTAACGTAGGTCGGTGTCCAGTTGGTAGTACGCGCTAAGTCGTACCAATCCATGCGGTTAAGTACAGCCATTGATGTTCTCCTCCTAATAGCGTAGGAAAATGCTATCAGGAAAGGAAAGCAGCAGATATTAGACAATGGTTTAGCTGCGACGCAGCAAATGGGGAGGAAGGCGTGGTTAGTAACTAACGCCCCCATCCCTCCCCGTTTGGGGAGGTCTGGAGGGGATTGTTTAATTACAGCCGACGCAAATCAAGCGTGTAAGGATAATCAGCATTGACTTCTTCGGCTGGCGGACTCATCGGCTGCGGCGCGGTGCCGTGCGGATAGAATTGGCGCGTTGCGTCAGAAAGGAAACGCGGTTCGAGCAAGTCTGGCGTGTGTTGCTCACGGAAACGTGAGAAACGGCGACCTTCGGCTTCATACGCATTCACGGGGAAGGTATCGTAGCTACGCCCGCCCGGATGCACAACGTGGTAAGTACAACCACCAATCGAACGTCCGCTCCAAGTGTCAATAATGTCGAACACCAATGGCGCGTGAATGCCAATCGTTGGGTGCAGCGCGGAAGGCGGTTGCCATGCGCGGTAACGCACACCGGCGACGTATTCACCTTTCACTTCGGTTGGGTTCAGCGGCACACGACGACCATTACACACCACGACGTAGCGCGAATCGGTCAGACCATTGATCTTGACTTGGATGCGTTCCAGTGAGGAGTCAACGAAACGCGCTGTACCCATGTTGCTGAGTTCTTCGCCCAACACATTCCACGGTTCTAACGCGGCACGCAATTCCAACTGAATACCACGGTATTGCACGCGCCCATAAACCGGGAAGCGGAATTCGTGGAACGGCGCGAGCCATTCGAGCTGGAACGGATAACCCGCTGCTTGCAAGTCCTCGCACACGTCTTTCATGTCTTCCCACACATAATGCGGCAGCATGAAGCGGTCGTGTAACGCTGTACCCCAACGCACTAAGCGATGCTGATACGGTTTGTGCCAGAAACGCGCGACCAAAGTACGCAGCAACAGCATTTGCACCACGGACATGCGAGCGTGTGGCGGCATTTCAAACGCACGGAATTCGAGCAAACCTTGGCGACCACTGAACGAATCCGGCGAGTACAATTTGTCGATACAGAATTCCGCACGGTGCGTATTACCCGTTACGTCAATCAACAAGTTACGCAACAAACGGTCCACCAACCACGGGCGGTTATTCTCGCCTTGCGGTATTTGTTGGAACGCGATTTCCAGTTCATACAAGGCTTCGTCACGCGCTTCGTCGACACGCGGGGCTTGGCTGGTTGCACCAATAAACATGCCGGAGAACAAATAGGAAAGCCCCGGATGGTGTTGCCAGAAGGTCAACAAGCTACGCAGCAAATCAGGGCGACGCAGGAACGGGCTGTCATTCGGCGTCCACGAACCCAAGGTAACGTGGTTGCCGCCGCCTGTTCCGGTATGGCGACCGTCGAGCATGAATTTTTCCGTGCCCAAACGTGACTGACGCGCCTCTTCGTACAGCGTGACGGTATTGTCGACCAATTCCTGCCAGTTCGCAGCGGGGTGAATGTTCACCTCGATAACACCGGGGTCAGGCGTGACTTTGAACGATTTCAAACGCGGATCGGATGGCGGCTCGTAGCCTTCCAACATGAGCGGCATATTGAGTTCGCCAGCGGTTTTTTCCAAGACCGCGAGCAATTCCAGATAATGTTCCAGATAATTCAATGGCGGCAGGAAAACGTGCAAACGTCCGTCACGCGCTTGGATACACATCGCCGTGCGCGGCACATCACGCCATTCTTTAACGGTCGGTTTCGCGTCCGCGTGTTGTGGCTGCGGCTCTGGTGGCGCAATCAGTTCGCGATAACGCCATTCGACTTCACCGTGGAAATCCGGCAATGGCGGGCGGTCTTCAAACGGACATGGTTGCCCTTCCAATTCGCGCTCGTCTTCCGCACTCCACGGCAAGGAATCCAATGGCATACGGAAGCCCATTGGCGAGTTGCCGGGGATCAAATACATGGCTTCGCGGCGGAATGTCCACGGTGCACTTGTCCAGCTTTGCGTGCCGTAATCCCAACGAATTGGTAAGGCGTAACCGGTTGGCACATCCAACCCGCGTTGCAAAGCCAATACCAAGTCATTCCGGTGTTTGCTGTCACGCAGATTCAGCGTGACCCAATCCACATTCACGGGTTGGTTAGCTTCTTTCCACAGGTAATACAGCGTGTCTTCGTAACCCGGCACGAGGTATTTGGTCTGCAAACCCAAGTTACGGCACAAGGTTTCGCTGAACAATTTCGCTTCCGCTTCGCCGAAACCGTAATCTTTTTGGTCGTCCGCAATCAGGTTTTTGTTTTTCCAGATCGGTAAACCGTCTTCACGCCAGAAACACGCTAATGCCCAACGTGGGAACGGTTCGCCGGGATACCATTTGCCTTGCCCGAAATGCAGTACGCTACCCGGATTCGAGAACACGGTTTGCATCCGACGTAACAAGTGACCTGCCAATTGACGCTTGTGTGGCCCCATCGCCGCACTGTTCCATTCCGCGCCTTCCATGTCATCGATGGAAACGAAAGTTGGTTCGCCGCCCATCGTTAAACGCACATCGCCGCTGATTAAATCCGCTTCGACTTGATTACCCAATGCCAAAACGTGATCCCATTGCTCATCGGAATACGGCTTGGTCACGCGCGGGTCTTCGTGAATGCGGCGCACGGTATTGCTGAAATCGAATTCGACTTCGCATTTGTCCGTGTAACCATCAATCGGCGCGGCACTGCTCGGCGATGGCGTACACGCCAATGGAATGTGCCCTTCGCCTGCAAATAAACCAGACGTTGGGTCAAGACCTACCCAACCCGCACCCGGAATGTACACTTCTGTCCAAGCGTGCAAATCGGTGAAATCGGCTTCGGGACCACTTGGGCCATCCAAAGCTTTTTGGTCAGCGGTTAATTGCACCAAATAACCAGAGACGAAACGCGCTGCCAAACCCAAATGACGCAGAATTTGCACCAATAACCACGCGGAATCGCGGCACGAGCCGGTTTTTGTGGTTAAGGTTTCTTCGCAAGACTGCACACCCGGTTCCATGCGGATGTTATAGCCAATGTCTTGCTGCAAACGGTGATTAATGGCGACAAGGAACATGACCGTATTCGGTTGCCCGAAATCGACATCTTTCAGCCATTCCTTGAGCAATTCACCGTCTTCCCGTACTTCCAAATACGGAATCAGTTCCTTTTTCAGGTCAGTGTCGTATGCAAACGGGAATTTCTGCGCGTACTCTTCCACAAAGAAGTCGAATGGATTGATCGTTACCATGTCCGCAACGAGGTCGACTTCTACGCTGAATTCGGTGGTTTTTTCCGGGAAAACTAAACGCGCCAGCCAGTTACCGAATGGGTCTTGCTGCCAGTTAATGAAATGATTGTCCGGCTTAATGTTTAAGGAATAAGCCAGAATCGGCGTGCGAGAATGCGCAGCAGGGCGCAAACGCACCACATGCGGTGAAAGATTTACCGGACGGTCAAACGTATAAGCCGTGCGGTGATTTAAAGCAACGTGAATACTCATGTATAGCCCTTGTTATTGCGATTGCTGTTGTCCGTTTCGATCCGGGTAGAACCAAGTTTTGGCAATGTCGCCGTGCAGTTGTCCTAACTGTCCTTGTAAATGATCCATCATGGTGTGCACCTTTGCGGCTGGAATCGTACTCAAGTCTTGTGAAGCGAGGTAATCGTGCAAACCCTGTGCCATATTGCGGGGTACATCGGGGTCTGGCAGGTACTTCATGCGTCGCGCCATTGCTTGCAAGGAATAACCAATCGCCCCCGGAAACACTTCATCCGCCAATAAAAACTGCATCACGCGCTGCCCATCTACCCGTGAATGAACGTGCTGTAAATACATCTGCCGCGCACTCAAGGCTTGCAACAGATTCGTCCACAAAATGCCTTCGTATTTACGAATCATGTCGCTGCGTTCTTCGGATAATAACAACGATGTCATTTCCAAAATGCGGCTGCTCATGTCAGCACGTTCCAAATGCTTACCGATTTGCATGAAATCGAAGCAGTTATCGCGGCTCATGTGACTGTCTAATGCACCACGGATGCACTGGCAATGCTTCATGACTTCGCGCAAGAAACCCTGACGCTTATGGCGATCACTGATACGCGGCAAGCTTTCATTCATCAGTAAATAAATCTGGTTGACCTGCTCCCAAATTTCTTCGGGTAACACGTCCAAGGAAGTACGCACGTTTTCACGCACATCCGCCAATGAACTGGCTAACGAAGCGGGGTTATTCCGATCCGCAATCAGGAATTGCATGATATTGGCTTCGGTTGCCCAATCGTAATGCTGACGGAATAAACTTTCCGCATTGAATAAACGAATCAAGGTAAACCAGTTGATTTCCATGCGCCCCGGCAAGTCCATCAACAAAGCGGTGTGTACATTAATCAAACGTGCGGTTTTTTCAGCGCGTTCAAGGTAACGTGCCATCCAATAAACGCGCTCGGCAACTCGTGATAGCATCAGAATTCCTCCCCATCAAAAACGTCTTCATTGTTATCGCCCACAATCCAAGTGTCTTTACTACCACCGCCTTGTGAGGAATTCACGACCAACGAACCTTTAACCAATGCCACGCGCGTCAAACCACCCGGCGTCACGAAAATGTCTTTACCACTCAAAATAAACGGACGCAAATCCACATGGCGCGGCGAGATTTCAATGGTACTTTTCGGGTCAGTCGCACGACGCTGCTGATCGTGGTTCGCGTTGGTTTCGCACGAAGTGGGCGTTACCGACAAACTCAAAGTAGGCTGCGCAATGTAGTTGTTGGGGTTTTCTTGAATCAGTTTGCGGAATTCTTCGACCTTTTCCGGTGTGGAATGCGGCCCGACTAACATACCGTAACCACCGGACTCATTCGCGGGTTTCACCACCAATTCGGCAAGGTGTTCGAGAACGTAAGCACGATCTTCATCACGACGGCAAACCCACGTTGGCACGTTTGGCAAGGTCGGCTCTTCGCCTAAGTAATAACGAATCATGTCCGGCACGTAAGCGTAAATCACTTTATCATCCGCAACGCCACATCCTGGTGCATTAGCGATGGCGACCTTGCCCTCTTTCCATGCACGCATAATGCCCGGTACGCCCAGAATGGAATCTTCGCGGAACACTTCAGGGTCAATGAAGTCGTCATCAATACGACGGTAGATCACATCAACACGCTCTAAACCGTTAATGGTTTTCATGTAAACGTAATTGTCTTTGCCGACAATCAAATCCGCACCTTCCAGCAGCACCAAACCCGCTTGTTGTGCCAAGAAAGCATGTTCAAAGTAAGCGGAGTTATAAATACCCGGCGTCATTAATGCGATGGTTGGGTTTTCCAACTCAGGGCGTAATGAGGCTAGCATTTCATACAAATGTGCGGGGTAATCGCTCACTGGACGAATGGCTAAGGTCTTGAAAATCTCAGGTAATACGCGCTTGGTAATGTTGCGATTTTCTAACATGTACGCCACGCCCGACGGTACACGTAAGTTATCTTCCAACACATAAATCACGCCATCGCTGTGGCGCACCAAATCAGAACCGCAAATATTCGCCCATACACCGTGTGGCGGTGTCATGCCAATGCACTGTGGACGATAACCTTTGGATTGCATCACTACATCTTCAGGAATAACGCCATCTTTGATGATTTTGCCACCGTTGTAGATGTCTTGAATGAACATATTGAGTGCACGAATGCGCTGTTTAAGCCCCATTTCAGTGCAATCCCATTCTTTTGCGGGTATAATGCGCGGGATAATGTCGAATGGCCAAGCACGGTCAATGTTGCCTGCATCACTGTAAACGGTAAAAGTGATGCCCATTTCGCGAATTACCGCTTCAGACTCTTGCACACACTGCCGGAAACGATCCGGGGTCATGTGGCGCAAGTACTCAACCAATTTAAAACTGGATTCGCGCGGCTGATGTGCCGCCACGATAAGTTCGTCATAGAACGAACCCGGATCATACTGATTCCATTCTTTTTTCATATATTTATTCCGAGCGAGAGTTATGTAATAAACAGCAGATAAACCTGCAAGCCTTATTGTTATCGATGTTTAGCAAGATTCATGCCCAAAACTGGTGAATCTGATGAAGGAAGGTAGAGCAGGTAATTCCATACCCACTCTACACGCTGTAGCTTACTGAACGACTGACACTTTATTCATGACAACCGCTTCAACGGGTACATCTTGGTGCATACCCTTATTCCCTGTTTTCACCGACACGATGGCATCAACCACATCCATCCCTTCGGTTACTTTACCAAACACGGCATAACCCCAACCTTGCGGCGTTTTAGAACGGAAGTTCAAAAAGTTGTTATCCGCAACATTGATAAAGAACTGCGAAGACGCTGAGTGTGGATCCATTGTGCGAGCCATTGCCAGCGTACCACGATCATTTTTCAGACCATTGTCAGCTTCGTTTTGGACTGGCGCACGTTTATCCGCTTTCTCACGCATGTCCGCCGTCATCCCACCACCTTGGACCATGAAACCCGGAATTACACGGTGGAAAATAGTGCCGTTGTAAAAACCACTATTGACATAGGCCAAAATATTCTCGACCGTTTTCGGTGCAGCTTGCGCATCAAGCTCAACCGTAACATTACCTTTGGTTGTTTCAATCAGGATTTTAGGATTTGCAGACATGTTTACTCCATTAGCTGTCGCCCCACCCGCCTGCGTTGTAGTTGTTGAACCACCACACCCCGTCAGACCGATAGCAAGCGCAAAGATTAAAGTGAAAAGACGTTTTATCAAGCTATTACCCCATCATTTTGATTATTGGTGGAAACAATACATGATAGCGTATACGGCAAATTTTAGGCAATTAAAGCAATTCCCTCTGTATTATTTTCAACCGTTTCCAGACTTATACGCAATTTTTTCAGACTAACGCCAACCGCCGCTTAACCTGCGACGGTTTCTGCGTGTTTTTGTAACAAGTCTTACACAGGCTGCTGAGCTTGAATCGCCGTAATCACCACGGTATTGACTATATCGGCAACCAAACAACCACGGCTCAAGTCGTTTATCGGCTTGTTCAAACCTTGCAACACCGGACCAATCGCCACCGCATTGGCAGAACGTTGCACCGCTTTGTAAGTGTTATTACCGGTATTCAAATCTGGGAAGATAAATACGGTGGCTTTGCCCGCCACTTCGCTATGCGGCATTTTGGAACTGGCGACATCAGCATCCACCGCCGCATCGTATTGAATCGGGCCATCTAACTTCAGATCAGGACGGCGTTCGTGTGCCAGCTTGACCGCCGCACGCACCACTTCCACATCATCACCTTTACCCGACTCACCCGTGGAATACGACAGCATTGCTGTGCGTGGCTCAATGCCAAACATACGCGCGGTATCGGAAGAGGTAATGGCAATGTCCGCCAACTGTTCGGCATTCGGATTCGGATTCACCGCGCAGTCCCCATAAACCAACACGCGATCCTCTAAACACATAAAGAACACACTGGATACGAGGTTGCAATCGGGCTTGGTTTTAATGATTTCAAACGCGGGACGAATGGTATGTTGCGT
Source organism: Pseudomonadota bacterium (assembly GCA_039797295.1). Classification (GTDB taxonomy): domain Bacteria; phylum Pseudomonadota; class Gammaproteobacteria; order Thiotrichales; family Thiotrichaceae; genus Thiothrix. The sequence continues at coordinate 2,637 of JBDKID010000006.1, read as the reverse complement.
GGTGTGAATTGCCCCCGACACCATGCCATCGGCATAGCCCAAATGCACCATCATCGTACCGAAATAACTAACATCCATCATCGTGTCGCACGCCGATACCATCGTCACGTTTTTGTGCTTACGCAACTCGTAATAAGCCTTGGCAAAAATGGGGCGTAATTCGGAAGTACGCGGGTCAACAATCTGCACATTGCGCAACTTCAAACCCAAATGCATGGCTTTGGTGCGCACCTCGGTTTCCACACCCAACAAGGTAATGTCGACCACATCGCGTAACGCCAAAATTTCTGCCGCTTGCAACACACGCTCGTCATTACTTTCCGGCAGCACAATGTGTTTACGCTGGGATTTCGCCCGCTGAATCAACTGGTATTCAAACATCAGCGGACTCATGCGCGTTCCCGCGTTTTGCATAATCAAGTGGCGTAACTGCGTCATGTCCACGCACGATTCCATCAAACCTAACGCCACCGCAATCTTGCGCTCGTTCGAGGGCAGAATCATGCCTTCGACCTCGTTCACTTTCAGCACGGTGGTGAACGTATCCCACGGCGACGACAAAATCGGTAAACGCAACGGGTTAATCCCCGCCAATAACTGGCTCACTTCTGGCGCGGGCTGTTGCCCACCCGTCAAAATCATCCCCGCAATCGCTGGGTAAGTGCGCGACACATCCGCCGCCAATGTCCCCAGAATAATGTCCGAACGATCCCCCGGCGTAATCACCAAGCTGCAATTTTCCAAATGCGCCAAGAAATCCTGCACCTGCATCGCCGCCACTTTGTAGCACGCCACCTCATGATTCATGGATTGTGGCGTACCGTACAAACAGTCCAGATGCAAAGCGCGAGCAATTTCACCAATGGTCGGGCGTTCTAAGGCGTATTTTTCCGGCAAAATATAAAATGGAAAGCGCGAACCTTGCAGCAACTCATCAAGCTGCTCGACCTGATCCAGCGGCACACGATTCGCAAACGCCGCCAATAATTCGCAATGTTGCCCCGCATCCAAATGCTCTTCCAACATGCGTACCGAATCCGCGATTTCCCCCGCCGTGCGCCCATGCCCCTTGATCACTGGCAAGAACAAACAACCAAAGTTATTCGCCAACGATGCATTAAAATCCAGCTCAAACGCCGAATTCGCACCGAGAAAATCCGTACCCGCGCACACCACAATGTCCACTTGATCTTGCAAAGCCTTGTACTTGGCAATAATCAGCTTCAACAACTCATCCAGATGACCTTCCGCCACCATTTTCCGCGCCACATCCAACGTGCAGCCGTACAACTCACTACTATCCATTGGCAAGGCATAACGCTGCGCAATCAAATGCGTCAACGGATCACGCCCATTATTTTCAACAATCACCGGGCGGAAAAATCCCACCTTCGGTGTCATCGCTCGCAACATCTCCATCATGCCCAACACGATCAAAGACTTGCCACTACGGGGTTCTGCCCCGGCAATATAAATACTATGAAACACAATCGTTCCCCTTGTGCCAACGCCGCACGACCTAACGCCACGCACGGATATTCGTTTTTACTTTTTGCCTAATATTGAATGCTCACTAGCGATTTGTGCATTGCAGCATTCATCATAAACAATCCCCGCAACGCTGCCAATGGGAAAACGGCAATCACACAAATGGGTCAACAATTCGCAATAATCCGTCAATGATTTGCCCGTGTTGCATGTCCTCGGAATACAGCACTGTACACCCCTGTTCCAGCGCACTTGCCAACATTAAGCTGTCGAAATAGCTGTAACGGTAACGCTCCCCCAACAACAACGCCTGTTCAATCGTCTGAATCGTTACGGTTGACACCTGAAAATTACTTTGCAACTCATGGATAACGCTCAAAACAGCGGAATAATCTAACTTTTGTTTGCGGCGTAACACATTACTAACTTCGTTTAAAACCTGTGTGCTAATCCACGCATCCAGTTCTTGAGCACATTGCAAAGCGCGGGCGGCCTTTTCCGCTTCATCCTCGGAATACAATTGACATCCTCCCCCGCCTAAAGTCGGGGGATTCCTACGGGAGCGAAGCCGTGAGGCTTCACTCCTTCGGTGGGTTCTTGCTTCATCGAGGCACTTAACGCGCCATCTCCACAAGCTAACAAGCGGTGCCCCCGCTCTAAAACGTTGATTGCGCCGACCACATCGGCGTGGTTTTCGTAACCGCATTCCACACACACAAACCGAGCTTGAGTCTGGCGGTTGTCTTTGGAAACGTGACCGCAACACGGGCAGGTTTGGCTAGTGTACTGCGGTGGTACGGCAAACAACATACCACCCTTCCATACCATTTTGTAGTCGAGTTGCCGCCGGAACTCACTCCAACCTTGATCGAGAATAGCTTTGTTTAAGCCGGATTTCTGGGCAACATTCTTGCCATGATTTTCTACCGTGCCTGCCGCTGATTGACTCATGTTGCGTACCTGCAAATCTTCAACGAACACCATCGCGTGGTTTTGGCTAATCGTAGTCGTAGCTTTGTGCAGGAAATCGCGGCGGGCGTTAGCCATTTGTGTGTGGATTTTTTGGACTTTTGCCTTGGCTTTTTTCCAGTTGTTGCTGAATTTTTGCTTGTGCGCCATGCGCCGTTGGTATTTGGCGAGCTTGGCTTC
>JBDKID010000005.1:0-145472 GCA_039797295.1 Pseudomonadota bacterium | reverse complement strand
TGGAAGCGGCGAAAGCGCAAATTGAAATGCTGCACCGTATCGGTAAATTGCGCGGTCACTAAGCTTCGGCTGACCCGTTATAAAACAGAAAGGCTGCCTCGTGCAGCCTTTTTGCTATGGACAGGTAAAGTATTGTTTGATTATTGAACTAGGAAAAGGTATGTCAGCAATAGATGAAATCATTAGTTTGCTAAACAAGCAGAATATTAAAGGCTGTAAGGGGTCAGTGAGATTTGATTTGGCTGGTGTGTCTTTCCCTGTGTTGTCGAAAGACATTATGGGAAGTGTGTTGCAGGAATGGTTTGAAAATTGGATGTTTCAGAACGACATCTGTTTTTCCAAACCGCTAAACACACAAGAACCACCTGATTTTTACCTGTCAGATGGCAGTCATTTGGAAGTGAAAGCATTCAATTTTACTGCTAATCCGGGGTTTGATTTGGCAAACTTTGATGCTTATACCCGATCATTGCTCGTTCATCCTGATAGGCTAGATGCCAATCATTTGGTGTTTAGTTATGCATTGGAAGGAGAATTCATTCGGGTAGTGGATTTTTGGGTCAAGAAAATCTGGGAAATGGCGGGAAAATCATCAAAAAACGTTCTCAGTCTTCAAGTTAAACAAAATGTTCCGGTGAATATTCGTCCTAAAGACTGGCGTACTCGTGACGCTTCATTTGGTCATCGACGGCAATTTGTTGAGGCGTTAGATGCAGCACTCAAGAAATTTTACCCCGAACGCTACTCTGGTGATGATTGGCTCAAACGGGTCGCGACGGGATACCAAGAAAAAACAGGTATTCCACTGTGAAGTGATGCTTAAGCGATTAGAACCAATTGATAATATGACTGATTTTGGGGTGATGCGACAGGTGCTTTAGTGCTGGTTTTGCCCAGAATACCTTCGAGAATGACGCGCTCGGCAACTGCTTCAACAGTAGCAACAGGTACGGTATTACCAAATAAGTCGTGTGCCAAAGCATCCGCAACAGTGAGTTGAAAATGATCAGGAAAACCAAACAGGCGGCACTGCTCGACTAGGGTTAATTTTCTCAACCCTTGTGTATCTGGCACGACTATTCTATCGAGATCCGTGGCAACCAAGGTTGGTGTCGTGGTTTTGGGATCAAGTATTTTATTGATTTCATAGCTCAATTTACCTGCTACTATGTTATAGCCTTTGGCTACATCTAGGCGTGGCAGGCGGATTTTTTTGCTAGTACCATTTTCAGTGATAGTCACAATATCTTTGGGATGTTCGTATTTCAGATAGTTTTTCTTTTCTAAATCATCCAGTAATGTTTGTAGGTGAGGGTGTTGATAAAACGTTCTGATTTCAGCCGCAGTCAGTGGCATCCCATCCATCCATGTAATGCCCTTGGCAACAGCCCATTTTTTGTTACGGCGATACAGCAAAATAAGGTTTAATAGCTCTTTTTGAGCATCACTCACCTCGCCTTTTAAACCAATATCCCAGCTATGAATGTTCTCTTTACCACCACGCTTATCTTTGATGGATTTACCATGTAGTTCATCCAACTTGAAATGTGAGAGCAATAACCTAGAGAGTTTAGTGTTCATGCACGGCTTGTCTGTTTCCAAAATATCCTGTAGCGCGACTATTTTTTGTGTAAAATTTTGTAGATTAATCGCTTGGGTTTTTGTGCCAACAATAAAAATGCGTTTACGTGTTTGCGCTAATCCAAAATGCTTGGCATCAAGCACTCGCCATGTGACGTGGTAGTCCAGTAGTTGGAGTTTTTCCAGAATAATACTGAGAGTCCGCCCGATGGTATCAGTGTTATTTTCTTTATCATGACCGACCAAGCCTTCAACATTTTCTAGAATAAAAGCAGCGGGGCGTTTAGCATCCAGAATGCGTTCAACTTCAAAGAACAAAGTGCCGCGTGTATCTGCAAAGCCATAGCGTTTCCCTGCGCAACTGAAGGCTTGGCAAGGAAAACCCGCTAACATTACGTCAAAATCTGGTATTTCATCGGCTGAAATTTGGGTAATGTCACCGTGAATGTGGCTGTCAGGGAAGTTATCGGTATAGACCTTTACTGCATGGGGTTTTATTTCAGAGGTAAACACACATTCTGGAGTCATGCCTTGTGTGGCACATGCCCTTTCAAAGCCAAGCCGAAAGCCACCCATGCCAGCAAATAGGTCAATGAAACGGAGTTTCTTCGAGGGAGTCATGGTGGATATTCCTTGGTGTCTAGCTAAGGTGGCTCATGGTAACATTTTCGGTTTGTCGGTTCCAGCAGTTTTAACGTGCGTAACTATCAACGGTATGGATGATACGATGAGTATCGACAAAATAGCATGACGACGTTCGTGGCGTTCTAAGGCTGCCTTGTGCAGCCTTTCTGCTATTTGGTCATTTCACTTTTTAATCCCACACCGTGGCGCGAATCTCTGACAAAGCGGCGTTTTCTTGCGAAAATGCGGTTTTTCTTTGAACGAGTGACGAGTTGCAATGCCAGATTTACTACTGCAACGCCTGCGCAATGAATTGATTGCGGCAGGGCAGTTTTTTCACAGCCGTGGTTGGGTTCCTGCTACTAGCAGCAATTTTTCGGCACGTTTGGGTGCGGAAGAAATCCTCATTACTTCATCAGGGCAGCACAAAGGGCGTTTGGATGAGCACGGCTTTTTGCGGGCAGATTTACAAGGGCACACGTTAGAACAGGGCAAACGACCTTCCGCCGAAACGGGTTTGCATACGTTGATGTATCGGCGTGATCCTCATATCGGCTGTGTTTTGCACACGCACTCGGTGAATGCTACCGTGTTGTCAATGGCGTTGGATAGCATTGTGCTCGAAGGCTATGAGTTGCAGAAGGCATTCCCCGGTATCATCACGCATGAAGGGCAATTATCGCTCCCTATCTTTGCTAATAGCCAAGACATTACTGCCTTAGCAAATGAGGTAAATGCCTATTTAGATCAATATCCTGATACGGTAGCTTATTTAATTCGTGGTCACGGCGTTTATACTTGGGGGGCTTCCGTCGCGGATACTCAACGCCACATTGAGGCATTGGAATTCTTACTGGAATGTGTTTATCGCCGCTTATTATTAGCGAAGTAATGCAAAAGGACGCATAAGCATGAGTGAACTCAAGATTTACGCGGAAACTAATCCGCATCAAGCTGAAACTTACACGGATCACGCAACGATTAGCCAGTTATTAGCAGGGCATGGTGTGCGTTTTGAACGCTGGCAAGCAGCAGCACCGCTGGACGATGCTTCGACGGCAGATGAGATTATTGCGGCATACGCTGCGGATATTGCGCGTTTGCAGGCGGAAAATGGCTTTCAAAGCGTGGATGTGGTGAGCATGAACCCCAGTCACCCCGATAAAGCGGTATTGCGCCAGAAATTTCTGAACGAGCACACGCATTCTGAATTTGAAGTGCGCTTTTTTGTGGGTGGCGAAGGTTTGTTTTACCTGCATTTAGGCGAACAAGTGCTTAGCGTCTTGTGTGAGCAAGGCGATTTGATCAGTGTGCCAGCCGGTGCGACGCATTGGTTTGATATGGGGCCAAATCCGACGTTTAAAGCGATTCGTTTATTCACCAATCCTGAAGGTTGGGTGGCGAATTTTACCGGTAATCCGATTGCAGAACAGTTTCCAAGGTTAGAAAATTAATGAATTTCACCAACATTAAAGCCATTGTGACCGATATTGAAGGCACAACCACCAGCTTATCGTTTGTCAAAGACGTGTTATTCCCGTATGCCGACACGCACATGCAGGCATTTGCCGAAAAACATCAAGCTGACCCTTGTGTAATGGGGCAGTTAGAAGCGGTGCGTCGTCAGTCGGGGCATCCTGAATTTTCCTTGCCAGACATTGTGACACAACTGCGCCAATGGATTGCGGAAGACAAAAAAGTCACGCCGCTGAAAGCGATTCAAGGCATGTTGTGGGAAGAGGGTTACAAGAACAGCGATTTTACCGGGCATGTTTACGACGATGCGGTGCGTAATTTGCGGGTTTGGCACGAGCAAGGTTTGAAGCTGTACGTCTATTCATCGGGTTCAACCCATGCGCAAAAATTATTGTTTGGCTATTCGGATGCTGGCGATTTGACGGATTTGTTTAGTGGTTACTTCGATACTCAAATCGGACATAAGCGTGAAACCGCCGCGTATGCGCGAATTCTTTCCACCTTGGAATGCTCCGCCGCGCAGATTTTATTCTTGTCCGATATTCCCGAAGAATTGGATGCTGCACGTCAAGTGGGTTTACAGACTTGCTGTCTTATCCGTGAAAACCAGCCAACCAGCGGTTTACAGCACCCTTGGGTGACAGATTTTGACAAAATCATTCTCAGCTAATTATGAAATTTTAAAAAACTATACTATTTTTTTATTAAATTAACGCAGTCTGAAGTCACCTTATGAACATCTTCCCCATTATTCTCGCGGCGGGTCAAGGCACTCGTATGCGTTCTGCTTTGCCTAAGGTGCTGCACCCCATTGCGGGTAAAGCCATGTTGCAACACGTTGTGGATGCTTGCCAGTGTTTAGCACCGCCGAACCTTGCCGTGGTTTACGGGCATGGTGGGGAATTGGTGCGCGAACGTGTCACCGCCGCTGGCATTCATTGGGCATTGCAAGCCGAACAAAAAGGCACGGGGCACGCGGTTGCCCAAGCCATTCATCTGGTGCAGCCGGACGATGTGGTGCTGATTGCTTACGGTGATGTGCCCTTGATTCGCCCTGAAACGCTGCAACGTTTGGCACAGGGCTTGCAGGATGCAGCTTTGTGTGTGTTGACGACAGAACTGGCTGAACCGAAAGGTTACGGGCGGATTGTGCGTAATGCGCAAGGTCAAGTCCAAGCCATTGTGGAAGAAAAAGATGCGACGGATGCGCAACGGCAGATTGGCGAGGTGAATACTGGCTTCATTGCGGCGCGTGGTGCGGATTTGCAACGTTGGTTACAACAACTCACGCCACAAAACGCGCAAGGTGAATATTACTTAACCGATTGCGTCGGCTTAGCCGTCGCGGAAGGTGGCGTGGTGCATACGGTGTTGTGTACTGATCCGGTGGAAGTCGAAGGTGCGAATAACCGCGTGCAGTTAGCGCGTTTGGAACGGGCATGTCAGTTACGTTATGCAGAAAGCCTAATGTTAGCTGGCGTGACAGTCGCTGATCCGGCACGTTTGGACATTCGCGGCACGGTTAAAACGGGTCAAGATGTGTTCATTGATGTGAACGTGGTGCTGATTGGTGATGTGCAACTCGGCGATAATGTGGTCATTGAAGCCAATTGTGTCTTAGAAAATGCGGTGATTGGGGCGAATACCCACATTAAATCGCATTCTGTGATTGAGGACACCGTGATTGGGGCAGATTGTGATGTCGGCCCCTTTGCGCGTTTGCGTCCCGGTACGGTGTTGGCGGAACACGCCAAAATCGGCAATTTCGTGGAAACCAAAAAAGCCATAATCGGCAAGGGCAGTAAAGTCAATCACTTGAGTTACATTGGTGACGCACTGATGGGTGATGATGTCAATATTGGTGCAGGGACGATTACCTGTAACTACGATGGTGCGAATAAGCACAAAACCGTGATTGGCGATAAGGTTTTCGTCGGTTCTTGCACGCAATTGGTAGCTCCCGTGACCATCGGTAACGGCGCGACGATTGGTGCAGGTTCGACCATTACCAAAGACGCGCCTGCTGGGGAGCTTACCCTGTCTCGCGCCAAACAAATGACCTTGAAAGGCTGGGTTCGCCCAACTAAGGAGAAAAAATAATGTGTGGTATTGTCGGAGCGATTGCTCAACGTCCAGTAGTGGAAATTCTGTTAGAAGGTCTGCGGCGTTTGGAATACCGGGGGTACGATTCAGCAGGTGTAGCGGTAGTGCGCGACGCTGGCGATTTAGTCCGTAGTCGAGCAGTGGGTAAAGTAGCGGCGTTAACGGAGCGTCTGCAACAAGAACCTATCGACGGTAAATTAGGCATTGCCCATACCCGTTGGGCAACCCACGGCGTGCCTGCCGAGCGCAATGCGCACCCGCATTTCAGCGGCGAATGGGTGGGGATTGTGCATAATGGCATTATTGAAAACCACGTCCAATTGCGTGAACGTCTGAAAAATGATGGGTATCGTTTTACCTCCGATACCGATACCGAAGTGGTGGCGCATTTGATTGATGTGTACCGCCGCCAAGGTTTGAACATGCTGGATGCGGTGATGGCAATGCGCACGGAACTGCAAGGTGCTTACGCGCTGGCGGTGATTTCCCCTGATGCCCCCGATACTTTGATTGTGGCACGTCAAGGTAGCCCGCTGGTTTTGGGTTTGGGTATTGGCGAAAACTTCATTGGTTCGGATATTCAAGCCATGTTGCCCGTCACCAGTCGTTTTATTTATCTGGAAAATGGTGATGTTGCGAAATTAAACCGCCACAGCATTGAGATTTATGATGCCGTGGGCGAACGCGTGACGCGCCCAGTGAAAGAATCCAGTGCGGCAATGCATTCGGCAGAACTGGGTGAATACCGTCACTTTATGCTCAAAGAAATCTTTGAACAGCCGCAAGCCATTGCTGCCACGCTGGAAGGGCGTTTAAGTGCGGATCAAGTGTTACCGCAATTGATTGGTGGTAAAGACGCGCTGGAAAAATTGGCGCAAGTCGAAGAAATCCAAATCATTGCTTGTGGGACGAGTTATCACGCTGGTTTGGTGGGGCGTTATTGGATCGAAGCCAATACCGACATTCCTTGCCATGTGGAAGTGGCGAGTGAATACCGTTATCGCCGTCAACCGCCGCGCAAAAACATGCTGTTCGTGACCATTTCCCAATCCGGTGAAACGGCGGATACCTTAGCGGCACTGGAAAAAATCAAGGAAAACCAAGGCTGTTTAGCTGCACTGACCATTTGTAACGTGCCGGAAAGTTCCTTGACGCGCGAATCCGATATGTCGCTCATGACGGTGGCTGGCCCTGAAATCGGTGTGGCTTCCACCAAAGCTTTCACCACGCAATTGGTGGCTTTGCAGCAGTTAATGGCTTTGTTGATGCAAGCTAAAGGTGCTGATGCGGCGAAAGTGCAAGCGATTGTCGAAGATTTGCGTAAATTGCCTGCCTTGATTGAGCAAGTGCTGGAATTGAATCCGCAAATTGAACGCTTAGCCGAACGCTTTATTGAAAAGCATCATGCTTTGTTCTTGGGGCGTGGCGAGTTGTACCCGATTGCGATGGAAGGTGCGCTGAAACTCAAGGAAATTTCCTACATTCATGCGGAAGCATATCCAGCGGGCGAACTTAAACACGGCCCATTAGCCTTGGTGGATGCGGAAATGCCGATTGTCACCGTCGCGCCGAATACCGCGTTGTTGGAAAAACTCAAATCCAACTTGGAAGAAGTGCGTTCGCGCGGTGGCGAGTTGTATGTGTTTGCGGATCGTGATGCGCACATTCAACCTGCCAGCAACTTGCATGTGTTAGAAATGTCGCATGTACCGGAATTGCTCGCGCCGATTGTGTACACCATTCCGCTGCAATTGTTGTCTTACCACGTTGCGGTGTTGAAAGGCACGGATGTGGATAAACCGCGCAATTTGGCGAAGTCCGTGACGGTGGAATAAGCTTTGTTGTACCCTTAGCCTGTAATGTGTGCTCGTAAACCAGCGGTTATTCGCTGGTTTATTTTTTTCGGCATGGTCATGGGTGTAATGGCGAGGATAGGGGTCATGAATAATTGGCTAAAGGGATTGTTGTGTGATTGGCGGGAACGTTTCACCCCTTATACCGAATGGATGGGGGAGCTTAAAAATCCCCAAGTGTTAAAAGCTGATGTGATTGCGGGTTTAACCAGCGCGTTGGTGTTAGTGCCGCAATCAATGGCGTATGCGCAACTGGCGGGTTTGCCAGCTTACATTGGTTTGTACGCTTCTTTCCTGCCGTTAATTATTGCGGCTTTATTCGGTTCATCACGTCAGTTGGGTAGCGGTCCCGTGGCGTTAGTCGCCTTAATGACGGGGGCAGCATTACAGCCCTTTGCCATCCACGATACCAGTACTTACGTGTTGTATGCTGGCTTTTTGGCGTTGATTATGGGCGTGTTTCAACTCTTAATGGGGTTGTTCCGCTTAGGTATTTTGGTCGATTTCTTATCGCATCCTGTCATCTTAGGGTTTACCAATGCTGGGGCATTGATTATTGCGACTTCGCAGTTGGATAAACTCGTTGGGGTGAAAATCCCCCCTACAGAACACCATTATGAAATGCTGTTAGCCGTTATTAAAGCGTTACCCGAAGTGCATTGGTCAACCTTACTGGTGGGAATCACCTCACTGTTTAGCCTGTTAATGATTAAAAAGCTCGCCCCGCGTTTGCCCAATATTTTGATGGTGGTGACGATTGCCACCACGGTTTCATGGCTAACGGGTTATGAGCAATTGGGTGGCAAAGTGGTTGGGGCAATTCCCGCACAATTACCGAGTTTGCAAATCCCGTCGATTCAGCCGCAACATTTTCAAGCCTTACTTCTGTCGGGTGTGGTGATGTCGTTGCTGGGCTTTGTGGAAGCGATTTCAATTGCTAAAGCAATGGCTTCACAAACGCGCCAACGTTTGTCGGCTAATCAAGAGTTGGTCGGGCAGGGTTTGGGAAATTTAGTCGCAGCATTTTTCCAAGGGCAGCCGATTTCCGGTTCGTTTTCGCGTTCGGCAGTGAATTTCTCGGCGGGGGCAGTGACCCCGTTTTCGTCGATTGTCACCGGATTATTGGTGGCGGTGTCGTTATTATTCTTGGTGGATTTGCTGTATTACTTACCATTAGCCACTTTAGCGGCGGTGATTTTCGCGTCAGTACTGAATTTGATTAAGTTCGCGCCGATTAAACACGCTTGGAAGGTCGAACCGCATGATGGTGTGGTAGCGATTGTTACGTTCTTTTCCACCTTATGGTTTGCGCCACAATTGGAACGTGGGATTTTCATTGGGGTAGTTTTGTCGTTGGGTTTGTTCTTGTACCGCACCATGAGTCCGAATTTTGTGGAAGTGGCGAAACACCCCGACGGTTCAATGCGGGATGCAAAAATTCACCGTTTGAAAACCAGCGATACGGTGGCGGTATACCGTTTTGATGGGGATTTGTATTTTGCCAATACAGGTTATTTTGAAGGTAAGTTGCTAAATAGTGTGGCGAAGAAGCCCAAGATTAAAGTATTGGTGTTGGACATGGAATCCATTGATCAAGTGGATTCAACGGGTGAGGAAATGCTGGAAAAGCTGGCGGATCGCTTGCAAGCGGCAGGGATTGAGTTGTATTTGGCGCGTACTAAATTACGGGTTTATGAAGCTTTCCAACGTTCCGGTTTAGCACGTCATATTGGTGAGGAACGGTTTTTTCGCGAACGCAAGTATGCCCTGAGAGATGCGAAAGCCCGTTGGGGAGATGCGATTGATATTGAACCACTGTTACGTTACATCCCGCTGGAAGCAGTGGTAGTGCCAGCAACAAAGGATGCCATTTGTGTCAATTAAGGTTTTATTCTTCGCGAGTTTGCGTGAGCGTTTAGGGACAGGTCAGGTGATATTGGAGGCTTCCCATCCCTTATCCGTGACTGAAGTGTGGCAATTAAGTACCGGAGAACAGGTACTGCCATCGCGAGTTTTGGTTTCGGTGAATCAAAATTATGCAGATTTGCTAACGGTAGTAAAAAAAGGGGATGAAGTGGCATTTTTTCCACCTGTTACGGGGGGCTAGCTGCGGTTTTTTGTGAAAACAATACCGCTGCAAAGGGGGCTAGTTCATCATGCTAATCCATCGCTACTTTGACGAGAATGCTTTGTTCCGACTCAACGCGAAATGCAGTCTTTTTCCGGTGCTGATTTAATTCGACGGTTACGGTGTATTGTCCAGCCGGTAAATCAATCGTACCGCTGTGGCGGGATAGGGTGCGAAGTGGTTGATATGGGTTATCAATGCGAAAAATATTCCATTGTGCTGGTAGTAAGGCAGGCTGATTATCAAGCGTGGCGACTAAGGTCACTTTGCAATTAGCGTAGCTGGGATTAATGCAGGCCAAACTTAACACACAAGCTAACCCTGTTAGCCTTAGGTACTGTGAGTAACGCCCCATGTTTTGTCTCCTTGGTGAATGGCAGAATTGCCGAGCTGAATAATATTGTGTTTGGTGTGGGTGTGGTTAGTTGGGCAGGGAGTTGCCGACGCTCTGTTGCCCGTCTCTTGGATCGTTATGGATGAATTTTAGCCATACTTTGGGTGTTAAGTACAGTAAACACTTGTAAATTATACAGTAATAATTTAGGTTCGTGACCAGTCGCCTGACTTGCCGCCCGCTTTGTGGATAAGGCGAATACCTTCCATTTGCATACCTTTATCCACAGCCTTGCACATATCATAAATGGTTAATAATGCAATGTGTACTGCGGTTAATGCTTCCATTTCCACACCTGTTTGTCCGTAAGTTTCTGCGCGTGCTTGGCAGTGAACAGCATAACGTGTGGTGGTTAATAATACAGCACTGTTTGCAAGTGAGGGGAGGAAGCTATCGGGGGGGATGATTTGCGGAGTTAAGGTGAGTTCGACGCGCGTGAGTGCGAGTGGATGGCAGAGGGGAATGAGATCAGCCGTTTTCTTGGCGGCCATAATGCCAGCGATACGGGCGATGCCAAGTACATCGCCCTTTTTATGATCACCTTGATGGATTTTTTCCAAAGTGGAAGCTTGCATTTCAATACGCCCTTCGGCGATGGCAATGCGGTGGGTGACGGCTTTTTCACCGACATCCACCATGTGTGCTTGCCCTGCTGCATTGAAATGCGTGAGTTCCGTCATGGCTGCTCGTTACCTTACTTGTTCGGCTGTGTTGGGGCAGCAGGCGTAGCCGGTGTTTCCGTAGCCGGAGCAGGTGTAGCCGGAGCTGGAGTCGTGGTCGCCGGAGCAGGCGTTGCAGGTGCGGTTGGAGTAGGTGCTGCATTCGGCGTTGTCGCCCGGTTTTGCACCAAATCCATACCTTTGAGGATATTCAATGCTTCAAACATTTGATAATCCTCTTCTGCCAGCGTTTTCTTGCCCTTGTCAGCCTTGCCAGCACCTTCTTTATCCGCGCCTTTATCTTTATCGTCTGTTGCAGGTGGCGCAGCAGGTTCTGCCGGTGGCGTGGCGGTTGCGGCTGGTTTATCTTCAGCTTGATCCTTAGTGTTCGGGTTAGCCAAATGCTTGCTTAAATCTGCTTCAGATAAGGGGTCGAAAGCATCCGCACCATTGTCGTCACCTTTCACTTTGAGCGGTTGCAGCGCGATGTCGGGTTTAATGCCTTCCGCTTGGATGGAACGCCCGGATGGTGTGAAATAACGCGCAGTGGTTAATTTAACTGCTGTTTTTTCGTCCAATGGTAAAACAGTTTGTACTGAGCCTTTACCAAAGGTTTTTTGCCCAACAATCAAAGCACGTTTATGGTCTTGCAATGCGCCAGAGACAATTTCAGAAGCAGAGGCAGAACCTTGGTTGACCAATACCACAATGGGCGCGCCATTGAGGCTGTCACCTTTATTGGCATTGTATTCCATTTTGGCATCAGCAACGCGCCCTTCGGTGTACACGATTTTGCCAGCATCTAAGAACGCATCCGAAACACCTACCGCAGCATTCAACACACCGCCGGGGTTATTGCGTAAGTCCAAAACTAAGCCGCGTAAGTTACCCTTGTTTTCTTTTTTCAGGGTTTCTAAACCTTCTAGTAAGGCTTCAGTGGTTTTGGCTTGGAAGCTGGTAATGCGTAAATAACCGTAACCGGATTCTAACAGGCGTGTTTTGACGCTTTTCACCTGAATAATGTCGCGTTTGATGCTGACTTTAAACGGTTTGTCTTTACCTTCGCGCACAATGGTCAGTTCAATGCTTGTACCCGGTTTGCCGCGCATGAGTTTAACCGCATCGTTTAAGGTCATGCCTTTGACGGGGGTTTCATCTAAACGGATGATTAAGTCACCGGATTGCAAACCCGCGTGTTGTGCTGGTGTATCATCAATCGGGGAAACCACTTTGACGAAGCCGTCTTCCATGCCAACTTCAATGCCAAGGCCACCGAATTCACCGCTTGTGCCTTCTTGGAGTTCCTTGAATTCTGCCTCATCTAAGTACGCCGAGTGCGGATCTAGCCCTGACAACATGCCGCGAATGGCGTTGGTCATCAAGTCTTTATCTTTGACTTCTTCGACGTAATTTTCTTTGATACGTGAATAAACTTCAGAAAATTGTTGCAACTCCCCCAGCGGCGGAGTGGCTTCGACGGTTTGTCGGAAGGCAAAAACATTCAGGCTGATACTGGTCGTTACACCAATGAGGACGCCAGCCATAGTGCCAGCCAGAACGCGATACGGTGTCTGCATAAATCTTAATTTCTCCGGTTTTAATTAGCCTGACATCCCTGTGGGCAGTACGTTGTCATGTGTGGGCATTTTGACACAAATGTATGATTAACGACACCAAGACGCAGGGTTTTGTGGTGACGTACCCTGACGGATTTCAAAGTATAACCCGTCTTGGTTTTGTCCACTGGAATTACCCACAGCCGCAATGGTTTCATTGGCATTAACAATATCACCTTCTTGTTTATAAACAGCGCGGTTATAGCCGTAAAGACTCATGTAGTTTTTGTCATGCTCAATAATAATTAAGTGCCCGTAGCCATTCATCCAGCCAGAAAAAGCGACTTTACCGCGTGCAACAGAACGTACTTTACTACCGCCATTGGCAGAAATGACGACTCCGCGCCAACGTTGTTTTTCATTGCGTGGTGAATTGTAAGGGTGGATCACATTACCAGCTACTGGCCATGTCAGCTTGCCTTTGAGAGTGGAAAACGGTTTATCGGGAACAAAGCGCGGCGTAGCGGGTGTGCTCGTAGCCGGTTTGACGGTTTTGGCTTTAAGGGTTTGATTGGTGCTGTTATCCGACGTTGTATCTTCTGCTTTGCTGCTCACTTTCGGGGTGATAGCCGTTTTATCCGCTGCAAGTTGCGTCGCATCGGGCGTATCTGCGGTTTGACGGGCGGCTAAACGATCCACCACAGTTTGTAACTCACCTTCTTCTTGTTTGAGCTTATCCAACTGCTTCTCTTTGGAGTGGATGTCACTGTCGACTTTTTGTAAGGTATTGTTACGTTCGTTTAAGGTGTTTTGCAGTTCCGTCTTTTGTTTGTCCAATGAGCTGGTCAAATCCTGCATGGCTAGACGATCTTTGTCGATGGATGCTCGCACCGTCTCTAGCGATTTCATGGTTTTCTGGATTTTTTGAATACGATTAATACGGCTATCGTTCATGTATTCAAAGTAGCGAATCGTGCGGCTAATGTCTGATGGCTCGTCTTGACGCAGCAATAAGCGTAAGTGCGATTGTTCACCAGCAGAATACAAAGCCTGCAATTGTTGTGCTAAACCGGATTTTTGTGCATTGAGTTCCGTATCTAGCACTTGTTTTTTTTGATTCGCATCTTGTAAGCGAGTGGCTGTTTCATCGATTTTTTTTTCGGTTTGGTATTGTTGGCGTGAAATATCCCCTAATTTTTGTTCAATGCGTGTTACTTCGGCTTGTAAGTTATCAGAAGCCGTTTTCTGCGTATCTAACGTATTAGAAAGTTGACGAATTTCACGCTGTAAGCTTTGTTGCTTAGGCGTGTCTTCCGCCTGCAATGGCAGGCTAGTCAACAGTAAAGTAATGGACAGGTAGCGGAAAATTTTCACGTTTAGTCAGAATTTTTGCCTGTTTGAATGAAGGGCAGTTTATCATAAAAATACAAAGCATCACTGCCACTTAGCCACTGTATTATCGTATCTGTTTCTAATAATATGCTAAACTCGACCCGCAATACTTCAGGATATTTGAAAAAGCTTATGTTGGACGAAATGAAGCAAGGCAACTCTCGTTGTGACTTCACAATGGCGGAGATGCTGGTCAAAGAGGAAGACATTGAGCGTGCATCCCGGTCACTAAAAGCGATTTCTCACCCACTGCGTTTAAAAATTCTGTGTGTGCTAGGTGATAAAGAAATCAGCGTACAAGACATTGTGGATCATGTCGGTACATCACAAAGCAATATTTCCCAGCATTTAGCGATTTTGCGTGACAAAGGGATTCTAGCCTCACGCAAAGATGCCAATCGTGTCTATTACCGTGTCGGCGATTCGCGCACCTTGCGCCTGATCAGCATGATGCAGGAAGTATTTTGTTCAATATCGCATTGAACAAACCATTGAACACACATCACACAGGTGAAAATTCCCACGTTCGGGGTTTACGTCATGCAGTGCTGTGTATATCTTTAGCGGCTATCTTTAGCTAGAAGGGCATACTGTGGAAGAGTATCTCGTTTTTGCAGGCAAGCATTCCATGTTGATGATGGGTTTGGTTGCGATTATCGGTTTGATTATCTGGGCTGAATACAGCCGTGCGACACGCAAATACAAAATGGTTGGTACCAACGAAGCCGTGCTGCTGTTGAATCGTGATAACACCATCGTTTTGGATGTGCGCGAAGATAACGAAACGCGCGATGGCAAACTCAAAGGTGCAAAGCACATTCCATTAGCCAAACTCAAAGCCCGTATCGCAGAGCTGGAAGCTTTCAAAGCACAGCCTGTGTTGGTGTATTGCCGTAGTGGCAATCGTTCTGCCCATGCGTGCAGTATTCTCACCCAAGAAGGCTTTGCTGCTGTCTATAATCTAGACGGTGGTATCGGTGCTTGGGAAGCGGCAAACTTACCATTGAGTAAACGTTAAGCTTAATGCGTTGTAAACTGTCTTAAAACCGTTAGTTCTTATGCAATCTGATAATGCCCCCGAATTCCATTCCACCACACGCGTATTGATGTATGCCACACGCTCTTGCCCGTATTGCTGGCAAGCACGGCGATTATTGGCAAGTAAGCAAGTAACGGTGGATGAAATTGATGTGACGGATAATCCGGCATTGTGGCAGGCAATGGAAGATGCTAGTGGGCGCGATACCGTGCCGCAAATTTTCATTGGCGAGGTGCATGTTGGCGGCTATGACGACATGGCAACACTGGATTGGCAAGGCAAATTGGATGCTTTGTTAGGCATAGCCGAGTAATGATGTAACTGAGTAACCATTAAGAAGGGGTCAAGCATGAGTGAAGCACAACAACAAGAACAGCAGTTCATTATCCAACGAATTTACATTAAAGATGTGTCGTTTGAAGCACCAAATTCGCCAGCCGTGTTCACACAGGAATGGAATCCTGACACGAACTTGGATTTGCAAACCCAAGTCAATACGCTCGCTAATGACAATCACGAAGTCGAGTTATCCATCACGATTACCGTGAAAAGCAGTGATAAAGTCGCTTTCTTGGTTGAAGTAACACAAGCTGGTGTGTTCTTTATTACCGGTTATGCACCAGAACAGTTGAATCATTTGTTAGCGGCTTACTGTCCGAACATCCTGTTCCCGTATGCGCGTGAAGTGATTGCTAGCCTTGTTTCCAAAGGCAGTTTCCCAGAGTTGCATTTGTCACCGATCAATTTTGATGCGTTGTACGCTCGTCGTTTACAAGACGAGCAAGCAAAAGCGGCAGGTGAAAGCGCGTGAATGCGTCGGTACGTTCCATAGCAGTGTATGGCGCGGGGTCGTGGGGAACGGCTTTGGCCTTGCAATTGGCGCGTAACGGTATTGATGTCCTGATGTGGGACATCAATCCCACACAGGTCGAACAGCTTAATCAGGCGCGTGAAAATACCCGTTACTTACCGGGCGTTCCCTTGCCCGATAATTTGCGTGTCTGTGCGGATCTGCAAACGGTTGCCCAATTTTCAAACTACCATTTAGTGGTTGTGCCGAGTCATGGTTTTCGCGCGTTATTGCAGCAGTTACAGCCGTTACTAAGCGAAAAAGACGCACTGATTTGGGCGACTAAAGGCTTGGAGTTGGAAACGGGTAAGTTACTGCATCAAGTCGTGAGCGAAGCATTACCACAATGTGCGGGTTACGGTGTGGTGTCAGGGCCAACATTTGCCGCCGAAGTGGCGCGTGGCTTACCCACTGCCATGACCGTCGCCGCGACGCAAACCACCTTAGCGCAAGCCATTGCCGAAGCGTTTCATGGCACGAATTACCGCATGTATTTCAGCCAAGACATTGTAGGGGTGGAACTCGGCGGTGCAGTGAAAAATGTGCTGGCGATTGCCGCTGGGATTTCCGACGGTTTAGGTTTCGGCGCGAATGCGCGTGCGGCGATTATTACCCGTGGTTTAGTGGAAATGTCGCGCTTGGGTGCGAAACTTGGTGCGCAAGCGGAAACCTTCATGGGCTTGGCGGGCATGGGCGATTTGGTGCTGACCTGTACCGATAACCAATCGCGGAATCGGCGTTTGGGTTTAGCCCTCGGTCAAGGTGCGGACATGGACAGTGCGATTGCGGCGATTGGGCAAGCGGTGGAAGGCGCGAAATCAGCACGTTCGATTGGTTTACTCGCGGCGCAAGCGGATGTCGAAATGCCCATTTGCCAGCAAGTGTACCGCATTCTGTACGAACAATTACCCCCCCTGCAAGCAGTGCAAGAACTGATTGCGCGTGCCATGAAAGCCGAATTCTAACCAACTTTTTCAGTTCACAGTGAACTCCTAGAGGTGCATCCATGACCAATCCTTATGCCATCGGTATTGTGATGGATGCCATCAGCACCATCAACGTCAAAAAAGACAGCACATTCGCCATGATGTTGGAAGCACAACGTCGTGGCTGCCCATTATTCCACATCTTGCAAGGCGATTTATTCGTGGATAATGGCATGGTGTATGCGCAAATGAATCCGGTAACGGTGCGCGATGATCCGCACGATTGGTACACCTTCGGCGCGGCGCAAACCCGCCCGTTGCACGAGTTGCCGGTGGTGTTAATGCGTAAAGATCCACCGTTTGACATGGAGTACATCTACAGCACGTATTTGCTGGAGTTGGTGCAAAAACGCGGCACGTTGGTTATTAACCGTCCTGAAAGCATTCGTGCGGCGAATGAAAAGCTATTCGCAACGTGGTTTCCGCAATTCTGCCCGCCAACGCGCGTGACCCGCGACATGGGGCGGATTCGGGAGTTTTTGGCAGAACAAGGTCATATTGTGGTCAAGCCATTGGATGGCATGGGCGGTTCAATGATTTTCCAAGTGCGGCAAGATGACCCCAATTGCAATGTCATACTCGAAACCATTACCGCACATGGTACGCGCACGGTGATGGCGCAACGTTTCCTGCCAGAATACAAACAAGGCGATAAGCGTATTTTGTTGATTGATGGTGAACCATTCCCCCACGCTTTGGCACGGATTCCAGCCGCAGGCGAAGGGCGGGCGAATCTAGCAGCAGGTGGCACAGGTGTTGGGCATGATTTGACCGCGCGTGAGTACGAAATTTGTGCGGCACTTGCTCCGGTGTTGCGCGAGATGGGTTTGTTATTCGTGGGTTTGGATGTGATTGGCGATTACGTGACCGAAATCAATGTCACTAGCCCAACCTGTATTCGTGAATTGGATAAAATCTATCAAGCAAACATCGCCAGCTTGCTGTGGGATGCGGTTGAGCGCAAGCTGGCAATGCATTAAGCCTTAGCCAGATTGGTGTTAGCTGGCTTCACAATCGGCTGTTTGCAGGAGTGCGTAGAGTTCATCCTTTAGGTGAAGTCGCTTGAATTTTAGACTTTCCACAAAGTCATCGGCGTGTACTTCAATGCCTTGTTCTGTGCGATGCAGTTGCGCATCCAGTGTTTGGTATTCTTCAAACAAATTAGCGAAATGCTTACTCTCCATTTTCAGGGTGTGGATTTTGTCTTTGTACTCTGGAAATTCGGTGGCGAGGTCGTGGGATTCTCCGAACATTTTTTGACTCCTCTATTAACTTATTTGCAGAGTAACACGCTGATTGCTGAAGAATGCTGAGGAAAGTCAAGGTAGCTAACTATTCCTCACAAACAAGCGGGTGCATAACGTTTGGGGTTTATATCTGCTAGAATCGTGCTTTGCCCAAGGTATGGAGTGAGTAGTGAAAGCACGTGTTAAGTGGTTGGATAATATGAGTTTTGTGGGTGAGTCGGGTAGTGGACACTCCGTGGTAATGGATGGTCCTCCCGAATTAGGTGGGCGTAATTTGGGTGTACGCCCAATGGAAATGTTGTTGCTGGGATTGGGTGGTTGTGCGTCGTTTGACGTGGTGTTGATTTTGCAAAAATCCAAGCAAGCAGTGACCGATTGCGAGGTCGAAATCACAGCAGAACGTGCTGATACCGAGCCTAAAGTTTTTACTCGCATTCACTTGCATTTTATTGTTAAAGGCCATGATTTAGCAGTGGAAAAAGTTGAACGTGCGATTCGGCTTTCGGCTGAAAAATATTGTTCGGCATCCATTATGTTGGGTAAAACAGCGACGGTTACGCATGACTTTGAAGTATGCACCGCCGATTAATGGCAAACACTTCAAGAACACGAGATGACAACGCTGTGATTCAGTGCAGGGAATTCCGTAATTTCACTTGCACGGCAGGGCAGAGTTTTGCATAGTTCGCACCCATACTGATTGCCTTGCAGTCAGTGGGGTTTGTGTGACAGTTGAGTATGATTCGCTGGCATAAACATTCACTTACGGCATACTTATTTAAGAGGACCTCGAGCGTTGGTTGAACGTCATCAAAAGCAGATACGCCTGCATGGTTTCAATAACCTCACTAAAACCCTAAGCTTCAACATCTACGACATCTGCTATGCGCGAAGCCCTGCACACCGCGAAGAGTACCTTGCGTACATCGACGAGGAATACAACGCCGACCGCTTAACTAAGATTTTGACCAATGTGGCTGATATTATTGGTGCAAATATCTTGAACGTAGCACGTCAAGATTACGATCCGCAAGGCGCAAGTGTGACGATTCTGGTTTCGGAAGAGCCAGTTATCGCGGAAGAAAAATGGTCTAATTCAGCGCGTCCAGGTCCTTACCCGGAAGATGTGGTAGCGCATTTGGACAAAAGCCATTTAACGGTTCACACTTACCCAGAAAGTCACCCCGATAACGGTATTAGTACCTTCCGTGCGGACATTGATGTTTCCACTTGTGGACGCATTTCACCCCTGAAAGCATTGAATTATTTAATACACAGTTTGGAGTCCGATATTGTCATTATGGACTATCGGGTACGTGGTTTTACGCGTGACGTGAAGGGTAAAAAGCACTTCATTGACCACAAAATCAACTCTATTCAAAATTTCCTTTCACCGGAAACCAAGCGTGCTTATTCCATGCTGGACGTGAATGTTTATCAAGAAAACATATTTCACACGAAAATGATGTTGAAGGAATTTGAATTGGATAACTATTTGTTCGGTTTAGGTAAAAATGATTATTTCGAGCGTGATTTACAGCAAATTGAAACGCAGTTACGCAAAGAAATGAAAGAAATTTTCTATGGTAGAAATACAGGTAGCCTCTAAAGCTATCGGCAGCTTTGATGCAGGTGATTCACTTGCATCAGGCTTGTTAATGTGCGCATCGAATTAAAAAATTAGTTGTATTTTTACGACAAGTTCGCATTTTTAAAACAATTGAAACATTCAATATAGCGTTCTTGTTAAATATTCAGCATTAGCATTGTTTTTTGTGTCTGTTATTTGCTAATGTTGTGCCCACGCCGGGAAGGCGGTAATCTCCTGGAATGGAATTCCAAAGGTTGTTTACCCTGGAAAGGTTATTAAAACTCAATATGTGTAGTGGTCATATAAAACCGATTATTCTGTGTACCTTAAGTGCAACAGTCCTGTTGTTAGCTGGTTGTAATGATGAAAATACCAAAACAGCAGACGCTGCAAAAGTGCAAGATTATCAAGTGCAATTAGCACATGTAACACATGCTAATAGTACTCTCTCTGTTCCCACCGTTACTAAATTGCCTGTTGATACTAGCAGTCAAGTCACGTTATTAGACCGCGTTGTGTGGAATGCCCAAAAACAGCAAGGCAAAATGTATCGTTATGGCGGCGAAAGCCCTGTAACTGGTTTTGATTGCAGCGGCTTAACACAATTCGCTTTCGGTCAAGGTGCTGGTGTTGCTTTGCCACGTACCGCAGCGGAACAGTACAAAGCCGCACAGAAAGTTGCTCGTAGTCAAGCCACTAAAGGTGACTTGGTATTCTTCAATACCAGTGGTCATCGCGTCAGCCATGTCGGTATCTATTTAGGGGGCAATAAATTTGTCCACGCGCCGCGTACTGGACGTGCCATTACCACCGACAATTTAGATGGGTACTGGTCACAGCGTTTAGTCGGTTTCGGGCGTATCCCCGGTGCTTGCCGACCTGCTTATTCCTAAATGTTAAAGAAGAAGGCCGCCGTTTCGCGGCCTTCTTTAATTTGGGTGAAGCGCAAATTATTTCACTTCTGGTGATGTCGGGGTTACAGGCTCAGTTGGGGTTGTAGGAGTGGTTGGCACGCTAGGTGTCGCAGGGGTGTTGCTACTGGGTGGGGGCAGTGCTGTGTTGCTGCTCGGTTCAGGTGTCGGCATTACTGCTGCTGGTGCAGGTGTATTCACTGGTGTTGGTGGCGGTACAGCAACGGCTTCTGTGTGAGGTGCTGGTTCTAGCGTTTGCTCAACTTTAGGCTCAGTAGTTGCTTCTGTTGCACTTGGTGTAGTGCTATTGGTTGTGCTGGTGTCTTTGGCGGATTCTTGCAGCGTATCTTGCTCTTTATCCATAGATTCTTTATCTACAGGTGTGGCTGTTTCTGTGGAAACGGTAGTGGATGGTGCTGCTGTTGGCGAAGCTATTTCCACTTGTGGACGCGCAATCATCAGACCTAACACTGCAACCGCAGCAACGCTATAAATAATCGTAGGGGCTTTCATCTCCAAACTCCTTGAGTGAGCAACGGCGATCAACCCATACCGCTACGTATTAACCATCATGTTAGCCAAAATGGTTAATTGAACGCAGGTATTACCAGACTGAGCCGTATTTTTAATGATTACGATTAATCGCAAGCCATGCTAATGCTTCGAGTGCTTGTCGATAATCGCTATTAGGTAAGCATTGCAAACTTGCAATGGCTAATTCGGTTTCGCGTTTAGCAAGTGCCAGAGTGTAAGCAATCGCATCTGTTTCAGCAATGGCTTGCATAATGGTGTCGAGGTATTCCAAACCGCCTGCTTCGATGGATTTGCGCAAGATTGCGGCGGTGTCACCAGAGCTGCGTTGTAGCGCAATAATGAGGGGGAGGGTGGGTTTACCTTCAGCTAAATCATCGCCAACATTTTTGCCCATTTCGGTAGCATCAGCGGTGTAATCCAGCACGTCATCGACTAATTGAAAGGCTGTACCTAAATGCATTCCAAAGTGTGCTAAGGATTGCTCACGCTCGGTATCGAACTCGGCTAAGACTGCACCCAATTGGCAAGCTGCTTCAAACAATTTGGCGGTTTTGGAGTGAATAACTTCCATGTACCGCGCTTCGCTGGTGTCGGGATCATGGCAGTTGAGCAGTTGTAAGACTTCGCCTTCCGCAATGGTATTGGTGGTAGTGGAAAGGATTTCCATCACGCGCATACTGCCGACAGCGACCATCATTTCAAACGCGCGGGAATACAGGAAATCACCGACCAAAACGGCAGCTTGATTGCCCCAAACATTATTGGCGGTTTCTTTACCACGACGCATGTCGGATTCATCCACTACATCGTCATGCAGAAGTGTCGCGGTATGAATGAATTCCACAATGGCAGCCACATCAATGTGTTTATCGCCCTGATAACCACAAGCGCGTGCTACCAAAAGGGCTAATAATGGACGCAGGCGTTTCCCACCGCTACCAATAATGTAGTGGCTAAGCTGGTTGATAAGCACGACTTCCGAATGCAGGCGACGCTGAATCAGCGTGTTGACGGCTTGCATATCTGGGTCAGCGAGTTGGCGTATTGAGTTGAAATCCATTGTAAAGGACACTACTGAAAGTCCCGAATGCTAGGAATAGTGCCTCGCTGTGTCAAGCTATAGTCCGCAAAGCGCGAATATTTTATTTGTTATTTGACCTTGACACGCTTGGCGAGTAGAATCTTGCGGCTCTTTAACAGGACATTTTTTGGAGTTCACAATCATGTATGCGGTTATCGTAACGGGCGGGAAACAGTACCGTGTCGCGCAAGGCGATAGCATCTTCGTTGAAAAACTGGATGCAGAAACGGGCGCAAGCATTGATTTTGAAAATGTCCTGATGGTCGGGGAAGGTGAAACCGTGCAAATCGGTGCACCTTACGTTGCAGGCGCGAAAGTCACTGCAAACGTTGTGGCCCAGACTCGC
This sequence comes from Pseudomonadota bacterium, assembly GCA_039797295.1. Lineage (GTDB taxonomy): Bacteria > Pseudomonadota > Gammaproteobacteria > Thiotrichales > Thiotrichaceae > Thiothrix. Next base: position 123,121 of record JBDKID010000005.1, on the reverse strand, counting down.
GGCGAAAAAGTGCGGATCATGAAATTCCGCCGCCGTAAGCACCATCAGAAATGTACTGGTCATCGCCAGTATTTGACACAGATCGAAATCACTGCAATCACAGCGTAAGAGGATTCAGACATGGCACATAAGAAGGCAGGCGGTAGTACCCGCAATGGTCGCGATTCAGAATCCAAGCGACTGGGTGTAAAACGCTTTGGTGGTCAATTTGTATTAGCTGGTAACATTCTGGTACGTCAACGCGGCACTCGCTTCCATGCTGGTGAAAACGTTGGTATCGGCAAAGACCATACATTGTTTGCGAAAGCAGATGGTGTGGTTGTGTTCAAGCAGAAAGGTGCGGAAAATCGTAAATACGTAAGCATCCAACCTGTTGAAGCTTGCTAAGCAGCGATTACCGACCACGGAATCAATTGCAGAAAGCCCCGCCTGTCGGGGCTTTTTGCGTATGTAGGCACAGATTATGAAATTTGTTGATGAAGTAACCATCCGTGTGAAAGCGGGTGATGGTGGCAATGGTTGTGTAAGTTTCCGCCGTGAAAAGTACATTGAGTTTGGCGGTCCCAATGGTGGTGATGGCGGTGATGGTGGTGATGTTTTCCTCGTTGCCGAGCGTAATTTGAATACCTTGGTGGATTTCCGTCACGAGCGTTACTACGAAGCCCAGCGCGGCGAAAACGGTATGGGCAGTAACATGACCGGACGGCGCGGTGACGATAAAGAAGTCAGTGTTCCAGTAGGTACGGTGGTATTCGATGAAGCAACTGGCGAATTAATCGGCGATTTGACCGAGGCTGGTCAGCGTTTGCTAGTGGCAAAAGGCGGCTGGCATGGTTTAGGTAATGTGCGTTACAAAAGTTCGACCAACCGTGCGCCGCGCCAATCCAAACCCGGTACGCCCGGTGAATTGCGTGTCTTGCGCATGGAATTGAAGTTACTCGCGGATGTGGGCTTATTGGGCTTGCCGAATGCGGGTAAATCCACCCTGATTAGTGCGGTGTCTTCCGCGCGTCCGAAAATTGCGGATTACCCGTTTACCACACTCTACCCGAATCTCGGCGTGGTGCGTGTCGGTGCGTTGCAAAGCTTTGTGATGGCGGATATTCCGGGCTTGATCGAAGGTGCAGCAGAAGGTGCGGGTTTAGGTATCCAGTTCCTGCGGCATTTATCGCGTACCAGTTTATTGCTGCATGTGGTTGATGTTGCACCATTGGCAGAGGAAAATGAACCTGTGCGTGCCGTTCGTACCATTGAGGCGGAATTAGAAAAGTACAGCGATGAGCTGGCGAGTTATCCGCGTTGGTTGGTATTGAACAAAATCGATGTGCTGCCGCCGGAAGAACGTGTGCCACGTTGCCAAGCCATTGTGGATGAACTGGGTTGGCAAGGGCCGGTGTTCCGTATTTCCGCTGCAACCAACGAAGGTACGCAGGATTTGTGTTTCCACATCATGCAATATCTGGACGAGAATGCAGAACAATAGAACTGATTTCATGCCCAAAACCCAACGTTGGGTGGTCAAAATTGGTAGTGCGTTACTAACTCGCGATGGCGAAGGGTTAGACCGCACCGCGTTGGCGGATTGGGCAGGGCAAATGGCGCGTTTGTGCCAGCAAGGGGTGGAGATTGTGCTGGTCTCCTCTGGTGCTGTGGCAGAAGGCATGAGCCGCATGGGTTGGAAAACCAAACCCAAAGCCTTGTTTGAAAAGCAAGCGGCGGCAGCGATTGGGCAAATGAGCTTGATTCATGCGTATGAAATGGTGTTCCAACAACACGGTTTTCATACCGCACAAGTGTTATTGACCCACGATGATGTGGCACATCGGCGACGTTATTTGAATGCGCGGAGTACCTTAACCACGCTGATTGATTTAAAAGTCATTCCGGTGATTAATGAAAATGACACGGTGGCTTTTGATGAAATCCGTTTAGGTGATAATGATACGCTGGGTGCCTTGGTGGCGAATCTGGTGGAAGCGGATGTGTTGGTGATTCTCACCGATCAGCAGGGTTTATACGATAAAGACCCGCGCAAGTTTGCCGACGCACAGTTTATCCATGAAGGACGCGCCAATAACCCGGATTATCTGGACTTTGCTGGTGGAGCAGGTACATTGATTGGCAGTGGAGGGATGCGCACCAAAGTCCTTGCGGCACAACGTGCTTCACATTCGGGTTGCGCGACAATCATTGCATCGGGTCGAGAGCCGCATGTCTTAGAACGTCTGCGTCAAGGCGAGCAATTGGGTACGTTATTACTGCCGGATGCTGCCCCGATTGCTGCGCGTAAACAATGGATTGCTGGTAACTTAGCAGCTAAAGGTACGTTGTGGCTGGATGCGGGTGCAGTCGAAGCGATTTTGAATACGGGTAAAAGTTTATTGCCTGTGGGCGTATTAAAAGTGGAAGGCGTATTCGATCGTGGCGAAGTTGTCAGTTGTTTGACCGAAGATGGGCGGTTAATTGCGAAAGGGTTGGCGAATTATTCCAGCGAAGAAGCGGAACGAATTAAACGTCATCCCAGTAAAGAAATTGAATCGATTTTAGGTTACGTTGACGCATCCGAATTAATCCACCGGGATAATCTAGTTTTGCTCTAGTTTTGTTTTAATGAGGATGGCGACATGGATAGCGAACGCTACAATATTCAAGTTTCAGTCGAGAGTCAGTATATCGAAAAGGAATCTGACCCAGATCAGGGGCGTTATGTTTTCGCCTATACCGTGACGATCGTGAATCAAGGCAGTGTTTCCGCCAAGTTATTGACTCGCCATTGGATTATTTCTGACTCTGACGGGCGCGTACAGGAAGTGCGTGGCGAAGGGGTTATTGGTGAGCAGCCTTATTTGCAACCGGGGGAAGGTTTCCGTTATACCAGCGGTACGATTCTCGATACGCCGGTGGGGGTGATGCAAGGTTCGTATCAAATGCTGGCCGATGATGGGGAACATTTCGATGCGCCCGTGTCGCCATTCCGCTTAGCGAATCCGCGTTTGCTGCACTGATTAAGCCCTTTGCTAAGGAAGGTTCGCGCACTAAGTACGCGAACCTCGTTGCGGTATCACTGTCCTTGTGAGTATCCGCGAAGAAACCACCATAAATGACTTAATACCGAATAAATTTGCTAAAAATTAAATCAGCTACACACGCTCTTTGAGTGTAGGTGAAATCAGTTAGAAAGCAACCCCGCCGTTTATCCAGTGCTGCTGGACACTCTTTAGAATTCACAGCAATATTCATTGCAATAAAAAAATTAAATGTGTGTTGTGTCCAAAAGAAGTTTGTTACTTCTTTAAGCATGAATCATGCTGATTCACTAATAAAAATAACAAGTGGTAGCAATGAATAATCCAGACAAGTCTAATCATGCTAAAGGTTTGCTTGCGCTATCGGTTCTGTGTGGTGCGACCGTTCAAAGTCAGTCTGTTGAAGCCGCTATTTATACTTATGTGGATAGTGATGGCACACGTTGGCTAACGAATGCACCGAAAAAAGGTAATCAGTACAAGTTAGTCGCAAAATATGGCGCACCCCAAAAAAGTCTGCCCAAAGCACCACAACGCATTGTGTCGAGTTATCCAGCACAAGGGGTTTATTCCAGTGCAGGTGCTTATACAACAGCCAGTTTAACCATGACGAATCCAGCCAATTTCGGTGGCAATGCTGGCATTGCCCCTCGGCATTGTGGTGGGCAAACCTTGGCGCAATTGGATCGTAAGTTAGACCCGCATTTAGATTCCATTCGTACCTTTTCACGCTCCTATGGTGTGGAAGAAAACTTAATTCGTGCGGTAATGAAGCAAGAATCCTGTTTCAACCCAGCGGCATTATCGCGTGCGGGTGCGATTGGTTTGATGCAATTGATGCCCGGTACTGCCGATCATTTAGGCGTGGATAATGCGTGGGATCCACACCAAAATATTGGCGGTGGCGTTAAATACCTTGCACAAATGCTACGCGAATTTAATGGCGATAAGGCTCTCGCGCTGGCGGCTTATAATGCAGGACCCGGCGCGGTGCGCAAATACAATGGCATTCCACCGTATACCGAAACGCGCAATTACGTACAGCGCATTATGGCGGAATACAACCGCTTACAAGGTGTGCAAACGGTTGCCGCTAATGGCTATCAGCGTAATGCAAGGGTAACGACAGCAGGTAGTCGCGGTTACGGCTGGGCAAAACCCGTGCAAGAATTCAGTGTGTTCCGAGGGCGTAGCTAAACGGCTATCGCGCTTGTCCTGAAGGTTTTTTCTCCAACCCTGTCGATTCTATCGCAGGGTTTTTTTTCGTAGTTTACGATGGCGGCGAGGGCGTACAGTCTGGCAACGATCACTAGCTCGGTGTATGCTTTGCCGTTTCATTTTTTAGTTGTGGAGATAAGCAAAATGTCAATGTCTGACCGTGATGGGGTAATTTGGTTAGATGGTGAACTCGTGCCGTGGCGCGAAGCCAAAACCCACGTTCTGACGCATACCCTGCATTATGGTATGGGTGTATTTGAAGGCGTGCGTGCTTATAAAACCGAACAAGGCACGGCTATCTTCCGCTTGCAAGAACACACGGATCGTTTATTCAATTCCGCCAAAATCATGCGCATGAACATGCCATTCAGCAAAGAAGTGTTGAATGAAGCACAACGTGCGGCAGTGCGTGAAAACAACCTCGAATCCGCTTACATGCGCCCAATGTGTTTCTACGGTTCAGAAGGCATGGGCTTACGTGCCGACAACCTGCAAACGCATGTAATGGTCGCCGCGTGGACTTGGGGTGCGTATTTGGGTGCGGAAAACATGGAAAAAGGTATCCGCATTAAGACTTCTTCCTTCTCACGCCATCACGTCAATGTGACCATGTGTAAAGCCAAAGCGAATGGCAATTACATGAACTCCATGCTGGCATTGCGCGAAGCGTTAGACGACGGTTACGACGAAGCATTGGTATTGGATGTGGATGGCTTCGTTTCCGAAGGCAGTGCGGAAAACTTCTTTATCGTCAAAGACGGTGTGATTTACACGCCAGACCTGACGGCGGCATTGGATGGTATTACCCGCAAAACCGTCATTACCTTGGCGCGTGATCTGGGCTATGAAGTCTGTGAAAAACGCATTACCCGTGACGCGGTATACGTGGCGGATGAAGCATTCTTTACTGGCACGGCGGCGGAAGTCACCCCGATTCGTGAACTGGATCGTCGTCCGGTGGGTGCTGGTACGCGCGGCCCTGTTACGCAACAATTACAAGCCTTGTATCTGGATGTGGTACACGGTCGTGTGGAAAAATACCGTCACTGGTTGACTTACGTTTAAGTCGTGGCAGAACTGAGGAGGTTTTATGGCTACACCAACCGTTGCTGATTACAAGCGTTTGGGGGAATCCCGCGAAGTGGTGATCAAGCGTCAAGCATTACCCTTGCATTGCCCCACCGATGAAACCGCTTTGTGGTGCGCGCACCCGCGCGTGTTTCTGGCGATTGAGCAAAATGCCGATAAAACCGCCCGTTGCCCGTATTGCGGTACGCTGTACCGTCTGCTGGATTAAGCATGACGTTTAATCCGTCACGTTGCCTTGTCGTTGGCCCGTCGTGGGTCGGCGACATGGTAATGGCACAAAGCCTGTTCATTGCGCTCAAACAGCGTTTCCCTCGTCTTGCCATTGATGTGTTAGCTCCGGCTTGGAGCAAGCCCATTCTCGCCGCTATGCCGCAAGTGCGTCATGCTATTGAAATGCCCTTACAACACGGCGAATTGGCATTGGGTACGCGCTATCGTTTGGGCACACAATTACGCGCTAATCAATACGATTGGGCGATTGTGTTGCCACGCTCGTTAAAAGCCGCGCTCGTACCGTTTTGGGCAAAGATTCCGGTGCGCACGGGTTACAAAGGCGAAATGCGTTACGGTTTACTGAACGATATTCGTCCGCTGGATAAAAGCGTGCTCACCATGACGGTACAACGTTTTGTCACGCTCGGTTTGCCGAAGGATGCAGCGTTACCACCTGTGATTGAAGCACCACGTTTGCAGGTTTCAGCGGCTGAATGTGCAACGGTTAAACAGCAGTTTTTAGGCAATACCACACAACGTGTACTCGCGCTGTGCCCCGGTGCGGAATACGGGGAAGCGAAGCGTTGGCCTGCGGAGTACTTTGCAGCCATTGCTCAACATTGGGTGGCGCAAGGTGGGCAGGTGCTATTACTCGGTTCGGGTAAAGATGCCCCCGTTACCGCGCAAATTGCCAACACTGTGAATGCCTCCGCGTGTGTGGATTTAGCGGGTAAAACCAGTTTGCAGGAAGTGTTGGGCTTATTGGCGATTGCCGATCAAGTGGTGAGTAATGATTCCGGCTTAATGCACGTTGCAGCGGCGGTGGATACCCCCGTGATTGCGCTGTATGGCTCATCTGACCCGACTTACACCCCGCCATTGAATAAAAATGCACGCATTTTGTCGTTAGGGTTGGAATGCAGCCCGTGTTTCAAGCGCGAATGCCCGTTACAACACCTCGATTGCTTGCGTAAACTCGAACCACAACAAGTTATTTCTTTGCTTTAGTCTATTAAATCAATTAATTAGATTTGCTCATGATTCACGTCAGTTAGCATGGCATGTATTTTGCCTCTTTTTTAGGGTTTTTCACTCCCTAAATGAGGCTTCTAATGAACTTACCTGATATACCTCTAAAAAAATTATCGTTATGGCAAGTGGTTTTAATTGGTATTGCCTATATGACACCAATGGTGGTGTTTGATACATTCGGCCTAGTTTCCGAGGCGACGAATGGTCGTGTGCCGTTAGCTTATTTATTGGCTTTAGTTGCAATGTTATTAACTGCATTTAGTTATGCGCGTTTTAGTGCGGTGTCAGATAAACCGGGTTCTGCTTACACTTATACAGCAGAGGCATGTGGGCAACACCTTGGCTTTTTTGTTGGCTGGTGTGCATTATTGGATTATATGTTACTGCCATTAGTTAATGCTTTATTGGTCGGTATTTATGCCGAAGCATTGATTCCCAGTGTCCCTGCTTGGGTATGGATTGTTATTACGGTTGGTTTTGTCACCATTATTAATAGCTTCAGAATTAATTTCTTGGCGAATCTGAGTTTGTTATTTGTGGTTGCACCTGTCATTTTAATGGTGGTGTTTATTTATCTAGTTATTAGTGGTATTAGTACTAATCAAGGTGCAGAATATGTATTAACCATGAACCCCTTATTCAATGGTGATGCAGATGTTATTACTTTGATTGCAGGTGCATCCATTTTATGCTTTTCCTTCTTGGGCTTTGATGCCGTTACAACATTGTCATCTGAGACGGAAAATCCAAAGAAAACCATCCCGCGTGCTGTTTTGTTGATTACCTTGATTGGTGGTGTGATTTTCTTCGCGGCTTCTTGGTTTATTCAGTTGTATTTTCCAACGAATGTGCAATTTAAAGAACCATCAGCCGCATTGCCCGAAATTGTCTTGTATGTTGGTGGTGCTTTGTTTCAATCAATATTTTTGACAGGGCAAATCATGAATACCTTGGCTTCTGGTTTGGCTTCTCATGCGAGTGCATCACGGTTGATTTATATTATGGGGCGTGATGGCATTTTCAGTAAGTGGTTTGGTCAAATGAGTGAAAAACTTGGAACACCTTTGTATGCGGTGATTTTTGTTGGTGTTGTTTCATTACTGGCTATTTTTCTTGATTTAGCTCAAGTCGTTAGTTTAATCAGCTTCGGTGCATTAATTGCTTTTACATCAGTAAACTTTTCAGTATTTATGCTGTTTTATATCAAGAAGCAGCAAAGTAAGGGCTTTAATAATATTATTATGAATGCTATTTTACCCTTACTGTCTGTCGTGGCGATTGTTGCTCTTTGGCTTAACTTAGAACAAACATCACTGATTTTTGGTGGTGCGTGGCTAGCCGTGGGGATTATTTTCTTCCTCTATAAAAAAGTGCGCAATCAATCCATAATCATTAGTGAAGTTTGTTGAATCTTTGATGATTTTTTAAGGGTCTGTCGTAAGGCAGTTAAGTTTAATTGTAAGGATAACATACATGGAGAATACCATTATCAAACCCACATTACTTGATGATGTGGTTTTTAAACCAAGTGTCAATCGCTTAGGGGATAAGTATTGGAATTGGGTTAATCCCAATAAGGCTGTGATTGAAAAACCAGCCAATTATTATGAAAGCTCTTTGGCTGAGTGGCATTTATTTGAACCTTTAGCCGCCGATATTGAATGTGATGTGTTGGTTATTGGTGGCGGTTTATTAGGTACGTCAACGGCATTGCACTTAGCCGAACAAGGTGTTGAAACCGTTCTAATTGAGAAAGATCGCATCGGTAGTGCGGCTTCAGGGCGAAATGGCGGGCAACTTACTCCCGGTCTTGCGCGGTGGGAAGCGGAGGATATGCTTGAGCGTTTAACGCACGAGGAAGCGAAAAAGCTTTGGCATTTTACATCGGTTGAGTCGATGGATTTGCTGGATGAGCTTATTGAAAAATACGCGCTGGATGTCGTGCGTAAGCGGGGGCATATTACCGCAGCCGTTCACGAAGGGCATTTAACAGCATTGGCTGAGGGTGTGGAGGCTCGTAAACATTTAGGTGAAGACAATGCGCGTATGGTGACTAAGCAGGCGTTGTTGGAACACATTAATTCAGGTATTTATTTCGGTGCGCTCATTGATGATTTGGGTGGGCATTTGCATCCTTTAGCCTTGAATAGAGGTTTGGCTCATGCTTTCTGCCAAAATGGTGGGGTGATTTATGAGAGTACGGAAGTGACTGAAGTCGCACCTTTTAATGAGCAAACCGAAGGGATTCAAGTTATTACTAGCGGTGGTGTGATTAAAGCGCGTAAGGGCGTGGTGCTCAGTGTGCATAGTTCTTCATTTAAATTACTGAAAGAGCGCAATCAAACCACCGTGCCATTTTATACCTATGTTAGTACCACAGCTCCTTTAGAAGTGGATGTGAAAACATTATTGCCGACAGAACACGCTGTTTATGATACACAATTACAAATTGATTATTATCGTGCGGTCACTAATAACCGTTTGCTATTCGGCGGGCAAGGTACTGGCAGTTGCTGGGGGTTGGAAAAAACACAGCGTTACTTGTTAAATCGTATTAATACGGTGTTTCCACAGTTAAAAAATGTGCAGTTGGATTTTGTTTGGAGTGGCGTTTCAGATTTGACGCTAAATGGTGCAGTGGATAGCCGTAAGCAAGGTGATAAATGCCCTGTGTATGCCGTGCATGGATGGAGCGGGCACGGTGTTGCGCAAACTGTGCGGATTGGTAAAGCCATTGCCGAGGATGTTGTCGGTAAATCCACTGATTTTGCTATGCTGACAAAAATAGATCATGCCAATATTCCATTAGGACGTTTATTAGCACCCGTGGCCATTCCACTGGCGAAAGGGGCATTTAGCTTAAGTATTTTATTAAATCCCGGAAAGATGATTTCTTTTTAGTTGGGCAATTCATTTTTTAACTCGTAAATCATCGGTGATGAAACCATGCTATCTGGAACGCATTGTTCAGCCATGTTTGGCATGGTTTCATCCTTTTTATCATCCGCATTTTGCTCACAACAAGTCATTTCCTTGCTGTAACGCATAAAATCACTCACTGACCCATGCTATGCTGGCGCATCCCAAGATTCCGCTAGAAGGTGCATGTATGGATGTCGAACAGCTCAAAATTCGTAGTTACTTGGCGAAATGCTCGCCGCTGAAAGAGTTACCTGATGAATGGTTGGATAAGCTCGCGCGCGCCGTGACGTTCCAATGTTTCCCGCCCAATGCCGATGTCATGAATGTGGGGGACATGAATCAACAAGTGTTATTGATTCGGCGCGGGGCGATTGATGTCTTTTCGGCAAACGGCGAGTTGTATGGGCGTTTCGGTAAAGGCGATTGGGTGGGGTATCGTTCGGTGCTGCGCGGTGGCGCGGTGAGTTTCGATGTGCGTACCTTGGAAGACTGCTTATTTTTTGCGATTCCTGCCGATTTATTCTTAGAACTGGTCGACACCTTTGAGCGCGTTTCGCAGTATTTCTCCGAGCGTAAGCCCGAACGGTTGCGCAGTGCGATTCAAGAAATACGCGGTTCTGATGATTACGCCATGATTACCCTGCATGTGCGCGATTTAATGAAATTGCCTTTGCTGATGAAAAAAGATGTTTCCGTGCAGCAAGTGGCGCAACTCATGACCGAAAGTAAAATGCGCACGGCAATTATCATCAAAAACGATGCCAGTTTGCACGGCATGGTAACGGATACCGATTTCCGGCGTGTGGTGGCGGAAGGTTTGGATGTCAAACAGCCGATTGGCGACATTATGACGCTGAATCCGTGTACTTTAGCACCGAGCGATCAAGCTTCCGAAGCCTTGTTGTTAATGGCACGGCGTAATCTGCGCCACGTTCCGGTGGTTGCGGAAAATCATGAAGTGGTCGGGGTGATTTCTGCCACCGATTTGCTGCGTGGGCAAAGCCACAATGCGATTTACATGGTTGGCGATATTATGACCGCTACCGATGTGGCGCGTTTGGCGGAATTGAGTAAAGGTTTACCGCGCGTGTTAGTGGGTTTGGTGCAACACAGTTTGCCCGCTAAAGACATTGAGCACGCGATTACCTCGATTGGGCAGGCGATTGCACGGCGTTTGCTAATCATGGCGGAAGAAAAATACGGCAAACCACCCGTGCCTTACGCTTTCATTGTCGCGGGTTCGATGGCGCGGCGTGAACAAACCGCGCATTCTGACCAAGATAACGGCATGATTTTGTCGGATGATTACAACGCAGCAGAACACGGTGAATACTTCCGCAATGTCGCGCAGTTTGTTAGTGGCGGCCTCAATGCTTGTGGTTATGTGTATTGCCCCGGCAATATCATGGCAACCAATGACCAATGGCGGCAACCGTGGTCGGTATGGCGCAGCTATTTTATTAATTGGATTGAAACACCAAACGGTCAGGCATTATTAAACGCTAGCATCTTCTTTGATTTGCGCTGTTTGCACGGCGATGAAAGTTTATTGGACAGTTTGCAAAGCGATATTCTCGGTCGTACCCGTACCAGCACCTTATTCCAAGCCTTTATGGCGAGTAATGCTTTAAGCCATAAACCACCGATTGGTTTCTTCCGTGGCTTTGTGTTGGATAAAGACAAAGATGGTAGTGAAGAAAAAGGCATGGACATGAAAACTCGTGGCGTTGTTCCCGTGATTGATTTGGCGCGGGTTTATGCTTTAGCCAGTGGTTTACCAGCGGTGAATACATGGGAACGCTTGGATGCTATTGCTGCTAGCGGTGGTTTAACGCAAGTGAATATCGACGATTTGCGCGATGCCTTTGAATTCATCAGCATGGTGCGTTTACAGCACCAAGCCAAGCAAATCGAAAAAGGGCAGAAGCCGAATAATTACGTCCCGCCGGAAGAATTATCCGCATTAGAACGCCGTCATTTGAAAGATGCCTTTGATGTGATTAATTCTCTGCAAGATACCATGTCCGCCCGTTATCAAGCAGATCGTTTCCGTTAATGGACTTGTTCCACTATGCAGTTGGTAATATTGCGAGTGGATTTACTGAACTCTACGCCGATTAAATACAGTGGTTGATTTAACATGCGGTATTTATCGGCGTAGTGTTTGTTGTGCATTCGTGGTAAAGCTGAGCCTTCACCGCTGGTTTCAATCACTTTAAATTCGATTAAATAAATGTGTTGGTTAAACTTAACCGCCATGTCTAAGCATCCCAGACAAGAACTGTCCTCGACAATGGTATCAATGCCCAATGCAGCGAAATGGGAATAGAACACGCTGGCATAGAAACCTTCGTATTGCGCAATCACGCCTTTATTACTGTCATACCATTGGTGCGGAATGCCTGCAAAAAAAGCATGGAAAAGGCTTCTCAGTTCGTCCACTGCATTGCGTTTTAAAATGCTGATTAGTTTCATGCGGTTGCGTAGAGCAAGGCTTTCATTCACACCATACGCACCGAGTAAACTGGCATTCAGACTGCTTTTGATTTCGTGATTGGGATAACCCAGCGTATATAACCAATGCCCTAATAAGGGTTCTTCCACTTTATGAATGGTTAAATAACCTGTTTGGAATAACAAGGCTTCATTACTAATGTATTCAATGTCAAAGGCGGATAATAACGCGCTATCGGATTGTAACTGTTCCAAATCGGGCGTGTAAAAATGATTATTCGCCAAATGCTGAATCAAAAAAGATGGTGTGCCTGTTTCAAACCAATAATTTCTAAACTCACGAGTGCGGAATAATTGCAGAATATCAAACGGATTATAAACGCCAATACCCAACCAATTATAACCGTTATACCATTGCCGAATTTGTTCACGGTCTAGTCCATCTAATTCAGGTGCAAATACGGTGTCAATATCATGATCGGTATAACCACAAATGGCTGAATAGGTTTTATCTAATGTAATATCGTAAAGGTTGTTCAGTCCAGAAAATAAACTGACTTTGGAGAACTTGGTAACGCCAGTTAACAGGCTGAATTTAATGTGTGCATCGTAGTCTTTAATCGTCGCGTAGAAACCGCGTAAGAAATCCCGATTCACTTGGGCAATATCGGGGTTTGCTAATGCATCCAAAGTCGGTTTGTCGTATTCGTCAATGAGAATAATGACAGGCTGATGGGTTATTTCATGCAATTGCACGATTAAGTCAGCAAAACGTCCGCCAGCCGTTTCAAAACGACGAGCAATGGTAAAATGTTGCTCCAAGTGGCTTAACTGCGTGTTTAATGTGTCGGGTAGACTGCTAGTATTATTAAAATTATTGCTACCAAAACTAAAACGCAGTACAGGGTATTGTAGTGACCAATCCCATTGATCATGCACGGCTAAACCGCGAAATAGCGGTTCATTACCTTCAAATAATTCTTTAATGGTATCCAATAATAAACTTTTTCCAAAGCGACGCGGGCGCGAGAGGAAGTAATGTTTACCTTCATTCACCAATTGTCGCGTGAAAGCTGTTTTATCAACGTAGTAATAATCATCTTGCCGAATTTCACGGAAGGTTTGGATACCAATGGGCAGCTTTTTGCGATTCATACAGTTACCGAACGCTAGACTGAAGGTGTGAAACCTAGTCTAGCACGAAGCCGCGCCGCATGACGTTGCACCAGCGGCGCGTAGTGTGACGGAATGTTTAATACTTAATGCGGGCGTAATAGGTTTTTTGTGCTTCTTCGCGTGCTTGTCCCACGGTCAAAATACCTTTTTCTGCCAGTAAGGGAATCATGTGCGCGAAGATTTCCGCCGTTACTAGCGCATCGCCCATTGCCGTGTGTCGCCCAATGACGGTGACATTAAAGCGTTCGGCAATGGCTTCGAGGCGGTGCGATTCCTGATTCGGGTGCAAGACCGCCGACAGCAACAGCGTATCGAGTACGGGTTGATCAAATACCACACCTGTTGCCGCTTCTTTCACTTGCAAACAACGCATGTCAAACGCGGCATTGTGCGCCACGAGTACCGTATCCTGTGTAAAAGCGTAGAAAGCGGGTAATACTTGGTCTATGGTCGGTTGCCCTTTGACCATTTCGGGACGAATGCCGTGGATCGGAATCCCCGCCGCCGGAATCGAACGTTTCGGGTCGACCAGTTGTTCAAAGCATTCCTGTTGGCGGATTTTGCCATTCACAATGCGTACCGCGCCGATTTGAATGATTTCGTCACCACCAGCCGGATTCAGCCCCGTGGTTTCGGTATCGAACACGGTGTAAGTCAGTTCGCTGAGCAAGCGTTCGTCCATTGAGTGCGATTGCTCGGTATTTTTGAACAGGTCAAAGTCGTAGTATTCGGGGCGGCTGCCATTATTCAAGAATACGCTGGCATCGAGTTCCTCTTGCGGGCTGGCTAATGGCAGTAAGAAGCGGAAGAACATGCGCCCCGTATTGGCTTCACGTTCGCACCACGATTCACCGCTGTGGCGATTGAGCACGTCTTGCACTGTCAGTGACATGGTTTCCGTACCAATGCGGATTTGTTCCAATTCCCAACCAATCACCGCTTTGGGAATGTCGAGCACTGGTGTCCACAGTAAATCCAATTGGGCGCGTTGTCCGGCGGTTTGCAGGCGTAATTGCACGGTTTCGACGCGGCAATCTTCGTATAAACGTCCGGCTAAATGCACCAAAGCTTGCAGTAAAGAAAAGCTTTCGACTTTCAGCCACAATTTGGTGTCGACCTCATCCCACGTTGCGGTGAGGGGCAGGGTGGTTTCAATGCGCCGCACTGCTGCTTCGATCAAATCCGCGCCGTGCATTTCTTCTAACGACCAGCGTGAACGCAAGTTTTGTGTGGAAGAACTTTGCATTTCGGCAATGCGCGTACCGAGTCCGTGGATTTCATCACGTACCACGGTAAATAAGCGCTCACGCATCTCTGGTTCAATGTCGGGGTATTCCAGCACTTCAATCGCTGCTTGTGCATTGGCAATCGCGGCACGGCTACCCTCGGTTAAGGTGTACAGCAAACGATCTTTTTCGGCATCGGCTTCAAATTCGCGCGTAATGTTATCCAACATCATGACAAAGCCGGTCATATCTTGGGTTTCCACGGCTCGCACGGGAGCCATTTGTACACGCAGTAATTGCCCAGCTTGGGTCGTGGTAATGAATTGCGCAATCGGTGCAGCGGCTCCGCGTTGCAGGCGGTTTTGAATGTTTTCCAGTGCGTGCATGACCAATTTGCGGTCAAATACGCTGTAAATCGAACGCCCTAACCCCAGCAATTCGCCACCGCCTGCCACGCTAGGGCTTTTGGAAAGGGCACGAAATTGCATCCGCGCCCGGTTGTTGTACAGCAAGACGCGCCCATCGAGGTTGCACACCACCACGCTTTGCGTGAGTTCGGACATAAGTGCGGCAAGGCGATTTTTTTCCTGTTCGGTATCTTTACTCGCCGCTTTGACCCGTTCCGCCATTTCGGTGCGTAAAGCTTCGCGCTGATCCACCAAAGCATTAATGAGGTTGGTCAGTTGTTGATTTTCGAGACTACCTTGCGGGGTGAGGCGACGTTTTACATCGGTTTCCAGTAACACTTTGCCTTCTTCCAGCAAGCGTGCGGGGGCGGTCATGAAATAGCCGACCAATTGCTTTAACACCATGCCGACCACAAACAGTGAAATCGCCCACATGAACAATAGCAGAATGACTTTGGGGCCAATCGCGGTGACGAGCATTTGCCGTTCGGTATCGCTTAATGCTGCCCAAATCAAGCCGCCCGTCACGCCTAACCATACCAAGCACACCAGCCCGACAACGCCGACCCCGATGATAATGCGCCAATCGACTTTCTTCATGGGCTGGTCTCCAACAAGGTTTTGACTTTTTGTACCAGTTCTTTGGTGGAAAACGGTTTGACCACGTAGTCATTCGCCCCCAATGCCAAACCTTTGGCGACATCGGTGTCGCGTCCTTTGGCGGTGAGCATGAGAATCAACGTGGCTTGTGTATCGGGATCAGCACGCACCGCTTGGCAAACTTCCAAGCCGGTTTTTTTCGGCATCATCACATCCAGCAAGACTAAGCGTGGACGCAAACGGCGAATGCTTTGCAAGGCTTCTTCGCCATCGCGGGCAACGCTGACTTGAAAGCCTTCGCGTTTCATCAGGTATTCCAATGAAATCAGAATGTTCGGCTCATCATCGGCAATTAATATGCTCTCGTGCATGGTGTGACTCTCCTCCGGTTGTGTGCCACGTCAATGGCTGCTAGCGTATTCGTTAGTGCTTATTAGTTAGTGCTCAGTTAGAGCTGTCGTTAGGGTAACGTGGCAGAAAAAAACTAAAACACGCGCCCTGACCAAGCGATGATTGCAGCCACATTTTTCCTCCAAAATGTTCCACAATCTGTCGACTAATCGGTAAACCTAACCCTGTGCCTTGCGGTCGATGACTGGCATCACCCGCTTGGCGAAACTTCTCAAAGACTAAGGCTTGTTGTGCGGGGGCGATACCTTCCCCATTATCTTGCACGGCAACGGTAATACCTTCCGCTGTATCGCTAATATGCACTGCCACTTGCCCGTGTGCAGGCGGAACGAATTTTACCGCGTTAGACAGCAAATTCAGCATGACTTGCATTAAACGGTCGGCATCCGCGCGAATTGCTTGTACTTGCGCTGGAGCGTGTAGCGTCAGCGTCGCGCCACGTTCGCGGTAAGTTCCCATAATACTGTCCATTGCTTGCTGAATCACGCTGCGCATATCGACATCACTATTGTGCCATTCGGCGTGACCCGCTTCGATCTTCGCCATGTCCAGCACTTGATTGACTAACCGCCCTAAGCGTTCGGTTTCATTCACCACAATGTTGAGGAATTGCTGGCGTTGTTCCCACGGCATGTCGGGGTCGTCCACCATCATTTCGGAAAGGGCGCGAATCGACGTTAGCGGCGTGCGTAATTCGTGCGTTACCGATGACATGAAATCGTCTTTCAAACGGTCGAGGCTTTTCAATTGTTCATTAGCAGCGCGTAATTCGCTGGATGCTTGTTCGAGGGCTTGGGAATAAGCGCGTAACTGTGAGGCTTCTTCGAGAATGCGCAATACGTCGTCAATGTCCAAGGCTTCTTCTTCGACCACCGAAGCCACCATAATGTGCGCAGAAGCCGTGCCAATCGCCCCCGCTAATTGCGTTTCGACGAATTGCACCAACCGCGCATCGGCGGGAATCTCATGCGCTTGGCTAACCCCAACTTGCACGGCGTATTGCTGGAATAAGCGTTGGCTTTTTTCCGCCCCCAAAAAGCGAACCAGTAATGCAGTTAAAGCGGTAACGGTTGCCGTACCTTGCCAAAATACCGGGTTGCTGCTGTGGGTGCGTTCAAACACGTTCACGAATAATAATGCTTGGCTGGTTTCACGCGCGGCAGGGGCTTTCCACAACGAAACGCTGACGTATAAGAGGGTATTGCAGAACAAACTCCAAAACAGCGCGTGGGTAAGGTTATCCAAACCTTGTAAGCCGAAGAGTTGTTCTGGTTTAAGCCATGCTATGCCCCACAAGCCGTTTTGCAGGAAATCAGCGGCAATCCAACCGGATTTGGCGAGTGATGGCAGCATTAAGGTGTAAGTCCATAAAGCGAATCCGGCAAGTAAGCCCGCCATTACCCCGCTTTTGCGTCCGCCTTGCCAATACATACCGCCTAACATGGCGGGGGCGAATTGCGCCACGGCAGCAAAACTGATTAAGCCGATACTGACTAAGGCATACGCTTCGCCTGCCAGATGAAAATACACATAGCCTAGCAACAGAATGGTGATAATTGCGACGCGCCGAATCCCCAGTAATAAGCGCGTGAGGTTTTGGCGACCCGCAAAATGTTGGGTGCGTAATAGCAAAGGCATTACGAGGTCATTGCAAATCATGGTGGAAACGGCAATGGTTTCGACAATCACCATGCCTGTTGCGGCGGATAAACCACCAATGAAGGCGAGTAAGGCTAAAGCGGTTTGCCCCTGTGCTAATGGCAGGGATAACACGAAATATTCGGGGTTCGTGGCGTGGGTCGGGTCATGCCCAAACCACAACAAGCCCGCCAAAGCGATGGGTAAGACGAAAAGGTTAATTAACAATAAATACAGGGGGAAAACCCACATGGCGCGTGGCAAATGTTGTTCGTCGACATTTTCCACCACCATGATTTGGAATTGGCGCGGTAAAAACAGGATGGCGAACCCCGATAACAGGATCAAGGCAAACCATTGGCTGTAGGCGAAATCGTGTTGCACACTCCAATGCAGCAGCGGTTGTAAATCGGTGCGTGCCGCAGCTTGCGTGAAAATATCGCTCAACCCATTGAACATGCCATACACCACAAAGCCACCCACGGCTAAGAATGCGGCCAGTTTGATGAGCGATTCAAAAGCAATCGCAGCGACCATGCCTTCGTGACGTTCGGTGTTATCGAGGTGGCGCGTGCCAAACACAATGGTGAATCCGGCTAATACCAAGGCAATGTACAGCGTACTGTCTGCCCACCACGGCAGTTGTGCGGGGGCGTTATGGTTGACGGTGAGATTTGTGAGTACGGCGTAACCGCCTGCTACCGCTTTCAATTGCAAGGCAATGTAAGGCACGATACCCACGGCAGTAATGAGGGTCACTAATCCGGCGAGTAATGGGCTTTTCCCATAGCGGCTGGCAATGAAGTCGGCAATGGAAGTGAGGCGGTAGGTTTTGGCAATGCGGATCATTTTGCGCAATACCAACCAACCGAGCATCATGGCTAGGGTCGGACCGAGGTAAATGGGGAGAAACCAAACACCGGTGCTGGCGGCACGTCCGACACTGCCAAAATACGTCCAAGCCGTGCAATAAACCGCCATTGATAAGGCATACACCCACGAACTGGCAATCAGCGAATGCCCTGCTGCTGCGCGTTTATCCCCTAACCATGCAACGGCAAAGAGTAATAGCAGGTACGCAAACGATGCGGCAACAACCAGACTACCTGACATGTGACACAATCAGGGGATTAAGTATCATGGCGTTCGATGAGCCATGCTAACGCCGCGATTAGCACTGCCCACACCAAAAATAGACCAATAGGAAAGAGCGGAATGCTGAATAAAGTCGCATCGCTATTCCACAATGACAGTAATGGGAAGTTCAATAATGCCCAGCCGACCAAGAACAGCACGAGTAGCCGTTCCGACGTTATGCCTTTTAACATGAGATTCCTCCTCTCTCAGCCGCTAGTCCAGTTTACACTGGCATGACAAGGAAAGCATTGACTTGTGGCAATAAGCAAGGGTTTGGGTAAGGTTTCCTATCATATCGGGTGAACTTTTCTTGCGCTAAACACACATATACAGAATGGGCGTAAATGGCTTAAACTGAACGATTGGCTGCCTGAATGAAATGGTTGATCCAGACTATAATCAGGTTTAGTGTAGGTTAAATTAGATTTAGAGCAGAGCTAACAATGGCACGAATTACAGTAGAAGATTGCTTACAGTATGTAGACAACAATTTTGCATTGGTATTGAAAGCGGCAAAACGCGCGCGTGATATTTCACACGGTGCTCAGCCGTTAGTACCAGAAGAGGGTGATAAACCAACAGTGATTGCATTACGCGAAATTGCTGAAGGTTTGTTGAATAAAAAGTCGCCTACACACCACGACTGATACCCTTAACAGAGTAACAGTGCCTGTCGCGTAACGGGTTGGCAGGCATTGATTGGCGTTAACAAGATAATTACTCACAATTACGATTTCTTAAAATGTTCGGTGCGGAGGTTTTATGTCAGACGACACTTCATACCTTGAGCCACCTCCAGACGATTGCGTTCAAGGTTTCAGTACGTATGGGCAAACCCCATACCAATCCCACTCGACTATGCAAAGCGGTTCTAGCCCCCCACCGGATAATGTCATAATGTCTGAACCCATTCCCCTTTCTGATCCCCTACCAATGCCCCCCATTCCCTCGGATACCGCGCAATTATTTAGGGCGACGGGTTTAATGCGCATGATTGAGCGTTATATGCTGGAAGCCGATGTGCGCAAGGTGTATGAAGCTTTTTTAGTCGCGGCAGATGCCCATGCGGGTGTTACGCGCAAAGACAATATTACGCCGTACATTATGCATCCGTTGGAAGTCGCCTATAGTTTGGCGGAGTCGCATTTGGATTGTGATACGTTATGTGCTGCCTTATTGCACGACGTATTGGAAGATTCCAAAAAGTATACTGAAGCGGATTTAACCGCACGGTTTGGCGCATCCGTGACGGAAATGGTGCAAGGTGTCACCAAACTGGAAAAAAGCGAAGCTTTAGCCACCAAGCAAGCTGTGACGCAAGCCAGTTTACGCAAAATGATGCACGCCATGACCGAAGATTTTCGCGTGGCATTGATCAAAATTGCTGACCGTCTGCACAATATGCAAACCCTCGACAACATGTCGAAGGAAGCTAAACGCCGCATTTCCAAAGAAACCTTCTCCATTTATGTCAAGCTATCGCATAAGTTGGGCATGAATGAAACACGCCGTAAATTGCAGTGGTTGGCCTTCCAGCATTTATACCCGTGGCGTAGTGCAGTAATTGAGCGTGCTTTAAGCAACTATTTAGGCGAACACGGGGAACGCCAACGCGCTGTTGTGATGGAAGTGGAAAAGAAACTCGCACGAGTTTCGGGCAGCATGGTGTTTTTGTGGAATAAAAATTTATTCCGCTTGTATGAAAAATCCGCTGCCGGTGAAATGGGCTTAAGAAAACAATTAGGCTTGATGGAAATTCGGGTGGTGGTGAAAAATCGTGAAGATTGCTATCAGGTTTTAGGGCTGATTCACGAATTGTACAAACCGCGCATGGGCACGTTTAAAGACTTCATTGCTACCCCGAAAAGTTATGGTTTTGAAGCTCTGCAAACTGTGGTAATGGTGGCAGAACAACGCCAGCAAGTGAAGTTCCAGATTCAAACCCGTGAAATGTACAACTTGTCATTGTATGGCATTACGGCGCGGTGGCGTTGCCCAGATATGTCATCCACTAAGCGCATGGCATACACCAAAGAAGCGGTGAAAACGTGGTTGGCGCAAGTGCGCGAATTGGATTTTCAAGCCGAAGATCCCACCGAATTCTACGCTGACATTCAAGCCGGTATGTCGCGCAATGAAATCATGGCGTATACCCCCGTTGGTGATATGAAAGAATTTCCACGCGGCGCGACCTTGGTTGATTTTGCTTATTCAGTGCATACCGATGTAGGTAATCAGTGTGTACGCGCTAAAGTGGATGGCATGGAGCGTCCATTACGCACGCGCATTCCCAATATGGCTACCATCGAAATCATTACCGATTCGCACGCAACGCCACAGGCCGCGTGGCAGAATTTTGTGGTAACAGCACAAGCCAAATCCAGCATTCGTAACTGGTTACGCAAGCAATCCGAAGATGACTTTATTGGTTTTGGGCGTGAACGTTTGGAAAATGTTTTAAGTAATCGTGGTTACAGCATTGGGTCTTTTGCTGATGGTTTGCTGGAAAGCACTGGAAAAAGTTTGGGTCATGCTGATTTGCTCACCTTGTTTGCGGCGATTGGGCGTGGTGATGAGTGTGCGAAGTTATTGACCGAACGTTTGCTGGGTAAATTACCTGCACAAGAGGTGAAACTGGATACGCCATTGCTGATTAAAGGAACAACAGGCTTGGCAGTGAAGTTTGCGCCGTGTTGTTTACCATTGCCGCATGAACACATTTTGGCGCATCAGCGACGTGGGCGACACGGTTTGGAAGTTCACCGTGCTGATTGCCCGCACATTGCCCGTTTGGAAGTGTCTTCCACGAATGAAATTTTTGCCGTGGCATGGGCAAAAGATTTGCAAGCACAAAAGTTTTCGACCGGCATTGTGATTGATGTACGCGATGTAAAAGGCATGTTGGCGCACATTACCAAATGCTTAGATGACATGGATGTGAACATTGTTGATCTTAACATCACGGGAGAGGGACAAATTAAACGGGATACCCTTATCATACAGGTTCGTGATATTACGCATTTACAACAAGTCATGCGTCAGCTAAAACATATTCCTCATGTTGAAGATGTCACTCGACTATTGAAAAAGGATTCCCATGACCAAGATGATCATTTCCACGACTGAAGCTCCGCAAGCCATTGGTACGTATTCCCAAGCGGTACGTGCTGGAAACACGGTGTATCTGTCGGGGCAAATCCCGTTAGTGCCAGAAACCATGCAAATGGTGGAAGGTGACATGGCTGAAAACGTGCGCCAAGTGTTTCGTAATTTGGCAGCGGTGGCGACAGCAGCGGGTGGTTCATTGAATGACAGCGTGAAAGTGCATGTGTTTTTGACCGATTTGGCGAATTTCCCCATCGTGAATCAAGTCATGGCGGAATTCTTTGCCGAACCGTACCCCGCGCGGGCGGCGATTGGGGTAGCTGCGTTACCGCGTGGGGCGCAAGTAGAAGTTGATGCGATTCTGGTATTGCCTGAAAGCATTTAGTCAGTACTAATTCACGGCTTGCCTTGCGGGGGGCAATATGACAGTAGCACCACTTGATCATAAGCTTGGCCATAAATTGGCGACGATTGATCTTGGCTCGAACAGTTTCCACATGATTGTGGTTCAGGTCGATGCAAAGGGTCATGTAACGGTATTGGATCGCTTGCGTGAACCAGTACGTTTAGGCAATGGGCTAGATGCGAAAGGTCAGTTGACCAAACCTGCACAGGAACGTGCATTAGCTTGTTTAGAACGATTTGGGGATCGTGTACGCGATTTCCCCAGCGAAAATGTGGCTGCTGTGGGGACAAATACCCTGCGGCAAACCAAAAATGCCAGTGAATTCCTGCAATTAGCCGAAGCGGCTTTAGGTCATCCGATTGCTATTATCAGCGGGCGTGAAGAAGCACGGCTGATTTACCTCGGTGTAGCGCATTCTCTCGCGCAAGATCAGCGCGGCAAACGTTTCGTGATGGACATTGGTGGCGGTAGTACCGAGCTGATTATTGGGCAAGGTTTTGAACCGCTGCATCTGGAAAGTTTGCGCATGGGTTGTGTTAGTAGCCAGCGATTTTTCCCCGATGGTCAACTCAGCAAATCGTGCTGGGAAAAGGCTTTAACCGCTGCCCATTTGGAACTCGCCCCGATTAAAGCGGGCTACCGTGCGATTGGGTGGGAATCGGCAACGGGGGCATCGGGTTCGATTCGTGCGGTTGAAAAAGTCATTCAGCAAACCGGTTTAGCCCCTTACGGCATTACGCTCGAACACATGGAAACCGTGCGTGGTTTGATGATTGAGGCGGGGCATGTGGATAAATTGCGTTTGCCGGGGTTGAGCGATGATCGTAAGCCGGTGTTCGCCGGTGGTTTAGCCATTCTGATTGCGACGTTTGAAGCTTTGAAGATTCGGCGCATGTCGGTTTCGGATGGGGCATTGCGCGAAGGTTTGGTGTATGACCGTTTGGATCGTTACCAACACGAAGATCAGCGTGAGAAAACCGTGCGCAATCTACAGCAACGGTTTCAGGTCAATCTTGAACAAGCGGCTGTGGTGCGCAAAACCGCCCACAAGCTATTCAATCGTTGTCGTGATGATTGGAAATTACCCGATTACCTCGAAACCTTATTGTGTTGGGCAGCGGATTTGCATGAATTAGGTTTAGCCATTGCGCACAGTGGTTATCACAAGCATGGTGCTTATTTGCTGGAACATGCCGATTTACCCGGCTTTTCTGCGGAAGAACAACGCTGGCTCAGTGTGTTAGTACGCACGCATCGCCAAAAGCTTTCCCCGAAACTGTTTGACGTCTTAGATGTGCGGCATCGTCAAGCAGCCTTGTACGTGAGTGTAATTCTGCGACTGGCTGTCTTACTGCATCGCTCACACAACGAAAATGCTCCGCGCATTGAGCGCATGAAGTTAAGCAAAAATCGCATTGAAATACGTTTTGCTGAAGCCAATTTGGTGGATAAACGTCCGTTGTTATTGGCGGATTTGGAGCGTGAACAAGCCTTCCTCGCTACGATAGAAATGGAGTTGGGCTTTATTTAGTCGTTTTGCTTTTGCTACTGCGATGTTCAATGTCGGGTTGGTAACTGAATTCAGCGACTAAACGTTCTTGCTGCGCATCTTGTAATAAGATTGCCGCTTGACTGCGCACTTGAATCACCAAACTAATCGCATCTTCTTGATTGGCATTGTTTGGTGCACCCAATATTTCCGTCAGGGCTAAAGCCTCGGTTGCGAATAACAAACGGTATTGGGTGTACTGATTGAATTTGAGCGCGTCATTCCAGCGAATCACCAGTTGATTGACTTGTGTGGTTAAGTCCGTGTTGAGTTGGCGATATTCCAGAATGTACCCAATTTTGCTGCGAATTTGGGTTTCTTCCTGCCGTAATTGCTCTAAATTGCTCACAATACCGTTTTCTTGGTGTTGGATGAGCCAAGCCCGTAAAGTACGGTAATTTGTTTCGCCATAAACTTCAAAAGTTGGGATGTACGGTGAGCTAAACGCTTTGCCCTGTATTTTGCTGCTGGTTTTAACCGTTGGTGGTAGCGTTTTTTGTTTCAATAACGTGCCACAATCATATAAATAATCAGCAATCACCGCGATTTCGGCTTGTTGGGCTTCGCGGCTGTCTCCCAAGGCATTCTGAATGCTTTTTTGTAGGTGCAAGGCTTCACTATCGAACATTTTACGCACATGAGCATTCTGTCCAGCGTTGTAATGCACCCAAAATTCCCGCCGACTCATGTCAATTGCGTGGTAAGCCGCTTTGAGCTTTTTACGACGTTCCCAGCGTATGTCCAAAATCTTTTGTAAAAATTGGCGTTGCGCAGGCATTTGTGTAGCCCAACGCGGTACTTGGTTAACGAATTGATCCAAGGTATTGAGCTGCGCCAGCATTTGTTGGCGTAAGCCGTATAATGCTGGGTAGGCAGCACTTTCAAATGCATCCAATGCCGTTAGATTGTTGGGTTGAGTGGTTTTGGCTGCATTGGTCGTGAGCAAAGCAGGATTAGCATGTGGGGCGCTGGTGTTTTTATCCGGTGTGTTGCCCCACAAAATATTGAGTGTGGCAATGAATAACAGCCCAACGAATGCCACGAGTATGAGCACTTGAATGTCAGTGGGGAGTTGCGTCTGACGTAAAAAGCGGCTGAGCCAGCGAGCAGCAAAAAAGATACCCGCGACTGCTATTAGCCACAGTAGTAATAAGAATACGCCATGAAGTTCCAGCATGTGTTTGATGTTGGGTTAGTTTTCAAAAAGTTAAGGTTGTGTCACGAACGCTTAGGATTGTAGTGGTTTTTCGGCAGAGTGTGCAGTTAGTGGCGTGAATCTGCACGGATTCATAAAAATACCATTTAATGCTTGACAACAATGGGCTAAAACGGTGTAATAGCCGCCTCAAGTGGCCGGGTAGCTCAGTTGGTAGAGCAGGGGATTGAAAATCCCCGTGTCGGCGGTTCGATTCCGTCCCCGGCCACCACTGATTTCACGATTACCCCCTTAGCCCGCGAAAAGTGGGCTTTCTTTTGCCAGAATCGACTTATCCCCCTTTATTTAGTCACGCATACACCCTCATCGTGTATGATGCTTATCACGTAATCCTACTTTATACTAATTTTAACGCCAATCAGTTGCGGAGCTACATCATGGAACAGTTTAGTGCTCATGGAGAGCAGGTCATCCAAAATATCGCCTATCGTTACGGTCTCAGCCAAGATGCTGTAAAAACGATGTTGTTTGCCGTGATGCGCGGTAATGGCACAATGGCACAGTTTAGCCACCCAGAACTCGGCGGCATGGGTCAGTGGATGCAAGGCGGCATGACAATGGTGGGGGATATGTTTAACAACGGTCTGAAAATGACGGTTGATAACTTATGCAATGAATTGTCCCGTTTATTGCAACAGCGCGATAGCTTGTTCCAACCAGCACCTCAAGCCCCTGCAAATTGGCAGAATAACAATTTTGCCTCTGGCTTTGGTAATAATATGAACAGTGGGCAATGGTGGCCAGCGGACTTGGGTTATCCATCCTCATCGGGTGCACAAAATGATTCGGCTTATGCCTTTTTCCCTCAGCAACAACGCTTAGCCATTAAGCTGAACGGTGTGGTCACGATTTATAACAGTTTGGATCACCAAATCGGTGGTGTTTCACAACAACAAGGTACATGGGATAGCATGACCTTTACCAGCCAGTATGGTGTGGTGCGGGTTGCGGATTTGCCTGTTATCAATGTGATTCGCTAAGTAATTGGTGGATAATTCCAGCGTTATTTGGAAAAGGAATTGTCATGTCAGAAACCCATCAATTAGAGTTGGTTAGCTTCAAAGTTTGCCCCTACGTACAACGTTCGGTGATTGCTTTGAACCTCAAAGGCATTGCGTACCAACTCACTTACGTTAACCCCCACGAACCGCCCGAATGGTTTAAGGGCATTTCGCCGTTGGGTAAAGTGCCAGTACTGTTGGTTAATGGTCGTCCGGTGTTTGAATCCGCTGTGATTTTGGAATACCTCGATGAAGTGTATCCGCCGCGTTTGCATCCGGCTGATCCTTTGGAAAAAGCCATTCACCGCGCGTGGATTGAATATTGCTCTGATCTGTTAGGGCGTATGTTCCGCGTAATGACTTCCAAAGACGAAGCAGTTTTTGTGGAGTCGCGTGCTTCCTTGCAACAAGGTTTGGAACGTTTGGATAGCGTCATCGCTGCCGAATTACCATTCTTTGCTGGTAGCGAGTTTGCATTGGTGGATAGCGTTTACGCGCCTTTATTCATGCGTTTGGATTTGCTGAAACAGCATTTCGGCGTGGAATTCACCTTAAGTGAACGGCTGCAAGCATGGCGTGATGCACTGTTGGCATTGCCTGCGGTACAACAATCCGTTGCGGAAGACTTTGAAGCAGCCTTCCTCAACTTCCTCGCAGGCCAAAACGGCTTTATCCAAACTTACAAAAAGCCGTGATCGTATTCCCACATCACGGTTTTTTGCTTGCTAATCGCCGCTTTCAGTAATTGAATCAAAGGGTAAGCACGCACGTTTGTGCTTACCTTGCCACATCCCGCATTATCCTCATTATCCGCTTTTGGTGTCGCTTGCGACGCACTGTCTGTTTGCAGGGCTTGTTCCAATTGTTGCAAGGCTTGGGGAATATCTTCGGCGCGAATCGCGCTAGGTACAGTGCCGCTGTGTCCCATCATTTTCAATAAGGCATTGGCATCCTTTTCAAACATGGAAACGCTTGCACCGGCTGGGCTGGTGAATTTAATCAACATGGTGTTCCCTCCTTATTCAAGATTTTACCGTGGAAAGCTTAACTGTAACGCTTTGTGCAGCGTGCGGCTATGGCCATGCATTTGTGCAAGAAATAAGGATATTCTCGCAGTCGTCCATAAAGCTCTTGACGCTCAAATTAAATGGGAATAAATTCCCAATCATGGATAAAACATTACGTTTGGCTTTTTACCGCATTGTGAAGACCTTGATGCGCATCCTCTATCGAAAAGGGGTTGCGTTGGGCGACTTTACGCAACTGGTAAAACAAGCGTATGTGGAAGTTGTAGAGCAAGAATTAGCGAAAACGGCGGAACGTGTTACCACGTCGCGCATTGCTGTGATTACCGGCTTAACCCGCAAAGATGTTGCTTTACTGCGTCAGGCCGATACGTCAGAACCTAAACCGCGTTTTAATCGCAGTTTACGGGTGGTGAATGGTTGGTTACACGATGTGGATTTTTGGGATGCCGCCACTGGTTATCCGGCGAAATTAGCGTTTCGTGGGAAACAGGGTAGTTTCGAGCAATTAGTGCAGCGTTATAGCGGTGATATGTCGTGTTTTGCAATGTTGGACGAGTTAAAACGCGTGGGCATGGTGCAGGAAACGGCGGATGGTTTACTGGAATTGTTAAACACGGTTTACATTCCACAGGGCAATGAAAGTGAAAAGTTGCAGTTGATGGGGAACGATGTTGCCTTATTGATTTCGACTATTGATCACAATATGACCGTTGAAAATGCTCAAGACCTGCGTTATCAGCGCAAAGTGAGTTACAACAATTTACCCGAAGAAGTATTACCGGAATTTCGGGAATTCGTGAAGGAAGATGCCCAAGCTTTGTTAGTGCGGTTCAATGCGTGGCTTTACCAGCGTGACCGCGATAGTAATCCCAACGTACAAGGAAGCGGGCGTATGCAAGCAGGTGTCGGCATTTATTACTTTGAGCAAACCGTGGAGACGGCAACACAAGCACAGGATGCAGCGCATGAGAACTAAAGTTGTGTTCGCGGTTGTGTCGGCGGTCTTGAGTGGTTTATTGCTGGGTAGTTGTGTCGAAGATGCATTGTACCTTGCAGAAGGTGGCATGACCGGTACGGGAATTTCCGCCGGGCGCATTACCGGATTCGGCAGTATTTATGTCAACGGTGTGCGTTACAACGTGGATCAGGCAGCGTTTTATCGGAATGGTGACATCACAGCGAGTGGTCAATCCGCTTTCCACATTGGCGAATTTGTCACCGTTACCAGTACGACGGCAAGTAGTGATAGTAGCAATGGTGTTGCGGCAAGCGTGAGTTTCGATAGTTTGATTACTGGCGAAGTCACCGCGATTTCCGCCGATAATCAAAGTTTGGAAGTCATGGGACAGCAAATCGTTGTTGATGATTTAACCATGCTACACGGTATTGCCCAATTAACGGACTTGGTATTGGGGAATGTGGTGGAAGTGTCTGGCGTGCGCGATGCAGATGGCGTGATTACTGCGTCCAGCATTAAGCTGCTTCAGACCGCTTACCCGAATGATGGCGCATTACTGAAATTGGAAGGTAGTGTGCAAGATTTGTTGGCGGAGCAACAATCCTTCCGACTGGGCGACTTGACTGTAGATTACTCCACAGCTCAGTTGGAAGGCTTTTTATCGGGTACAAGCTTACATAATGCTCAGTATGTACAGGTGGAAACCCGCCAAGCGTTGCAAGGTCTGGTGTTAATCGCCAGCAAGGTGAAGGTGAAATCCCCCAAGTTTGATTTCCCACAGAATGCGCGAATTGAGGTCGAAGGTGCGGTCACTGCGCTTGATAGTACGGTTGTATTGGGCAGCCGTTTTACCTTAAATAATCAGGTGGTGGTGACGGATGCGCAAACCCTGTTCATGGGTATGTCGACTGCTGATATTGTGTTAAACGCCCTATTGGAAGTGGAAGGTACGATCAATAGTGCCGGTGAATTACAAGCCACGCGAGTTGCAGCTCGCCGTGCGCATGATGCGCAGGGAATGCGTTTTGCCGGACAGATCAGTGCGATTGATGCGACTGCAAAAAGCTTTGTGTTACAAGGTAATACGCTGATGGTGGATAACGCCACGATGTTGCTCAATGGACGTAATGATCAAGATCATTCCATGCAGGTGACGACATTTGATGCTTTGACGGTAGGCGAATACGTGGAAGCAGAAGCCATTTTGCAAGACGATGGCACATTACGTGTTTTGCGTTTGGATGTGGGTGGTCGTTCGCGCACGCAAGCACCACCTTAATGCAAGCGTCATTCGTCATGCGCACAGTCGCCTTACCCTGTCGATGGTGTGTCATGGCATAAAAAAACCCGATGTTGCAGCACCGGGTCATAACATACTTACCCTTAGGGGTAAGACTTCTGAAAACTTACATTGAGAGTCTAGTCATGAATAACAAATTAACACTGACTTGGTTGGCATCTGCGGTTTTACTGTCAGTTGCAACCACTGCATCCGCTGGTACAAAAGCTTTATCCGAATACGATACCAATAGCGATGGTATTGTTACGAGCGCTGAAATCACGGCGGTTAAAACGGCAGATTTCAATACGGCTGATGTGGATACCAGTGCTACGCTGACGTTGGCGGAATATTTGAATATGGAATCCACCATTCAAACCCGCCGCATTAACTTTGCTTTCAAAAGCGTTGATACGGACAGTAGCAGTGGGATTTCCTTGACAGAATTTACGACCAATACCAGCGGTACGACGGCAACCTACCTCACAAATGTCTTTAAACTTGCCGATAAAGATGCTGACTCCGCGCTCAGTTTAGCAGAATTTACCGAATTGCAAAGCAAAGCTTCCAATTCTGGCGTCTGGGAATTTGCGCGTTTGGATACTACCGTTGACCAAGCTCTGACCTTAGCGGAATACACCGCTTTGCCTTCCACGGGTGATAAAGGTGGTAAAGATGGTGGTAAAGGCGGCAAACGTTAATAACCACGGTTTGGTCATTGCCCTGAATTAAACGTTCACCTCGCACGATGGGAAAGTCGCTTTACTAACAGTGGCTTTCCCATCACTTTGTGCATGGCTTGGGCGGTTTTGGTGAGGTCTTTGTTTTAAGCTAGGTAAAGACCGTGTAAAGAAATGTAAAACCGCTGTTGTCTGAGGCGAATGTTCGTAATCATTCCACCTATTCATTCATTAATTCACAAGGAATAGCGTATGGAAACCATAACGCCTACACCAAGCGCACCATCCACAACAAAAACCACAGCCTTACGGCGTTGGGCGACTCCTTTAACCATCGGCGCATTTGTGTTGATGGCAGTGACAGGGATTTTAATGTTCTTTGAAGTACGCTTAGGCATTATCAAAGTCGCGCATGAATGGTTGAGTTGGCTGATGGTGATTGCCGTAAGCTTACACGTTGTATTGCATTGGAAATCTTTCAGCCGCTATTTCTCGCAAACCCTACCAGCGGCAGTGATTGGGCTATTCGCTGTGCTGACCGTCGCTGCTATGTTGATTCCGAATAATGCTCCACAACGTGGTGGCCCTCCGGGTGGTTTTGGCGGTACTGCTGGTGCGCAAGCAACCCAACTTTTGTTGAGTGCGCCTTTAGCAACTATAGCGACTTTGAGCCAGCAAACTCCTGATGCTGTGGTAGCAAAGCTGGAGGCGCAAGGTTTAACGAGTGTGACGCTGGATCAGTCTTTGTCTGCTGTTGCTACCAATAACCAACGTAATCCAGTGGAAATGCTGAACGTTATCCTGAAAAAATAAGTCAGTATCAATACGATAAGCAGCGAAATAACCCGCCATAAAAAAAGCCGCTTCGCAGCGGCTTTTTCCTCCCCCTTCCAATTCCCCTTTCCTTGGGACACGTAAATCCTAAAGTCGATTATCATCTTAACTAAACAGTTAGAATTAAATACTTATCCGTCATGATTTAAGATGATATTAAATATCATTTAGCAAAGGGTTGTTACAAAAGTTAATACGGAGATACGACACGGCACTTAAAAGTGTGCAATGCATGGGGTATTTAACAAACAGCATCCTTCGCAAGAATCTGGCGGCAATTATGGTAAATTTTTTAGTAAATTACCATAGGTAGATGATGACTATTTTTCTTGACAAGTCATTCATTAAATTTACAGCAGATTAGTTGGGGATTACAGCCACGGTTTAAAAAAGTCAGTGGCTGTAAGGGTGAGAAGCGATAAAGGCTTAATGCCTTGATTTAAACGCCTTAAGCTTCAGTTGGCGTGTCGAATTGATGCAGCTTTTGTAAAACATACTCTACGCAAGCGGCAGCATCCATTTGTGCAGTTGCTAAACGTACTTCCGGTGTTTCAGGTGCTTCATAGGGGCTATCAATACCCGTAAAGTTTTTCAATTCACCACGGCGTGCTTTTGCGTACAAACCTTTGACATCGCGTGCTTCACACATGGCGAGTGGTGTATCGACGTGAACTTCCATGAATTCACCATCCGCGAATAAATCACGCGCCATGCGGCGTTCATTGCGGAATGGTGAAATAAAGCTGACCAAGACAATCAAACCCGCATCGACCATGAGTTTGGCAACTTCAGCGACACGACGGATATTCTCCACGCGGTCGGCTTCGGTAAAGCCAAGGTTGCGGTTTAAGCCGTGGCGCACGTTATCGCCATCAAGAATGTAAGTATGGCGACCTTCAGCGTGCAGGCGTTTTTCCAATAAGCTAGCGATGGTGGATTTACCCGAACCAGACAAGCCCGTGAACCAAATGCAACGTGGAGCTTGGTGTTTTTGTGCAGCACGCGCGGCTTTATTGATTTCCAGTGCTTGCCAATGAATATTGCTGGCACGACGCAGGGCAAATTCAATCATGCCTGCCCCGACAGTTTGGAACGTCAATTTATCAATCAGGATAAAGCTACCCAGATTGCGATTGGTTTGATACGGCTCGAACACCAACGGTGCGCTGGTGGATAGATTAACCGTCGCAATCTCATTCAGCCCCAAGGTTTTGGCTGAGAGGTGTGCGCCAGTATTCACGTCTTCACGGAATTTGATTTCCGTGATGGTGGCGGTGACTTCTTTATTACCCAGTTTCAGGAAATATTGGCGACCGGGAGACATCGCGTGTTCGCTCATCCACAACAAGCGCACATCGAATTGGTCGGCGACTTCAGGTGGATGATCCGCTGCAACCAGCACGTCCCCACGGCTAACGTCGACTTCATTTTCCAAGGTCAAGGTAATGGAGTCGCCTAGTTGTGCGACTTCTACCTCTTCAAAGCCTGAAATGACGCTTTTAATGCGGGTGGTAACGCCGGAAGGTAGCACGCGCACCGCATCGCCGGGACGTACTTCGCCTTCCACTAAGCGCCCGCAATAGCCACGGAAGTCGAGGTTAGGGCGGTTAACGTATTGCACGGGCAGGCGGAAGGGTTGCATAGCCGCTTCATTACTAATGTCGACGGTATCCAAATAATCCATCAAACTAGTGCCGGTGTACCACGGCATTTTGTCGCTAGTAACGAAAATATTATCGCCATCTAAGCCAGATACCGGAATCATTTGAATGGTTTTAAAGGCAAATGGCTCAACAAAGGCGCGGTAGTCGGTGGCAATGGTATTAAAGACGGATTCATCAAAATCCACCAAGTCCATTTTATTAATCGCCAGCACAATATTGCGAATGCCCATTAAGGACACAATACGGCTATGACGGCGCGTTTGCGTGAGAATACCTTTCCGCGCATCAATTAAAATGACCGCTAAATCCGCTGTCGATGCACCCGTTGCCATATTGCGTGTGTATTGTTCGTGGCCGGGGGTATCAGCAACGATGTAACGGCGTTTATCGGTCGCAAAGAAACGGTAAGCAACGTCAATGGTAATGCCTTGTTCGCGTTCTGCTTGTAAACCATCAACTAATAAAGCTAGATCGAGTTTTTCACCCTGAGTACCGTATTGGCGGGATTCGGTTTCGAGTGATTGTAATTGGTCGTCAAAAATATTTTTGCTTTCGTACAGTAAACGTCCGATTAAGGTACTTTTACCATCATCCACACTGCCGCAAGTAATAAAACGTAGGGTTTGTTTGCCTTGTTGTTCTTGCAAATAAGCGACAATATCGTCTTGCTCAGTTAATGTTGTCATTAGAAGTATCCCTCTTGCTTTTTCTTTTCCATTGATCCTGGTACATCATTATCAATCAAACGACCTTGGCGTTCGGAACTGCGAGCGGTAAAGGTTTCCGCAATAATCGCTTCAAGGCTATCCGCATCACTTTCAATCGCAGCGGTTAATGGCCAGCAACCTAAAGTACGGAAACGCACTTGATGCATTTCGGCGGTTTCGCCTTCCGCAAAGGGGAAACGTTCGTCATCGACCATAATCCATTGCCCGCCACGGTTGACTACCGGACGTTGTGCCGCCAAATACAATGGAACAATGGGGATATTCTCAGCATAAATGTATTGCCAAATATCCAGTTCAGTCCAGTTACTTAAAGGGAATACCCGAATGGTTTCATCAGGATTAATGTGCGTATTGTACAAATTCCACAATTCAGGGCGTTGTGCATTCGGCTGCCAACGGTGTCCAGCCGCACGGAATGAAAACACCCGTTCTTTAGCACGACTTTTTTCTTCGTCACGGCGTGCGCCACCGAATACTACGTCAAAACCGTACTGATCCAACGCTTGTTTCAGACCTTGGGTTTTCATGACATCAGTGTGGTAGCTGCTGCCGTGTGTGAATGGACCTACACCGGCTGCAATGCCTTCGGGATTCGTATGTACTAACAGTTTCATACCGCTTTCCGCTGCCATGCGGTCGCGGTGAATGTACATTTCTCTGAATTTCCAGCAGGTGTCAACGTGTAGCAAAGGGAATGGCGGCGGGGCAGGGTAGAAGGCTTTACGTGCTAAGTGCAACATCACGGATGAGTCCTTCCCAATGGAATACATCATCACGGGATTACGGGCATTCGCAACGGCCTCACGAATAATTTCTATAGATTCAGCTTCAAGTAGTTGCATATCGATCAAATTCCGATAGATTAAAAACTTCGGTTTATTCAGTTGTAGCGCAAAAGCGTATTTGTCACGTATTAATATACATTAATATGCCAATAAGTTTGGTGAGTTACCGCACAAAAAGTGCCAAATGTTGGGGCGTTATCAATCATTGTTTTTTATTATGAGTGGTTAGGCATACTTTATGTGTGGTGGAAATAATACATGCAGCGTGAGCTTCTAAGTCAGTAATAATGATTTGTGCAGATGGATTGGTGGCGAGTCGCGTATAATTAATGCAGTTCGCTTTTGATAAATAACAGGCATAAAAAAGGGCTGCATCTTGATGATTGCAACCCTTTCATTTATATGGTGGGACATGTGCGATTCGAACGCACGACCACCTGATTAAAAGTCAGATGCTCTACCGACTGAGCTAATGTCCCTGTCTGAGACGCGCCATTATACGGAAAGAAATTTAGTGCGCAAGTACTTTTTTTCATTTCCTCAAAATTTTTTCGGTTATGCCTGTAACGTGGCTGTACCTTGTGGGCACTCGATGACTTTTGCACAAATAACGCTGGTTGGTATGGTTTGTGTGGTCATCCAAATCTGGCAAAGCGAACTTTGTGTACTTTCCTGCAAGCTATGCAATGCGGTATCGGTGCGTTCGGGGTCAAAGAAGGCGAAAGGTTCGTCCAGAAACAGCAATTGCATTTCGGCTTTTGTTGCATCGGCTAACGCTGTGGCAAGGGCAATTTGTAACGCGAGTGCTACTTGCCGTTGTGTGCCAACCGACATTTCATTGAATTCAAGGTAATCACCTTTTTCCTCAGACAACACTTGGATACTGAAGTCGGGGTGGACTTCCAAGGTTTTGTAGTGCGATTGGGTAAAGCGTTGCATGAGTTGCGGGCAGTGCTTTTTCACCAGTTGATTAAAACGCGACACATTATGGCTGGCATCGCGTTGCAAGAGGTCAATAGCGGTATGGGTAACGACCTGTTCACGTCGTTCGGCTTGTTCAGCTTCCTC
The DNA here is from genome assembly GCA_039797295.1 of Pseudomonadota bacterium. Lineage (GTDB taxonomy): Bacteria > Pseudomonadota > Gammaproteobacteria > Thiotrichales > Thiotrichaceae > Thiothrix. The sequence goes on along the minus strand of JBDKID010000005.1, from coordinate 88,271 downwards.
TTGTTCCCACAGTGCGGCTTGTAAATGTTCGCGTTGGGTGATTTGCCCTTGTTCAGTATCAATATCGGTTTGAAGCAAAGCCGCATATTGCCCTAACACCGTGTGATGATGAGTTAAGCCTTGATTGAGTGTGTCGGCTGCTCGCAAGATGTACAGCGGTTTGGTGGCATAAGTTGTGACACCCGCTAACCATTCGGGGATGTCGGCTAATGCATTGGCATCATTATCTGGTTTCACAATGGCTGGCGGACGTTGGTCAAAATGTTGTGCAGTTTCTTGCCCCATTAAGCTCCTAACGGGTTGGATGCAAGCGTTATATGCCGTTTGTAAGGTATTCACCAACTGTTGCGCACTGTTTTGCAAGGGTTTTAGGTGACGCATATCGACATACCAGCCATACACGAGTAAACCCGCGCCGATAATGGCTAACACAGATGCAATGCGTACTAAGCTGCGACCGAGAAAATCCCGTGTTGTTGGTGAGGGAAGGGTAAGTCCCAGTGGTTGCCACAAGGCATCAATCAATAGCGCGACCCCAACGCATAAGGTGATCAGAAACGCAATCAGGCTGATTTTAGTCCAGCGTGTAATGCTATCCGTGCGTTGACTGATGGTTTGATAGCGTTCTAAGTCCACCGGGTAAGTTTCAGCAGCTTTATCGACCGTTTTGCCCACTTGTAGCAAGTGCTGCTGTTGATTGCTGAGGTCTTGGCTAAGGCTTTGCAACTTGGGTAAGGCTTCAGCAGTCGCATTCGGTAATGCAGTGATTGCTTGTTGTAGGTGTGTTTGTTGGTCGACCAATTCCTCAATACGATCTTGGCGAACTTGTATTTCACCTTTGAACTGATCCACTAAATGAGCGTATTCCTGCAACCCCGCCAACGTGAGTAAGTTATGGCTATCACGTTGTGGAGAGTCCGTTTGCTGATAGCCCCAATAAAATGCTTTGGCGAATGCGCCGTATTGGTAGCCGAATAACGCGCGTAATTGTTGTGCGACAGCATCGGGGGTATCGGCTAGCGTGATTTCTTCTTCGGTGGAAAACAACATGGCCGCGATCTCGCCCGCAGCATTCACCGAACGGACTAAGCGGTATTCGTGTCCACGGTGTTGTAAGCGTAATGTCACTGTGGCTTGTTCCGCGCCCCACTGAATTAATTTCGCGGCATCACTGGCGAGTAATTGTCCGGTACGCCCGAATAAGCCGAATTGAATGGCATCGCCAATGCTGCTTTTGCCGGATTCATTACCACCAACCAAAGCAATTAAGCCGCGTGCGGGTAAATTATCCAATTGTAAGTGTTGGTATTTACGGAAATGTTCAGCGTGAAGCGCGGTAATGATCATGAGCGGCTTTCCTCACCTTGGCGGCTACCTTCTAAACGCGCAATAACTAATTTGACTGCATCAACGTAAACGCCCGTATCAAAACCATCGGCTTTGCCGTGTTTGGGAAAGTCTTGTTGACAAAATGCCATGAAGCGACGTGCTGCGGCTGTTTTAAATTGTGTGGCCTGCCATGCGGAAAGGGGATTCTGCGTGGTTTCCGAAGTTTTTTTACCAAACATGCGTAATCCTCTGCTGCTGTTTGTATCTCATCCTTGCAAGATAACTATATGCAAAACTTTAGTTTTTTGCAGGTTCAGCAGCAGTGGGAAACGCAAAAAGATTTAATGGGCAGTTTGAATATAACGGGTATTATCGGCAATATGTGCATCGTCGAAACCTTTGCTGCGCAAACGACAAGCATCACACTCCCCACAAGCTTCGCCCTGTGCATTCGCGGCATAGCAAGTAACCGTGCGGGAATAATCGACACCTAAACGCACGCCTTCACGAATAATATCCGCTTTCGTGAGTTGAATCAGTGGGGTATACAAGGTAATCGCGTCACCTTCCACCCCCATTTTGGTGGCTAAATTCGCGAGCGTTTGGAAAGCTGCAATAAATTCGGGGCGGCAATCGGGGTAGCCAGAATAATCCACCGCATTCACGCCAATGAAAATCGCGTGTGCGCCCAACACTTCCGCCCAGCCTAACGCAATCGATAAAAAAACCGTATTGCGAGCGGGAACATAAGTAACCGGAATACCCGTGGTCGGGCTGGTCGGTACGGCAATGCTGTTATCGGTTAATGCCGAACCACCAAAGCGCGATAAGTCCAGATCAATAATCTCGTGCCGTACCACGCCTTGTTGCTTGGCTTGTTCGATAGCTGCTTGTAACTCAGCGGTGTGACGTTGCCCGTAACGAAAACTGAGCGCGTAACATTCATAGCCTTGCGCAATAGCCATAGCCAACACCGTGGCGGAATCCATGCCACCCGATAATAAAACGACCGCTTTCTTACTCATGCTTGCACTCATCTTTTGCTGATTAACCTTTAATGTCCCGGTTCGTCGTTCCACAAATACTTGTGTAATTGTAGTTGAAAACGCACGGGCAGCCGATCAGCCAACATCCATTCGGCGAGTTCGCGCGGGGCAATTTCGGTGTGACTGGGCGATAACAACACTTCACAGCGTTGGAACAGGTCATGAGCGGCGGCAATGTCCAAAAACCATTCGTAATCATCGCGGTTGCAGATCACGACTTTGAGTTGGTCTTTACTGTCGAGTAAGGCGAGGTTATCCCAACGATTTTTGGTGGCTTCGCCAGAAGCTGGGGTTTTAATGTCCATGACCTTGACCACACGCGGGTCAACGCCAGCCAAACTGATTGCGCCACTGGTTTCGAGGGAAACTTCATAACCTTGGTCACACAAAGCGGTAAGCAGCGGTAAGCAGTTCTTTTGTGCCAGCGGTTCGCCACCCGTTACGGTGACATAGTGCGCTTGGTATTGCGCCACTTCTGCCAAAATAGCTGCCATGCTGCGCTGTGTACCACCCGTAAAAGCGTAAGTGGTGTCGCAATAATGGCAGCGCAGCGGGCAGCCTGTCAGACGCACAAACACCGTCGGCAAACCGACGGTGCGTGTTTCCCCTTGCAGGGAGTAAAAAATTTCCGTAATGCGCAAGTCTGCCAAAGGTAACATCCTGTTAGTGCGGTTAAGTGTCTGATTAATGACCTTCGCCTTTCATTTTTTCAAGACGATCTTTAGCTTTTTGGGCAACTTCCGCATTGTCTGGGAAGAAGCTAACCACGTCTTCCAAGGTTTTGCGGGCTTTTTCCCATTCTTTCAGCTCGTAGAAGCTGTAGCCTAATTTCAATGCTGCATCAGGGGCTTTATCGCTACCTTTGTGCTCTTTCAACACCAACAGGAATTCCGCGATTGCACCCGTGAAATCTTTCTCCGCATACAAGGCTTCGCCGATCCAATACTGTGCACTAGGGGCTAAGGAACTGCTTGGGTAGTCCTTCAAGAAAGTGCGGAACAGTGGAATCGAGCTTTTCGGCTCTTTCAGCAAGGTTTGGAAAGCTTCGTCATACGCGGCACGTTCTTCGCGCTCCGGCAGTTTGCCATCCACTTTGCTGTCGGTTTTCGCATCCGTTTTCGCATCCGTGGGTTTGGTATCGCTACTGCTGGAACTGATGCTAGGTGCTGACTTGCTATCCGTTGACGTTGTGGCTGGATTAGTATTATCCGATTTCCCCGTGCCATAGCTGTAAAAGCCATTGGGATCGTCTTTACTGGTCGAGCTAGTCGTCGCTTTATCCGTTGTGGAACTGGATGACGAAGTAAGCGTGCTATCCGTGCTGGATTTGCTGCTATCGCTCGGTTTGCTATCCGTTGTGGAGCTGGGTGACGAAGTAAGCGTGCTATCCGTGCTGGATTTGCTGCTATCAGACGGTGTTGTACTATCCAGCTTGGTGTCGATTTTATCATCAGGCTTAGGCGTATCACTGTTGGTGCTACTACTAATGCTTGCACTGCTGGGTGTGTCGGTACTGGGTTTGGGTTGATCCTTTAGCTTTTCCATGCGCTCATCGACTTGCTCAAAACCTGTTTTCTGGTCTTTTTGCACATTGTCGAGGTCGTTACGCAGCTTTTCATTTTCGCCACGTAAGTTACTGAGTTCACGTTCTAAGTCATTAACGCGCTGCAATAGTTGCATCGCAGCGTCGTTAGTCACAGGAGGCTCCGCCATCACAGGCGCAGCCAGCAGGGAAGCGACCAAGGCGATTAATGCGCCACGGTTTAGCTTATCTTGCATTGGTTTATTCTCCGGCATATTTGATTTCAACGCGGCGGTTCTTACTCCACGCCGATTCATTATGCCCGAAGTCAGCCGGAATTTCTTCACCGTAACCAATGACATCGGCTTGGTTCGCTTGCACGCCTTTTAATTGCATGTAATCCAGTACCGAATAACCGCGCCGTTCGGACAGGGCGACGTTGTATTCGCGTGAACCACGTTCATCCGCATGACCTTCCAAACGCACTTTCAGGTTCGGGTAAGCGGCTAATAATCCAGCGTGGGCATTCAATACATTCATGTATTCGGGGCGAATATTGGAGCTGTCGAAGTCAAAGTAAATGACGCGTTGCGCCAGAATGCTATTAGGGTTGCGCAAATCCGCAGGGGTGTATTGTCCGCTGCCATTGCCGTAGCCATTACCGCCGTAACCGTTACCGCCGTAACCGTTACCGCCATTGCCATAGCCATTATTGCCGTAACCGCCCGTACCGCCGTAGCCACCCGCGCCGCCAGCACCTCCCGCGCCACCCGTTCCGCCAGTGCTACCTGCACCACCCGGCGGGGTATTTTGTTGCGCACAACCAGAAATCAAGGCAGCGGATACTACTATCGCTACCGCTAACGTTTTGATTTTCATGACACTCATTTCGTTATTTACCATAAACTGAGGTTAATCATAATGGAAGTCGGTATCGAACTCCGCATTAATCCAGATAAGGCGACCATGCAGGGTCACGCACATCACCGGCTTGGGAATACAAAATCTGGTGCGCTTTGCCATTATCACTGGCAACCGCTAATGAACCACGACCGCCAGAATCCGTGGCGTACAACACCATTGTGCCGTTAGGTGCAATCGCGGGTGAATCGTCTTGTGAGCCACGCGAAATGACACGTTCTTCTTTGGAAGCAGCATTCATTAAAGTAATGTTGGATTGCCCACCGCTTTGACGCACCATTGCCACGCTATTGCCTGCAATGCTTGCCCCTGCGTTATAACTGCCGTTAAACGACATGCGGCTTTCACCACCACCGCTAGCAGCGGTTTGATAAAGTTGCGGTTGACCACCACGATCCGACGTAAACACCAACGTGCTGTTACTCGCCCATTGGGGTTCGACGTTAATGCCGCGCGTATTGGTGATTTGGCGGGCACCGCCACCATTTGCATCCATCACGTACACATTGTAATTGCCATGATCAGCAACGCTGAAGGCTAATGAACGACCATCCGGCGACCATGATGGCGAAATGCTGGATTTGTTCGGGTCTGAAACCGCGCGTTTACCGCCTGAAGATAAATCCTGCACGTAAATCATGGGGCGGTTGGTTTCATACGAAACGTAAGCCAATTGATGACCATCTGGCGACCATGACGGCGACATGACCGGTTTGCTGGAAGACACAATCGTGCGCGGATTAAAACCATCCGCATCCGACACAATGAGCTGATACGTTTGTGAGCGTGCCGGACCACTCGCTGCGACATAAGCAATGCGCGTATCGAATGCACCCCGCACGCCAGTCAACTTTTCAAACACCATGTCCGCTGCTTTATGTGCCATGCGGCGTTGGTTGGGGTGGGCGGGAATGCGGAATGAACCGACTGCCTGCCCCGTATTCACATTGATTAGTTGGAAATCCAAGCTGCCGCTTTGACTGCCTACCACGGCGTATTCTGCACCGCTGGCTTTCAGGGCTTCGGGCGATAAATTACCGCCAGTCGTGCTCGGATCAACCAAAGCGAAACGTCCGCTGCGTTGCAGATCGGCTTCGATGATTTTTGCCAACGGGCCAAACGGCGCGACCAACAAACGTGTACCGTCGGCGGAGGCATCGCTGTCAATGCGGATGTGTAAATCTTCCGCCGCTGCTCCGGCAGACCATAATACGCTGGCAGAGAGCAGAAAGGTGGCTAAGTATTTCTTTTGCATAAACTTACTCAAACGTAATTACAAGGGTATCACCGTACAGTTCAGGGTATTCCGGGCGTGGGAATGGGTCAGAACCGTGGATTGCGGATTTCAACGACTCACAGAAAGCTGGGCTGCCATTACAATTCAACGAAAAGCGGCTGATATTACCCGGTGGTGTCAGTGTAATTCGCGCGGTGGCGGACATGCCAAAGCGTTCAGCGGGTTGATTCCAATTGCCTCTGACTTTGCGTTTAATCGCACCAGACCAAGCCGAACGCGCGGCACTTAAGTCACTTTTACTAGGGCCTGCGGCAGCAGCACGGCGGGCGGCTTCTTCTTCCGCTTTGCGCCGCGCTTCGGCAGCTTGCCAGCGTTCGCGTTCTTCCGCCAATTTGGCATCGGCTGCGGCTTCCTCGGCTTTGCGTTTGGCTTCGGCGGCTTTCCAGCGTTCGCGTTCGGCAGCGAGTTGTGCATCTTCCTCGGCTTTTTTACGCGCTAATGCTTCCGCTTTGTCCTTGGCTTCTGCCTCAGCTTTGTCTTTAGCCGCTGCTTCGGCTTTAGCTTTAGCAATGGCTTCGGATTTGGCTTGTGCAGCGGCTTCCGCCTTTTCTTTCGCTGCTGCTTCTGCTAGTGCTTCGGCTTTAGCTTTAGCAATGGCCTCAGATTTATCACGTGCAGCGGCTTCCGCTTTTTCTTTGGCGGCAGCTTCAGCCTTAGCTTCCGCTTTAGCTTTGGCAATGGCTTCGGATTTTTCCTGCGCTTCAGCTTCCGCGCGTGCCTTTGCTTTGGCGTCGGCTAGAGCTTCCGCTTTAGCTTTGGCAATGGCTTCGGATTTATCGCGTGCGGCGGCTTCGGCCTTTTCTTTGGCAGCGGCTTCAGCCCTAGCTTCCGCTTTGGCTTTGGCAATGGCTTCAGATTTTGCTTGTGCGGCGGCTTCGGCTTTGGCGGCTTCCTTGGCAGCTTCACGCGCTATGGCTGCTTGAGCGGCAGCTTTTTCTGCGGCTTTGGCTTGTTCCGCTTGCTTTTGTTCCGCTGCCTCGGCTTTGGCTTGCTCAGCTTTATCGGCTTTGCGTTGTTCTACCAAGGCTTGTTGACGTGCTTCCGCTGCTTTTTGTGCCGCTTTAGCAGCCGCTTGTGCGGCTTCTTTGGCTGCATCTTTGGTGGGGTCATCCACGATTTCCGGCTTGGTGGTCGGCGGCGGTGTTTGCTCCGTTAATTGCGGCGGTTTTTTGGTGGATTCAGTTGGTGAATCCGTGCTATTAGCTTGGGTCGCATCCGGTTCAGGTTTGACTTGATCGGGATTCATGACTTGAATCGCTTCGCTTTTATTCACGCTAGGGCGATCTGTCATTTTGAAGCTTAATATCAATAACCCAATAATAATGATGTGGATGAGTATTGCCCAAAACAGTGCTTTGGGATTTTTACGAATTTCCTTAAACATGATCGTGTCTCAATGATCTTGTCTCAGCCCGGATCAGTTTTTGGGTTTGTCGGAGGTGGATGGATCAGCCATTAAGCCAATCTTTTTCGCGCCTGCTTGTTGCACCGCTACCATAGCGTTCATTAAGTAGCGGTATTCCACGGTGCTATCTGCTCGTATGTAAATCGGACGTTCCGCTTTCGGATCAAGCTGGCTGGTGACGTATTGGGTAACGCTAGCGGCAGGGACTTCCGAACCATCAGCCAAGAAAAAATGCCCTTGGCTATTGACCACAATGGTCAGCGGTTCTTGTTGATTGTCCGCGCCTAAAGCATCCGCTTGGGCATCGGGGGCATCCACTTCCACACCAGTTTGCATCATGGGTGCTGTCACCATAAAGATCACCAGCAAGACCAACATAACGTCTATATAAGGTACGACGTTCATTTGTGACATGGCGCGACGTGGGCGGCGAGTAGCGCGACTCATGCTGGTTTCCTCTGACCTGCCGCATGACGTTCGAGCAATGCGGTGAATTCTTCACGGAAGTTGTCGTAGCTCACGGCTAAACGGTCAATCTTGTCACTGAAACGGTTATACGCAATAACGGCGGGAATCGCGGCAAACAAACCAATCGCGGTGGCGACCAGTGCTTCGGCAATCCCTGGCGCGACCACACCGAGGGTGGCTTGCTGCATTTGTCCCAGTGAAATGAATGAGTTCATGATCCCCCAAACTGTACCAAACAAACCCACATACGGGCTGGTTGAACCAACGGTTGCTAAAAAGGCGAGGTTTTGTTCCAGCTCATCGACTTCTTTGGAAGAAGCGACGCGCATGGCTCGCTGTACCGAATCGGTAATGGAGAGGCGCGAAGTTGGGTCGGTATTCAACGCGCGTTTGTATTCGTGGAAGCCATCGTAAAAGATGCGTTCCAACCCTCGCCGATTCGTTTTCTGAGACAACTCTTCGTACAGGGAGTTCAGTGAAGTGCCGCTCCAAAAGCGTTCTTCAAAAGCAACAACGCTTTTTTGGGTGCTACTAATGGCGGTGGACTTGTGCATAATCAATGTCCACGACAGCAGTGACGCGACGGCTAATAGCCCCATGACGATCTTGACGATCAAGCTCGCGTCCATAATGAGTTTGAAAATGGAAAGATCGGTTGTCACTGGAATGTTTCCCTTATGGCAGTTGGAATTGGCGTTGAACGAAAAGTATCCAATCGCACGCAGACTACTTTGACGGTGCTGCTTGTCAATAGTTCGCGTTCATCGCCCACACGGTAAATGGCCTGTGCAAAGACTAAACTGGCGTGTCCCAATTTTTGGATGCTTGTTACCACGCAAAGTTCATCATTAAAACGGGCGGCTTTGCGGTATTGAATATCAATGTGACCGACCACGAAAATAATACCGGGGTCATTCGCTAACTGATCGAGTTCAAAACCGTGCTGACGTAGCCATTCGGTGCGTGCCCGTTCCATAAAGCGTAAGTAATTGGCGTGATACACCACGCCGCCCGCATCCGTGTCTTCGTAATAGACGCGCACCGGAAACAGGAATTCCTGATTGCCGCCGGATGCGGTGTTATGCTGGTGTGTCATGTCCGACTCATTCAAAGAGGTCAATGTTCGTCCCTTCTTTATTGGTGTTCTCCCATTGTGCGGGAGTTTTCAGCCCAAAATGTTGCCATGCGCGACGTGTCGCAACCCGCCCGCGTGGTGTACGCATCAGAAAACCTTGTTGGATGAGGAACGGTTCGAGTACGTCTTCAATCGTGCCGCGCTCTTCACCAATCGCCGCCGCTAGGCTGTCAACCCCGACAGGTCCACCCTCGAATTTTTCCATAACCGCCAACAGTAAGCGGCGATCCATGTGGTCAAAGCCTTGGTTATCGACATTCAGCATGTTCAAAGCTTTGTCTGCCAATTCCACTGTAATGAGACCATCGCCTTTGACTTGCACATAATCCCGCACGCGGCGTAATAAACGATTCGCAATGCGTGGTGTGCCGCGTGAACGACAAGCAATTTCCCGTGCCCCTTCCGGTTCGATGCGTGCCCCAATAATACCTGCTGCACGCTCAACGATATAAGCTAAATCTGCAATATTATAAAATTCTAGCCGTTGCACAATCCCAAAGCGGTCGCGCAATGGTGATGTTAATAATCCGGCGCGTGTGGTTGCTCCAACCAACGTGAAGGGTGGTAAATCCAATTTAATCGAACGCGCGGCTGGACCTTCGCCAATCATAATGTCGAGTTGGAAATCTTCCATCGCCGGATAGAGAATTTCTTCCACCATCGGGCTAAGGCGGTGGATTTCATCAATGAACAACACGTCATGCGGCTCAAGATTGGTGAGTAAGGCGGCTAAATCACCGGCTTTTTCCAAGACCGGCCCTGATGTCTGGCGTAAGTTGGCTCCCATTTCATGCGCAATAATGTGCGACAGCGTGGTTTTGCCCAAACCGGGGGGGCCAAAGATTAAAACGTGATCCAAGGCGTCGCCGCGATGACGCGCAGCACCAATGAAAATTTCCATTTGTTCACGTACCACGGGTTGCCCAATGTAATCGCGTAAGCGGCGGGGGCGAATGTGATCATCGGTACGATCTTCATCACGATTAGCATGAGGCGAAGTCACGCGCGAAGTTGGTGTATTCATAAATGTGGTTAGCGTGTGGTTAGAATAGGGATAGTGTACTGATTTTGCAGGGGATGCTGTAGATGCCTTAAGTGACCAAACATTAATAAAATAGATTTTGTTAATGGTATTTAAATAATATATTAATGAATGTAGTTGTTTAAGTTAACCGTTTGCTTTGTAAAGATCTTTATTTTCATGAAATAGATTTTTCTTATCCAAAAGTGATGCGTACTCTAATTATTATAGATAAGTTCTATTTATTCATGAGTTGATTAGTGAGTTGAAAGGCTAATATTAGTATAACTTTGGTGGGGTAAGTGTATTTTTATATAATATATTTATTCTTTGTGATAAGAAATATTTAATACGATGTCTGGAAAACGGACTATAGTCTGTAACTGTGTATAAGATAATTTGTTTTGCAAGTTTAATTTATTGAGTTGGGCACAAGTTTTATTGTTTAATTTAATGGGGCTAGAGCATCACAATGTGTTTGAATTATCAACAAGATACATTATCTTGATGATCTGTCACGTTTTCAGGATAAATCACACTTCATGATTTGAATAGCTAACTATACTCAGCACTAAAGGTTAATAATTTATGGCGTTTATGGATGTTTTTTGAATATCTAGGTTTTTTATCGGGTTTTTTTTAGTTTGATGTGATGGATCTATTTATGACTAACAGGGCTGTGAAAGTGAATGCTGGTCTGTGGTTAAACGTACCGGAAAGGGCGGTAGCGTGGGGCAGACAAGGTAGTATTTGGGGTTGGCGTGTATTTAAGATGAGTTCCATGGACAGGAGGTTCAGATGAGTTTTGCCGGAGTTGCATTAATAGTTATTTTTATATCAACATTATCAATTTTATTACTAACGCCTGTCGCAGCGAAGGTTGGATTAGTTGATTTACCCAATGAGCGTAAAACCCACGTTGGAGCACCACCGCTGGTAGGGGGTATTTCCACTTATGCTGGTTTAGTTATTGGTTTGTCCTTGTTTATGCCACCTAATCTACCATCGTTAACCTACTTGATTTGTAGCAGTATTATTGTGGTTTTAGGCGTTTTGGATGATGCGCGTGATCTGTCACCGAAATTGCGTTTAGCTGTACAAAGTATGGTGGCGGTGATCATGTGTGTTGGTAGTGGTTTGCACATTGAAAACTTGGGTAATTTATTCGGTTTTGGTGATATACATTTAGGTGTGTTTGGTTACGCATTGACTGTCATTGCTGTTATTGCAGCCATTAATGCTTTTAATATGATTGACGGGGTTGATGGTTTATTAGGCACATCATCATTATTAAGCTTCCTCGGTTTGGGGCTTTTGTTCAGCTTTAACGGTGATTACGATGGAATGCATTTAGCCTTATTGATTGCATTGGCTTTAATTCCTTATTTAGCGGTTAACTTGCAATGCCCACCATTGAAAATGCAAAAGATTTTCATGGGCGATACCGGCTCTATGTTGATTGGCTTTACTGTGGTGTGGTTATTGATTCATGGTAGCCAAGGTGAACACCCTAGTTTTTCTGCATCAACGGCATTGTGGCTAATTGCTTTCCCATTGATGGACATGGTGCGTGTTATTTTGACGCGTCGTCGCAGTGGTGAGCCTGTTTTTAAAGCAGATCGTACCCACCTGCATCACTTATTGCTGAAACAAACCACTCCCGCAAATCCTCGGATGGTCTTGTTGAAAATTAGTACAATGGTGGCGTTTTTTGCAATGATTGGTGTCAGTCTGAAAGTCAGTGGTAGTACCGATGTGATGGCTTTCATGCTGTTTTTAGTTACTTTTGCGTTATACGTAAAAACTGTTAATAAATTAAACAAATAAGACAGTTGCAGCATAATGTTATTGGCTAGTTGATAAGTCAGGCAGTAAACCTTCACATAATTCTTGTACTTATGTGGAGGTTTTTTGTGGATGTTATGTTTGATTTCATGCTGTTAAGCACTTTCTTATCGTTTATCGTTGTTAATATCGTTTTTCTATCGCTTGTTTATTGCCCATACTAATACCATGAAAATTTTGATGACACAAAACGCCAAAGTGTGTAATGGATGACACTTTATCGGCTTTTTTACTGCTATAAGTATTCTGTATGGGGATAAATTCACAATAGCGGACTATGCTCTTTTCAAACAGCGTAACAGTCTATCGCTAAGGTGTACTGAGATGGCTGGTGATGAAAAATTAATGTAATGGATGTGCATAATGATTTTTAATGAAACGAAAATACCGGGTGCGTATATCATTGAACCAACGATTATTGGTGATGATCGTGGGTTCTTTGCCAGAGCTTGGTGTCAAAAGGAATTTGCAGCTCAGGGGCTAGTGTCATCATTAGCACAAAGCAACCTTTCTTTTAATAAGTACAAAGGCACTGTGCGCGGTATGCATCGCCAAATTGCTCCGGCAATGGAAGTGAAATTAGTGCGTTGCACGAGAGGTGCAATTTACGATGTGATTGTGGACTTACGTCCTGACTCCCCAACTTACAAACAATGGATTGGTGTCGAATTAACCGCAGATAACCATCGCATGTTGTATGTTCCTGAAGGTTTTGCGCACGGTTATCAAACCTTGGAAGAAAACTGTGAAGTATTCTATCAAGTATCACAATTCTATTCGCCTACCCATGAACGCGGCGCACGTTATAACGACCCGGCTTTTGGTATTGAGTGGCCTATTGAAGTGAGTGTGGTATCAGAAAAAGATCAGAATTGGCCTGATTATCAGTAATCCTGCTTTTCAATAGAAATGAATACTGAATCACTCTGACTAATCATAACGTTAAATAATCATTTAGGAAGTTCTCATGATTATCGTCGATACAGCTTTAGAGCAACGTCAAAAAGAAAATAATCCAGTACGTGTTGCTATTGTTGGTGCTGGTTATATGGGGCGCGGTGTCGCGTTGCAAATTATTCAAGCCACTGTCGGGATGAAATTGGTGGCGGTTGCAAACCGTACCGTGTCAGAAGCCGAACGTGCTTATACCGATGCGGGTGTGACCGATGTTAAACAAGCCGAAACCTTAGAAGAGGTTGATGCTTTGATTGCTGCTGGACATTACGTTGTTACCAGCAACCCCGAATTATTGTGTCAATCGGCGCATGTCGATGCGGTGGTAGAAGCCACTGGGGATGTGGAATTCAGTGCGCACGTTGCCATGAATGCAATTGCCAACCATAAACACATTATTCTGATGAATGCGGAATTGGACGCAACCGTTGGCCCAATTCTGAAAGTTTATGCGGATAAAGCCGGTGTGGTCATGACTAACGTGGATGGCGACCAGCCCGGCGTTATCATGAACTTATTTCGCTATGCGAAAAGTATTGGTTGCCGCCCTGTTTTAGCCGGGAATATCAAAGGGTTACAAGACCCTTACCGCACACCTGAAACGCAACGTGCTTACGCTGAGCAATACAATCAAAAGCCGCGTATGGTGACATCGTTTGCAGATGGCACCAAAATTTCCATGGAAATGGCGGTGGTTGCCAATGCCACTGGCTTTAAAGTTGGGCAACGCGGGATGTATGGTCCACCGTGCGATAGCGTGAATAATACAGCAGGTTTATTCCCACTCGATCAAATGCTGGAAACGGGTTTGGTGGATTATGTACTCGGTGCGCAAGGCACGCCCGGTGTGTTTGTCTTAGGTTATAACGATAACCCCATTCAACAGCAATATTTGAAATACTACAAAATGGGTGATGGCCCATTGTATGTATTCTACACGCCTTATCACTTATGCCATTTGGAAGTTCCATTAACCGTGGCGCGCGCTGTGTTATTTAAAGATGCAGCAGTTGCACCAATGGGGCGACCAATTATTGATGTTATCACATTAGCTAAACGCGATTTAAAAGCGGGTGAAGCATTGGATGGTATCGGTGGTTTTACTTGCTACGGTGCGGCAGAAAACATTGAAATCAGCCAAGCCGAAAACTTGCTCCCAATGGGGTTAAGTGATGGCTGTCGCATGAAACACGATGTGCCAAAAGATCACCCTATTACTTATAACGATGTTTACCTGCCAGAGAATCGTTTGTGCGACAAAATCCGTGCAGAACAAAACACTTACTTTTTTAATTAATCAAGCAATCCCAGATCTATATACCAATTAATTAACAGGAATGGCACGATGAAAGCGATTATACTTGCAGGCGGTCTCGGTACTCGTTTATCTGAAGAAACGAGTGTTAAACCAAAACCAATGGTGGAAATTGGGGGAATGCCTATTTTGTGGCATATCATGAAAATCTATTCTGCACACGGCATTAATGATTTCGTGATTTGCTGTGGTTACAAAGGCTACGTGATTAAAGAATACTTTGCTAACTACTTCTTGCATCAGTCCGATGTCACTTTCGACATGACCAATAATCAAATGGAAGTGCATTGCCAAAAAGCTGAACCGTGGCGCGTAACGCTGGTGGATACTGGTAAAGATACTTGTACCGGTGGGCGTTTAAAACGTGTGGCGGAATACGTGAAAGATGATGATGCTTTCTGTTTCACCTACGGTGATGGCGTGGGTAATGTGGATATTGCGGCATCCATCGAATTCCATAAAAAACACGGTCGCTGGGTAACAATGACAGCGGTTGAACGCTCTGGTCGTTATGGCGTACTGCAATTAGACGGTGATCGTCTGCACAGTTTTGAAGAAAAACCGCAAGGCGATGGCTTGGTGAACGGTGGTTTCTTTGTGTTGTCGCCAAAATGCATTGATGCGGTCAGCAGTGACATGGAAATGTGGGAAGCTGAACCCATGCAACGTTTGGTGGATCAAGAACAAGTCATGGCTTTCCGCCACAACGGTTTCTGGCAACCAATGGATACGCTGCGTGAAAAACACATGTTAGAAGATATGTGGGTGGAAGGCCGTGCCCCTTGGAAGGTGTGGGAATGATGCGCGATTTTTGGCAAGGCAAACGGGTATTCCTGACTGGGCATACCGGTTTTAAAGGTGGTTGGCTAGCTTTGTGGTTAGCCGACATGGGGGCAGACGTGTATGGTTACGCGCTGCAACCGCCTACTAACCCTAGTTTTTTTGAAGCTTGCAATGTGTTGCATTATTTGAAAGGCAACACTTTCGGTGATATTCGCGATGCAGCGACCTTGCAACACGCGATGGAAGCGGCACAGCCCGACATCGTATTGCATTTAGCCGCGCAACCGTTGGTGCGTTACTCCTATGTCGAGCCGGTTGAAACTTATGCAGTGAATGTCATGGGTACGGTCAGCTTGCTGGAAGCGGTACGTAAAACACCCAGCGTGAAAGCTGTGGTAAACATTACGACGGATAAGTGCTACGAAAATCGCGAATGGGTTTGGCCTTATCGGGAAAACGAAGCAATGGGCGGGCATGATCCTTACTCTAGCAGTAAGGGATGCGCGGAATTGGTGACATCCGCTTATCGCCGCTCGTTTTTGGATGCCGCTGGTGTGCAATTAGCCAGTGCGCGTGCCGGTAATGTCATCGGCGGTGGGGATTGGGCGGGTGATCGTTTGATTCCAGACTTTTTACGCGCGTTGGATGCTGAACAACCGATTACCATTCGTTCACCATCCGCAGTACGTCCTTGGCAACATGTGTTAGAACCGTTATCCGGTTACTTAGCCCTTGCGGAAAAGTTGTACACCGATGGTGCGAGTTTCGCGGAAGGTTGGAACTTAGGCCCTGATGAAAACGATGCCCGCCCCGTGCAATGGATTGTGGAATATTTATGTGGTCATGTGCCGGGTGCGCAATGGCAATGTGATAGCAAACCACAGCCGCATGAAGCCAATTTGTTGCGCTTAGACAGTTCTAAAGCCAAAGCCAAATTAGGTTGGTATCCGCGTTGGCGTTTACAAACTGCTTTGCAACATACCGTGGCGTGGCATCAAGCTTGGCGTTCCGGTGCGGAGATGGCGGCAGTATCGTTAGCGCAAATCCATGAATATGAAGCAGCCAGTCACTAAAAACCATAACTAAGGAAACAGGATAATGCAAACCCAACCAGCTCCCACAGTCAGTATTGGTTTACCCGTTTATAATCGGGAAAAGTTCATTCCGCAAACGATTGATGCTTTATTGGCGCAGACATTTACGGATTTTGAGCTAATTATTTCCGATAATGCTTCCACTGACAGTACCGAAGCCATTTGCCGTGATTATGCGGCGCGTGATTCGCGGATTCGTTACATTCGCCAACCCGTTAATTTGGGTTTGTTGGGGAATTTTAACTATGTCAAACAAGAAGCCAAAGGTAAATACTTTATGTGGACGGCTTCAGATGATTTGTGTGAACCGCAATTTGTTGAAGCCTTAGTGGGTAAATTGGAGCAAGATCCTTCCTTAGCATTAGTGATGGCGGATTTAAAATACGTTTCTGCCAAAGGGGAGTGGATTACGACTAATCGTTTAGACACCATTCGGCTTGCTGATGTGCAACAAGATTGGCAACAAAAACGTTTAGAGTTTTTCCGCTACCCCGGCAATAAAACGTGGGACTGCTTCTACGGCTTATACCGTACTGAAGTGGCTCAGGCTTGCCATTTACCGAATCAAATTCGTAAAAACTTGGTTTTCAGTTTAGAAGTACCTTTTTTAGCACAAGTCGCTGTTAAAGGGAAAATTGCCTCAATTGATTCACCATTGAAAATCTATCGTTATTACCAAGATTCGAGTGCCGCGAGTGAAGCACGGCGTTTAAATGTACGGGATCGTGCAGTACGCGGTGTGGAGATTTGGAGCGAAATGGTCGGCGCGGCTTTATCCAGTTCTTTAGCATGGTCAACCAAGCTGGGTCTGGTTTTTAAAGCCATGAAAGCATCAACGACTTACATTGTGGGAGCATTGAAAAACCGACAATTAGGGGTGGCATTTCCTAATGCGAATAATGCTCAGGTTTGACATGGCTCGTCGGTAGTAATAGGTCGCTTTTAATACGCCAAAACGATAATAAATGATGAAAAATGTTAAAAAGAATGTGATTTTTTCAGGGGTGGGGTACATCCTCCCCCTGATCGCTGCCTTAGTTACGATTCCCTTAATGGTGAAGTATTTAGGTACAGACCTTTATGGTTTGTACGCTATTTGCATTTCACTGGTGGGTTTCATGACGCTGGTGGACCTCGGTGTTGGGCAAACTGTGGTGAAATACGTTGCCGAATACGAAGCCACGAACAGGCAAGATGAAGTAAAACCCGTTCTAGACATTGCTTTGTTGATTTATTTGGTTATTGGTTTGTGTACGGCAGGGCTGCTCTACATGTTTTCTGCTGAACTGGGTCGTGCTTTCTATGATAGTGCGGATGACAATAAAAGAGTTTTGGCACAAAGCGTATTACACTTAACAGCTATTGCACTGTTGTTTAGTTATGTCAACCAGTTTTTCTTAAATGTTTGTAAAGCTTACCACCGCTTTGATATGCCTGCCTTGATTCAAAATGTAGGTAATCTCGGTGGTATTGTTGTTTCCAGTATTATTCTCATTTTAGGCTATTCCATTAAAGAAGTGATGATGGGATATGTAGCCATTTATTTTACTGCATTATTAATTGGCTATTTTTCTTGTTTAAGCGTGTTACCGCCTAATGTGAAGTTAGGTGCTTCCTTTAATAAAGTGGTTTTTAAACGCATTATTTCGTTTAGTTTCTATACCTTTGTCGGTAACTTCGTAACGGCTTTAACATCGCGTGCTGACAAGTTACTGATTGGTGGGATTATTGGTACAGAAGCTGTAACTTATTACCAGATTCCTTATACCATTGCACAAATGGCGAATGGTATCGTGCATACCTTGGTGCAAATTACCTTTCCGCGCTTTAGTGAGTTGTCTGGATTAGAAGAAAATGAAAAGCTTTTGGCTCTTTATAAAAAAGTGACATTACTTATTTTAGTGATTAGTACCATGATCGCAGTATTGTTAATCAGTGCGGGCGGTGAGTTCCTCAAGTTATGGCTGTCGCCAGATTTTGCACAAAAAACCACATTAACCTTGCAAATTGCCGCCGCGTATTTTTTTCTGCAAGCCAATATTGTGACATCTTATTGGGTCATCCAAAGTAAAGGGAATGCACAGTTAATCGCTTGGATTGCGATAGTGGGAGCGATTGCTTACTTCTTTAGTGTTTACTATTTGGGTGCTCATTATTCTTACAACGGTGCAACGTTGGCATTGTTTGCACTGCTCGCTCCTGTACCTATTTGGTTTTTCTGGTTGGAGCATCATGTGGGGCATTCTTTCTTGGAGTATTTAGCATGGATCATGCTTGCCGCATTTATTGGCTTGGTCGTCAGCTACCTCATGCTAAAACTTAATGCTATGATTAATAATGGTTTGCTAGCTATTTTGACCGACGGTATGATAGTGGTTGGTATACCTGTATTGGTAGCTTGGTTATTTTTTAGAAAGAATGCTTTATCTAGCATTCATCTCTATGGTTAGGAGTTAAAACTTATGTCCATTGCGATTAACTCTCCGTCAATGTATTTCATGACTAAATCGACTAGTTCACTATTTGACAAGGTGATGTTATTTGCATTGGTTTTGTTAATGTCGGGCTTGTTATTTTTGAGTGATGACCACCGTTTTGGTTTCGCATTCATTCGTGAGCTACTGGGGGCTATATCGATATTTGCCTTCTTTTACCTGTTGATGTTTGAAAAGCAAACACTCAATACCATAGATTTTTACTTGCTAATGTTGGCATTAGGCACATTTTTTGTGCCAGTATTATTTTCCTACTTTATTTTAGGGCAGCCACTCTATCTCGGTCTAACGGAAGAACGCCGCACATTTGGTTATTTTTTCTATTTTCTGGCTTTGTTAGTTATTGGGCAACGGCAGTATGCCAAAGCAGATGTTGAGAAAATATTATTATTACTTTTTGGTGTGGGTTTGTTTTGGTCGGTGGCGTGTGCGTATGGCTGGATTCCTAAAAACAATGCGCAGTTTTTCTCAGTAAATCAGGAGCATTTTCAAGAGGGTTATGTAACAGAAGATGCCCGTTTTGAAACTCGCTTTCTGAGCGGCTATTTTCTAATGTTTCTGTACCCCTTGTATCTTCTTGCAAAAGGGTCAACGGCAAAAAGCTTAATGTATTTTGTGCCTGTAGCACTTTACATGTTTTTTGTTAACCAAACACGTTCATTGGCTGGCGTATTAGTTATTACCATTCTCACTCTGTTTGTTATTAGAAATAAAAAGCCTTCTTTAATCGTTAGTTTGGCATTTCTAGCACCTGTTGTCTTATTTGTGGCTTACTTTTTATGCTATTTGTATGCCTATGTAATGAATCAACCCGTATTCTTTTATGATGAATACCGTAATCTAGAGTTTGGTGTGCTATTTCGGGATATTGTAAAAGATTATTTTTTGCCACATGGTAACTTGTCTTTACACTTCGGGGATCGCGGTTTTCGCGAACATTTTGGCATTGGTATTAATGTTTACACCGCAGATATTGGCTTTGCTGGTAGTTTATATAAATATGGTTTATTCTATCCTCTGTTATTAGGATTGAACATGCTCATCAGCATTTTACTATACCGTAAATACAGTAATGAGTTCTCGCTGATGTTGCTTGCGTATATGGTTGGTACTTGTGTCCTATTACCGTTCGACGATCATTTGAGTAACTTTGCTAACTGTTTAGCCATTTTGCTCTTATTAGCAAGAGTACAAACTCCTGATGCCTCCGTTAAGAAGTTTCTTGTGGTGACACGTGCTGCATAAGGGGTGTTATATGGGTTTAATGTTTATTGAATGATTTCGATAGTAATGGTTTGTTAATTTTAAGGCATATTCGCTATGGAAAATACAATTAAATTCTGTGGTCTAACTTTCAACGGTTTGGATCACAGCACAATATTTCAGGAAAGCGGCCAAGTTAAATTTGTTTTGACTGTGAATTCAGAATTTATTGTTAAAGCATACAGAGACAAAGCTTTTTCTAATTTGATTAGCTCAAATCATGCCACGTTTGACGGGCAAATTCCATATTTTTTTGCAAAGTTAGTCGCTAAAGGGCTTTCTTTTAAAAAAATAAGTGGTTCTGATTTGATTTATGATGCTTGTTTATATGCAAAGAATCATAAAAAAAGAGTGTTTTTATTAGGTGGTGATGCTGAATCTAATCGGCTTTCTGTCTTAAAGTTGCGTGAGAATTATGGTATTGAAATTGATGGTTTCTCTCCATGTTACAGCCCTTATCCATTTTCTGTTGATCATGATCAAAATATTTTAAATAAAATTATTGAATACAAACCCGACTACTTATTTGTGAGTTTTGGCACGCCAAAACAAGAATATTGGATTCGCGATCATGTGGCTTTTCTACAGCAGCAAAACGTTAAAATGGTAGTGGGATGTGGTGGGACGTTTGATTTCGTCTCTGGGCGCATTAAACGCGCTCCTCGCGTGATTCAGAAAGTGGGTTTAGAAGGTATTTGGCGTTTACTCTCAGAACCTAAGTTGTTTCGTTTGAAGCGCGTGCTTGTCAGCTTGAGATTTTTTCCAATTTTCTACAATTATCATATCGCAAAAACACTTCATATTCGTTGAAATTATGCTATTAGTTATGAGTGTTGTAACGGGGATGGCTGTACTCACAGTTCAGTAGGTTAGTGCTGGCTATCCCTACCTATTCAAACAAATTTTCTTTATCTATTCTGCTAAATGTTACTTATCACCTCGTTAGTCCGGGAAAATCAGCACTTGAACTGGTTGAGGACTCGTTGCGTGTCATTTTTGGATAAGATTAAGTTATGAGTTTTTGTGGTGAACCTGTGGTTACAACGACGTAAAAATAGAGTTTGTTATTAGCAACGATATTTGGAGAACATCATGGAAGAACAAATAAACATTTTATTAGCTTATGGTGAAGGTGGGCATCACGATCAAGCAATACGTTTGATGAAACGAATGCATGTGTTAGATCCTAAATTGAACTTTGTTCACATTACTGATTCCGAAACCATGGCAATAGGTGGTGAAGTTTATACCGTTCCTCCCATGAGACCTAAAAGTGCACCGTTTGATATTGCGCTTTTTATGATTTCTTATATGAAAACACTTTTTTTAACAGTGAAACTGATTAAGCGTTATCGCTTTCAAGCAGTCATTGGTTTTGGCCCTGGTATTTGTATCCCCGTTTTTATGGGTTGTCGTTTGCTGAATGTGAAAAAGCGTATCTTTTTTGAAGATTGGTGTCGTTTTAGCAGCAAAAGTCTTTCCGGTAAAGCTTGTTCGCCATTTAGCACAAAGTTTTTCGTACAAAATGAATCATTAAAGGAGTTATATCAGAATGCGGAATTTTCAGGAAGATTGTAAAAAACAACGAATTCTAGTGATCACTGGCACAACAGGTTTTGATTCATTGATAAAAAATATTGATGAATGCCGGGAACTTGAACATAATTATGAGTTTGTACTGCAAATTGGTGAGGGTAAATATTTACCAAAATTTAAAAAATTCATTCAATTTGATAAAACTTTAAACAAAAAACTGGATGATTACGATTTTTTTATTACTCATGCCGGAGCAGGTACTATCTTTATGCTGTTGGAACAAAGAAAACGAGTATTGGTTGTTCCGAATACAGATCGCGCTGATAAACACCAATTGGAGTTGGCTAATTATGTACTTTCCAGTCAACTATGTGCTGTGTGTTTAAATGTGAATGATATTGTGCCATATATCGACGACATCGATGTTAAGACCGCTCGTCTCATGCCTTACGAGAAAAAGGAATTTAATGCTACTCGTGAGATATTGAGATATATCTACGAGTGATTATCCCTATTAGACTGATAATATGATTGAGGATCAGGAATGGAAAACTACTATATAACACAATCGAAGGATCTTGATGCGCGACCTGGAAGTAACCAGATCATTGAGTACATTCCTATCGAAGATACCGGGAGCAAAGTTCACCAAGCTGAAGAATTTAGTTTTGGTGAGTTATGGCGGCGTTTAATGCAGCGCAAATGGTTACTGCTTAGTATTGCTCTCGGTGTCTTTTTACTCACTGCTTTTTTAACGCTCATTGCGCCCAATGTCTATCGTGCCACGACCAGTTTACGTGTTACGCCTGAAGATTCACGAGCTGTAGAATTAAGCGATAATGAAAACCCCGCGACTTTTACTCCATTGAGTGAGCGCGAGTTCTATTCCACACAAACCGAATTACTCAATAGCCAAAAGCTGATTAGAAGCACGATTGAAAAGCTTGGTGTTGCCCCACTGTTTGCGAAAGATGATTCGTTGAGCACCAAGGTCAATGCATGGTTTGCGGGGTTAAAACAACAATACCTGAGCAGTGATGCCAGCGCAGCGAATACTGCTACGGTGGATACGGCTGCTGCTTCTACCGCTCCGATTACGAACGTTGAAGAGAATTTCCAACGTCATTTAACCGTGGCAGCGGTGAAAGATTCACAAATTTTCAAAATTAGCTTTGATCACCAAGACCCTGAGTTAGCGGCTAAAGTGGTTAATACATTGGCAGAAAATTACAAGGAAATGAATTTTGAGTTGCGCAATGACCGCGTTGCTCATGCCAAAGAAACTTTGTCTAAAAAATTAGAGCAAGCGAAACAAGAGTTAGAAACTTCCGAAGCACAGTTGGTTAATTACGCAAAAAACCACGGCATTATCAATGTTGATGGTGATCGTTCTGCGGCTGGTGAAGTGTTGACTTCTTTGAATCATGCTTTGACGGATGCAAAAGGTTCACGCATTGCTGCCGAAGCGGCTTATAGCCGTTCTAAAGACGTGGCAGGTGCTGACCGTACTTTGGAAAACCCCGCAGTACAACGTCTGAAAGAAGAATTAGCCAAGTTAGAAGCGGAATACAGTGACAAATCCAGTTTGTTTAAGCCCGGTTTCCCAGAAATGCAACAACTGCAAGCACGGATTGGTGAGCTGCAAAGCAAGATTTCCCAAGAGTCTTCTAGCATTGATTCCACCACTCGCGGTCGTTTGAAAGCGGAATACGATGCAGCCATGCAACGTGAGTCTGAGTTGAAAGCGGAAGTGAAAAAACAAGAAGGCATTTTAATGGGGCAGCGTGATAAGTCGGTCGACTACAACACGTTGCAACGTAAAGTCGAAGCGGATCGTAAAAACTACGAAGGCTTGTCACAACGCTTAAATGAAGTGCGTTTGGCAGAAGACAGTGGTTCAAGCAACGTTGCCGTCGTGGATAAAGGCATTGTGCCAATGAAACCTTATGCACCTAATATTCCCTTGAATTTGGGTATGGGCGCGGTGTTAGGGTTGATTTTGGGGTTGTTGACTGCGGTATTAGCAGATGTGGCGGACGACCGTATCAGAAGCGTGGAAGACATGAAACGCACGCTGGCGGGCACACCATTGTTGGGTATTGTGCCTTACATTTCTGGTCGCAATAACAAAAACGTGTTGGCATTGCGTGGTCGTCAATCCGGTAGTTCCAGTTTCATGTTGGAAGCATTCCGCTCCATTCGTGAACACCTGACAATGCTCAAACAACCAGCGCAACACGGTTTGGCGCAGGTGGTTAATGTCACCAGTTCTGAACCCGGTGAAGGTAAAACCACTGCGGCGGTGAATCTGGCAACGGTATTCGCTTACGCTGAGAAAAAAGTGCTGCTGATTGATTGCGACATGCGTCATCCTGAAGCGCACAATAAGTTGGGGATTCGTAACCCATTGGGTGTAAGTGATTACCTGTTAGGCAATAAAGAATTCAACGAAGTGGTGCAAGAATCACCCGTGAAAAATCTGTATGCCATTACTGCCGGTTCACCGATTCCTAATCCAACCGAATTGCTGGCAAGCGACCGTTTTGCTGAGTTGTTGAGCGAAGCGGAAGGTATGTTTGACCATGTGATCATTGATACCCCGCCAGTGATGGGTTTGGCTGATGCACTGATTGTGTCCAATCGTGCTGGCAATACCTTGTTAGTGTGTGCTTATAGTCAAACCCGTAAACGCAGTTTGAAAGATACTTACAGCCGTTTGGCGCAAGCGCATGGCAAAATCATTGGCGCAATTCTGACCAAAATGAAATCGCCTGAAGTATCTAACAAATACTACGGTTATCCTAGCCGTTACCCACGCAGTAACCAAACGGGTTTAGTGCCCGTGAAAACGGCTCGCATCTAACTGCTTTTCCAGAGTTCTTCTAACCGCTTGGCTGATGCTGGTCGAGCGGTTCCTAGCTCTTGCGCGAATAACGAAATACGGAATTCTTCCAGTAACCAGCGGTATTCGCGCAACTTCTCCGACCACTCATTCGTTACCCCACCTGATTTCCCCCCCACCTTGTGTTTTTCCTTCCATTGATCCCAATACGGCTGAATTTGTACCCGTAAGGCACGATCTTTACTGGGATTTTCCGCTAATTTCTGTAAACGGCGTTGGATGCCTTTGAGGTAACGCGGGTAATGCCGCAGTATTTCCGGTGTTACGTCCGCTAGAAATCCCACGTAAACCAGATGATTGAGTTGATCATTCATGTCATTCAAAGCTTCTAACCACGCGGGTTGCAGTTTGCCTTTCAGGGTTTTGCGAATGTCGTGGTAAGTTGCCAAGGTCGGTGCGAGTAAGCGTGCGGTGTCTTGGGCTTGAGTGAAAAGTTGTTTACGGCATTCACCAATGGCATGTGTAAAGCTGTCTTGTTTGCGTATATTCAAGTAGTTGGCAAAGGTTTGCCGGAAAATATAGCGCGTCAAACTGTCCTTTAATTCCTCACATTTCCCCGTGGCGGCGTAGTGCAAGCACATGGTTGCCATTGTCGGCATGTGTTTGGGAATGTCTTTAACTTCAGCGGGCAAACCCAACAGCAACAGGCGCAAGACCCCTTGCCAATGGTGTGCAGTGGCATCCGGTTCATTATCGAATAAGCGAATCGCCACGCTATGACCCTGATCCACCAACGCAGGCCAAGTGCGCAACTTCATCCCGCCCGTTTCCAGCCAATAAGTGTCGGGTAAATCACCGAAATCCCACGCAGTAATCCCCGTGCGTTCAATGGATTGCGTGGGTTGTGCGGCAAGGTGTTGCTGCGTTTGTTCCCGCACTTTGCCTTTCAGCGCGTCTAAATTGCGTCCGCCGCGCAAAATCTTGCCACTGTCATCGGCGACTTCAAAACGCATGAGTAAATGGTTGGGCAAACTCAGTTCTGCCCACGCTTCGGGAGGAATTTGGCAACCCGTCATGCGTAATAATTGTTTTTCCACCGCTGTTTGTAACGGCATGTCATCACTAGGCTGAATCGCTTCGGCACACGCTTTCGCATAATCCGGCGCGGGGACGAATTGCTTGCGGATTGGTTTGGGTAAACCACGAATCAGGGCGGTGATTTTTTCTTCAAGCATTCCGGGAACAAGGTAATCAAAGCGCGTCGGGGCAAGCTGATTCAAGCCCAATAAAGGCACGCGCACGGTTACGCCATCGTCTTCGGCTTTGGGGTCAAAGTGATAACGCAACGGCAAAATCATGCCTTGAACCTGCAAAGTGTCGGGGAATTGCCCACTTTTCTCGTGTCCGGCTTCGCGCTGCATTAAATAATCGCGGGTTAAAAACAGCAGCTTGGGGTCTTTGTGCTCTGCTTGTTTGCACCAACGTTCAAACGCATGACCATTCACCACGATGGCGGGAACGCGCTCGTCGTAAAAGGTGTAAAGGCGTTGCTCATCCGCCAAAATATCGCGGCGACGACCTTTGGCTTCCAACGTTTCGATTTCGCTGATTAATTCGGCGTTGTGTTGGAAAAAAGGCGCGGCAGTGCGGTATTCGCCGTAAACCAACGCATGGCGAATAAACAATTCGCGGCACACCACGGGGTCGATTTTGCTGTAACTGACTTTGCGACGCGGGGTAATGGTAATGCCGTACAGCGAGGTGCGTTCAAATGCGGCGACCTGTGCAGTTTTTTGTTCCCAATGCGCTTCGGTGTAATGGTGACGTAGCAAGGAGGCGGCGATTTGTTCCACCCATTCCGGCTGAATTTTTGCCACTACCCGTGCATAAAGCCGCGAAGTTTCCACCAATTCGGCAGCCATGAGCCATTGCGGAGCTTTCTTTTTCAAGCCAGAAGCAGGGAAAATGTGGAATTTGCGCCCATTTGCGCCCAAATATTCGCGTTCTTCGTCTTTTTGCCCAATATTGCCAAGCAAACCTGTGAGCAAACTCAGGTGAATCGCGTCATAACTCGCTTCGGTGTCGTTTTCTTTGCCACCCATTTCCGCCAGCATTTGGTGCAATTGCGTGTGGATGTCGTGCCATTCGCGCAGCCGCACATACGACAGAAATTCTTTTTGGCACAAGTCGCGGCATTTGCGCTGCGATAAGTGTTTGCGCTGTTCGTGGAAATAATCCCACAGCTTGAGAAAACTCAGGAAATCCGATTCTTCGTGTTTGAAACGGCTGTGTTTTTCATCCGCTGCTTGTTGTTTCTCCATTGGGCGTTCGCGCGGGTCTTGCAGCGTCAAAGCACTGACAATCACCAGCGCTTCGCGTAACGCGCCATTGTCTTTGGCGGCGAGTAACATGCGCCCAAAACGCGGGTCGAGCGGCAATTTGGCGAGGTTTTGTCCCAATGCAGTGACTTGGTAATCGCTATTCACTGCGCCCAATTCCAGCAATAGTTTGTAACCATCACGGATTAAGCGCGTATCGGGCGGTTCGACAAATGGGAACTCTTCGACATCGGCAATCCACATGGTCGCTAATTGCAAAATTACCGCCGCTAAATTGGTGCGTAGGATTTCCGGCTCGGTAAATAACGGGCGTTTGTTGTAATCGTCTTCGCTGTACAAACGAATTGCAATGCCATTACTGACCCGTCCGCACCGTCCTGAACGTTGGTTGGCGGAGGCTTGCGAAATCTTTTCAATCGGCAGACGCTGTACACCTGCTCGCCACGAATAGCGTGAAATTCGCGCATAACCGCTGTCGATCACGTACTTAATACCGGGTACGGTGAGTGAGGTTTCGGCAACGTTGGTGGAAAGCACAATGCGCCGCCGTCCGTGCGCTTCAAAAATGCGGTGTTGTTCCTCGGCGGATAAACGCGCAAACAGCGGCAAGATGTCAGTATCCGGCAAATGGTGTTTGCGTAAGGCTTCGGCGGTTTCGCGGATTTCACGTTCGCCCGGTAAAAATATCAAAATATCGCCGTAAGCCTCGCGGCGTAATTCATCCACTGCGTCCAAAATCGCCGCCGTTTGGTCGCGTTCCCATTCTTCTTCCGCATCCACATCAATCAATGGGCGATAGCGCATTTCCACGGGGTAAGTGCGCCCTGAAACATTGATAATCGGCGCATTATCAAAGTGTTGGGAAAAACGTTCAGGGTCAATGGTGGCGGAAGTAATAATGACTTTTAAATCGCGCCGTTTCGGCAATAACCATTTCAAATAGCCGAGTAGAAAGTCGATATTGAGGCTGCGTTCGTGTGCCTCGTCAATAATTAGCGTGTCGTATTGGTTGAGAAAACGATCTTGCTGAATTTCTGCCAGCAAAATCCCATCGGTCATGAGTTTAATGTAACTTTCGGGAGCGCAGCGGTCGTGAAAGCGTACTTTGTAACCGACTTGTTGCCCCAATTGCGTTTTTAGTTCTTCAGCAATGCGATCCGCCACGCTTCGTGCTGCAATGCGCCGTGGTTGGGTGTGCCCAATGTAACCATCCACGCCGCGCCCTAATTCCAAACACATTTTCGGCAGTTGCGTGGTTTTGCCCGAACCCGTTTCACCACAAATAATCACCACCTGATGTTTGGCAATGGCGGCAATGATTTCTTCACGTCGTGCGGCAACGGGTAATTCGTCGGGGTATGCGGGTTTGGGGAGGTTTTGTTGGCGTTGCTGACGTTTTTGTACGGACAGAGCAAGGCGTTGTACTAATTCTTGGTAGCGTTGCTCGTTAAATTGCCCATTAGCGGGTTTTTCTAAGGCAAATAAGGCGCGGCGCAGGGCAAAGCGTTCCGCACCGAAGCATTGGGCGAGCTGCTGGCGTAGGGATTTGAGGTGTGGATGCTGTTGTGCTGGCGAGTTTATGGTTGTTTTCACGGATGTTGGCTTGAGCTAGGCTAGAGGAAAGCGGGCATTTTAACGCGCCGCTTTCTGCTATTCACCTAGCAATCGCAGTACTGGGGTGTATCTGGGCGATTTCCCCTAAGACTTGGAATGCGCGTGCCAAAAATGGGTGGGAGGCTAATGCACGCAAACCGGAGGCATTGTCATTGGTAAACAGTTGCGGTTTGTGTTCGAGTAAACGTTTGAATTCATTGCTTGCACAGTCAATGACCCCCAGTTTGAAATAGGCAATGCAGCGTGCTAATTCTCCCCAATAACCAAAGCGTTGAATGCGTTCGGCAAGCGTCAAGGCTTCGCTGTAATTTTCCTGATTAAACGCATACAAAAAGGGTATGGTGTAATACCAATCGGGGTAATGACACGGAATGCTCATCACTTTACGAATGGTTTGCATCCCTTCTTCCCATTGTTCCAATAGGCATAGACCCAAGCCGTACAGGTATTCGGTGGAGGTATCAAAAGGATTGGCTTGTACCGCAACTTCTTGTTCAATCAAACACAAATCATGCTCAAGGCGAAAGTAACAGTTGTGCGCGAACACTGAGTGCGCATCGGCATTGCCGGGGGACAGTTTCATGGCCATGCGAGCGGCGTAAGTCCATTGTTCTTCAAGGTCTTCTAACACATTGAATTGCAACACATGGTCATAACCACACAAACGCGAAAAGACAATAAGCGCGTGGGTATCGTGTGGGTATTGATCAAGACGTTGACGACAGGCATCCAAAGCTTTAACAAAACTAACCCGGCTGGCATCGCGTAAAAACGTGATGTAGTACACCAAGACCTGATGTCGCGCGGGTATTTCCGCCAAACTGTGTAAGTATTCTGCCCAGTAATACAAGGCCGCGCCCGAATGCGTGGCAATGGTATTGGCAGTGACTTGACGATACATTGCATCGAGTTCGGTTTGCGTCGGCGAGGGGCTGAGTTGAATAAGCCCTTTCCACACGATTTCATCATTGATGGTATGTGCCAAAATATAGCTCAAATCAAAGCCATCGCTATTGCTATTTAGGTCACAATTCAGGATAAAATCAGCATGATATTGATCCCACACTTCTTGGAGAAATGACCGGGTTAAGGGCAGCCCAGGTTGCGGTGATGTTGAGGAAACAAGCCGGATATTTTTGAATCGGCTCATAATCAGCAATAGATCACCGCGTAGTTTGTATAACAAACGACGTGAAACAGCATCCACTTCCCCTTCCATGCGTACATTCAGGAATAAACGAGGCCCTTCTGTGGTACGCGGCGTAACCACTTCGGGTAGGAGGCTAGTGTCAGTTAATAAAATATCTTGTTGGCGTTGCAAACGTACTTCGTAAGTGCCTTTCGGCATGATCAGCCTGACCGGGCTGTGTTTGCCTATGCCTGCGTAATACGCTTCCAATAATTTACGTAACCGACCAGCCTCAATACGAATCATTGGGTTGAGTGTCGGAGAAAAATCCTCCGTTTTGCCCAGTGCATGAACGGCGATGTTGTATTGGTTGAGTTGTTTGCCCCTTCCTGCCAGTGTTTCATGGACGGCATAGCGCAGGAATTGTTTGATCCTTTTCCTAGAACGGAAACTGGGACTGGCTAGTACCAGTTCTAGTTCAGAAAGGATCAGTTGTTTCTCGTTATTCATGTTTTTCTTGCTTGTTCAGGAAAATATGTAGAGTATTTAAAGGAAGGTATTTTATAGCAGAAAAAATCAAAAACGTAGAGTATTATTTGAGAAAAAGAATAAGTAATATTTGATTGATTAACAAAAAGATACCACTTTGTTACGGTATCATGGAAACTGGTTACGTAAAGCGAGTTTCGTTACTAAGGTGAAGGTTTGTATGATTTTTTGTGAGAAATAGTAACCTCACTTTACAGGGTACGATGCTGGGTGGTTGGTATTTGCTAAGTATTTTTCATAACTAAAAAAGATTTTTTAGGTTTTTCTTTAATTTTTATAGGAGTATTGGCAATGTGTAAGGGGCTGTTGGGGGGGAAAGCTGGGTTACTGGCTGGGGTCGCAGCAACGATTGTTACAACTGTGCTATCGTTTCCAGTCATTGCGGGTTCTTTGGTTTTCAAAGAAAAGTTGAATGATTTGGGTTACACCGTGGTAGCCAGTGAGGTTGAAAATGCCTCGAAAGATCCAGCTACGAAAGGGGAGTATGTTTTAAGTTTACATAACGAACACGGTGAGTCGGTTGTGAAGGGCAACCATCTGCAATCAGGGCCGTTATCGGGGTTAATGTTAGCGGATGTGGACGGGGATGGTGTGCGTGAAATTATTGTCAGTATGGATACGGACAAAGTGGAGCAACGCATCCACTTCGTCGATATTTTTCAGTTTAATGGTCAAAATTTAACATTGATTGAGCGTAATCTGGCAAAAATTAATCCTACTACGCATGAAATCTGGCTATTTTAGGCAGCATTCGAAGTGGTCGTGGGGGGGAGTGTGAGTTTTACGACTCCTTCCCCACAGGTTTCTTTTGCAACTTGGTTTCGTCCATTGCGTTTAGCACGGTATAACGCACGGTCTGCTGAATTCAATAGCATAGCCGGGTAGATAATTGAGCCATTATCCACTTCTTGTTGGTCGCGGGGTGATGCCGGAGTGCAGCACGAAACCCCAATGCTAATGGTAACAATGCGCGGTAATGAGCCATCGGAGTGGGGAATGCGTTGCTCTTCAACGTTTTTCCGCAAGCGTTCGGCTAACACATAAGCGTCTTCTAATGACGTATCCGGCAGTAAAATCACGAATTCTTCACCACCGTGGCGGGCAACGACATCCGAAGCACGGCGGGCAACCGCTTTAATGCATTGTGCAATGATTTGTAAGCATTGATCACCAGCATGATGCCCGTGTTGGTCGTTGTAACGTTTGAAATGATCGACATCAATCATCAGTAAAGCGATGTTTTTACCATCCCGCGAGGCGCGTTTCCATTCCGTCTTAAAGATTGTGTCAAAGAAACGGCGATTGGCAATTTGAGTGACCGCATCGGTATGTGCTTGTTCATGCATTTGTAATTGTGCGGTGTGCAAATCATTCAGCAGGTGCGTGATGGAACGCGATGCCATGACTAACAATGCACCGAGTAACAGCGTGGCAACCGCAAGGGATTGATGCGCGGAGTCAGTCAGTAATAAGAGGTTGAGCGTAATCGGAAGCAAAATTGTGCCAGTCTGTAAGTACAGGGCTAAGCGCGACAAAGCAAGGATCGGCATTGCCGAAATGACAGCCCCCGCTAATAACGTGACGTGTACCGCTTGAATTAATTCTTGGCCGGAAAATAACACCACACCGGATACGCCCCAGAGCGCACTGATCAGGGTGGAATAAAATAAGTAACGTTGTGCGAAGTTTTGTAACTCTTCACTGCTGTAATATTGCGAAGGGATGTAACCCTGTCCAAAGCCCCAGCGCATAATGCCCAAAGCAACAATGGCACAATACCAGACCAACATGAGTAACATGTTTTCGTCTTGTTCGACCCAACGTAACAAAATAAATAGGCTGGCAGAGAACAAATTACCCCAGAACCAAATTGCACCATTGCGTGCTAGAAAGGTAATTTGCCCTTGTAAAATAAGGGAGGGTGATGCAAGTGAAGCACTAATGCTTTTCCCGATATTTTTCTTATTCATCACATTGCGCGAGAAACCTCGCCCTTCAGGGCGGGGAGGGATAGCGCGTCGGCATTTGCCGACCCTCTGTCTCGCTCCTCCTTATTCGTTAAGCTATCTGGTATTATACTTTAACTGTCTCAAAGCAGACCTACGGCGGGACTCGCCGAATGTCAAGCCTGCGGAGAATGTATGAGTCTTGGGGGAAGTTAGGTTGATTCGCTATCGTAAAACTCCCCGCAGTGGGATGTTTACGGCGATAATCAAGCCTTCCCCTGAGCAATATTCTGTGAAACAGGAACCTGTGTTGTGAAGCTCAGGAATCCCCTTGCTTTTAGCTAGGGGAGGATGTCAATGCCTTGTCTTCTAGCATTGGATATTACACCTTGGCTTGTTGTTGCCCCTGAAAGACCAAGGCTCAATAGAGAGCATTCCATCATGGCGTGTGCTAATTCTTTCATTTTACGTGCCCAATAATAGATTTTATTGATTGGGCTTTACAAGCACAAAATGTGTTCATCTGCTAACCATCAAGTCGTGATATTGCCAATCTGATTATCTAGTGAGGGGCGGCTAATTCCTGATTCCAGCGATCAATTTCACGCGAATGATCTTGCTGGATACGATATTGTTCCATTAATTCACGGTGTCCGCTGTCAGCACGCACGCGATCAATTGCGATTTCATAACCCGTGCTGTCGGCTAATGCTACAAATTCACCAGTGCTTTTTTTCAGTAACTTGTAGAATTCTTCAAAAGTATTGAAACGTTGACCGTTGATTTTTTCAATACTCATGGAGGAAATATCATGGAAGCCGATATTATCAGGTGTGGCTAAAACTTGTGCAATCACCACGTCGTCTTTTTTATCCTTTTCCTTGCTTTCATCGAAGCGTTCGCGCGTCATGCAACTGTTTGCCATCGGATTCGCCACGAATACAAAGCCACCGTAAATGAAGTAACGCGGGTCTTGGTCATAGGTATACGAGCTGGTATCGGCTTCATTCAGTAGTAGTTGGATTTTTTGCGGTTTGCCGTCGCGCACAATGTCTAAATTCAAGGTGTCACCGAGCTGGTGCGTGTCCACGTAATGCAGGAAATAAATGGTTTTGTGGTTGGTAAGCAGGGTTGTGCCATCGTCATCAATCGGTTTGCCGTCGATATGGGTAATGACATCGCTGACTTGTAACACTTTTTCTGCATTGGTATTCGCGCAAATGCGGGTGAGTAATACGCCGGTTTGCGCGTCCGTTAATTGGTGTTTTTTCTTCAGCGTTGGGTTGAGTAATGGTTCGACTTGTGCGGAAAAAGCGGGGAAACCGTCGTATTTGCCATCATTGAGGTCGGCAAGGAAACGTTTCACCATCGTACTGGGAATGATGTAACCAATGTTTTCGCCATCGCCATCCGCTTTTTGCATCACAATACCGACTACCGTGCCATTAGCGAGTGCGGGGCCGCCGCTGTTACCCGCATTCACAGCGGCATCGATTTGAATCATTTCATACGACAAACCACTGTGGCTGTAGGGTAAGTATTCAATACGCGACACAATACCGCGTGTTGTGCTTAAGGTATCACCACCAACCGGATAACCATACACCAGCACTTCTTGATGAATATCGGGGATGTCCCCAAGACTGAGGGCTTTACCTTTGTTGAAAAAACTGTCGTCTTGCAACTGCAATATGGCGACATCCAATTCATGCGAGATAGCGGCTACCGTCGCAGGGTAGCGTTTAGGATTACCATCGCGTTGTATTTCGACGAAAATATGATCAGATACGACGTGGGCATTGGTTAGGATGCGTTTGCCTTCAATGATAAAGCCAGACCCAGTGGCGGTTACATTATCAGAATTCCACGGCGAGTTAGATGAGATAGATTTACTGGTGACATATACCTTCACTACCGAGTCTTCTAAGGCTTGATGAACGTTAGGGAAAGCCTCTGCGTGACTGAAGGGTAGCCAGATCAGTGATAACAAAACCACCACATAGGCGATGGGATTTCGGCATACACGAAACACACAGGGCATAAATAATAAAACTCGAATTGTTTAGTAATCTTGCAGATTGTAACGGATAAAAATTTATTTTGGGGTGGTTTTTTTGCACTGCACTATCTGATCTAAACCATCATTTTGTAAGTATTTTTTTGTTATATGTAATTTTTATTTACATATATTTTGGAAAATATTATTCATAATTTATTTTAGCTTTTTGTGAAAAGTTAATAATTATGCTTTTATTAATGATTGCTTAGTTCTTCATCTGAGTGTAAAAATAAAAAAGCTAGCTACAGCAACTGTCAGTTGAGCGAGGGCTATTTTATCTTTTTTGCAAGTTCTTGCAGGCTCTAGTGTCGGCTGCTTTTGATTTTAATTAAGTATTGGGGAAAATCATGGCTAACGATAATTGGGGGTTTTTCGTTGAAGAACTCACGTGTCAAATTCCAGAAATAATCGGTGTTCAAATACTAACCATTGACGGTTTAACTTTGTGGGATGGCATACAGTCGAGTGGTGATGATCGTCTGTCAGCCTTAACCGCTTTGTTGTCCAACGGCGCGGAACAATTGGCTCTCTGTTTAGGTGCTGAAAAGGGGGGAAAGGGTGCGCTGGTGTGCATGGGTGAAACAAGCTATGCCGTGATTCGCCTGAATCAAGATGTGGTTTTGGGTATTCAAATCCATGTGGTGGTAATACCAGCAGATTTAATGGCACGAATTCATACTGTGCTGGCTGCCAATTCTAATATTTTCAATAACTAATCAAGGAGAACTAGGATGGAGTTATCAGAACTCAGTACCGCTATTTTGGAGAAAATGCCCGCTATGATCATCCCGACGCTGGAAGATGGGCAGCTCATTCAACAGCATCGGGCTTTTTTCAATAAACACGAAGCGGCGTTAATCCAAGGTTTCTACGATGTGGTGTTTGCGGATACCAAGGTCAGCACGTATTTGTCACCTGAAGAACGTAAACAGCGCGAACAAACTTTACGTCAATGGTATCAAGTTACCATCGCTGGGCATTTCGATACGGCCTATTGGAATTGGCAAACATTTGTTGGGGTGGTGCATGTGAAGCACGGTATTCCAAACTCCGCCATGTTGGGGATGTGGGGTTGGATGTTGAGCTTCTTGCAAGAACATTTGTTCGCTGAGTTACCCAGCAATGAAGCCGTGGCGGTGATGAAGGTGTTCCACAAGTTACAAGCGGTGGTGGCGAGCTTGGTGGTGGAAGGCTTTATTTTGACGGAACGTGAAGCGATTAAACGTGCTTCCGGTTTGAATAATGCGATCTTGGGGCGGTTTATTCACATTGAAATCGACCGTTTAATCAAGCAAGGCCGCATGTCGTTACAAGCTCCGCTTGCCCACGCTGCCGCAGCAGCGTAAGCAAAGAGGTGGAGCGTAGTTTAGGCGGGTAAGTATTGTGACCAATCGTGATAATCACGACCGAAAACAAAGAAATACGGGTTCAATAAGGATTCGCCAGTGTTATACAACATGGGTTGCATATCGGTGCGGGTAACGTACCCGCCCGCTTCTTCAACAATGATTTGGGCGGCGGCGGTATCCCATTCAGAAGTTAAGCCCAAACGTGGGTACAGGTCGGCACTGCCTTCGGCAACCAAGCACGCTTTTAAAATACTGCCCATCACATCGTAATAGTGTGCGCCAATATTCGCCAAAAACTGCGGCATAATCGCGTCACGGTGGGATTTACTGCCCATGACTTTGATGGGGTTGTCGGTGGCGCGGGTTTGAATCGTGTTTGTTTCGCCTCGCGCTTGTTTGAATGCGCCTTGGTCTTTGGCGGCAAACCACGTTTCATTCAAAGCGGGGGCGTGGACAACACCCAAAACAGGTTTTTGCTCGTGGATCAGGGCAATCAGAACGCTGAATTCGCCATTGCGCTTAATGAATTCGCGCGTGCCATCTAACGGATCAACCAACCAATACGTTTGCCATTGGCTGCGTTCGGCAAAAGGAATGCTGGCGGATTCTTCCGACAAAATCGGGTATTGCGGGGTTAAGGCTGCCAAAGCACTAACAATGTACTGGTGGGATGCTAAATCCGCTGCGGTTAACGGGGAATCATCGCCTTTTTGTTCCACAGAAAAATCAGCGGTATTGTAAATCGCCATGACTTTTTCACCAGCCGCTTGTGCAATTTGTACAGTGACTGGGAGCAATGCTGCTAAATCAAATTGTTGTGCATCCATTAAGTTTGTCCTTTGTATCCTTAGTTGTGTTGTTTAAGCCAATCGAGGGTTAGGTATAACGCTAGCAGGCTACGACCTTCGGTGAAGTCGTCCTGTTGTAATAGCGTGGCGGCGTCGCTGAGTTTCCACGGCACGATTTCCAGTGGTTCGGGTTCATCGCCCGCAATGCGGTGTGCATACAAATCCCGCGCGAGTAATAAATTGGTGTGGTGTCCCATGTAACCGGGTGACAAGCTCACACTGCGCAACAGTTCTAAACGGTGCGCTCCGTAACCAATTTCTTCCATGATTTCGCGGTTGGCGGCTTCCAACATGTTTTCGCCACGCTCCACTTTGCCTTTGGGGAAACCCAGTTCATAACGTCCTGTGCCCGCTGCGTATTCCCGTATTAATAATAGTGTATCGTCATTCAATAGTGGAACAATTAACACCGCACCGCCGCCACGATTGGCAAGGCGTTCGTAGATACGGCGTTCACCATTACTGAATTCGAGGTGCAGTTCTTCGACATGAAAAAGGCGGCTGCTGGCAACGGTGCTGATTTGGTGTATGGTTGGTGGCTTTAACATATAAAGATTCTAGTACGATGAGTGGCATAACAAGTGATTCCCCAACACCGATAACGTTGCCGTGGCATGACATTGATACGGTGTTCTTGGATATGGATGGTACGTTATTGGATTTACATTTTGATAACCATTTTTGGTTAGAACACTTACCAAAACGTTTAGCCGAGCAGCGTGGAACGACTCCCGAAGCTGTAACCGCGTATTTGCACAGTCGTTATCTGGAGATGGAAGGAACGTTGGAATGGTATTGCGTGGACTATTGGGAGCAACATTTAAACGCGGATTTGGTCGCACTGAAACGCGAGTTAGCGGATCGTATTGCAATACGGGCGCATGTTGAAAGCTTCCTCACCTCATTGCACGAACGCGGTAAGCGTGTGGTATTGCTGACCAATGCCCATCAAAAAAGCGTGGCTTTGAAGTTTGGTTATGTCGCGTTGGAACAGTATTTTGACCGTGTGATTACCTCGCATTCTTTAGGATTGCCGAAAGAACACCCCGATTTTTGGCAAACCTTAGCCACGGTGGAAGCGTTTACGCCGCAACACGCTTTGTTTATTGATGACAATTTGCATGTATTACGCGCCGCAAAACAAGCAGGTGTCGCCTATTTATTAGCGATTCACCAACCCGATTCGCAACAACCACCGAAAGATACGGCCGAGTTCATGGCAGTGGAATGTTACACCCAGCTCATGCCGTAACCTTATTCGCTGCGTAAGGCATTAGGAGTACAGGGGGCGACATGCTCCCGGAATGCGTCCAAAACCCGCTAAACGTTGTTGCCAATAACCACTCAACTTAGCAATGGCAATGGCTTTGCCGGTGCGTGGTGCGTGAATAAAGCGTTCATCGCCAAGGTAAATCCCAACATGGCTGACTTGTTGCCCACGGGTACGGAAGAAGACTAAATCTCCCCGTTGGGCTTGCGCTTGCGGAATTTTTACTGCTGAGGCGTATTGTGCCGCCGCAGTGCGTGGCAGGTGTACGCCAGCTCCTTGGCGGAATGAATATTGGGTTAAACCACTGCAATCAAAACCCGTGGTTGGGCTACTGCCTCCCCAACAATACAACTTTCCTTGTTGTTTACGGGCGCACCACGCGACTTTTTCTAAAGTGGTTTGCGGTGGGGTGACGGCGTTATCGCCCAGTCGATCAGCCGCGTTGCTGTGTGCAGGTGTCGCTGTTTTTTTCAGGATGGCTTTGTGCGCCAGCGGTTTACGAGCTTGCGGATGATTGGGTTTGGGTGGTTGCGTTTCGGGTTGAATGCTGGGTGCTGGCGAACGTGACAAGGTGCTGCATCCTGTTAATGCCAACATGGCAGAACCTAACAGGGATAATTTGACGTGCGTAACGGCTTTATTCCACATAGAGACTCCTCCCGCTTACCTGCGGTACCTCATCTGTCAACAATTGGCTTGTAAACAACAGGCACTGGGCGGGGTACACCCAGTGCATAAATGGAACAAGACCTTTATTGTGTTTGCCTATGATCTTGTTCGCTGTTTATTCACCAGGTTGAGAGGGATGGGCTTGGAATCCCTTTGGGGCTTGTTTTGTAATTCCCCTGGCTCGTAGCGTTAGTACGATTATGAGTTTCGCTGATTACAGGGTTTGAGTTCCAAGCGTTTCCGATATAAGGTTTAAAAAGGGGGTTGACCTGTCAAATTTTGACATTTGTCAGATTTTGCTGTGACGCACATTGTTGATTATGCAGCATTATTGACGAAAAAGCCGCGTAACGGGAGGCATTACGCGGCAATAGAGGAGGAGAAGAGAAACGGTAAACAGTCGTCAGTATTCAGTGAGCAAAACCACCGCGATAGAAGCGATTTTTCATACCCGTCGGCGTGGCAGCCGGTGCTGGTGTGGTTGCTTCAGCTACGGGGGTTGGTTCGACAGTTGCAGCACTAAAACCACCACGATAAAACATATTCAAACGCGATTTTGTGGGCTTGGTGGGTGCTTCAGTCACGCTGGGGACAGTTGCTTCGCTGGTAATACTGGCAGCCGGAATGGGTGCCGAGATTGCCGTGACAGTTGGGGTTACTGGCGTGATGTCGGCTGCGGATGGTGGTTTTACGCCTAATAATTCCACTGCTTGCATGTGTTCTACGCTGTCGTGGGGGCGGAATGGGCAGGAAATACCTTCCGAAAACGACCAACGGCCTGACAAGATGGTGGCAAATTCGTGTAAAGCTTCTAAGCCGTGTAAGCGTTTGTAAGCAAAATGGGTGATTTTGCCATTGTCTAAAGCGAAGCGGCAGGAGGCATTGTCATTCGTTGCCACAAAAAATGTGCCAGTTTGTTGGCTAGTCAACGCCTCAGCCAGTCGATCCAGTAGGGAAACAGATGTTGGGTGATCAGCTTGTGTCATTGGGGTGCCTCACGCTATGTCTAACACTCTAAACAGTGAAAACTATATGCAAGAATGATACCAATAAGAAAGTGAATTATTCGTTACAAAGCAATGGGTTATTTTTAATCAAATTGATTGTATTTTACTCAGCAACAAAATGGGGAAAGAGTTCGCGTAACAACGGTTGCATATCGCTTGGCACAGCGGCGGTTAGGTTAAGTAGTTGTGTAGCGTTATATGGGTGCGTAAAACGTAATTGTTGGGCATGAAGCAAAAGTCGTTGGCAGGCAAATTGTTGCCGAAAAAATGCATTCTGTTTGCCATCGCCGTGTGTGGTATCCCCCACAATCGGGTGGAAAATGTGCTTCATGTGACGCCGTAATTGGTGCTTGCGTCCGGTTTTGGGTTGTAAAGCGACTAAGGAATAGCGGGAGCTGGGGTAACGCCCGACAGCAAATGGCAGTTCGGTGGTGGCGAGACACTGGTAATGCGTAATGGCGGCTTGCGCGGGTTTGTCGGGGTCGGCATCCGCATCAGCAAGCGCATCCAATTGTTCTTGCAGGGCGTAATCAATGATGCCATCGCGAGGTGTGTAACCACGTACCACCGCGAGGTAAGTTTTTTGCACTTGCCCATGGGTGAATTGCTCAGTCATGCGGCGGGCGGTATCGCTATCCAAGGCAAACAGTAATACGCCAGAGGTAGGCTTATCCAGCCGATGGACTGGATAAACCCGTTGCCCAATCTGGTCGCGAGTGAGTTGAATGGCAAAGCGCGTTTCATGGCGATCAATCGG
The DNA here is from genome assembly GCA_039797295.1 of Pseudomonadota bacterium. Taxonomy (GTDB): domain Bacteria; phylum Pseudomonadota; class Gammaproteobacteria; order Thiotrichales; family Thiotrichaceae; genus Thiothrix. The sequence continues at coordinate 48,464 of JBDKID010000005.1, read as the reverse complement.
GCTGCGGTGTACCAGCAAACCCGATGGTTTATTAATCGCTACCAAATACGCATCGTGGTAGAGAATCTCTAACATGCGAGCATTATGCCTGTAAGTCTGGGTGCACTTTGCGGTACGCCGCCAGCAAACCTTGATGCGTGTTAAAGCCGTTTAAGTCCAGCGTCGGCGCGGTAATGCCCCAGAAACGTAATTCGCCAGACAATAAGGCTTGCGCATCTTGGTAAGCTGTCGCGCCATACAACAGGCTCATGTTAGCGGCGTAACCGTCTGCGTCTTCCATTTCCAACAAGGCTTCGATGCAGCGATACACACGGCGGCGATCCGCGTCGATTTGCTCGAAATGACGAATCCATTGGCAACCTTCGCGAATCGCATCGTCATCATTGATGACCAATGCCAGTAAGGTTTTCAATTCACCAATGCGTAAATCTGCCCACAGCGTGTTAGCATCGGGAGCAAGACCAATCAAGGCGGCGACAGGTTGGTGATCATCCAGACCCATTTCGTCAATGGTATCGAATAGCTCCGCGCATTCTTCATCGTCGAGTTCGGGTAACTGCAAAATGGCTTCGCGCAGGCTGTTACCCGCACTGTTGTTGTCCCATTCTAAGTCCTCAACGGGGTAAATATCCGACATGCCAGGTACGATAATGCGGCAAGCGTAAACGCCGAGGTGGTCGTAATCCATGATGTAAGCGTCGAAATCTTCTTCATGGATGCGATCCAGCAAGTATTGGCATTCTTGTTCGGTTGTACCGCTGAAGTTCCAATCAACGAATGCGTAATCCGGTTCGCTCCACAAGAAATCCCAATGAATTGGTCCGCTGGAATCAATGAAATGCGTTTCCAAATTTTGCGGCGAAGACACTTCTTCCAGTTCAAAGCTGGGTTCGGAAAAGCCTGATAAACGGTCTAGAGCGCGACCTTGCAACAATTCGGTTAAGGAACGTTCCAATGCCACTTCAAAGCGCGGGTGTGCGCCAAAACTGGCGTAACAACCTTGGTCGTCAGGGTTCAGCAGCGTGACGCACATAACAGGGTATTGCCCGCCTAACGATGCGTCTTTGACCAAAATGCCAAAGCCAGCGGCGCGTAAGTCGTCAATCCCCGCTTGAATGTGTGGGTAACGCGCAATCACCTCTTCGGGTACATCAGGTAAGCAAATCGCTTCGGCAATAATGCGGAATTTGATGTGCCGCTCGAAAATCTCGGATAAGGCTTGAGTCCGCGCTTCGGTGGCGGTATTGCCCGCTGACATGCCATTACTGACGTACAAATTGCCAATCACATTCACCGGAAACCACACCGTCTCCCCATCGCGTTGGCGTACAAAGGGCAGGGCGCAAATGCCGCGTTCGTCATTGCCGGAGTTCAGATCAACCAGCTTATTGGCATCCAAAGCATTTTCGGGGTCGTAGTAACTGAGCGTGTCATCGTCGAGTAAGCCATCGGGTAAACTGCCATCTTCATTCAGCGCGAACCATTTTTCGCTCGGATAATGCGTGAAGTTGGCATTAGCAATACTTTTACCTAAATAAAAATCCGCCCAAAAATAATTGGTACTCAAGCGTTCAAAGTATTCACCTAACGCACTGGCGAGTGCGGCTTTTTGCGAACCACCTTTACCATTGGTAAACAGCATGGGGCAGTCACGGTCGCGGATGTGTACCGACCAAACATTAGCGATAGGGTTTAACCATGAGGCTTCTTCAATGTGGAAACCAATGTCTGCCAGCTTGGTTTGTAAGGTTGCAATCGAGGTTTCGAGTGCCGCATCTTTTCCCGGAATAAAGGTTTGTTCTGACATAGGGGAACTCATCTGCTAACCGTTTATCAAAAAGAAATGAACCATTTTAACGCAGCGCAACAACGCACGCTGTATTATTCGTTATAATCGAGCAATGTGTATGATACTCGAAACTTGTAATCCCTTTATAAAAATAGGCAAAAAGGGGTCTTTTATGCCACAGACGGGGCTTTCCCGGAATAAATGGTTGGTTATTTTCTTCTTAGCGGTGGTTATTAGTGGGATAAGCTTACCAATATTGCATCAATGGCGGTCTGTTGCAGCGGATGTGCCGATTGAATTGCAAACATTACACGATACCTTATTGGCTGACGCTAGCAGTGTGCACGGGAACTGGTTACGCACCATGAACCCGTTAGTGCAGGATGTGCAAGGCGATGTGGTGTGGAATAACGCGCAACAACAAGGCGTTATGCGCTTTGTGGATTTACCAGACCCGAAACGCGGTATGGTGTATCAGTTGTGGTTGTACGATGTGAAAAGCCCGACAGAGACACCGATTAGCGGTGCTACCTTGCAACAAGGTTCGGGTAAAGGTGAATGGTTCGCGCCAATTAAAACCGCCACGCCTGTGATTGAACCGTATAAATTCGAGTTAAAGTTGGCGAATGATGCGGCAGATACCAACGGGCAGTTATTGCTCATGGTGCAACCCTGAGTGCGTGCTTTAACCTAGTGAAATAGTCACAAAATAGTGTGGTTAATGTTGGGTGCTGCTCGGCGTGAAATAGCGGTAGTGCCCAACAATCGGCCATGCGAATAAAACGTCTTCGATGGACGTGCCTTCGCCAACGTTGTGCCCCATTAACGGTCTTGCACCGTCATCGGTTTTGAAATGCAGCACAATCCCAATGTGATTCTGTCCTGTGCCTAAATCCCATGCCACAATATCGCCCGCTTGATAGTCGTCGGGATTTTGGGTGGTGGGTAAGGCTTTACCTTGGCGTTCAAAGAATTTCATTAAGTTCGGGACGCGGCGGTGATCAATGTTGGTATCGGTGCGCTTTAAACCCCACTTTTTCGGGTAGACGCTGAAGTTTTGCTGCATATCGTCGTGGACAAGCTTTTGCAAATCCAAACCTTGCGCCCGAAATGCGCGAATTACCACGTCTGCACACACGCCAGTATTCAGCGGCACATCACCGCCGGGGTATTTGAGGTTTACATACGCAGGGTCGTAAGAGCGCGTTATTTCCACCTGCTTAAATACCGAATCAATTAGTTTGGCAACGTGTTTGGGTAATTCGGGTTTGAGTTTGGGTGGTTGAGTAATGGGCGGGATAATCGGCGGTTGCGGCGGGGTGACAACGATTGGTGGCGTTGGGTAAATAAGTGGACGAATGAAGTGTTGGTAAATCCAATAGCTTGCGCTGAGCAATATCAGCCCCAGTAAGCTTAACAAGGTTAAGCGGAAAAAACGTACTAAACGTGAGCCTCGTGCAGCGTGTGCGCTGGTTTCGTTTATACTGTCGGTTTGGTGATGGGGGCGTTTCATGGATAAACAGAACCAAAAGGTGTGGATAATGGGCTGCGGCGACATTGGTCGGCGCGTGGCGCGTTTATACCAAACTGGGTCGGAAAAAACGAGTTTCAAGCTCACGGGTTGGGTGCGCAGTGACACGAGTCTGCAACAAGGCCAAGCCGCTGGCATTACCATGCTGCAAGGTGATGCCGATGCGGGGATGTTTCCGCCATTGGATGATTTGCAAGACGCGCTGATTTATTGGTTGATGCCACCACCCGCGCACGGTGACAGCGACACGCGCTTGCGAGCGTTTTTGCAGTATGCACAAGCGACATTGTGTCGCGTGGTGTTGATCAGTACCACGGGGGTTTACGGTGATTGTCACGGCGCGTGGGTCGATGAAACTTCCCCCGTGAAACCACAAGCAGCGCGAGCCAAACGCCGTGTGGATGCGGAATTAGCCTTGCAAGCATGGGCGCGGCAGCATCAGCGGGAAGCGGTGGTTTTGCGCGTGCCGGGGATTTACGCGCCGGATCGTTTACCATTGGAGCGCATTCAGCGTGGCGAACCCGTCTTGAATGCGGCTGAAGCACCGTGGACAAATCGCATTCATGCCGATGATTTGGCGATGATTTGTCTCGTTGCGATGCAAAACGCGCCCGCTGGTGCAATTTACAATGCGACGGATGGGCAACCTTCCACCATGACCGAGTATTTTAACGCGGTGGCGGATTACGCCGGATTACCGCATCCGCCGCAGGTCAGTATGATGGCGGCACAAACCAGCATGAGCGCGGGGATGCTGTCGTATTTGCAGGAATCGCGGCGCATTCGCAATGATAAACTGTTGACTGAATTGGGTATCCGGTTACAGTACCCATCCCTGACGGCGGGTCTGGGAATGTTGAAAGGATAGGAACGTGATTGAATACGAAGATGATGATGAGGATTTCATCAGTAAAAGCCAAGTAAAGCGTGAAGCGGAAGCGGCGCAAGTACTGGGTGAAAAGTTGATTGTGTTGCGCCAAGAACAGTTGGAGCAGTTGGATTTACCGGAACGCTTGTACGAAGCGATTATGGAGGCGAAACGTTTAACCAGTAACGGTGCAATTCGTCGCCAAAAGCAATTCATTGGCAAGTTAATGCGCCAAGTGGATGTCGAACCGCTGGATGCGAAGCTGGCGGATTGGGAACGCGGCAATCGTGCGCAAGCCGCAAAGTTGCATCAGTTGGAACGCTGGCGGGATCGTTTGTTGAACGACGAAAAAGCGATGGGCGATTTAATGCGCGAGTTTCCGCACGCTGATGCACAACATTTGCGGGCATTAATTCGTAATGCGCATAAAGAACGTGCGGCGAATAAGCCGCCGAAAAGTCCGCGCGAGCTATTCAAAGCCCTACGCGACTTAATGGTTTAGTCGTACTCGGTGTCTTTCCAGATGCGTAAGACCGCGAACACATCAGCCGGGGTGTGAGTTTCACGCCCTGCAATTTCTTCGGCTTTGGCAATGACTTCGGGAATGTGGGTGCGCAAGAACGGGTTGGTTTCAAACTCGCGCCCTAATTCAAACGGCACGGTGGCTTGACCGGATTCCAACAAATCCCAGCATTCTTCTAAACGCTGATCCAAGGCGGCATTATCCGGTTCGACCCATTTGGCAAAGCCGATATTGTCGATGGTGTATTCGTGGGTGCAATACACCACGGTTTCGGCGGGTAAACCCGCAATGCGATGCAGGGAGTTGTGCAGATCGTGTAATGTGCCATCGAATACTCGCCCGCAACCATTGGCGAATAACGTATCACCGCAGAATAAACAACCTTCACCGTAATAAGCAATGTGTCCGGCAGTGTGACCGGGGAGATCGAGCACCGCAAAGTTTAAGCCGAGTGCTTCAAGGTGAACGTTTTGCCCTTCGCCCATTGCACGGGTAAGGTGCGGAATGATTTCACTGGCAGGACCATACACGGGCAAATCAGGGTAGGTTTCCAGCAGTTTTTCAATGCCGCCGACGTGATCACGGTGATGGTGGGTAATCAGAAGTGCAATGGGTTGCAAATCGAGTTGTTGCAAGGCTTGTAAAACGGGCTGAGCATCGCCGGGGTCAACAATGGCAACTTGTTTACGCGCCTCATTGGTAATCAACCAAATGTAATTATCGGTGAAGGCGGGAACGGGGATTACCTGAATCATCTGGACACCTCATCAGCTTGTTCTGCACTTATGTCATTCATTATACCGCGCTTGATTCTATAATCGCACATTTATCCATAATCGGGGTGAGTTTTCAGATGAGTATCATGGGTATGGGTCAACTTTATGTGGTGTCCGCGCCATCCGGTGCAGGCAAGTCCAGTTTATTGACAGCCTTGCGCGAACGTTTACCACAATTGGCGGTTTCGGTTTCCCACACCACGCGCCAACCACGTTCTGGCGAGCAAGATGGTGTGCATTATCACTTTACCGATGTAGACACTTTTCGTGAGCAAGTTGCTGCCGAACAATTCCTTGAATACGCGCAAGTATTTGATAATTATTATGGTACATCACGCCAAACGGTGGATGCATTATTGGCTGCTGGCAAGGATGTGATTCTGGAAATCGACTGGCAGGGGGCGCAACAGGTACGCGAACGGGCGAAATCAGTGGTAAGTATTTTCATTTTGCCACCGAGTATCGACGCTTTAAGTGAGCGATTGCATGGGCGCGGGCAAGACAGCGAAGCAACCATTCAACGGCGAATGCGGGATGCGCAAAGTGAAATGTCGCATTACCCCGAATACGATTATGTGGTGATCAATGATGATTTTGCCACGGCGTTGGATGACTTAGCGGCGATTTTTCGCAGCGAACGTTTGAAGTTGTTGCGTCAGCAAACAAGCCACCAAGTCGTGTTAGATGGCTTGTTGAGCGAAAAGTAATGGGTTGGATGTTGGGATTAATGTCCGCGTGAACCGCCGGATGGGGGGCGTCTGCCATTGCCGCCACCGACAGGTGGTTTGCCGCGCGGCGTAGGGCGACCTTGCAAGCCAGCACGTAAGCCAGAAGCGGTGGTGCGGTTTTGCACGACAGGTTTCGCGGGGGATTTTGCTCTCGCGCCACTTGATGAGCGGTCGGCAGCACGTCGTCCGTGATGGGCAGGTTTGTTGGGAGTGAATTCTGAACCGTCGTCAAAGAACATGCCGACGGATTCGTACAATTTACGAATGTCTTTCACTTCCAATTCTTTGCAATGCCCAGTGCGTAAGTAGCGCGGTAATTCGATATTGCCGTAACGCACGCGAAGCAAGCGGCTGACTTTGACACCTTGGGATTCCCACAAACGCCGTACTTCACGATTGCGCCCTTCGGCTAGCACAACGTGATACCAATGGTTTGCACCTTCGCCACCAGCATCAACAATGCGTAAGAAGGAAGCTTTACCATCTTCGAGTTCCACACCTTCTTGCAAGCGAATCAGCATTTCATTATCGACTTGCCCTAACACGCGCGTGGCGTACTCGCGTTCCACTTCGGAGGAGGGGTGCATGAGTTTATTGGCTAATTCACCATCAGTGGTGAACAGCAATAAACCGTCGGTATTGATGTCGAGTCGTCCGATCATGATCCAACGTCCCGCACGTACTGGCGGTAGGGCTTCAAATACCGTTTTGCGCCCGTCTGGGTCATTGAGTGTGCAAACTTCACCCGCTGGTTTGTTGTACATCAGTACCTTGGGTGTGGCGTGAAGGCGCGACTCAAGGTGCAAGCGTTGCCCACGCAAGCTGATTTGATCGTGTTCATCAACTGCCTGCCCCATTTCGGCAGGACGACCATTGACCAAGATTTCGCCCGCTGCAATCCAGCGTTCAATTTCACGACGCGAGCCATAACCAGCACGCGACAGGAGTTTTTGGATACGTTCTTTCATGCGTTACATCTTAACATGCCCACAATATTGCTGTTGGGCGTTTTCTATTGGGTAATGGTTTCATTCGCAATCACTAAAATCGTTGCGGTTTGATTGTAATGCCCTAATGAACCACCCAAGGTTGTACCTTGTTCGCCGAAGGTATTAAAGCCAATCAATGGCACATTGTCGCCGAGCACTTCACGGAAAATACTGAGGTCGTTGAAGTCTAAACGGCATTTGAGTAGGTGTCGTAAAATGCAATTGAACACAATCACGGCACCGATTTTTTTCGGATTGCCCGCATCGCGTACCGCATCCACCAGAATTTGACGGAAGCTATTCATGGCGTATTCGCGGTCAGTTGCCATGCGAATCAAATACGCATCGGTAGGAACTTCGGCATAAAAGGTCAGGCTTTGATCCGCATTCGCCGTCATAATGCTTTTGATGGTGTATTGCCCAAACACATCCGACGATTTTACGCCCATTGGGTTGGCTGCGAAGATTTCAGGCGTAAGTTCATCCACACCCAGCAGTTCTTTCATGGCTTCGGTAGCCGGACGATGATTCAATTCGTAAACCACACGACCTTTACCTTTGGTGACAACCATGCCGTGTTCGGTGGGGTAATAGGGGTGTCCCATACCTGTGCCGATTTTTAAGGCACTGGTTACAAGCGTCATCGTACCTGCATCTTGGTAAACACCATTGGCGAATTGGTAGGTGTTACCGCTGGAAAAATCATTTGCAGTTGACCCGCCCACGATTTGGCTAACTTTTCCTGTTTCGCTAAGAATACTGCGTAAAAAGGCTTCTTCCGCCCCGCTTGCACCATCGGGTAACACAATACTGACAAAAGGTTTAATGCGTGCGTTATCTGCCGTGTTTTTGCTGCCCATTGCAATGGTCATCATGGAAGTGACGGCTGGATTGGGTTTGACATTGGTATAGGCTTGGATGGCGGCGGCGCGTCCGGCGGCAGCGGCATCCACCGACAGTTGTTGCCCGACCCCGACGCCAATACTGATATAAGAACTTTGCAAGGTCATGACCACCACACTATCAGTCGTGGGGCTGGTCAATAAGCTGGAAAATTCGCCGCAGGTAGAGCCGCCAATAATGGCACAGCGTTCGCCCACGTATTCGCGTACCGTTAAGTAAACTTCCGTAGCATTTTGTTGATATGCGCAAAATACAATCGCCAAACTGGGTTTGGTGGTGGTTTGCATAGCGGTTTGAACTGCCTCAGCAGCAGTGCGGGCGTGACCCAACCCGACATGAAGAACACTCATGTGCGACTCCTCCGGTCGTAATTCCATGTACGACAAAAATAATGATGTAACTATGGTTGTGGTGCGGCCTAACGCTTCGATTGCCGCCCTATTTAGCTTTGGGTTTGTGATGTGTGGACTTGTGTGAACAAATGGTTACACACAAAAACACTAATCTAGTCTAGATGTGGAAGCAATAGGCGGCAAGTGTTGCATGAGAGATTCTCAGGCAACCCCGCTAGGGTTTTCCCACGAAACATGAGGAATATCAATAATGAGCGGTCAAATGGTCGTGTTACTTAACGATAAGCGCGTAGTGCTACTAAATTATGCGGGGCGGCATCATCCAAGGTATCCAATAACGCTAGGGCATCGTTATGACCAGTGTGCGCATGGAAGTCATTGTTCGCTTTGTCGTGCGCTTTGATGGCATCCGTTTTTAGCTCTGTTGTAGCGGCTGCCGTCACCGGTTTAGGGGCGACAAAATCAGGTGTTGCTTCCGGTGTTGCCACGCTTTTTGTGATGGTATTGCTATCGACAGGCGTGCTTGGGAGAACGGTTTGTGCCTCGGTGGTTGACGTATCGCTTGCCGCTGTCGATTGGTTTAATGACGAGGTAATGCCTTGTACGGCGACTTCCAATGACGACAGTAATTCGCGGGCGTTTTCCATACCTTTGTGCAAGTCGGTGGACATTTGTTCAGTCAGATCCAAGGTTTTGGCAATGCGTTCGACGCGAATGTGGTCGATTTGCTCAAACTGTTCGTGAATGCGACGGGTTAATTCATTGCTTTGTTCTTCGCGGCGGCGCATGGTTTCAACGTGCTGACGGCTTTCATCCAAACCGGATTTGAGTTCATGGCGTGCGAGGTCGGTGCTTTGGAACAAGGTAGTGAAATGCTCATTGGCTTGGGTTTCCAAACCTTCCATGTCGGTACTGAATTTTTGGAAGACATTATCCGCATCATGCTGGTAACGCTGCATTTGTTCCAACAAAACGCTGGATTCTTTGAGCATTTCTTCCAGACGAGTGTGCACTTCGGCGGATAAACGCGCATTTTCTTGCTGGTATTGCGATTGCTGTTGGTGATGTTCAATCAAACGTCGTGTAAAGCCTTGCGCCATTTTTTCTTGTTCGCGCAGGCGTTGAATGCTGTCATCAACTTGGGTTAAACCTTCGTGCAATTTGCTGCGAATCTTTTTGACGCTTTCCACGGAATCGCCGAGTTGTTCATCCCAATAGCTTTGCAAATGTTGTAAACGGTCGCCGAGTTGCGAGGAAATATCGCGCATTTCGTGTTCAGCAGTGGCAACCCGTTCCAGAATACGTTCGGATTGTTCGGCTTTGGTTTGGGTGGCTTGCGCATTACGATTGCTGTGTTCGATTTGCTGATTGAGTTGCTTGAGTAATGACTCAGCGTCTTGTACCCCAGTTTGGGTAATTTCCAGCACTTCGGCAATGCGTTTGCGGTCATTTTCGGCTTGCAAACGCATAATACGCAGTTGTTGCGCTTCTTGGTTGCTACTTGAAGGTAAGAGCAGAAACACTGCTCCCATAGCAGCCAGCGCGGCTATGGCAATAATAAGCCAGTCAATGTAACCCAACATAGAATGAACCCCAGAATAAAATCAGTCGCTTGTTATAATATGGCATTGGACACATTTCAGTGGTATCCAGTTCAATAAGTGGTTGTAACTTACCGATTGCTTAGCAAAATGAAAGCGCGACCAGATGGATACAACCGTTGTGCTTGCACGCGAGCTTCGTCGCCTTCACCAGTATAAACACCAATTTTTACCGTGCCTTTATCCTCAGCGCGGCGGTCAGTTGCAAGTAACAAACGCCATTCATGTTGCACGATTTTGCCGTTATTGTCACGCAAAGGTAATTCTGCTAGCAAAATTGAACCGAATGGAATCATGCTGGTATCAACCGAAGCGGTGTGTCCGGCGACCACAGGCAAGCCTGTTGCGGCACGCAGGTTGCCTTTCATTGGACTGAAAAAAACAAACGATTGGCTGGAATTCAGGACTTCTTCTAATTTATCTGGGTTAACACTCAGCCATTGTTGGATAGCGGCAGTGGAAAGGTTTTCGGTACGCAAATAACCTTTGTCACGCATGTAACTGCCAATGCTGGTGTACGGGTAATTATTTTTCCCCGCAAAGCCTAACAAAACGGTACTGCCATTGGGGTAACGAATTAACCCTGAACCTTGTACTTGCATGAAAAAATAGCCAATCGGGTCATTGGTCCACGCGATTTCCAAACCTTTACCTTTTAACGCGCCGCGCATAATGTCGTGACGGGATGGCAATGGTGTATTGCCTGCTGGTTTGGCATAAATCGGGAAGCGGTACGAGGGCGTTGGTGTGGCACTAGCCGCAAGCGTCGGGGTGTAATGCCCACCGTATTGTACGGGTGCTTTGGTTTTTGGGTCGCCTAAAGCGTAAAAGTCGAATTGCTGCCCTAAGGGAATTGCTGAACCGGGTGTGTTATCCAACCAGCGCAGTAGTTGATCAACTGTACGTAACAGTTTGTCTTTATCGAGTGGGCCTCGGTATTCGGGGGCGGCTAAACGTGAAGTAGGCGTGGTGCGTAAAAATACGCTCATATCAACCAAAGCACGGCGTAAATCGGGTGTTTTACGGATGCAGTTTTCGTCGATATTGATGTTTTTACCTTGTATTTGCACATCACATGCGTGTGCGTCTGTGATTGTCGGCGATTGAGCATAAGTCGTGGACGCCATAACGACTATAGCACTCGCCACCAGCATGGCTTTCCAAAACATGCAATTCCCTCAACAAAACGATGAATGGGGCAACATTATCGGCGCATTAAGTGGTAAATCCAAGTCACTACAGGGACGAGGGAGTTAATTAATTAAAATATTTAATTTGTTTGAATATCGATCAATTACTCCGTAGTTACAAACCTGCCATGCGTTGCAGTGCATCTTGCTTGCGTAACAGCATAAAAACCCGATGTGAGCCAGAAATGGCGTAAGCACGTGCTTCACCCGATGAACCTGTACCTGTATAAAGGTCAAAACGCCCATTGCCTGCAATTGCTTTGCCATGATCTTGCGCAAAGAGCAATCGCCATTCCGTACCACTGAGTTGCCCCGTCGGGGTAAAACGTGGCAATTCCGCCAATAAAATCGAACCGTGGGGAATGTAGCGGCTATCCACTGCTACGGTATGCCCCGGAATCACGCTGTGCCCCGATGCTGTTTCGGGCGTGTTACCCGTATCACGAAAAAAGACGTAACGCGGGTTGCTGGTAATGACTTCGTAGGTTTTGTCTGGGTGCGCTTGCAGCCAGTCGTGAATCGCATCGTTGGAATAGCTGGCGACTTTGTAGTTGCGCTGTTTTAAGTAGCTAGAAACGGACAAAAACGGGCGGTTATTATTGCCCGCGTAATCTAGGATGGTATTGCTACCATCGGGAAAATGCAGCAGTGCCGAACCTTGTACTTGTGCCACGTAAAGTTTGTAGGGGTCATCTGTCCACGCAATTTCCAAGCCCTTGCCAGCTAATGCACCGTTGGCAATTTCGGCAGTACTGAAGTGGTTAGTATTGCTTTGCGGTTTGCCGTAGATCGGTATTCTAAATCGTGCATTGGGTGTACGACTGGCAAACAGTTCAGGGGTGTAATAGCCCGTGAATTCGCCATTGCCCGTACCTTTGCTGGAGCTAACGGGGGTGAGGGTGAAGTAATCCGCTAAATAGCTGGTGAGTGGCATATCATGCCAGTTCAGCAAGGCTTGTACGGTTTCCAATAATAAGAAATTGGGGTAGGCGGAAGCATTGACATTGCGTGATGACGGTTGGTTAAGGTAACGGAATAAATCTTCCAAACCATTGCGGCTGGTGTTGGTGCGTAAGCAACTATTGGGTAATTGGAAGGCTTCGAGTACACCGCAATTCAGTACGGTAGTGCTGGGTGGGGGAAGGGGTGAATAAGTATTGGGTTGCAGTACGGGTTGCCACATTTCCCATGCCGGATTATTAGCTTGCACGGGTAAGGTGATACTCAAAATGCTACCCATACAGAAAGCAGCCACGATGCGACGTTGGAGCATATTGACACCCTTATTGTTTTTGTTATTAGTGGGTTGTGTTCGCTGAGATTATGCTACCGCCACGTTAGGATAAATACCCATGAACGGTATAATCTGATAAGCGGTTTGAATATATTATCAGCTAAGATTGTGACGTTACTTGTCGGTGTGGTAAAAAGAGGCACGCGAAGCAATCCAAGTAGCTTCCAAAAATAATGAAAATAGAGGCGGGGCGACAAATATGACAAATCAAAGGCAAGCATCCCTAGGGCTATGGGTGCGGCTATTTCTGTGGGGTGTCATTGGCAGTGTTTTGTGGGGAACATCCGCATACGCTGCCTTAAGTTACGATACCAATGCTAGTAATGCACAAATGGCGGCAACCATTGATGGACCGGGATTAACCTTATCTAACTTGGCAGTGACGCACGGTGTCGCGGGGCAATTCGGCGTCTTTGCGGGTGGTAGCAGCACCATCGGTGTCGAGTCTGGTTTATTCATGGATACGGGTAATGTGGGGACTTGGTTAGCACCGAACAATAATGCGGCGTATTCTGCCGTGACCAAAGTGATTTATGGCGACCCTGATCTTGCTTCCATTAGTTCGGGTGCGAAATACGATCCGGCGATTATTGAATTCGACATTGTTCCGCAAGGTAATAAGCTGAATTTCTTGTTTTCATTTGGCTCGGAAGAATACCCCGAATACGTGTGCAGCCGTTTTAATGATGCGTTTGGTTTGTTTGTGTCGGGTCCCGGTTTAAATGGCACGCAAAACGCAGCTTTCATGCCGAATACCCGTGATGCGATTGCGGTGAATAATGTGAACGGTGGTGCAGCGGGGGTGAAGGCGGATGGTACAGCCTGTAATTTAGGTAATACCGCTTACTTCATTGATAATGGTAACGGTACGGGCAGTGGTAGTACGCAATTGGATGGCTACACCAAGCCGATTACTGCGTCGTTACCCGGCTTAATCGCGGGGCAAACTTACCATGTGAAACTGGCGTTAGCCGATGCGGGCGACCCCGGTTATGATTCGGGGGCGGCATTCAAATGGTTAACCAGTACGCAATCCACACCAGTGGATTTGTCGTTAACCGCCAGTGCCAACAAAGGCAACCCCGTTTACAACTCGGAAGTGGAATTAACCTTCACCTTAAATAATGCGACGGCGACGGCAACCAATTGGGTGAACGTGGCGTTGGATTGGCCTGCGGGTTTGGCTTGGGTAAGCGATGATTCTGGTGGTGCGTATAACCCAACGACGCACGAGTGGAATGCCGATGCGCTTGCCGCCAATGGCATGAAACAGTTAAAAATTCGCGCCCGCGTGGGTACAGATGCCAGTTACAGTGTGACGGGTGAAATTACGTATGCGTTTAATGATGACCCCGATTCCACACCCTTCAACCATTTAACTTACCCGAATGAAGATGATACGGCGTATGTGACGGTGAATCCGGTGGCGAATAGTGCGCCGCAATTGGATAGTTTTGTTGCGTTGGAACGGCCTGAAAATCAAACGGCGGTGGCGACGGTTAGCGCGAACGATGCGAATGGCGACGCGCTGAATTATGCGATTAGTGGCGGTACGGATGCAGATAAATTCAGCATCGATGGACAAACTGGACAGTTGAGTTTTGTCACCGCGCCGGATTATGAAAAGCCCAACGATACTGACACCAATAATGTTTACCAAGTGATTTTAACGGTGAGCGATGGCACATTAACCGCGACACAAACCGTGCAAGTGACGGTGACGGATGTAATGGAAAACGTTGCGCCCGACATTACCAGCAATGGCGGTGGGACAACGGCAGCGATTAGTTTGCCGGAAAATAAAATCGCAGCAACGACGGTGGTGGCAAGTGATGCGAATAATGATGTGTTGACCTACCAAATCAGTGGCGGGGTCGATAAGGACTTATTCCAGCTCAATAGCAAAACCGGCAAGCTGACGTTTATGAGCGCACCGGATTACGAAACGCCTACCGATGCGGATAAAAACAATGTGTACGTGGTGCAAGTCACGGTGAGCGATGGCACATTAACCGCAGCGCAAACCTTGCGCATTACCATTACCGATGTGGCTGAAAACATTGCGCCAGACATTACCAGCGATGGTGGTAATGATGCGGCATTCTTAAACATGCCGGAGAATCAAGCCGCTGTCACCACGGTGGTGGCAACTGATGCGAATCATGATCCGCTTACTTACCAATTGGGTAGCGATGCGGATGAAACGCTGTTTCAGATTAATACCAATACCGGTACTTTAGCTTTTATTAACCCACCCGATTATGAAACCCCGTTGGATGGCAATAAGGATAATATTTACATTGTCACCGTGATTGCCAATGACGGTGTGGCACAAACCAAACAGGTGTTATTCATTACGGTAACGGATGTGTTTGAAAATCTGCCGCCAGTGATCACCAGTTACGCAGGGGTAGAGCAAGCAGCGGTGAGTTTGGATGAGAACATTGCGGCGGTGGGCACAATCACCGCTACTGATGGTAATCACGACACGCTGACGTACAGTTTGGTGGATGGTCAAGACAGTGCGCAATTCAGCATTGATGCGCAAACTGGCGTGTTGGCCTTTGTGCAAGCACCGGATTACGAAAAACCCAAAGATACGGACGCGAATAATACCTACGTGGTGACAGTGCAAGTCAGTGATGGCAGTTTAAGCGCGACGCAAACGCTGACCGTGACCATTAATGACGTGGCGGATGTGCCCACGGTGAATGTCATGCTGAAAGTCATGTTGCAGGGGGCGTATCGCACCGATACCAAACTCATGACGGATACCTTAAACACCTTGCATTACATACCGCGTTTACAGCCATACGGGGATTTGAAAACCGCGTTTGGTTATGCCACCACCGATGACATTGCCTCACCGTTTGATTACCTCGGCACGGAAACCGCAACAGATAGCGTTATGAATGCTACGGGTCATGATGCACCTGTGGATTGGGTATTGGTGGAATTGCGCGATCCAAACACACCTACTAAGCGTATTGCTGCCGCCGCAGGGATTTTGCAGCGCGATGGTGAAGTGGTGGATGCCGCCACGGGCAAAAGCATTTTACCGATTCTGTATGCGCACGATGGCACGTATTACATCATGATTCGCCACCGTAACCATGTAGCCGTGATGACCAAAACGCCTTTGCTAGTGAGCCAAGATAACCCCGTGACGGTCGACTTTTCCGCGCTAAGTACACTGGTTTACGGGGATAGCAAAGCCCGTTTGGAAGGTACGGATCTTGCTTTAATGTGGTCAGGCGATGTGAATAACAGCAATACCGCGATTGCCACGGGCCCTGGTAGTGACAGCAGTATTATTCTGGGTGCGGTATTGGTTGCGCCAGAGAATAAACAGGTGAATGCCGCGTATCGTTTGGAAGGTTATTACGCCACGGATTTGAACATGGATGGCGTAACGCTGTATACCGGTCCGAGTAATGATGCGAATTACTTGATTGGGAATATTTTGATTCACCCGGCTAATGTCACGGGCAGTATGAATTTCATTCTGCGTGGTTCTGCCCCCGTGAGATAGGAAAGTTGCCCCTGATAAGCGGCTTGCCTTATAGTAAGCCGCTTGATTGCACGCTTGTCACAAGAGGCAATAACGCCTGCATTGCCGTATAAAAATGGAGAACGCATGTCCAACCCAATTCACACCCTGTCGCTGAAGGAACTCCGCGCTGGGATTCAATCAGGGCAATTTTCCGTCATGGAAGCCACTGATGCGTACCTCGACCGTATCGAACGCTTTAACCCTGAACTCAATGCCTACATTACCGTTACCCGCGATACCGCTAAAGCGCAAGCCATCGCCATTGATAACCGCATTCGTCAAGGCGAATTGACGGGCGCAATGGCAGGTGTGCCTTACGCGCTGAAAGATTTATTCTGCTCGAAAGATGTACGCACCACTTGCGCATCGGCTATGTTGAGCAACTTCATTGCCCCGTATGACGCGCACGTTGCAGAAAAACTCAAAGCGGCGGGTGGCGTATTACTCGGCAAAAACAACATGGACGAGTTCGCAATGGGTTCGTCCAATGAAACCTCCGCGTTTGGGAATGTGCGTAACCCGTGGGATACCGACAAAGTACCCGGCGGTAGTTCTGGCGGCGGCGCGGCAACCATCGCGGCGCGTTTAGCCCCGCTGACCTTGGGCACGGATACCGGCGGTTCGATTCGTCAACCTGCGTCATTCTGCAATATCACGGGGATTAAACCGACTTACGGGCGCATTTCGCGTTACGGCATGATTGCGTTTGCGTCGAGTTTGGATCAATGCGGGCCAATGGCTGCATCGGCGGAAGATTGCGCGATTACCCTGAACGTGATTGCCGGTTTGGACGCACGTGATTCCACCAGCGTTGACCGCGCTGTGCCGGATTACACCGCAACCTTGAATGATTCCATCGCAGGCTTGCGCATTGGTTTGCCGAAAGAATTTTTCGCTGAAGGTTTGAATCCGCAAGTTGCCGCCGTCATCGAAACAGCGATTAAGGCATTTGAAGCCAAAGGCGCGATCATTAAAGAAGTGACCCTGCCAAACAGCCACTTAGCCGTTCCGGTGTATTACGTGGTTGCTCCGGCGGAATGTTCTTCGAACTTGGCGCGTTTTGATGGCGTGCGTTTTGGGCATCGTTGTTCCAACCCGCAAGACTTGAAAGATTTGTACGAGCGCAGCCGTTGGGAAGGTTTCGGCGCGGAAGTGAAACGCCGCATTATGATCGGCACTTACGCGCTGTCATCCGGTTATTACGACGCTTACTATTTGAAGGCACAGAAAATTCGCCGCCTGATTCAGCAAGATTTCGTTGAAGCGTTCAAAGAAGTCGATGTCATTATGGGGCCTTCTTGCCCAACCACGGCATTTGGCATTGGTGCGAAAAAAGATGACCCGATTGCCATGTACCTCGAAGATTTGTACACCATTCCGGTGAGTTTAGCGGGTTTGCCGGGGATGACTTTCCCGATTGGTTTTGCGGCGGACGGTTTACCCGTGGGCATTCAATTGGTCGGCAATTACTTTGAAGAAGCGCGGATGTTGAACATTGCGCACCAATACCAACAATGGACAGGCTGGCACCAACAACTGCCCGCCAAGTTTGCGTAAGGAGCAAGGCACATGGAATGGGAAACCGTCATCGGGCTGGAAATCCACGCCCAATTGTCCACCAACAGTAAGATTTTTTCCGGCTCGTCGACTGCGTATGGCGCAGAACCGAACACCCAAGCCAGCTTGATTGATTTGGGAATGCCGGGCGTTTTACCCGTGTTGAATCAAGCAGCCGTGCACATGGCGGTGAAATTTGGTTTGGCGATTGATGCGCACCTCGCGCCGCGTTCGGTGTTTGCGCGGAAAAACTATTTCTACCCCGATTTGCCGAAAGGTTATCAAATCAGCCAGTACGAATTACCCATTGTCGGCGTTGGTCACATGGATATTGAGCTGGAAGACGGCTCGACCAAACGCATTGGTGTGACGCGGGCGCATTTGGAAGAAGACGCGGGTAAATCTTTGCACGAAGATTTCCAAGGGCAAACCGGCATCGATTTAAACCGCGCTGGCACGCCGTTGCTGGAAATCGTTTCCGAACCGGACATGCGTAACGCCAAAGAAGCGGTGGCGTACATGAAAAAGCTGCACGCTTTGGTGCGTTATTTGGGCGTGTGCGACGGTAATATGCAGGAAGGTTCATTCCGTTGCGATGCGAACGTGTCGGTACGTCGCCCCGGCGAGCCGTTTGGGACACGCGCTGAAATCAAGAACCTGAACTCGTTCCGCTTTATCGAACGAGCCATTAACCACGAAGTTGAACGTCAGATCGACATTATCGAATCCGGCGGCAAAGTGGTACAAGAAACGCGCCTTTACGACCCTGATCGCAACGAAACCCGTTCCATGCGCGGCAAAGAAGACGCAAACGACTACCGTTATTTCCCTGATCCCGATTTGCTACCCGTGGAAATCACGCCGGAGTTCATCGAGTCCGTGCGTGTTACCTTGCCGGAATTGCCGGATGCGAAAAAAGCACGTTTCATGGCGGAATACAAACTCAGTGCTTATGACGCGGACATGCTCACGCAAAGCCGCGACGTGGCGGATTATTTTGAAGCCGTCGCGCAAGCCTGTGGTGATGCCAAACTCGCGGCAAACTGGGTGAATGGCGAACTCGCCGCTGCCTTAAACCGCGCGGGCATTGAGCTGGCGAACGTGCCCGTTACCGCCGACGCTTTCGCAGGCTTATTGAAACGCATTTTGGACAACACCATTTCTGGCAAAATCGCTAAAGAAGTGTTCGATGGGATGTGGAATGGCGAAGGTTCAGCCGATGCCGTGATCGACAAAAAAGGCTTGAAACAAATCACCGACACGGGCGCGATTGAAGCCATGATCGACGAAATCATCGCCGCCAATCCCAAACAAACGGCGGAATACCGTTCGGGCAAAGACAAACTGTTTGGCTTCTTTGTTGGTGCGGCCATGAAAGCGTCTAAAGGCAAGGCTAACCCTGAACAGGTCAACGCTATCCTCAAACAAAAATTGGCGGGTTAAGCGAATTTAACCCCTCACCCCAACCCCTCTCCCCCAAGGGGCGAGGGGCTAAGAGAGTAAAATTATGGCAATTACTGAAACTGAAGTTCGTAAAGTCGCGCATTTGGCTCGCTTAGCCATGACCGACGATAATGTGGAAGCGTACACCCGTAACCTGTCTAATATTCTGGATTTGGTGGCGCAAATGGCAGCGGTGGATACCGACGGCGTTAGCCCAATGGCGCATCCGCTGGACATGACGCAACGCTTACGTGCCGACGTGGTAACGGAAACCAATCAACGCGATTATTACCAACAAATCGCGCCAGAAACCGAAGCAGGTTTATACCTCGTACCGAAAGTGTTGGAGTAATTAAATTTCAGCTATAGCGCAAAACCCACTTTAGTTGTGGGTTTTGTTGCATTGTGATTTATCTATTAATTTTACCTACTCTTTTCATAAGTTAACTACACTATAAGATGCGATTCATTCACCTAAGGAGACGCATCAATGTTACGTTCATCCCTCAAGTTTTGTGTTTTTGGCTTAGCAACCCTTGTCTGCTCCCCTCTTGTCCTCGCTGATACGGCTATTGTGCCGTGGTCAGGTAACGGTCATTATTACCAACGTGTTGATAAGTCCATTTCTTGGTTAAGTGCAAAAGCAGAGTGCGCTGCTAAAAAAGGGCATTTAGCGACGGTTACTTCTGTAGAAGAAGAGGCTTTTCTTAATACATCCATGTTTAGTTATTACAACGCTTATTCTTTGGGGGGGACTAAAGAAAATACTGGTGTATGGCGTTGGATTACTGGTGAGGCTTTCAGTTACACTCCAGGTAATAATTTTAGTGGTGATCTTGGTGAAGATTATTTGTATCAAAAATATAATGAATGGCGAGATTGGACAGGCGCATCTAATTTAGATGGCTATATTTGCGAGTGGAGTTATGAAAATCACATTGCGACAGCTACCATTCCCAATATCAATGCAGGCGGCATAGAAGAAATTGCAAGTCTTTATACGGATAAATTAAATACCAAATTTTATGTGAGGTTGAAAGATTCCAGTACAGGAACACTGATTAACAATGGTATTTTATTTGGTGAAACGGCAACTGCTAAACCCATTGCTGTCGCGGGTATTAAGGATACTAACAGTAATCTAAAACCAGAGATTGTAGTATTAGCGTCTAGTTATGGTACACAAAGTCCTTCCGTTATTATTAAAGATAGTTCGACAAAAGAGTTGTTAAAAACCCTGCCATTCTTTACAAGTGGATATGATGCAAAAGGCATTAGCGTTGTTAAAGATATAAATGCTAATGGCTATGATGAAATTAGTGTAATGGCAACGAAAGCGGGTGTTACTACTGTACAAATTAAAGACAGTAAATCGGGCAGTTTGCTAAAACAGTTCACGATGTAGTGAGTGTTTTTCATTGTTGCTAACATAGCCTGCCTCATTTATTGAGGTGGGCTATAATGGGAGTTCTGCCTCTATAAAATAATCAGGAGTTCACATTATGAGTGATGACAACAAGAACCCTTACGCACCGCCGCGTTCTGACGTTACCCCGCCACCATTGCCCGTGGGCAATCAGGAATTGTTAGCCGAACCGCGTTCCTTGCCGATGGGGGCTGGAATTGCTTGGTTATCGGAAAGTTGGGGGTTGGTCAAAAACAACCTTGGTGTGTGGGTGCTGATTACTTTGGCATGGTTTGCGTTTCAGATCGTGCTGGGCATTATTCCGGGCGTGGGGGATGTGATTTCTGCCGTTTTGAATCCAGTCTTGACGGGTGGGGTGTTGCTCGGTATTCGTGCGACGGACATGGGTGAAAAAATGCGCTTCGATTATTTGTTTGAAGGTTTTAAGCAAAAATTCGCACCATTAGCGGGCTTAGGTGGTATCACGCTGGGCGTGTTGTTCTTGTTTGGGCTGATTGTCGGCGGCGCGTTTGTTGGTATGAACATGGACAATCTGGAAGCGAATACCCTAGATGTCAATGCCATGTTCAGTGGTGTGAACATGGGGTTGGTGGGTGTTGGTGTCGTTTTGCTGATTTTTGTGATGTTGTTATTTTATTTCGCGACACAATTAGTGGCTTTAAACGATGTGCCCGTGTTGAAAGCGTTAACGTTAAGTTTGAAAGGTTGTTTGCACAATCCATTACCATTGCTGGTGTACTGGTTGGCGTTAGTGGTTGTGACATTGTTGGGCGTGTTGCCGCTGATGTTAGGTTTGTTGGTCGTGATTCCGTGGATGTTTGCCAGTATGTACGTTTCTTATAAACAGGTTTTCTTGAAATAAGCGGTACATTACCCGCACATTTGCTGTAAAAGCCTACAATCGTGGGCTTTTTTTATGTGCAAAAGTCTTGGTTTGATTAAGCATATAGACAGGCTTTTTGGTATATTTATGCCACATTTATTTGTGTCTTGTTCGGGCTGGAAATCCAAGGGGTTGGAAGTATGCAAGTGCGTGCTGGGGTCGTGGGAGTGTTGCTCATAGCGTTAGGAATGGTGGGATGCAGCCAAACAACGCAGACTGTGAAACGGGATGATGAAACAGGGCTTTTTTCTGATTCCGATGAAAAATCTACCGATAAAAAATCTCAAAAACCTACCAAGAAAACCGTCACTAACAAACCAAGAACTTATACACCAAAGCAGGCAAGTTCGTTGCCGCCAATTCCGCTGGGTGAATTGCGTTTGATTGCGGACAAAATCTTCCAAAATGAAGGCGGGGGGAATCTAAATAATTTGGTGCATTGGAATGATGGTGAAGATTTTGCGTCGATGGGGGTCGGGCATTTTACGTGGTATCCGGCGGGTCGTTCGGCACGGTTTGGCAATACTTTTCCTGATGTGTTGACACATTTACAAGCCAAAGGTGTGCAATTGCCCGTGTGGTTGCAACAGGCGCGTTATCAAGGTGCACCGTGGAATAGCAAGGCGGAATTGATGTACGCCAAGCAAACAGGGCAAGTGCAGGAATTACAAAATTTGCTGTACCAAACCCGTTTATTGCAGGCAGCTTATATTGTGGAACGGGCGCAACGTGCTATGCCGCAATTGGTGGAAGCATCGCCGATGCCATTGCGTCCGAAAGTGGCGCAGAATTTAAATGCAGTGGCGAATACTCCCGGTGGTTGGTACGTGTTGGTGGATTACGTCAACTTTAAAGGTGAAGGTTTGAATCGCAATGGCGGGTATCGCGGGCAAAACTGGGGATTGTTGCAAGTTTTAGAAGACATGGATCCGGTGCAGCCGGGGCCACACGCGTTACACGAATTTGCGAATGCTGCCACGCGCGTGTTGGAACGGCGGGTGCGTAATTCTCCACCTGCACGCAATGAAGCGCGTTGGTTAGCGGGCTGGTCAAACCGCATTAATACTTACCGTTATCCGGGCGTGTAAGTTTTACCTGTTAAATAATTCATCAAAAATCAGCAAGCTGTGTCGTTTATCGGATAAAACCATATAACGACACGGTTTGTTTTATATTTCTGGGAAAAATAACTAAAAAACCGATTGCCCGCGCAGCCGGATAAAATAATAACAATATGAGGGCTTTACCATCATGAAAGCAAAAGCTGTAGTAGCGTTTGCTGCTTTGGCAGGATTGGGTTTATCAGGGTGCAGCCCTAGTTCACAAAGCATCCGTCAACCTCCCTCTCAATCCCATACGCGCCAACCCGGTTACGATGCTTATGGCATGAATCCCGCCGCCCAAAATCTGCCGGATTACGGTGCGCAATCCCTGACGATGGCGAGCGATGGCGATATGCCAGATTTGTCGATGGCTGAATTACAAGCGATTGGCGATCAAATCTTTAAAAACGAAGGTGGCGGTAACTCGAATAACTTGGTGCATTGGAATGACGGTGAAGATTTCGCCTCAATGGGGATTGGGCATTTTACGTGGTATCCCGCAGGGCGCATGGCACGTTTCGGTAATTCGTTTCCTGAAATGTTGAATTACATGCAAGCTAAAGGCGTGCAATTGCCCGGTTGGTTACGCCAAGCCAGTTACAGTGGCGCACCTTGGCAAAGTAAAGCGCAATTAATGCAGGTAAAACAATCGCCACAAGTGCAGGAGTTGCAAAATTTCTTGTACCAAACTCGCCTCCTTCAAGCGCAATTCATTGTGGATCGTACCCGTCGTACCATTCCGAAATTGGTGAATGCGACTGCGCCGCAATTGCGTGGTCACGTCAGTCAGAATTTAAATGCGGTGGCGAATACTCCCGGCGGTTGGTATGCCTTGATTGATTACACCAACTTTAAAGGCGAAGGCTTGAATCGTAGCGGTGGTTACAACGGACGAAACTGGGGGTTGTTGCAGGTGTTGGAAGAAATGCGCCCCGTGCAACCCGGTCAACAGGCGTTACATGAATTTGCGAATGCCGCGATGCGCGTGTTAGAACGCCGTGTACGCAATGCGCCACCCGGCAATAACGAACAACGTTGGTTAGCCGGATGGTCAAATCGCGTGAATACCTATCGCCGCTTATTGGCGTGAGCGTTTTAGTGTTGGTGTGAGACTTACGCTAAAAACGTTTCGACCAAAGCAATGAATTCGGCAGGCGTTTGTACGTGCGGCAAATGCCCTGCGGTTGCTACCGTTTGCAATACAGCTTGCGGGAAATACTGTTGAATGCTTGATAAATCCGTATCTTGCACATAATCCGATTGCCCACCCCGAATAAACAAGCTCGGCGCGTTAAACGTGGTAGCCAATACCGGAAAACTGGTGATTTTCAGGTATTGGCGGGCGATTTCTTGCAAATAGCATTGCCAGAAGAACGTGCCATCGCTGTTGCGCCCTAGGTTTTTCAGTAAGAAACCGCGTTCAAATGGTTGTTTCACTGTCGTGCTGAGCCATTCATCCGCTTGTTTACGGTTTTGTAATTCCGCTAATGGCATGGCAACCATTGCTTGGATCAGGGCTTGATGGCGTGGGGTATAAGCTTTTGGGGCAATATCCACCACGATTAGACGCTCAACCATCGCCGGATGCAGTAACGCTAAGGTCATGGCGACTTTGCCGCCCATTGAATGCCCCATCAAGTAACATTGTTGGATATTCAGCGCGTCGATTACTGCCAACACATCATCCGCCATTTCACGGTAAGTCATGCCTGTGACGTGTGGTGAACCGCCGTGGTTACGCAAATCCAGTGCAATGACGGCACGCTTGTCGGCTTGGCTACGGGCAAAGGTGTACCAGTTTTCCAATGATCCTAGCAAACCGTGCAGCACGATTAATGGCGGGGTATTGGGGGATAATTCACCGAAAATACGGTAATTCAATAGGGCATTCGGGTCGTTTGACACATTTAACATGCGAACTGGCGTCCTAATTCAGCAACTTCATGCAGGATGTTGGTGCGTGCTTCGTGGGTTAAGCCCGGTACATTGTAATAAATACGGTGTTGGACATTTTCAATGCCACAGAATGCTAATGTACCGTCGGTAATGGGGCGGTGAATCAGTTGATCCGCATTGCTATTGCGGAAGAATTCTTCAGCACTACCCGCTGTAATGAGTACCACCGCGCGTTGGTGTTTGAGCAAACCCTGTAAACCTTGGCGTGAATAAGCATAAGCGACGCCATTGGTCAGTACGTGATCAAACCAACCTTTCAGAATCGCAGGGCAACTGTACCACCACAGCGGATAGATAAAGACCAAGCCTTCTGCCCACAGCAAAGCCTCTTGTTCGTGACTGATTTTGTCGGGGATTTTGCCCTGTTGTAACGTGGCTAATTCTGCCGCGCGTAATGCAGGGTCAAAGTTTTCCGCGTAAAGGTCTTTAATTCGGACTTCGTGCCCTGCTTCTTGTAAACCACGGCTGCAATTTTCCAGCATAGCGTGGTTAAAGCTGGTGGGATTAGGGTGAGCATAAACAATCAGAACGCGCATGATGATTCCCAAATGCCGGTTGTTGTGAAGTTAATGTAGTGTATCACTGGCGGGCATAGAGGGCTTAAATAACCGACTAGCATCCACAGGGTCGAGTACGTATTGTGCGTTACAGAATTCGCACACGATTTCAATTTTGCCTTGTTCGTCAATGATGGATTGTACTTCCGGTTCACCGAGAGAGCGTAACATTGCATCAATGCGCTCACGGTTGCACCCACAATGGAAGCGCAGGTCTTTGGCATCGAAAATACGAGGTTCTTCTTCGTGGAATAAACGGTATAGTAATTCCTCTGGAGCTAATTGCATTAACTCGTCATCCGTGATGGTATCGAGTAACGCAGAAGCACGTTGCCAATCTTCATCACTGGTGTGTTCTTGCGGTAGGCGTTGCAGCAGTAAACCAGCGGTGGCTTGATCCGTAGTGGTTAGCCATAAACGGGTGGCTAATTGTTCAGAACGCATGAAATAACCTTCGAGTGCTTGGGCAAGTGAATCGCCTTCGACTGGGATCAGGCTTTGGTAACGCTCGCCGGTTTTGCGTGATTCTAAGGTAATGGCCATTTGCGCTTCACCGAACAAAGCGGGTAAGGTGGTTGCGTTAGGTTCTTGACTCCAGTGTGCTAGACCACGCACCGTACCTTCCGCTGTCGCTTGTACCACGAGTAAATGAATCGGGCCATTGCCACGAATTTGTAAGATTAATGCGCCATCATGTTTAATGGTTGCGGACAGTAACAGTGCTGCCGTTAAGGCTTCGCCGAGTACTTTACGCACAAATGGGGGATAGTCCGCGCGAGCAAGCATTTCCTGCCATGTATCGTTTAAATGTATCCACTCACCCCTAACATGGGAGCGATCTAATATAAATTTTCTTAATTTGTCTGTTTGCAATTTGTTCATCGTTAATGTTGCTGTGTTATAATGGTAGCTTTAACGCCAATTAATTTGATAGAAAGGCGTTCATTCCGTTGAAATGTGAACTTATCACACAAGTTGGCTTGCCCAAAGTAGTTGCGATTGCTACATTTAGCACGTTCTTTTTGGGGCCGTCCACGGGTGGTCTGTGCTTGGAATAATGACAACCACAGGATGTGTTCAGGTACTCCATTTTTTAAGCTTAAGCCGGATTAACTAGATTATGTTCAAAGCCCTCTCAGGTTTGTTTTCCAATGATATTTCCATCGACCTGGGCACAGCGAATACCCTGATTTATATGCGTGGCAAAGGCATCGTATTGGATGAACCTTCTGTTGTCGCTATTCGTCAGGATCGTGGTCCCGGTGGCCCTAAGTCCATTGAAGCGGTTGGTATCGAAGCCAAAAAAATGCTGGGACGTACCCCGGAAAACATTACAGCAATCCGTCCAATGAAGGATGGTGTGATTGCTGATTTCACTTACACCGAAAAAATGTTGCAACATTTCATTCGCAAAGTGGATGCAGGTCGTATTTTGCGTCCGAGTCCGCGCGTGGTGATCTGCGTACCTTGTGGTGCGACGCAAGTAGAACGGCGTGCCATTAAAGATTCCGCATTGGGTGCAGGTGCACGTAAAGTGTACTTAATCGAAGAACCTATGGCGGCGGCTATCGGCGCGGGTATCCCCGTTGATGAAGCGATTGGCTCAATGGTGCTGGACATCGGTGGTGGTACTTCTGAAGTGGCTATTATGTCATTGCGCGGTATCGTCTACTCAGCATCTGTGCGCATCGGTGGCGACCGTTTGGATGATGCGATTATCAGTTATGTACGTCGTAACTACGGTATGTTGATCGGTGAAGCCACTGCCGAACGCATTAAATTCGAGATTGGTTCTGCCTATCCGGGTAAAGAATTGCTGGAAATTGAAGTTAAGGGTCGTAACCTTTCTGAAGGTGTACCGCGTAGCTTTACTTTAACCAGCAATGAAATCCTCGAAGCTTTACAAGAACCTTTATTCGGCATTGTCAGTGCAGTGAAAACGGCGTTGGAACAGACTCCACCAGAATTGGCGGCGGATGTGGCTGACCGTGGCATTGTCTTGACGGGTGGCGGTGCGTTATTGCGCGATTTTGATCGCTTGTTAATGGAAGAAACCGGCATTCCTGTGGTGATTGCGGATGATCCATTAACGTGCGTGGCGCGTGGTGGCGGTAAAATCCTTGAGATCATGGAAGAAGAAGGCGTGAACTTCCTCGCTACTGATTGATAATTAAGTATATTGCTAAAAAGCGTTAGACAACAAAATCACGGAGACGGTTATTAACGACATCAACTACCATTCCACGCCGGGGTTTTCATTCCGGTTCATGGTGCTGGTGCTGTGCGCACTAACACTGATGGCCGTCGATAACCGTAATCCGCAGGCGTTATCACCGATTCGCACCGCAGCGAATTTGGTGGCGTATCCACTGTTATATGCAGTGGATTTCCCTGTTAGTTTGTACCGCAAAGTATCCGAATTCGTTGCTGACCAAGTTGTTTTGGTCAAAGAAAATGCCGCTTTACAACAGCAGGTACAACTTTTTGCCGCTCAGCAACAGAATCTGACTTCTGTTGAGCAAGAAAATGAGCGTTTGCGCTCCATGCTCAATGCTGCCCCGACGACCGAATATTCCTTTTCAATGGCTGAAGTACTGGACGTTGCAAGTGAACGTGCTGGTGGTTTGATCACCTTGGATAAGGGGACGCGCGATGGTGTCAGCGAGAAACAAGTAGTGTTGTCCGGTGATCATATTTATGGGCAGGTGTTGT
The DNA here is from genome assembly GCA_039797295.1 of Pseudomonadota bacterium. Lineage (GTDB taxonomy): Bacteria > Pseudomonadota > Gammaproteobacteria > Thiotrichales > Thiotrichaceae > Thiothrix. The sequence goes on along the minus strand of JBDKID010000005.1, from coordinate 20,729 downwards.
ACGTGACACCGGTGCAAGCGACAGTCATGCAATTGATTGACCGTGGGCACACGCTTCCGGTGCGTAATCAGCGTACCGGTGAACGCGCTTTAGCCACGGGTCAAGGGCGTGGTATGCCTTTAGAGTTGCGCAATCTTCCCGCATACAGCCAAGTGAAAGAAGGCGATATTTTTGTTTCATCGGGTTTAGGTGGCTTATTTCCAGCAGACTTTCCGGTGGCGAAAGTCATTCCCAATGGTGTGGAATTTAAGCAAGGTGATCCTTTCATCACGGTTAAAGCCGCACCATTAGTGGATTATGAATCCGTGCGTGAAGTTTTACTGGTGTGGAAGAAGAAAGCAGCGAATGCCAAAGCTGCTGTGCCAGCCGTTGCACCTGCTGTGGAAGAAACACCGGCATTAACCCCCAAAGCACCGAAGTCCGAAGAGGCTGTGCCTAAGCATTCCAAACCAACCTCTACCCACGAGAAGCCTGCTCATGCCAATTAAAGACCCGCGCTTCCCTGGTTCTGTACTGGTGACTTTATTGATTGCCATTGCTTTGACCGTGATACCGTTGGATGCGCAAGCGGATCTCTGGCGACCGGAGTGGATTGTTTTAACCTTGGTGCATTGGGCGTTGGTGATTCAAGATCGTTTGAGTTTAATCCTCGCTTTTCTCGTTGGTTTGATCGTGGATACTATGTTTGGCTCATTAATGGGGCAACATGCTTTGAGTTTCGTATTGGTCGCTTATTTCTCAGTGCGTTTAAGTTTACGCATGACCGCAGAGGCTTTTTTCCAGCAACTTGCCCTCTTGTTTGTCATACTGGGGCTGTATATGCTGGTTAATTTGTGGGTACAACGTGTCACCAGCGGTACAGCCAATGGCTGGTTGTATTGGGCATCGATGCTCAGTAGTCTTGTGATTTGGCCAATTTATCATTCCTTATTGGGTTATTTCCATGTGCAAAGAAAGGCACTGTAAGTATCTTTCTTTGTTTTCAGTGAGTTGCACAGCCGTACTTAAAACGTTGTGGATAGATGGGTAAATTGTCGAATCCCTTGTGCTTTTGTTACTGTGACCCCACATACTAATGCCCGACTAAGAGGAATTGCACATGATTTCGACAACTGCCTGCAAGGAACTGCCCTGTACACCAGCGATGCCTGACATTGCTAAGCAGCCACATGCAGGGCCTAAAGGTACACTCAACTGGGTTGGCATGAGCCAAATTGAGTTACCGATTTTTCTACCTAATCCTAATGGTGGTACGACACAAGCGTTGGCGCGAGTTCAAGCCTACGTCAATCTTATCGACTCCAATAGCAAAGGCATTCACATGTCGCGCTTATACCTAGCTTTGGATAATACGCTGGGTATGAAGGAGTTGACTCCCGAAGTTTTACGCCAAACCATTAGCCAATTTGTGGATTCACACGCAGGCTTGAGTGATGCAGCTTATTTGGAATGCCGTTTTGATTACTTTGAGCGGCGTAATTCCTTGCTGAGCCAAAACAGCGGTTGGAAAAATTATCCCGTAAAAGTCGCGGCGATTTTGCGTAATGGGATTATTGAAACCGAAATCAGCGTGGAAGTGCCGTATTCATCGACTTGCCCATGTTCCGCAGCCCTCGCGCGGCAATTGATTCAGGAAGGTTTCCGTTCCACGTTTGGTGACGACATTACCACGGTGGATGCGAATGTGGTGTACGAATGGTTAGGCACAACGCAAGGTATTCGTGCAACGCCGCACAGCCAGCGTAGCATTGCGCAAGTAAAGGTCAAATTGGCGGAAAAGAGTCGTCAATTGCCGATTACCAGTCTAATTGATCGCATTGAAGGTGCACTGAAAACGCCAGTACAAGCCACCGTAAAACGTGAAGATGAGCAAGAATTTGCCCGATTGAACGCGGAAAATCTCATGTTTTGTGAAGATGCGGCACGTCGTTTGAAAACCGCTTTGAACGATGATATTTCATTGCGCGATTTTTGGGTGCGTGTCAATCACATGGAAAGCTTGCACGCCCACGATGCTGTTGCCATAGTCGTGAAAGGTATTGACGGTGGTTATCGTGATGACCCTAGCGAATACGTGCATCCCAATTGATGTGCGGGTAACGACGTACTGGTTACGACTCATGCTGATGGCGTAACTGTAAGTCGTGATCCAAACTTGCTAACCGAGCTGGTGTGCCAATGTCACGCCAGTCTCCGGCAAACCATTCCCCACTAACTTGACCTGTTACCATTGCTTGACGTAATAGTGGCGCGAGAGCCTGTTTCCCGTAAGGTAATCCTGCAAATAAAGCTGGATGGTAATAACCAATACCGCTGAAAGTGTAATGCGGCAGCTTAGCTTCGGCACTTTTCTCGTAAACGCGCCCGTGTGCATCCAAAGCAAAGTCGCCACTAGGATGATGTTCAGGGTTATTCACCAAAACTAAGTGTGCCAAGTCATTGGCGGCTAACGTAATGGGTAGGCACGGATAATCACACCACACATCGCCATTCACCACCAGAAAAGGTGCGTCGCCGAATAGGGGTAGAGCTTTGATAATGCCGCCTGCGGTTTCCAACGCACCTTCTTGTTGTTCGTCAGAATAGTGCAAGCGGACATGCCATTGTGAGCCATCGCCTAAGGCTTCTGGAATTTTCCACCCCAACCATGCCAGATTAATAATAATGTCGTGAAAACCCGCCTGCGCGAGTTTTTCAATGTGCCACACAATTAACGGTTTACCACCCGCCATGAGTAAAGGTTTTGGCGTATGGTCAGTCAGTGGGCGCATCCGCGTGCCTAAGCCCGCCGCGAGTATCATGGCTTTCATGGTAATGTTTTGCTTCCTAAGCGATAAATGTGCTCAAGCGTGCTTAAATTTGTTTAGTGGGGAAGGTGCACAGCACCAATGCGTTGCGGAATGCCTTCATTACGCATCCATTCCACTAATGCCCCCGTCTCATGGTAACACGAGCCAACTTCTAACACATAAGCCAAGGTCAGCGGCAAATCATTGAGGTAATTGGCTTTGCCATCGCGGTGATTTAATCGCGCAAAAATCCCCAACACTTTGAGGTGGCGTTGCAAGCCCATTAAATCAAACCAACGTAGGAATGTTTGTTCGGTAACGGGTGGAATATTGCCCAGAGTAATGGCTTCTCGACGGAAACGATCCACCCACGTTTCAATTTGCGAGCGCGGCCAAGCTACGTAACAGTCGCGCAGTAACGAGACTAAATCGTAAGTTGCCGGACCCAATACCGCATCTTGGTAATCAATTACGCCGGGGCTATTTTCTTGTGTCAGCATGAGATTGCGTGAATGGTAATCACGGTGCACGAATACTTGCGGTTGTTCGCTGGCAGATTCAATCAATGCTTCAAAGGTTTGTTGCAGCAAATCGTGTGGAATCTCGGCATCGCTGTAACCCAAATGCGTTTTCAAGAACCATTCTGGCATTAACGCCATTTCCGTCAGCAAACGCTGTTCATTGTAAATCGGTAAGTCGGTGCAATCGGCTTTTTGGATGTGCAGCAAGGCTTCCATTGCATCCACATACAAGTGATCCACGCTCTGCGGGTTTAATTGGCTGAGATAATGGGTGCTGCCAAGGTCTTCTAATAATAAAAAACCGTCCAGTAAATTTTGCGCGAGTAATTGTGGGACATGTACCTCGCTTTCCAATAGACGGCGAGTAATGTCCACGAAAGGGCGCACATCTTCTTTATCGGGGGGGGCATCCATGCAAATCGCTGTGCCTTCTGTACCGCGTGCGCGGAAATAACGTCTGAAGCTAGCATCGGCTGAGGCGGATTCTAACAAAGCGTGTTCCCAGCCGGGTAAACTGTTTACCCATTGGGTGAGTTGTTCTAGACGTACATCCTGTGTCATAAACTTAGCTCTTCAAGGTGCAAAAGCGTATCCTAGCATGGCAAGCTTTCTGTGAATTGAACATTAGATCAACAATAACCTCACCGATACGATGACACAAATGCAAGATTTATGGCCTTCCGCTGACTATTACCAACAAGTCGAATACTTACGGAGTCTGATTGGTCAGGCGATTTATGTGGTGGAAATTAATGAAACCGAGATTAACGCTGGAGTTAAATTTCCCGCTAAACCGTTGACCTTATTAGCGATCGTCGACTATCCGCAACCTGACCCTTACCGTCAACTGTGCCCACATTTAGTGGTATTGGATGACGGACGCGGGGTGAACCTTGGGCGCATTGCACGGATTACCCAGCACAGTGCTTTCACACCGAATGCAGACGATATTTTGTATGTGAATCAGTCATTTGTACAGGAAGTGCTATTTGCCCCGCGTACCTTAAGTCGGGAATCGGTACGGGCAACCTCTAGCGCATTATTGGCACAAATGTTTGGTGAAACACCGGGAAAATTGTTGGAACAATATGCTGATCCACCGACTTTGCCCGCATCACCATCCTGTACAAGCCAACCATTACAAGCCAAGCAATCCTAAACTGGCATAAAAAAGGGCACATTGCTGTACCCTTTTCTTAGAACGTTAAAGCCATTAAGCTTTATTTGTTCTCGCGCCAGTCGATCAAGTTCTCGACAACGCTTGGATCTGCTAGTGTGGAAGTATCGCCCAAACCGTCGATTTCGTTAGCAGCAATCTTACGCAGGATACGGCGCATGATTTTGCCTGAACGGGTTTTCGGCAGGCTAGGTGTCCACTGAATCAGGTTGACCTTGGCAATTGGACCGATTTCTTTACGTACCAGATTAACCAGTTCGTTTTTCAGTGCGTCAGTACCTTCTTCACCAGACATCAGCGTGACGTAAGCGTAGATACCTTGACCAGTCAGTTCATGTGGATAACCAACAACCGCTGCTTCGGCAACTTTCGGGTGCAGTACCAGCGCGGATTCGATTTCCGCCGTACCCAGACGGTGGCCAGAAACGTTCAGCACGTCGTCCACACGACCAGTAATCCAGTAGTAACCGTCTTCGTCACGACGTGCACCGTCACCTGTGAAGTAGTAGCCCGGATACATGGCGAAGTAAGTTTCAAAGAAACGTTTGTGGTCGCCGTACACGGTACGCATCATGGAAGGCCACGGAGCTTTGATTGCCAAGAAACCTTCGGCTGGATTGCCTTCGATTTCATTGCCTTTTTCGTCCAGCAGTACAGGTTGTACACCGAAGAATGGCGTGGTTGCAGAACCCGGTTTCAGCGGGGTTGCACCGGGTAACGGGGTCAGCATGTGTGCGCCCGTCTCAGTTTGCCACCAGGTGTCAACGATTGGGCAACGGTTGCGGCCAACGACACGGTGATACCAGTTCCAGGCTTCTGGATTGATTGGCTCGCCCACTGTACCCAACAGGCGCAGTTTGTCCAGTTTCGCACGGTCAACCAGTTCTTCACCCATGCCCATCAGCATACGGATAGCAGTTGGTGCGGTGTAGAAAATGGAAACGTCGTGTTTGTCGCACACATCCCAGAAACGACCAGCATCTGGGTAGGTTGGAATGCCTTCAAACATCAGTGTGGTCGCACCGTTCGCCAGTGGGCCATAAACGATGTAAGAGTGACCTGTTACCCAGCCCACGTCAGCAGTACACCAGTAAACTTCGCCGTCTTTGTAGTCAAATACGGTTTTGTGTGTCATTGCCGCTTGCAGCAAGTAGCCGCCAGTGCAGTGCAGCGCACCTTTTGGTTTACCAGTTGAACCAGAAGTGTAGAGGATGAACAATGGATCATCCGCACCCATAGACTCAGGAGCGCATTCCGCATCTGCTGCTTCTACTGCTTCGTGATACCAAATGTCACGGCCTTCAGCCCATTTCACAGGGTCGCCACCGCGTTTAACCACGATGCAAGTGTGAACGGTTGGGCACTGTTCAATCGCTTTGTCAGCATTGGTTTTCAGTGGGACTTTTTTGCCGCCGCGCATGGATTGGTCAGAAGTAATGACCACGCCGCATTCCGCATCGCTGATACGGTCGCGCAGTGCGTCTGGTGAGAAGCCACCGAACACGATAGAGTGAACCGCACCAATCCGTGCACAAGCCAGCATTGCAACGGCTGCTTCTGGAATCATTGGCAGGTAAATGGAAACGCGGTCGCCTTTGTTCACGCCACGGCTTTTCAGCACGTTCGCGAATTTAGAAACTTCAGCGTGCAATTCGCGGTAAGTGATTTTGCGGTCTTCGTTCGGGCTATCACCCTCCCAAATGATAGCAACTTGATCGCCACGGGTTTCGAGGTGACGGTCAAGGCAGTTTGCTGCAACGTTTAATTCGCCGCCCACAAACCAGTTGATGTGCAGATCATCAGCACCAAAGCTCCAATCCAGTACTTTGTCCCAAGGCTTGGTCCAAGTCAGGTATTGTTGAGCTTGCTCGCCCCAGAAACCTTCAGGATCTTCAACAGACTGCTGGTACATTGCTGCGTATTGTTCAGCATTGACATTCGCCTGTGCAGCGAACTCAGCAGGAACCGGATAAACTTTAACATCGGACATTATTGTAGACTCCTCATCTAGTCGGTAACTCTCTCAATCTACAGAAACTGTTTGGCACACCTTTTGCCGCTATGCCTGCTTGTTTGTTGTTAGACCGTATCTTTATACAATATCCCGCCACTGTCTAGCCGATGAACGGAAAAAACCTGAAATTGGTAAGGTCAGGCATTCTCCAATCCATCACGGATCAGTGGTTGCATTGCTGTTAATAAGCTCTTGAACATATTAGGGTTTTGTTTTTCTTCTCCCGCTAATAACTGTTTCATGTGCCAGCGTTGCGTCGGCATATCGAAACACATCGGGCAAGTTTCAGCAATGACTGGTAAACCTGCCGCCTTTGCAAAATCAGCCGTTTGTCTTTCGCGCGTGGTAACGAGCGGGCGAATGACACGTAAATCGCCAGCATCAATCCGATAATGCGCTTTCATGGTTTTTAATTTGCCGCCGTGGAAGGCGGACATTAGGAAACTTTCAGCTAAGTCATCCAAGTGTTGTGCCAGTGCTAATACGTTATAGCCGTGTTCGCGAGCAGTGCGATACATTAACCCACGTTTCATGCGTGAACAAAAAGCACAATATGAATCATTATCCATGTGCTTCTCGGCTAAATCTACTATGGGTTCGGGTACGAAGTAGTAGGGTATACCCAAGGTTTCCATGTATGGGATGAGTGGTTTGGGATCAAAACCATCCGAACCGGGGTCAATCGTGACCGCACCGAATTCAAAATGGATCGGCGCGTGGCGTTGAAAATGATGCAAAATATGCAAGAGCGATAGCGAATCTTTTCCGCCAGATAAGCCTAACAGAATACGGTCGCCGTCGCGGATCAACTTGTATTCGGCAATCGCTTTGCCGACCTGACTAAGCAGGCTTTTGGGTGGTTTTACAAATGCTGTCATGGGGCAGAAACATAAACGATTAAACAGAAATATGCTACAGTGACGACTCATTGAAACCACACAAAAATTTTTAAATTCATGTTCTCCACGAGCCACAACTGCCCACAATGCGGTAGTGCTTTGCCGCAGCATTTCCGTCACAGCAAGTTAGCGGTCTGTGAGCATTGCCATTCCACGATTTTTCTTGAAGATGAGGCGGTACGCTTAGCGGGTCAAGCATCCGTGTTGGCGGAAATGCCTAGCCTGTTACAAATGGGCGTGCCTTTTACTTACCAACAGCAAACTTATACCCCCGTGGGGTTGGTGCGTTACCGTTACCAAGGTGGGTTTTGGGATGAATGGTGGGTGATGGATAACGTGGGTGAAGGGCGTTGGGTGAGCGTGGATGAAGGCGATTTTGCGTTTGAAACGCCCCTGCATTGGCAAGTACCTTTTCCCGATATACGCACTGTTCAAGTCGGGCAAACCGTGCAGCATGTAACCCAAACGTGGCAAGTGACCGAAAAAAACCTCTGCCAGTGCGAAGGGGTGCGCGGTGAATTGCCCGAAGCCATTTTGCCCAATGAACGCATGGGCTATCTGCATTTATCCGGCGCACACGCTGCATTAGTGACGTTGGAATACCCTTTCAATGCCGCGCCGCGTGCGTATCAAGGGCAGTGGATTGATCCATTCGAGATCACAACTGAGAACGGGGGGCGGTATGAGTGAGAGTCCGCACGGTACAAGTAAACTCAGCAGTATTCGTTGTACCGCCTGTGGTGCACCACTAACCCTGCACGGCGGTGGGCATAAAATCCTCACGCTGAACTGCGAGTATTGTGGTGCGGTGATGGATGCGCAGCACGATTTTGCGGTATTGGCGCAGTTTAATAACCAGCATCGCCCCGAATGCCCGTTAAGTATTGGGATGCAAGGCAAACTCAAAGGCGTGGATTTCACCATTATCGGCATGATTGCGTGGTATGCGGAGGGCGAATGGGTGGATTTGCTGTTGTACTCGCCCACTCACGGTTATGCGTGGTTGAGTTACGAACAAGGGCATTTCACGTTCACGCGCCGCATTCGGGAATTAATGCCTGCAAATATGTGGGCGCAAAGCACAAAGTCGCCTATTTATTTTCGAGATCAACGCTTTTTGTATTGGGAACGTTACGAGGCGGGAATCACTTATGTGGCGGGCGAATTAACGTGGTTGGCAAAAGTCGGTGACAAAACGTGGCAAGCCGAGGCGATTCATCCACCGTTGTTATTATCCGCCGAAAAAACCGCTGAAGAAAGCGAGTTGTATCTCAGCGAATACTTGCCCATTGCTATGGTTTACAGCAGTTTTCGCTTAACGGATAAGCTTCCTATTCCAGATAGCGTGCATCCGGCACAGCCTTACGCAGCAGCCACGGCACGCGCAATTAGCAAAGTGAGTTTGGGGTTTGCGGCATTCGCATTATTAGCCACTTTGTTGATTTGGCTATTGTTCGGCGGCAAAGTGGTGTTTCAAGAAACCTTGCCGTTGGGCGGTAAGCAAGCGCAACAAACCCATGAATTTACCATTACCAAGCCGCAGCAATTGGTGCGTTTGGACATGCAAACCACGCTTGCCAATGCATGGTTATACGCTGAGTTGACCCTGAATCATGCGGATAAAGCGGTGTACACCTTGGGCAAAGAAGTGTCGTATTACGAAGGCTATGAAGATGGCGAAAGCTGGTCGGAAGGTAGCCGTTCTGCCACTGCTTTGTTCAAAGTACCCGAAGCCGGACGCTACACCTTGGAACTGGAAACGCCGGAAGGTGGGGTAGGGGATAATGATACCAGCAATACCCTGCCGCAAGGCGCGATGACGTTAACCATCCGTGAAGGCTTTGTCGGCAAACGCTATTTCTTGGGTTTGCTATTGCTGGCGGGGATGGCGGCATTGTGGTATCCGCTTGCGCGTTGGCGTTTCGAGCAAAAACGTTGGCAAGCGGTGGCGGACGATGCCGAAGGGGATGATTAATGGCACGTTTTATTGCAGTCTTATTCATTCTCCTCACGACGGTGGCGGCGTATTTGACCTACCAAAACGTTGGCATGGAAGAAACGCACTTTGACGAAACCACCGCCAGCGTGCGTTCAGGTAGTCACGGTGGTCGTTACAATTCCGGCGGCTATGACGTTGGTAAGTAACGCTTAAATAACGCTAAATCACACTTTTATTGCAGAGACATCATCATGGCAGAACTGAGTTTAGAACACATTATTTCCAGCCTCGTGTACGGCTTAATCGGCATGGGTTTATTCGTTTTCACCCTGTTTGTGCTGGAATGGATTCGCCCCTTTCCATTGGAAAAGAAAATCGTCGACGAAAATAACACCGCCGTCGCCATTGTGGTCGCCGCCGTGATTATTGCCTTGGGGATGATCTACGCCGCAGCCATTGGTTAATTACTGTGGCTGAAATAAGTCATCGGCAGCAACAACTCGCGCTATTAGCCGCTGCGTTTGTGATTGCGATTTGCGGGCTGATTTATGAATTATTGGCGGGAACATTATCCAGCTATTTGCTGGGCGATTCGGTGTACCAATTCTCGCTGGTCATTGGTTTATTCATGAGTTCAATGGGGGTGGGGGCGTGGTGGTCGCGGTTTTTAGAGGATGATTTACCGCATCGCTTTGTGCAATTGCAATTACTCATTGGTTTAGTCGGTGGTTTTTCCGCACCATTACTGTTTTTTGCTTTTGCGATTTTAGATAATTACTCGCCCTTGTTATTCTTATTGGTGTTTTTGCAAGGTGCAATGCTGGGGATTGAGATTCCACTGATTATTCGTATTTTGCAAGAGCATTTTTCGCTAAAAGTGAATGTATCCAATGTATTCACGGCGGATTATATTGGCGCGTTATTAGCAGCATTATTATTTCCTCTTGTTTTAGTACCGCAATTAGGATTATTGCAAACGGGATTTTTTACCGCATTACTGAATGTGGCGGTGGCATTATTAGCCTTGTATGTGTTTCGTGCTGAAATTCGCGCGCTAAGAAAAATCACTTGGCTGGCTGGCTTATTAGCGATGGTATTGATAATCGGTTTCGCGCTTTCCGCGCGTTTTACTTCGCACCTAGAAAACAAACTGTATCAGGATGACATCATTCACGCGCAAGATACGCCCTTCCAACAGCGTTTGATTATCACACGGCGTAATGAACGCATTCGCTTTTACATTAATGGCGCGTTGCAATTCGACAGCTTTGATGAATACCGTTACCACGAAACCTTAATTCATCCGGTGATGAGCTTGGTACGCAATCCTGAAAATGTGTTGATTTTAGGCGGTGGTGATGGCTTAGCCGCCCGCGAATTATTGCGTTATCCCGCTGTGAAACACATTACCTTGGTTGATCTTGACCCTACAGTGACAATGTTATTTAAAAGCAGTGCGTTATTACGCCCGTTAAATCAGGATTCGTTGAGTAATGCGCGGGTGACAGTGGTGAATCAAGATGCGTGGAAGTTTTTAGAAAATGATAATGCTTTATACGACGCGATTTTTATTGATTTGCCCGATCCGAATAATAGCAGCTTGTCGAAATTGTATAGCGTGCCGTTTTACATGTTGGTCAAACAGCATTTAGCCCAAGATGGGGTTATGACAGCACAAGCGACTTCGCCGTTGTATTCGCGGCAAGCTTTTTGGTGTGTAGCCGCGACGTTGCAACAAGCTGGTGCACAAAATGTTGTGCCGGAAACGTGGTCAACCTTGCCGTATCACGTCCACGTTCCCAGTTTTGGCGAATGGGGTTTTGTGATGGCATCGCGCCAAATGTTACGCCCTGAAAACATTCACCTTGCGCCATTGGAATACCGTTTTCTCAACCAAACCATGTTGCCGCAATTGTTTGAGTTTCCGGCAGATATGAACAAAGTCGCGACGGAAACCAATCAGTTAGCCACGCATCCGCTGTTGCAATACTACGAAAAAGGTTGGGATGAGTGGTATCACTGAAGCAGATTACGCACACGCGCGTTCCAGCACTTTTAGTAATTCTTGCGCATTGAACGGTTTGCTAATGAAGTCGTCCATGCCAGCGGCGAGGCATTTTTCGCGGTCGCTGTGCATGGCATTGGCGGTGAGTGCAATGATCGGCGTGCGCGGTAAACTGGCGGATTGTTCGTGGCGACGAATTTGCAAGGTCGCTTCCAAGCCATCCATGACTGGCATTTGCATGTCCATGAGTACCACGTCGGGTCGTTTCGCCGACCAACCGGATACCGCTTCGTGACCATTTTCGGCAGTCATCACTTGGTGTCCGGCTTTGCTGAGCAAACGCACCGCGAGTAAGCGGTTCACGCGATTATCTTCCGCTAGTAAAATATTCAAAGCGCGTTCGGTATTGGTGAGCACCGTTTTTTTGGTAGTTGAGGGGGCAATGGTTACAACTTGCGTGGCACAAGGGGCAGAAGCAGGCGCGGCAATTTGGTATGGGATGTGGAAATGGAACAAGCTGCCCTGACCGACTTGGCTTTTAACGTGCAATTTACCACCCATCATTTGCACGAGTTGCGAGGAAATGGTTAAACCCAACCCCGTTCCCCCGTAGCGGCGTGTAATGGAATTATCCGCTTGATGGAAAGGTTGGAAAATGCAGGCTTGTTTCGCGACTGGAATACCAATCCCCGTGTCTTGTACTGCAAAATAAACCACGGCGGTGTTGGGTGTGGTGGCGGTTGTTTCTTGCAAACTGACTGTTACGGTGATTTCGCCGGATTCGGTGAATTTAATCGCATTTCCCACCAGATTAATCATCACTTGGCGTAAGCGTCCGCCATCGCCGTGTAAAAAGCGCGGTACGTTGCGGTCAATTTGCCAATGCAAGGCCAGTGATTTTTCGTGTGCGCGTAATGTGAGTGGGGTGAAAGTGTCTTGCAGCAAGGTTTGCAGGCAAAACGGTGCGTTATTCAGGCTGAGTGTTCCGGCTTCAATGCGGGAGAAGTCGAGGATTTCATTAATAATATCGAGCAGCGCGGTGGATGAGGATTTAATCATATCCAGATAACTGCGTTGCGTGGTGGAAGGGTCGCTGTACAACATCAGGTCGGTTAAGCCAATCACGCCATTCATGGGGGTGCGAATTTCATGGCTGATCATGGCGAGGAATTCGCTTTTGGCTTGGCTGGCTTTTTCCGCGAGTTCTTTGGCGTGCAGGGCTTCTTTGCGGGCTTCTTCTAAATAAGCGTGTTGTAAGCAGGCTTGGCAAGCGGTTTCGAGGCGTTTTAATACCAAACCTAATGCCAATAAATGCGATTCGGGTAACGGTGGATCGCGCAAAAGCACCAATAAGCCAGTCGTACCCAGTGGTAGGAAATGGTAATAAGTATTGGCTTGCGCAAGGATTTCCCCCGGTTTTTTCACTTGCCATTGGTTGTCGGCAATGCGTTGTAACTGCGCGGCGAGTGCGGGTTGGCATTCATCCAGTGAATCATTCAGCGTGGGGTAGCTGTAACAGGGTTGCATGGGATGAGCGGTTTCGCGTTGGTGCAGCCAAATGTAACCGCTGCGGCAATTCAACAGTTTCAGCGCGGGCGGTAGGAATTGGCGCAACATGGTGCGTAAGTCCAAATCCTGCCCAATCAGCAGTGCCAGCGCGTATTGCATGGAAACCAGTTCTAAAGTCGGTGTCATGCGTGCGTTGCCTCCGGTTTGCTAAATACGCTTAACACAATGGTTTTATTAAGGAATTCAAGGCAAGTATTGCCTGTATCCGCAATTTCGCCCAAGGATAATGCGCCAAGTAATGGCATATCGTCAGGCAGGCTGGAATAAATGTGGTCGATTTCGACGGCAAAATCGTCCTCCAGAAACAAGGTGCGGCTAATGCAGTCGAATAACAGCGCGAAACTGCCGTTTTGTGTGGTCGCGGTGGCTTGGGCGGCGCATTGTTGTGCGGCATAAATCAGGTTGCGCGGTTCGCCTTTGAGGATGTAAATAATGTGATTAGCAGGCACTTCGCCCACACAAACCAAGGCGTTATCTTGTGGAAATAGCGGGTCACGCACCACCACATCGCCTTTCAGCCGTTCCAAACCAAACGGATAGGCTTTGGCAAGCTGGAAAAAGTTATGTTGGTTAAAACGCGTACAACAATCCGCTTCGACGACTTCGCGGTACACTTCAAACGCGGGGCGATAATCCAAGGTGGTAATCACATTGTCATACGCCCCCGTGACGAAAAAAGGTCCGGCAAATTTGTGCCAACCGTGTTTAATGCCAATGCTAACCGGCAGATTCAATACGGTGATTTGCGCACAATCTTCCACTAAGCCCTGATTGCTAAATAAGCACGGTTTTTGCTGGAAACTCAATGAACCTGCGCCACCGCCGAGGTATTTACAGCTATCGCCGAGGGCTTCATACAAGCCATCCAATAACGACGATAAGCGTTTGCTTAAACCATCCACTAGCGTTAAGAGCGTTGCTCCTGCTGGAATGTGTGGCGTGAGTTCACGGGTTTGTAGGAAGTAATCTTCGCCCGCTGCGGATAAGCGTTGCACGTAATGCACATCAACGCGCATGGGCAAACTGCACACAATGCTGCCAACCGTGAGCTTTTGTTCCCCAGCGAGAATTTCGGGAAAAATACCGCCAAACACGGGAATGGGTAAGGTTTGTAAGCGTTCGTCTACATGTTGTGGTGTGAAGCCATTCGCATCACATGCCAGCAAGAATAAGCTCTGTGCGCCTGCGGCGAGGGCAGCATCAATGTGTCGAAACAGGGAATCGCAAGAACCGTCAGAATCAACCAAGATGGAAGGTGAGGCATGTCGCATGGTAATCGCCAGCTATTGTTATTATGGTGAAGGGCAAACGGTCATATTCTATGCAAATCCCTGACTTTGCAGCAAGTTTAGTCGGTAAACGGTAGTGTTAATGACAGGCGGCGTTTGTTAAGGGACACGATAATGGATATTAGGCTAACATTGAGTGTTCTAGACCTTTAAAATAATGTGAAATTTTCCCAATGATTGCATGGAGAGTATCCCCAATGAAAATTGCATGGCTTGCTTGCGTATTGTGTGCCGCGTCGCTGTTGGCGGCTTGTGGTGGCGACAATCCTAGCGATGCGCCGAAAGATATGCCCAAGTCCGGTGTCATTAGTACCACTGAAGCTCCTGCCGCGCCCGTGACGCAAGCCGCTTCAACCGAACCTTTACCCGCCGCTTTAGCAGGGCATTGGTTGCTGGATGACAAGTCACTGGATTTGAAAATTCAAGGTCATGATTGGCTAGAAACCAGCGAAGGCACAGCCATGCCCGCGCAAACGGTTGAATACCAATCCACCTGTGAATCGGGTGAAAAAGCGCAACCGTGTTTGCTGGTCAAAGGCGAGTTTGACGCGACCTTCTACGCTGTTCTGAAATTGGACGCACAAAGCATGACGCTGCAAATGATTGATAGCGAAATGCCACCCCAAACTTTTGCTCGCGTTCCGTGAGTTGTCAAAAAGCAAAGCATTACGGCAACTGACGTAATGCCTTGCGCAGGATTTTGCCCACATTGCTTTTCGGCAGCGTTTCCAGAAACACAATCTGTTTCGGGCATTTGTAGGCAGAAAGCTGTTGATGGCAAAAAGCGCGTAACGCTGCTTCCGTCAAACTGTCGTCTTTTTTCACCACGAAGGCTTTTACCACTTCGCCGGAATGTTCATCTTTCACCCCAATCACGCCGACTTCCAACACTTTAGGATGGCTGGCAATGACTTCTTCGACCTCATTCGGGTACACATTAAAGCCGGAAACCAGCACCATGTCTTTGAGGCGGTCGACGATTTTCACAAAGCCTTGTGCATTGAGTAGGGCAATGTCGCCCGTGCGTAACCAACCATCGGCGGTTAAGACTTTGGCGGTTTCGTCGGGTCGTCGCCAGTAACTTTGCATAACTTGCGGACCGCGCACCCACAATTCGCCCGTTTCGCCCACGTCTAATTCATTGCCATCCCAATCACGGATTGATACTTCGGTGGAGGAAATCGGCAAACCAATCATGCCGTTATACGCTTTCAGGTTAATGGGGTTAATGCATACCGCTGGCGAGGTTTCGGTTAAGCCATAAGCTTCGAGCAGGGTTATGCCCGTTAAGGCTTGCCAGCGTTCGGCAACGGTTTTTTGCACTGCCATGCCGCCACCGAGGGCGACTTTCAAATACGAAAAATCGACCTTACTAATGGCTTCGTGATTGAGCATGGCGTTGTAGAGCGTGTTCACGCCCGTCATGAAGGTAAAGGGTTCATCAATCAGGGTATCAATGAAGTCGTCGAGGTCACGCGGGTTGGTAATCAGCACGTTTTTCGCGCCCAATTCAAACGCAAACAGCGCGTTCGCCAGCAATGCGAAGATGTGATACAGCGGTAATGCGGTAATGAAAATTTCCTTACCTGCGACCAAATCCGCCGCTGCCCATGCTTGCGCTTGCAGCATATTGGCGATGAGGTTGCGATGCGTCAGTACCGCGCCTTTTGCCACACCCGTTGTGCCGCCGGTGTATTGCAGGAATGCCGCGTCATGCCCTTGCGGTTTGGCATCTTTGTAGAAAGCCAAATACTCGCGTCCAATGTGCAAAACTTGGTTAAAGCCAATCGCTTCAGGTAGGTGGTATTCGGGAATCAAATGCTTGACGTAACGCACCACGCTATTCACCAGCAAGGCTTTGGGGAAGCCGAGTAAATCGCCAACTTCGGTGGTAATCACGGTGGTAAGCGGTACTTCATCCATCACTTGTTCAAGCGTGTGGGCAAAGTTAGCCAACACCACAATGGCTTTCGCGTCGGAATCTTTGAGCTGATGTTCCAACTCGCGAGCGGTGTAGAGCGGGTTGGTATTCACCACGATTAAGCCCGCGCGTAATGCGCCAAACAAGGCAATCGGGTATTGCAGCAAATTCGGCATCATCAGCGCGATACGATCCCCCGCGTGCAGTCCGGCTTCGTGAATCAGGTAAGCGGCAAACTCGCGCGACAGTTCGTCGACTTCGTGATAACTGAGGATTTTCCCCCTGTTTTGAAACGCGGGGCGGTCGTGAAAACGTTCCACACTGTGCCGAAACAATTCGACCAGTGATGCGTATTGGTCGGGGTTAATGTCCGCCGGAACGTGGGGCGGATAGCTTTGTAGCCAGATTTTCTCCATGACAATTCCCCCTCTCGTGTGGACGAGAATGTGCTAGTTACGTAATGGTTTGCCCGATTGTAATAAGTGTTGTACCCGCGCTAAGGTGGCGGGTTCGTGGACTAACTGCATGAATTGTTCGCGTTCTAAGCGCAGTAAGTCGTCTTCGCTGAGGCTGTCGGTGATGTCAGTAGCACCGCCGCTCAAGACCCGCGCCAAGGCACTAGTAACCACCACATCGTGTGTGGTGGCTTTGCCTTGCGCGTGGAAATCGTGAATCGCCAGTTCCAAGGCAATACGCGCGGTTTCCCCCGGTAAGGCAAGGCTTTGCGGTTGTGGCGGTTGGTAGTTTTCTGCCATTGCTAAGGCGCGGGCTTTGGCATCGGCGAGTAAGCGTGCGCGGTTCATGGTAATGCCATCGTCGGGGCGCAAATACAGGTAATCTTTAGCGAGTGCGGCGGATTTGGACACGGTTGCCATGCTCAACAGTTCAAAGCATCGACTAATCGCAGGCATTGCGCCTTGCGGACGTTGCGGATTGGCTAACCAGCGTTGCAGCATGGTTTTGCAGCCGCCCCAACTGGGAATAATGCCCACACCCGTTTCGACCAAACCCATGTAAGTTTCGGCGTGCGCTTGTACCGCGTCGCAATGCAGTAAGATTTCGCAACCGCCACCCAATGCCATGCCCGACGGTGCGCCAATCACGGGGAAGGGCGCGTAACGCAAAGCTTGGTAGGTGTGTTGCCCGTAACGCACCACGCCTTCGAGTTGTTCCCACGCACCCGTGCTGACGGTTTGCAGCAATAAGCCCAAATTCGCGCCGAGTGAGAAGTTTTCGCCTTCGTTGTAAATCACTAAAGCGCGGTAATGCTGTTGAATCAGCGGGATAGCGTGTTGAATCATGTCCAATACCAGTGGGTCGAGCGTATTGTTAAAGCTGGTAAATTCCAAACACACCACACCATCACCAATGTCCCACAAACTCGCCGAAGCGTTCGCTGCTAACGCTTGGCTGTGCTGCTTAATGTCCGCGAGTAATAACACGCCCGCCGGACGTTGCAGGGCGTGATACGCGCCATCCGTGCCTAAATATGCGCTTGTGCCGTTGGCATGGTGGTAAAAACCGTGCGCGGTTGCCAGTAACGGCGGCACGGCTACGTTTTCAGTGTGTAAGCGCGTGACAAACGCCTCCACTCCCAGTCGATCCAGCAGTTCAAACACGCCGTATTGCCAGTTGTAACCGAGACGCATGGCTTGGTCGACGGCGGTAATGTCGTCAGCAATTTCGGGTATGAGTGAAGCGGCGTAACACAGCATTTGCGACCACACGCGCCATGCGTATTGCCCGCCGACATCGGCATGATTTAGTAATGCGCTGACTCCGCCGTGTTTGGCGGCGGCTAAACTGTCGAGTTGCGCGGGTTGCGAAGCGGTGTATTCACCCGTTTGCAGGTTGATGGATTGTTTAACTTTCCCCCCATCTTGTGTGACGAGACGGTAAAAACCCCCTTTGCCTTTACGCCCTGTGTAACCGTTGGCAATCAGGTTTTGCACCACATCGGGAAGCTGCATTTTTGCCATGAGCGGGTCGGACGCGGGCAGTAAATGGCGCATGGATTGCAGCAAATGCGGCATTAAATCCAAACCCACCAAATCCGACAAGCCAAACACGCCGGTTTTGGGAATGCCAAACGGCTTGCTCAATACCGCGTCGGCTTGTTCCACGCTCAAACCCAGTGCAATCGCTTCGAGAATGGCGGTTTGTACCCAGAAAATACCAATGCGATTGGCAATGAACCCGGCAGTATCATGGCATTGCACTACGCCTTTACCCAATTGCACATCGGCACAGTAATGGATTTTCGCCACAGCGTCGGGGGCGGTTTGTGCGGAACTGACGATTTCCAGCAAGCGCATGTAACGTGGTGGGTTAAAGAAATGCGTAATCAGAAAATGTGCGGCGAAATCGTTCGGCAAGCCTTCCAATAGCGTGTGCAGCGGAATGGATGAGGTATTCGAGGAAACCACCGCATCGTCACGGCGTACCGTGGACAGTTTATGGTAGAGGCTTTGTTTAATGGCGAGATTTTCCACCACCGCTTCGATAATCCAATCGCAATCGTGAAGGTTTGCTAGATCGTCTTCCACATTGCCGATGGTAATTAGCCGCGCATTTTTCGGGTGCATGAACGGGGCAGGGTCGGCTTGTTGCAACTTGGCTAAAGCGGTTTGCGCCATGACGTTACGCTCAGAGGCATTCGGCGGCACAATGTCGAGCAATAACACGGCGATTCCGGCATTGGTAAGGTGCGCGGCAATCCCCGCACCCATGACACCCGCACCGATTACCGCTACTTTACGGATACTGGATTCGGTGTTTATGGTGGCGTTCATGATACTGCCTCCAAAATCGTGGCGATGCCTTGCCCACCGCCAATGCACTGGGTGGCTAATGCGAACTGTTTGCCTTCGCGTTGCAATAAAGCGGCGGCTTTGCCCGTGATTCGCGCACCCGTCGCACCCAGTGGATGCCCCAAGGCAATCGCGCCACCATCCAAGTTAATGCGGCTTTCGTCCAGTTCCAGCTCTTGAATGCAGGCGAGTGCTTGCGCGGCGAAGGCTTCGTTGAGTTCGATAATCGCCATGTCGGCAAGGCTTAAACCCGCGCGTTGCAAAGCTTTGCGCGTGGCGGCGACTGGCCCTAAGCCCATGCGTTCGGGGGCGCATCCGGCGACGGCAATGCTACGAATCCGTGCCAGCATGGGTAAGCCGTGTTCGCGGGCAAAATTTTCGCTACACACCAAAGTCATGGATGCACCATCGGTTAAGGGCGAAGCCGTGCCCGCTGTTACCGTGCCGTGTTGGTCAAAGGCGGTTTTGAGGCTGGCTAAGGCTTCCAGCGTGGTGTCGGGGCGAATGCAGCCGTCTTGCGTCACATTGCCCACCGCAATGATTTCGTCGTGAAAACGTCCGGCAGCTTGTGCAGCAGCGGCTTTTTGCTGGCTACACAGCGCGAAAGCGTCTTGTGCTTGGCGGCTAATGGCGAAAGTTTTGGCTAAGTATTCGGCGGTTTGCCCCATGCTCATGTAGGCAGCGGGTAAGGTTTGGTACAACTGTGGATTCGGTGCGGGGTTAAAACCTGTCATCGGAATGCGTGTCATGGATTCCACGCCACCGCACAGAAAAGCATCGCCTGCATTCAGTTGAATCGCGCCCGCCGCTTGGTGAATGGCTTGCATGGACGAGCCGCAAAACCGATTCACCGTGACCCCGCCGACGCTGTGCGGCAAGCCCGCCAGCAATGCCACCATCCGCGCCATATTGAAACCTTGTTCGGCTTCGGGAAAGGCGCAACCCGCTATCACGTCTTCGATTTGCTTAGGGTCAATGGGGAGCTTTTGCAGCAAACCGCGCATGGTGGCGGCGAGTAAATCATCAGGGCGAACTTTGGCAAATGCACCCTTGTGGGCAAGGGTAAACGGGGTTCGTGCATACCCCGCAATTACGACGGCAATGGGTGGACTCTTGAGCTTAGACATGACCCGCACTCCTCCTTCCGTTTGCTGTTATCACGGAGTGAGGGAATAAGCGTCACACTCACTCCTCAGTATTGTTGAGTATTATTCTAGGTCTTTTGCCCGTGCAACGTCAAATGAGTATGGTAGCAACGGAGGTTACTAACAAATAACTCGTTACGGGGCGGTTCTTGGCGTGAGTGCTATGATAAAATGAGGAGGCCAACGATAAGGAAACGATACCATGCGGATGCAACAGACCATTACCAATGCCCATATCTTGCGCGAATTGCGTTATTTACCTACAAATAAAATGCAGGAGGTGTTGGATTTTGTACGTTTCCTGCGTAGACCATTAGTGAAATCGTCAATGCGTAGTGTGAATGTATCGTCATCGAATAAACTATTGGATTTTGCGGGAATCCTCAAAGATTCGCCAAACTTCAATGACTCTCCATTAAGCGTACAGGAAAAAATGCGCTGTGATTGGGATTAAGTATTTACTTGATACCAATATCATTATTGGCGTATTGAAACAGTCGCCTAATGTCATTGCATACCTGAGCGAGTTTCAACCGATATTATCCGAGTGTTCTTAGAACCTATTCATAATCTTTTCAAGAGCAAAGATAAAAATGCCAAATTGACCATTTGTAGGCAGTTGTTGATCAAGCGCTCGCAGTTTTTCCATAG
>JBDKID010000004.1:0-151170 GCA_039797295.1 Pseudomonadota bacterium | reverse complement strand
ACTCTTCAGTTTAATCTCTATTCGAAATTTAATTTGAAGGTCGAACCTGAATTACTTCGTATTACGCGAACTATATTCAGGGTTCTTGCTTCGTCGCTACCGCAACTCCGCAAGTCCCCACACAAGTTTTCTGGCTTCTCTTGTTAAATAACTCACTGATCTCTATCAGCGAAGGTGGCGTATTATACTCACTTAAAAATTACTGTCAAGCTTTTTTTGAAGTGGCTTTTCGCCTCTCAGAAAACTTAAATGAAGCTAACTGCTTGATTTGTTTTCTGTTTCAGTGCCGTTCAGCCCTGAAGAAGTTGCGCATTATACAGACCACATTCAGCTTGGCAACACTTAAATGAAACTTTTTTTAACTTTTTTTAGCGAACCTCTAGCCACTCAATACCATCATCTTGATTTGCAAGCTGAATCCAGTTTTTCTCACCATCGACACCGGCACACAAAGCTTGCTGGGCATACGCTGGAAGATTGTTCTGTTGGCTTATATGCATTCCAATAAGGTGTTGCAACCTGCTCACATCCAGTTGTTCCAGCAATGCTGTCGCCTGACAATTATCGAAATGACCATAACGTCCCGCCACTCGTGTTTTGAGTGAAGACGGATATGCACCATTCGCTAACATCTCAGCGTCGTAGTTGCATTCCAACATGAGCGCGTCCAGCTTTTGCAACATTTGCACAATAATAGGCGTATGCGCTCCAACATCCGTAAGAATACCCAAACGATGTTGGCCATCACTGAAAACAAACTGGCAGGGTTCACGCGCATCGTGCGGCACAGGAAAGGGAGTCAGTTGCATATCTTGAATAACTAGCGACTGATGCACATTAATGTAGTGTGTTGCGGCGAAGTTAACATCACGCATCGCGTGACACGTACCAACGGTTAACCAGACAGGAAGCTGATAACGACGGGATAACCGCCCAACACCACCGGCATGATCACCATGCTCGTGGGTAACAACAATAGCGGTTAATGATTGAGGGGGACAGCCTAAACGGTGGAGTCGGCGTTCGGTTTCGCTCAATGAGAAACCGCAATCCAAAAGAATCCGGGTTTTCCCGGATTCTATGAGTGTGCCATTGCCTTTGCTACCACTACCAAGGGAAGCAAAGCGCAGCATTAGCGTTCAAATTCAGCTTTCAAACGTGTGAGCAAAGCTTGCGCCGTTGCAGGCTTCAGCGGTGTACCATTCTCATCACTCGCGGTAATGAGGCTGCGATTACCAGAATCCGTAATTTGGACTTGATAATGTCCACCAACTTTTAACACATCACGCTCAGATTTAAACATACGGGTAAAGAAGCCTTGCTGAGAACCCTCTTCACCTTTGTAAGTCGCAACATACACCCCTTGTGCACGCTGTTGTGACTCAAGACTCATGCCCATGCGCCCTAACATAACGCCAGTACGAATCCAGACATCGTTAGAACTACCACCAACCACTAATGCTGGTTGTCCGCCATCCAATTGCGTCATGGATACTGGCACAGAAGTTAACGTTGCTTCTGGCACGGCGGCGGCAGTTTTTGCATTCGGGTCACCACCTTGCAGGTAAACCATCAAACGATTCAGCATTTCTGCTTCCAGCTCTGGCTTCGCAGGTCGGTATTCCCACTTCGTGCCTGTCCCAGACACTTGTTCTTCTGCACGCTCATGGCTGAGGTAAACCGCCGTCACTTGTGCAGACGGACGCTCCAAACGAATTTTGAAACGATCACGGCTACCCGCATCGAACATGCCTTCAAATGCTTTACCCAACAATTGGCGCACACCATCCATTGGGATTTCAGCGCGATTTTCTGCCCAATCGGTTTCCATAATGCCCACACGCGGTTCATCGCGTTTGACTGCCACACCCATCGTGCGCCAAAAGTCTTGCAACTTCGACCATACGGCATCAGCAGGTGCTGCAACTTGTAACCAACGTACATTACCGCTGCTCATCATCTGCACACCGCCAGTCGTAGGCAATACCGCCCCACTACCACTGCGCACTTCACCCCGTGCTAACGCACTAGCACTAACCGAACCGCTGGGAATCGTTGCAAACGTCGGATCATAATCCGGCGCGTGAAGATCAGGGGGAACTTCCAAGGAATTAATGGTTTTGCTGTTCTTATAGTCGATCCGATCGCCTACACCAAAGTCGATTGACGAGCAGGCGGACAATACCAACACTGAACTAAGCACTAGAACAGGGTGCAACAGAAAACGCTTACTCATGAGGCTCATTATTTATTCCGTTTGTTGATTAACACTCAATACCTGCGCTGCGCATTGCTGCCAGAATTTGCGGTTGCAATGATTCTGACAATGGCACAAGCGGCAGGCGAATCCCATTGATGTCACCATAACCCATGTTGGCTAACGCCCATTTGACCGGAATCGGGTTTGGTTCAAGGAACAACACTTTGTGCAAATCCGCCAGTGGTGCATTCAGGCCCACAGCCGTGTCACGATCACCCGCTAAAGCAGCAGCACAAGCCAAGTGCATAGCACGCGGGACAACGTTCGCCGTAACCGAGATATTACCATGCCCACCCTGCAAGATGAGTTCAATGGCTGTTGCATCATCACCGCTGTAGACATCCATACGGTCGCCACAACGTTGCATAATGTCTTTGGCACGCTCTAAGTTACCCGTTGCCTCTTTAATCCCAACGATATTGGAAATACTGGCGAGACGCTCAACCGTTTCCGGCAATAAATCGCACGCAGTACGCCCCGGTACGTTGTAGAGAATTTGTGGAATTGCGACACGTTCCGCAATCGCTTTGTAGTGACGGTACAAACCTTCTTGCGTTGGTTTGTTGTAGTAAGGTGTCACTAATAAACAGGCATCCGCACCGTCTTGCATGGCGATTTCGGTCATTTCAATCGCTTCTGCGGTGCTATTAGAACCTGTACCAGCAATCACGGGAATCTTGCCAGCAACTAATTCCACTACACGTTTCATGACATGACGGTGTTCCTTGTAGGATAAAGTCGCCGACTCGCCTGTCGTACCGACCGCCACAATAGCATCCGTGCCGTTTTCAAGATGGAACGCTACCAGAGCTTCCAACGCTGCTTCATCGATTTCCCCAGTTGCTGTCATTGGGGTGATGAGTGCCACCATACTGCCGCGAAACATGCATTCCTCCAAAAAATAGTTTGACAGCATACTACTGAGGCGGGTAATGAAACACAAGCATTACAGGATGATGCCCGCGTCTGGGCAGAAAAAAGGAGCAAGAGTGATGAATGTACCAACAATCGACCAAGCGGTTGCCGATTTCAGCTTACCCGCTACATCAGGGCAGACTTTCCGTTTATCGGATTTTCAGGGCAAAGCCCATGTCGTGCTCTATTTTTACCCGAAAGACAGCACCCCCGGTTGCACCACGGAAGGACAAGACTTTCGCGATGCTTATGCGGCGTTTCAAGCTGCTGATACCGTTATTTTTGGCGTTTCGCGCGATAGCCTCAAATCCCATGAGAACTTTAAAAGCAAGCAAGGTTTTCCATTTGAATTACTCAGTGATAGCGACGAAACTGTTTGCCAGCTTTTCGATGTCATGAAGCTCAAGAATATGTATGGTAAAACGGTACGTGGCATCGAACGCAGTACCTTTCTGATCGATAAAGACGGCGTGCTGCGTCATGCATGGCGTAAAGTTTCTGTCAAAGAACACGTCGCCGCTGTCTTAGCAGCCGCACAACAACTGACCTAACAACACAACGATTGGAGTTATATGACCTTAAATCATCCGCAACATACCCACGAAAAACGTTTATTTGTCCTTGATACCAATGTGCTGATGCACGACCCTACTGCACTCTTCCGCTTTCAGGAACATGATATTTTTCTGCCAATGGTGGTGTTAGAAGAACTCGACCGTGGCAAAAAAGGTGTTTCCGAAGTCGCCCGCAATGTCCGCCAAGTCAGTCGCTTTCTGGATGATTTGATGTGTACCGCTGGTATGGACGCGATTCATACTGGCATTTCGCTGGCGAATCCCCAACTCAATCTCAATGGCAAAGGCGGGGCAAACGGTAAATTGTTGTTTCAAACCGAAGCCTTGCAACAAGCCTTACCGCCCAGCTTACCGGGTGATTCACCGGATAATCACATTCTTGGTGTCGCGCTGAGCCTGCGCCGCAAATACCCCGAACGTGATGTGATTCTGGTTTCCAAGGACATTAACTTACGCATTAAAGCCGCAATTATTGGCTTAGTTGCGGAAGATTACTTCAATGACCAAGTGTTGGATGATGCGGACTTACTGCCCAGCGGCTTCCACGAAGTCGCGAATGATTTCTGGGAAACGCACAGTAAGGAAATGAAATCGTGGCAGGAACGCGGACATACCTTTTATAAGCTGTTTGGCCCGATGGAAGCGAGCTGGTTGCCGGGGCAATTCCTTGCCATGCAAGGTGATCAACCGTTCCAAGCCATTGTACGGCGCAAAGCGGTTGATCATGTGGTGATTGAAACGACACGCGATTTTACCGAGCCACGTCATGCCGTGTGGGGCATTAATGCGCGGAATCGTGAGCAGAATTTCGCACTCAATTTACTCATGGACCCCGACATTGATTTGGTCACATTACTCGGTGCGGCGGGAACGGGTAAAACCTTGCTGACCTTGGCGGCGGCACTGGCACAAACCTTAGACGAACAGCTTTACAAAGAAATCATTATGACGCGCGTGACCGTGCCTGTGGGTGAAGACATTGGCTTCTTACCCGGTACGGAAGAGGAAAAAATGACCCCGTGGATGGGTGCGTTAATGGATAACCTTGAAGTGCTGACGCAACCTTCCAATGGCTCGAAATGGGGTCGTTCCGCCACTGATGAATTCTTAATGAGCAAAATTAAGGTTAAATCGCTGAACTTCATGCGCGGACGCACCTTCCTCAATCGTTTCGTGATCATTGATGAAGCGCAAAACTTAACCCCAAAACAAATGAAGACCCTGATTACCCGTGCAGGTCCGGGTACGAAAATCGTTTGTTTGGGGAATATTGCTCAGATAGACACACCTTATCTGACGGAAACTTCATCTGGTCTGACCTATGTCGTCGATCATTTCAAAGCTTGGGAACATGCAGGGCATGTGACCTTGCAACGTGGCGAACGCTCACGTTTGGCAGATTATGCGTCAGATCATTTGTAACCTAACAACATAAAAAGGAATTGGTATGTTGCATGAATTGGTAAATTGGGTACTCACTACGGTTGGTGCGTGGGGCTATCCCGGTATTTTTATTTTGATGGCGTTGGAATCCACTGTGATTCCCATCCCCAGCGAATTGGTCTTAATTCCAGCGGGATACTTAGCGCACCAAGGGCAAATGAACTTCCTGTTGATTATTCTTTCTTCCACCATTGGCAGTTTAGCAGGGGCATCGCTTAACTATGCCTTTGCCTTGTGGGTGGGTCGCCCGTTCTTGGAAAAGTACGGTAAATACTTCTTTGTGCGTCCACCACTGTTGGCAAAAACGGATGTGTTTTTCAGCAAACACGGGGCGATTTCCACCTTTACTGGACGTTTGATCCCCGGTATTCGCCACTTAATCTCGCTGCCAGCAGGCTTAACGCGCATGAATTTTGCCGCGTTTACCTTCTACACGACGCTGGGTGCAGGTTTGTGGTCATTGATATTAACCCTGATGGGTTATTTCATTGGCGGTAATGAACAATTGATTAAAGACAATCTGCCTTTAGTCACCGCCAGTGTGATTGTGTTTGTCAGTATGATTGTGCTGGGTTATTACTTCTGGCAAAAACGTCGTGCTGCTTAACCCGCTACGTAACGCACGATTCAACTCACCTGCAATTCGTGGATGAGAAAATCAATCACCGCTCGCGTCTTTTCGGGTAAGAACTGACGCGAGGGGTACACCGCATACACCGACACGGTGCGCCCAGTATAAGCAGGTAAGAGTGGGACTAATGCACCATTCAGCAATTCATCCTGCAATTCAAAATCGGGCAAACACACAATGCCCATGCCTGCAATCGCCGCTTGTTTCAGCACTTCACCGTTATTCGCGGCTAATGAACCGCGCACTTGCACACGGGTTTCCACGCCATTCGCATCATAAAACAACCAACCTTCGCGCTGACTAACGTTGGTATACGTCAGGCAATCATGTTCGCTGAGGGCTTCGGGGGTTAACGGCGTACCGTGTTGGGCGAGGTAAGCGGGTGAAGCCACCGGCAGCAAATACACATTTTCCAACTTACGCGCAATCAAACGCGAATCTTCCAGCGTACCAATGCGAATCACAATGTCGTATTCACCGCTGGCAGCATCGGTGTAAGCATCATCCAAATGCGCGGTCAATTGAATGTCAGGATGCTGTTGCAAAAAGCGAATTAAATATTTAGCAAGGCGTAATTTGCCGTAAGTCATCGGCATATTCATGCGCAATGTACCGCTGAGTTTGCCTTGCATCGCGAGTAATTGCTGATCCACTCGCGTCACTTCTTCGAGAATTTCGCAGCAATGTTGGTAGTAATACTGCCCCGCTTCGGTCAGTGCCAGTTGGCGCGTATTGCGTGTTAACAAGCGTGTTCCCAAATCCGTTTCCAACAATTTCAAACGTTTACTCACTGCTGCCACGGTCAGCTCCAGCTTATCCGCTGCGGCGGTAATACTGCCCGCATCGACCACCATCACAAAGTTATGCATGTACGCTAAACGACTCATTCTTAACTCTCAGTTCATACTTAATTCAATTTTAGTGCCTTTATCAATATAACATCAAATCCTATGCTTTCACTCAGGTTAGCAGTCACCAGCAATGAGGAGACACGCACATGGAACGCATTAACGCGGATTCGCGCGGCACATTTAAAAATGAGTGGTTGGATAGTCGCCACAGTTTTTCCTTCGGCGAGTATTACGACCCCAAACGCATGGGTTTTTCCACCTTGCGCGTGATCAATGAAGATTGGGTAGCAGCGAATGGCGGCTTCCCGATGCACGGGCATCGCGACATGGAAATCGTCACTTACGTGATGGAAGGCGCGTTGTCGCACAAAGATAGCCTCGGTAATGGCAGCACCATTCGCCCCGGTGACGTACAACGCATGAGCGCGGGGCGCGGCATTCTGCATTCCGAATTTAATCATGCTGCGGATAAAACCGTTCACTTACTGCAAATCTGGTTATTGCCTAAATTCAGCGGCATTCAACCCAACTACGCGCAAGCTTATTTCCCCTTAGCCGAGCGTCAGGGTAAGTTGCAACTGGTGGTATCCGAAGATGGACGCGATGGTTCATTGAGTATGAACACCGATGCGAATTTATACGCCAGCCTGTTGGATAGCGGCAGCGAAGTCACTTACCTTGTCCCCGCCGGACGCGCTGCTTACATCCACGTCGCACGCGGCACCTTGATACTGAATGGCACAATATTACAAGCAGGCGATGCCATTGCCACCCGCGCGACTGGCGCATTGACACTCACCACTCACAGCACAGCGGAAGTGCTGGTGTTTGATTTGCCGTAAGGAACACGATCATGCAACTCAAGAATTCGACAACAGCTTACGGCTGGGTTTCCATCAGCTTGCATTGGTTCATGGCGGTTGCCCTGATCGGCATGTACGTTCTCGGCACTTACATGGCGGATCTGACCTACTACGACAGCTTGTATGAAACCTTGCCGCCGATTCACAAAGCCATTGGCGTATTACTCGCCATGCTGCTGGTGGTGCGCGTGGTGTGGTTGTACGCACAACCACGTCCACAACCCGTCGGCAATGCCAGTGCCCTCATGCACTTACTCGCCAAACTGGGGCACTTAGCCATTTACGGCTTATTGCTGGTGATTCTGCTCAGTGGCTATTTGATTTCTACCGCCAAAGGTCACGGCATTGATGTATTTGGCTGGTTTGAAATCCCCGCATTATTACCCAGCGATACCGACCGCGCCGAATGGGCGGGCGACATTCACGAAATCGCCGCGACATTATTCATCGTATTGGTTGGCGTACACGCGCTGGCCGCTTTTATTCATCACTTTTATTGGAAAGACACGACCCTGACTCGCATGTTAGGCAAAGCGTAAACCTTCAAACGGAGAACATAGACATGAAAAAAATCCTCGTAACCTCATTATCCGCTGCGGTATTAGCAACTGGTTTATTCGCAGGCACAGCCGCACACGCGGAAGACTACACCATTGATACCAAAGGGATGCACGCTTTCATCCAATTCCGCATTCAACATTTAGGCTATAGCTGGTTGTACGGGCGTTTTGACAAATTCGCAGGCGACTTCAGTTACGACGAGAAAAAACCAGAAGCAGCGAAAGTTGCCGTTACCATCGACACCAGCAGCGTCAACAGTAATCAGGCGGAACGTGACAAGCACATCAGCAGTGATGCGTTCTTGGATGTGAAAAAATTCCCTGAAGCCAAATTCGTCAGCACCAAATACACCCCCGGTGCAAAAGGTGAAGGCAAACTCGAAGGCGAATTCACCCTGCACGGTGTGACCAAACCGCTCACCATCGACGTGCAAGAAATCGGTGCAGGCAAAGACCCGTGGGGCGGTTTCCGTCGTGGTTTCCAAGGCAGCACCAAATTCGCTTTGGCGGACTACGGCATTGACTACGATTTAGGCCCTGCGTCCAAAGAAGTGGAAATGATTCTGTCCATCGAAGGCGTACAAAAAAAATAAGCGCGAAATAAGCACAACGTAAGCCAGTCCCCTCTTGCCGCAATGGCAGAGGGGTTTGAAACAGGATATTGTATTCAAGCAGCAGTCTAAAAATCCCGCCCGAAATTGAAATACAAGCTGTGATCTTGCCCCTCGGTTTTGCGCACACCCGCAAACGCAGGACCTACTGGCGTTTCTGCGCCAACGAATACTGCCGTGGAATAACGCAAATCCTTGCCCGATACCGCATTAGCATCTTGCCACGCTTGCCCCAAGCCTAGCGACGTACCGACATGCACTTTTGCCACACGCGGCACGGCGGCAACTTGGCGCATGTAGGTTAATGAACCATTCACCACGTAATTACCCACGCGCTCGTTATTATCGGTGAAGGCTAATCGCCCGTTTTGCACGCGATTCGTATTGTAATAAATGCCGCTATCGTCATTCACATTCACCGCCGCACGCCCACTGGCAATGAAATGGTGCTTATCCGCTTTACTCCAAACTTCTTCGCCTTCCACTTCAATGCGCGAAAAATCATGATCGCTGCCCAATAACGCTATGCCACGACTGAATATCGCATTGAATTGCCCGCCGCGCGTGGGAAAACTCGCCGAATCGCGCGTATCGGTGGCGTATTGCAGCTTTAAACCACTTTCGGTAATCGCTTGATCGGTTAAGTCCGTTGCAACAGTGCCCGTTTTCAGTTCAGGGCGAATGTGGCGTTGGAAAATCCCAACCCGCGCTTCCGCTGACGTACCCAATTCACGCCCCACATCCAATTGTGCTCCCGCTTCTCTGGCACGCAATTCAGCAATCTGCGTATCGCCTTGCCACACACCCGCATCACGCTCTTGATACCACGCACGCGGCTCGACAAACGTGGCTTTCTGATCCTGCAAAGGGTGATGCAATTCCACCTGTGCCAACATGCGCTCGCCAATAATGCCTTGCGCCCGTAACTCCGTCCCTTGTTTGGTCAACCCTTGGCGCACGTATTTCACACCTGCTTGGTATTGCGTATCGCCGTTAAAATCATCACCCAACGCAAAACCCGCTTTTACGCGCTGTTCACCTTCCACCGCGCGATGCGCCACCACGGTTAAATCGTAATCCCCATTCGCACGCGGCGTGAGGCTGTAATCCACCAACTCGAAATAACCCAAACTGTAAACACGATCCAAACCCGCTTGTAATTGTTGATCATCCACGCTCATGCCCGCCTGAATCCCCAACTTACGCAATACCACGCTATCGCTTAACGACGAGCCGTTTTCCAAATGCAGCCCGACAATGTGCATCACACCTTTGGCAGGCGGCGGAGCTTGCACCACGGTTTGCGCATCCGTTCCCAAGGAACGCGCCAAACGTTGCAAAGCAGCCTGTTGCAACTTCGCGCCTTTTTCACCCAGCGGAATGGTTTCATTGACTCGCGCAAAATCCAAACTGCCGATGTCACCAATTTGTGGGTAAATCAAAATGTCTTGCGGGGTTAAACTCGCCAATTGCGCCGCACTACTTTTACGCATCAGCAAATCGATTGACTGCAAACTAATGTCTAACGCTGAATTTAACGGACGATTAGTAGTCGGTGGAATGCTCGACACAATCAAAATATCCGCGCCCATTTGCCGTGCCACATCCACTGGTAGGTTATTCGACACCAGACCGTCCACCAACAAACGATTATCCACCGTTACGGGGGCAAACAAACCGGGAATCGACATACTCGCCCGCACCGCCGTTGCCAAACTGCCCTTTTTCAATACCACCGTTTCGCCCGTGCGAATGTCCGTCGCCACCGCCCGAAACGGAATCGGCAAACGGTCAAAATCGCTAATGCCTGCCACGGGGGCTAATAACCGCCGCAATTCAAACATTAACCGCTGCCCATCAATCAAACCACCGGGCAATTTCACGCCATCTTTCGCCACACCAACACTAACCGCGCTAAAAAAGTCCGCGCTTTGCTGCTTTTGCTGGTACGACTTCACGGCATGATCAGGGTCATCGCTGAATAAGGTTGCCCAATCCAACGACTTCGCCACCCGCTCGATTTCTGCAACTGGCATTCCCGAAGCGTACAAACTGCCAATAATCGCACCCATGCTATTGCCCGCCACCACATCGACGGGGATGTGATTCGCCTCCAACACCTTCAGCACGCCAATGTGCGACACACCCGCAGCACCACCGCCACCCAATACCAAACCGATTTTCGGGCGGGCATGAGCCACATTCATCGTCATCATTGCGCTAATTATCAACAGGAAAACTAAGGTAAATCTCATGGCAACATGCCTAATTGTCTATATTAATAAAGGTATTGTAACAATAACCACCGTCACACCACAGAATAGACGGAGGAGCTAACCCATGAAGCTGCTGACTCACGGCATACGGGCACTTGCCATGCTAGCATTAACAACACTGCCCCATCTTACCCTTGCACAACCCCAAACACCCAAACAGTTCGGGGTGCATGTGCGCAATGACAACAACCCGTTACCCAACAACTGGGGGAGTTTGGTACAACAATCAGGCTCAAGCCTAGTACGCATTCCCATTGCGTGGGGTTGGTTTGAACTGGAAGGCAAAGGCCAAACACCCAGTTGGTTTTGGCCAACTTTAGACAACATGGTGAATCAAGCCAGTAGCCACGGGCAACAAGTACTGATTACCTTATTTTCAACGCCCTGTTGGGCTACCGTCGATTATGCTGGCAAAGATTGCAGCCCTGCGGTACTGAGTAATGGCACTTGGAAATACAACATGCCGCCAGCGAAAACCGCCGACTTTGCCGACGCTTTAAAACGCATTGCTCAACACTACAATAGCGTTGCGCCCAATGTGGTAGTGGCTTACGAAATTTGGAATGAACCCAATATCATTACCTTTTGGGCAAATACCAAACGCCGCACTATTCCGTTTGAATTCAATAATGGTTATCCGTTTTTTGTGGACCAAGCCAGTGCTCGTGCTTACACACAATTAGTGATTGCGGGTTACGATGCCGTTAAAGCTGTCAATCCGCGTTTAAAAGTGATTGCAGGCAGTATTTCTGATAGTGACACTTACTTCTTGGACGAAATGTATAAAGCGGGGGCAAAAAATCACTTTGACGCTTTATCCATTCACCCATACCCCAATGTGACACAAGCCTCATATCACCCTTTTTACGGGCGAGCTGCCAATGCAAATGATTGCTTTAACTTCAGTGCCATTCCCACCGAAGGCTGCCTAAAACAAGCCGTCGAAATCATGCATACCAAAATGCTGAGTTATAACGACAATAAGCCATTATGGTTTACGGAGTTTGGCATTTCATCGACTCCCGATTGGGGCGGTGCGGGCGGTATTGCTCATTCCCTTGCGGCGGCTGAAAAAGCGCAAAGTGAAGAAGCTTTCAAAATGATTCACTTGACGAAAAGTTGGGATTTTGTCGATACCGCTATTTGGTATGAATTAATTAATCGCCCCAAAACCAGCGACTACGCCACCAATAATTGGACACAACCCGAACCATTTTTCGGACTTTACCGAGAAGATTCTTCTGCCAAACCGGTATTCAGCAGTTATCGCGCTGCTATTAATGCTAATCCCCAACCCATTCAACTCTATCCATCCGGCGATATTCCCCGCCCAACTTATACATCAGAATTCCGTTGGCAAGCTGTACCGCAAGCCACGGGTTATGTTATTTGGCTCAATTACCAAAGCAATCCTGTGCAAAACGGTAAAATCGACCGTTATGTCACCGCCGCACAAGCCAATTGCGCCACGGGTTACGAATGTAAATTATCTGACACCACCGCATTTGCCAATAACATTACTAGCCGCTGGTGGGTAAAAGCCTTTTTCGCCGATGGCAGCACGCGCGATAGCAACCCCGTGGATTTTAAACTGCGAGCCTCGAATGTACCGGTCTTGCTTGCCCCGAAACAAACTACCGTTGTTACCACTTCCGCCACCAATAACGCCCCAACCTTTAGCTGGAAACCCGTTGCGAATGCCGCACAATACTATTTCTGGATGCGCGGTTATTACCCTTTCGGCATCGAACACCCTGATCAAACCGGTGATGAAACCATCTATTCAACCACACTAACCCCAGCGCAAGCCAACTGTAGCGGTGTCGCCTGCCGTTACCTGCCACCCAACCTCAGTTTGGGATATTCCCCATCCACTTGGACAGTAACCGCGATCATGAGTAATGGACAAGCTTACACCGCACCCATGCAAGGTTTTACGTTGTATCCCTCAAAAACCGTGTTCATGAAACCCGCGCAAATCGAACCTGAAGGCATCATCAATACCACCAAGCCCAGCTATGTGTGGACACCAACGGCACGCGCCAACAGCTACCGCCTCTGGGTCAATGGCAGTAATGGTGCGGGTATTGTGAATCTCGTGATTCCCAGCAGTGCGTGCAACACAGGCACGTGTCGTTACACACCCAACATTGCCGTGGGCAGTGGTGATGCAACATGGTGGATAACTGCCTTAACCGCGACGGGGCAAGCAGCCGTTAGCGACGGCATGACATTCCGCAGCCCCTAATATCAGGCTATCAGATCAAAGGATATTGGTAATCCAGCGTCAGCGGGGCGTGGTCGGAAAAGCGCATGTCTTTGTAGATGCTAGCGGCGGTGACTGTGCCGTGTAGCGAAGGGGTGAGAATTTGGTAATCAATGCGCCAGCCGACGTTTTTCGCCCAAGCTTGTCCGCGATTCGACCACCAAGTGTATTGTTCGGGGTGTTGGTTGACCACGCGGAAGCCGTCGATAAAGCCTAATTCATGAAATAGCTTATCCAGCCATGCGCGTTCTGCGGGTAAAAAACCGGAATTTTTTAAATTGCCTTTCCAGTTTTTAAGGTCGATGTTTTGGTGTGCGATATTCCAATCGCCGCCAATAATCACATCGCGTCCGGCATCGTTTAAAGCCTGTAAATGCGGAAGGAAATAAGCCATGCAGCGGTATTTGGCTTGTTGGCGTTCTTCGCCGGATGAACCCGACGGTAAATACAACGACACCACACTTAAATTGCCAAAACGTGCTTCGAGATAACGCCCTTCGGCATCAAATTCCGCATTGCCCATACCTTCAATCACGCTATCGGGCTGAATGCGGGCGTAAATCGCCACACCACTGTAGCCTTTTTTTTGCGCATCGTGGTAATAGCAGTGATAACCCGCAGGGAAAAACTGCGGGTCATCTTGCAATTGGTGTAATTGCGCTTTGGTTTCCTGAATGCACACCACATCCGCGTTTTGTTGCAGCATCCACTCGAAAAAGCCTTTTTTCGCGGCTGAACGAATGCCATTCACATTGGCGGAAATAATGCGCATTAGGCTGGCATTCCTTCTGGGAAACCTTTAATCAAGAACTCCAACAGAGCTTTTTGCGCGTGTAACCGATTTTCGGCTTCGTCCCAGATCACGCTTTGCGCACCATCCATAACTTCCGCCGACACTTCCAACCCACGATACGCAGGCAAGCAGTGCATGAAAATCGCATCCGGTTGCGCTAACGCCATCATTTCGGTGGTAACTTGGTAGCCTGCAAAAGCGCGTTCACGCTCTTTCTTCTCGGCTTCTTGCCCCATGCTTGCCCACGTATCCGTGACAACCACTTCCGCACCTTTAACCGCTTCGTTCGGATCGCGGGTAAAAGTAACGAAACCTTGATTCACCGCCACGACTTCGGGCAATGGGTCATACCCCTCAGGGCAAGCCACTTGCAGGTTAAAGCC
Source organism: Pseudomonadota bacterium (assembly GCA_039797295.1). Lineage (GTDB taxonomy): Bacteria > Pseudomonadota > Gammaproteobacteria > Thiotrichales > Thiotrichaceae > Thiothrix. The sequence goes on along the minus strand of JBDKID010000004.1, from coordinate 136,743 downwards.
GAATAAACGCGCCGCATTCATCCACGAATGGCACATATTATTGCCATCGCCAACCCATGCCACGGTTTTGCCATTCGGTAAACCGCGCTGTTCCATCCACGTCATCATGTCCGCGAGCAATTGGCAGGGGTGGAATTTGTCGGTTAAAGCATTAATCACCGGCACTTTGGAATAACGTGCAAACAATTCGACTTTTTCTTGCGCGAAGGTGCGAATCATCACCGCATCGACCATGCGCGAAATCACCCGTGCGGAATCTTCAATCGGTTCGCCGCGCCCTAATTGCGTATCATCCGGCGATAAAAACAGCGCGTGACCACCCAATTGCGTCATGCCAGTCTCAAATGAAACACGGGTACGGGTGGATGATTTCTCAAAAATCATCGCTAAGGTACGGTTTTTCAGCGGCTCGTATACTTCACCACGTTTTTGCATGGCTTTGAGTTCAATGGCACGCCCAATCACCGCGTGCAATTCAACGGGCGTAAAGTCCGTTAGGGTAAGAAAATGCCTGACAGCGTTCATATAATCTTTTCCTCTCTCAACCGCCATCCTTCACGATGGCGTCTCTCCAGCAGTCGGTTGCAGAAAAGCCTGCACCAGTTCAGAAACGGTCATTATTATTTGGTCAGCTTGAGCCTGAGTAATAACCAATGGCGGCAGCAGCCGGATAACATTGCCAGCCGTTACATTGATTAATAGACCCTTTTCTAAGGCTTGCTTAACTAATTCGCCACAATCGCGTGCCAATTCCAGACCAAGCATCAAACCTTTACCACGAATATCCACCACGCCAGCTACGTCTGCTAATTGCGCACGAAACTGCGTCAGGAAATATTCGCCCAGCGTCGTTGCTCGCGCTAACAGGTCGTCTTGTTCCATGACATCAATCACTGCCAACGCCGCGCGGCACGCTAAGGGATTGCCGCCAAATGTCGAACCGTGATTTCCCGGTGCAAACACTTGCGCTGCTTTACCACCCGCCACGCACGCGCCAATGGGCACACCATTGCCTAATGCTTTCGCCAAGGTCATAACATCCGGCTTAATGGGGGTGTGTTGGAAGGCAAACCATGTGCCAGTGCGCCCCATACCTGCTTGGATTTCATCCAACATCAACAAGCAATCGTATTGATCACACAAAGCACGCAAACGCGGTAAATAGTCAGCAGCAGGGATACGAATCCCGCCTTCACCTTGAATCGGTTCGACCAGTACGGCGACAATATGCGGATTGCCAGCCATGAGTGCTGCAACAGCATCCGCATCACCGTAAGGCACACGCACAAAACCTTCCACCAACGGCGCGAAACCGGCTTGCACTTTGGCATTGCCCGTAGCAGTTAAGGTTGCCATCGTGCGCCCGTGGAAGGAATGTTCCATCACAATCACAGTGGGAACAGCAATACCTTTGTTATGCCCGTACAAACGCGCGATTTTGAGCGCCGCTTCATTGGCTTCTGCACCCGAATTACCGAAAAAGACTTTATCCAAACCCGACAACGCACACAGCTTTTCCGCTAATGCCGTTTGGTGCTCGATCTGGTAGAGATTAGAGGTGTGTAATAGGCTGTGGGCTTGCGCACAAATCGCCTCAGCAACTTCACGTCGCGCGTGACCGACATTGCAAACCGCGATACCACTGAGCGCATCTAGGTATTGCTTTCCAGCGGTATCCCACAATAAAGCACCTTCGCCTTTCGCGAAAGTAACGGGTAAACGTGCATACGTCGGCATTAATGCATTGGTCACGGCAAAGTCTCCAAAAAATCCGCCACAACAGCCAGAAATGCGAAAGGCAGCCCAGACAGGCTGCCTTTGCAAGAAAGGCGCGACTATATGCAATCGGCATTCACTTGTCAATCACCATTTTAGTGCGTTGTCAAGGGTTTTATTGCAACTTCGCCACACAAAAGTTCACGGATAATCACGGTCAACCACGTAATTGACGGCATAATTCATCACGCGAATCACAACGTGACATCGGACGGGCTGGACGACGAATGGGGTGCAGCGGGTAAGGTCTTGGCACGATCACCGGCACAACTTTCGGACGCGTGTCACGATGAATACTGCGTTTTTTACGCGCTGTAGGTTTACTTTTCACCACATTGTGCGCTGTTTTCTTTTCATCTGGTTTCGTCACCACACTGGGTTTGACGGCTTTTTTTGCTGATGGGGATACAGCCTCAGCGGGTACGACATCCGATATAGTCTCATGAGGTTTGACCACCGACGCAGGCGGCAGAACAGGCTCAGTTTTTGGCGTAATAGCCGCCACATCTGGTGCAGCAGGAATAATAATGGTGTGATCCGGCACGGGTTGCATTGGCGTTATTGGTTTCATTGGTTGTGTTGTTATTACCGGACTACTAGCGGCAACCATAGGTAGAGGTGTAACCGACGGACGCTGCCAATAGTGGTAAGACACGAACCCTATCCCCGATAACACCACGCAACTGGCTGCTACCCACATACTCAATTGACGTGACATGGTGGCATGATGCGACATTTCGATGGGCTGAGACGGCACAGCCGTAGGTGCAGGCTGGCTTGGTGGTACAACATTCACAAGCGGTTCTGCCAATAAACTATCCCGCCACACCGCAATAGTCTGCGGGCGATCCTCCACTTTTAATTGCAAACCCCAATCAATCGCAGCTAATAACGCCGGAGCATATTGTGCGCGTAACCCCTCATCGGCAGCTAAACGCGGTAATGCATCGTGTACCAACCGTGCAGTAGCCTCGATAGGCTCAACTCCCGTGACGCAACGGTACAATACCCCTGCCAAAGCATAAATATCCGTCCACGCACCTTGTGTTACCCCGGTACTGCAATATTGTTCTGGCGGTGAATAACCTTGTGAAATTACTTCCGTAAGATTCTGGGTTTTACCACTCAAGGCTTGCCGTGCCGCACCAAAATCAATCAAGATAGGTTGACGATGATGCAACAAAATATTCGACGGTTTTACATCACGATGAATCACCCCTGCCGCGTGCACATAGGCCAATGCATCCAATAACGGAAAGATTAAGACATCCAATTCCACCGGTGTCAGTGTGCATTTTTGGTGTAAATAATCCTGCAAACTTACTTCACCCAAAAACTCCATAACCATGTAAGCAGTATTATTTGCTTCGAAGTAACGTAAAACCGAAACGATGTGTGGATGTTGGCGAAATGCAGCTAACGCCTTTGCTTCATCTAAAAAACGACTTAATCCCCATTTAAAGGTAGCTTCGGCTTTAGAATGCACAGGTATAACGGTTTTGCCACTGATTCGGGTAGCGTGTTGTGCTGGTAAGTATTCTTTAATAACAACGTGTTGATCCAACAAGGCATCATACGCTAAATAAGCAATACCAAAACCACCACAGCCTAATACTTGTTGCAATTCGTATTCTGCCAAAACAGTGCCTATGGGTAAGGCTTGGTAATGTTCTGAGGGAAGGTTCATAATAACTCCGAGGCAAACGATTGGTGGCTGCGTAACGCACTTTATCATCCATACCATTCAATACGTTATTTGCCTCAGAGTGGGGTTAAATGCAGAGAAAATCTGACAAGAAATTAATGCACGTGAAATTATCAGAAAATATGGCTTTATGCGCGTGTTAATACCAAACGCACCTCACCCAGTTTGATTACATCACCTACCGACAAGGTATGCACTGCATGAACAGGTAATAGCTTCTGATTCACCATTGTACCATTAGTTGTATTTAAACCAATAACTTGCCAAACACCTTTTTCTCGATGCAAATTTAAATGCTGGCGTGAAACAGTATCATTCGCAATCACATAATCATTAATACCCTGCGCACTCCCAATTTGTATACGCTCCCCACTTAGTGGAAAATGTAAAGCGTGATAAGCATCCATGCCTTGTAAACACAACCCTGCTGTTTGCGGTGTGGTGCTTATCACGTCTGACTGTGTTTTTACGTTAGATTTTACTTTACGCACTACCCAAAAAACCACTCCACTCAGTAATAAAGCCATGAATACCCACGGCACAGCACGCTGAGCAATGTCTAATGATAATACATCATCACTATCAACAGTGCTGGCAATGGTATTATTCGCCAAACTTGTGGAACAAGATACCGCCGCTTTTTCATACGCTATATTATTATCATCCAATAAAGTATAAAGGTGCTTTAATGAAATGGAATCACTAATCGCATTCAAATCTTTATGTGCAATGACATTAACCCCTACGACCTCACCACAGGTATTCACTAATGGCCCACCGCTATTACCGTGATCAATCGGGGCATCGTGTTGTAAGATCGTTGCTTCGACAGCATTATTACCCAACTCATGTGTATTAATGGTACGTAATACTTTCCCTTCACGCAAAATGGGATTCGTTAATGCCTCTACCAAACCTTCTTGGCTGGTAACAACTGCATTCGCATAACCGGGGAAACCTATAGACGAAACTGGAGTATTTTCTGCAACTTCATCATCATACGCCAATTTTAATGATTCACGATTTAAGTTAGAAACTTCTAGCAGTGCCAAATCATACTGTGGTTTTATATCAATGATTTTAACACGGCGAGTTTGTACATCATTGCCTTTGCTATTTTTATCCAGCACTGCTATTTGCTCATCCATTGCACCAGCAATGACATGCAAATTAGTTACAACATGTGTCTTGTCGACGAGAAAACCACTACCTGAACCACCTTTACCTTTACCCAAATTAACAGAAATGAATACCACGCTATTTTTTGCATCCACGATTTGACTAATATCATTAGCCTGTACGGTGGAAAAAAGCATGGCACTACTCAACATCACAGGTAATAAATACTTTAACATAATCAACCTCAATCACAATACATACCTAAACCAATCAAGGCTTTCCCTTTGGTTTCGGCATTTTTTTATCTGGATATTCCAATAAGGCAAGCTTAGCTTTTTGCTCTAAGAGTGCTTGTTGAGTATGGTCTAATACTGTTTGCAATTCGTTTACTGATGTTTGCACAGTTTGCAACTGATCATGTAACTGTATGACTTGGTAGCGACTAAAAATAAACGCAGCTATCAAACCCAACACCATTAAACCACTCATGGCAAATTTCACTTTAAGCCAACGTTTTTGTTTAACTGCCAAACAACGAATCACAATCAAACTAATGTTATCCTGCTGCTCATCATGCTTTGCCAATACAACTTGCATTAAACGCTCAGCTATTATTTGTGACGATAATTTTGCTTGCACACAAGCAGCTATTTCCGCCGAAGTTAGGGTTAACACGCCATCACTTGCCAAAATAATAGTATCGCCAATACTCAATGGTATTTGGTTTAAATCCACTTCTTGTAGTTTATTTAAACCCAAAGCACTGGTTAGTACGTATGGATTATCGATTGATTCATAAGCTTGACGCGAAATACTACCAGTTTGCCACAAACGCTTAAAACGTTCTCCTAAAGTGTGGGACGTATTCAACTGCGCCAAAACCCCATCCGTCGTACAACGATACAACAGCGAATCACCAGTGCTAACCCACGATAATGTATCCGTTTTTACTGTTACAGCGACCAATGTCGCGCCCATACTCTGCCAAGCACTTTGTTGCTGTGCACACTGTGAAAGATGTTGTTGGGTATAATGCAAAGCCTGTTCTAAACGTTGTAATGCAGTACCTGTTGTTTGCGGAAAATACTCGCCGAAAACTGTTACCGCCATTTCACTCGCTACTTCACCAGCCGCATGACCACCCATACCATCTGATAAAATTGCTAATAAAGAGCCATCCGCTTGATAACGAAAACCCAAACTATCTTCTTGGTTATCACGCCCACCTTGATGTGCGGCAAACCCCACATCTAATTGCATCGTTCCGGTTGTACTGACTGCTGTCGTGGTATTTCGCGCTTGACTTGCCATAAACCACTCCAATTAAGCGCAATGCGTGTGCCAATCAAAATCCACACCACACAAGGCAATAAACTTCAGTGTCGTATTACCCAATAAAACACACTGCCCACTACGTAATACTGTCGGTTGCAAAACCACATTCGTGTTGGTTTCTAAATACGTTAAATTAGAACCCATGCCATTCTGTAGATAAAACACATGCCCATTAGGTTCATAGGTAATCAAAGCATGTTGTTTTCGGGTAATTTTATCATCACCAAAATTCAAAGCCACACGCTGGTCAGGATCACGACCAATAGTGTTTACCCCATTCACTAAAGGCAATGAAATACCCTTACCCTTGCCCTGAATAATCACCACCCATCCTACGACTGGGTCAACCTCAGTATCCATTACTGAGTTTAGAATCACTGTTTCAGGATTCCCAGTGACTTTAGGTGCTGCGGCTTGTAAGCGTGATAAACGCTTAGAATCTATGCCAGAAAAAGCGTCCTCTAATTTACCATCCAAAACATTGCCCAATGTGGTTTTCATGGGTGTGCCAATAAAGCGGGTTTTATCGCTCATAAATCTCATCCTCATTTTGCCAGCAATCAAAAATCAAACCATGCCTATTTAAACTTCAGCGTTCTTATACCCTCATACGCCAAATGCAGCAAAAAGGGTTAATACAAAAGTATTTTTATTCTTCTCTCACGAACCTAGCAAACTGCCATAAAAAACCCGCGAATGCATTACTGGCTCACATTCGCAGGTAAATAGTCCATCACATAGAAATTTGGATTTTTTATAATGAATTAATGAATTAACTGTAATTATTAAAAGTCAATTTAATAAATCACTGGTGGTTGATATGCGCCATCACCCTCATCTAAACGTGAAACCAAATCACCTTGTGCAATGTAAACTAAGAGTTTGCTATTATTGCTGCCTGCCATTGTGAGTTCACCGATACCACTTTTAAACGGAATTCGAGTGGTGATACTAACGCAACCATAAGCACCATGACATAACTTACCCGCAAATTGATAACCACTAACTGAATAAGTATTTTCTGTTTGGTCTAATGAGGTAATATTTGCGTATTGATTTAAACGATATAAATCAGATGTCATGACGAACTTGGTCAAAATACCATTCGTTAATGTTCGGACAACGTGTTGAGAACCAGTATAAAGCATCAACTGATCAAGCTTATAAACCGTTAAACCATCATAGCCAATGCTGTAATCCACAAAGTGATCTGAACTGATTTTATTAACCGTAACAGTAGCATTACCTTGTTTCATCACATCCCCCACTTGGCAAGCAGTGTACATAATATTTAATGTACCTTGCAGCGTGCTATTATCTAAATCACCATAGATATTTAAACTACCACCATCATCACAATTGTAGGTTGAGTTGTAGGCACGCGCTGCACTATTACTCCGTTTGGCAGCAACTGCATCATCACCGATTTTAACCAATTCTTTCATTAAGTCCTTAGCTAACATGCCGCTCACGGCTTTACTTGTATTTTTATTTTCACCACGCGGCAAAATAAAACTATTATAAAAGGCTTCACTGTCACTATACACCAACAAATCCATGAAATCCCGTTGATTGACACTAGTCAACAAAGCCAAATCGGTCGATCCCGCTTCACTGGTATATTTATTAACACCGCCGCCGCCATCACCCGCAACCAAACTGTTTCCACCGAGGTTCGTTTTTGCTGTATTACTTGAACCACCACCACAGCCGGTTAATGCCACAGCAACCAAACCAGTGATTAAAATATTTTGTGCTTTCATGTTACTTTCCTTATAAATTCATTTTAACGTAGCTAAATCTAAAAACGGTAAACGAGCTTTGTTACTTAGCCTTACGTCAACATGGAATAAAAGGGGTAAAACTTTTTACGCAAAAATGTAAAAATCCAGATTAAAATTCGACAAAGCTTTCGATAAGAAAATTTAATGATTAATTTAATTCATTCGTTAGCAATCAAATTTTATCCATAAATAAATACAAACGTGTTGAACACTAACGAGGTGTGCTATATAAAAAACCATCATTAGCTTTATGTGTGTCACGATTTATGCAGCCAGCCCTGAAATCACTTGTTAGCATTATGCTGCTCAGTTTAATCTCAACCCCACTGTACGCTACCACTATCGAGCAATTGCAAAACCAATTACGCGAGTTACAAACACATGCGTCAATTGATGATCAGGCGGTACACAACTTGCAAAGCACGATTCTGGATGCAGAAACCGACCAGTTAGCCAACTTAGTGACTAATGCGCAACCCGAACCAGCGGTGACATTGGGTAAAACGGCTAATCAACAAGTGCAAACTTGGCTAACGCAATTGCAAGCTCTTCCACCAACCGACCAGCACCTTGAGCAAAGCGCAATACTCCAAATAAAACGTGCTAATCTATTGACTTGGCTAAGCTTAGCTTATAACTATCAGAAAAAAACATACCAACTGCGCGGCGATACTCATCAGATAGAAGCCTTACTAAGTGCGGCATTAGCCAGTCGACGGGAAGCCAACACCGCCTTACAAACCGCTTACATTAACTCGCACAACCAAACAAATGCTTCAGCGGATGACTTAGCCATGCTGCAATTCATGACCGCGCAAAGCCCCCTGCAAGTCGCTCAATCCCTGTGTGACCTCGCAGAATTTTACCAACAGCAAGAACGTTTCCAAACGGCAATGCCCCTGTTAACAGAAAGCCAACGCATATTGGAAAACCTAGCTTACCCGCCTACACCTTCACGTTGGGAACGCTTCGTGAAGTACTGGGAACAAGGTTGGCAACAACTGTTCCCTACTCAAGCATCACCCGCCATGACCACACAACAAGCCCAAACCTTACGTGAAAACACGCAAAACTTCGCCAAAACCAAACAATCGGTACAAATGCGTTTGGCAATGCTGTACGCCAATCAGCAACAGTTTAAAGCCGCTGAAACTTTGCACCTTCAAGTATTAAAAGAACAGCAACAAACGCTGCCCGCCAATGATCCGAACCTTACCTTACACTTGCTGACTATTGGGCAATTGTACGAACAAATGGGCGACCAATTTAAAGACTCAAACTATTACACCCAAGCTGTGCAATTTTATCAAAGCACGGTGGATGGCTATCGCCAACGCAATGACCCTGACCTCAGTATGCCGCTCATATTGTTGGCTCACGCCTATGAACTGCAACAACGCTACGACGAAGCCATTACCGCTTTGCAACAAGCACTAGCAATGGAACAAACCAGCTTGGAACGAGAGCAATCCGACCAGCAAGACCCCGCCTTGCGCCAGCTCGAACTCGCCTACAAGCGGGAATTGTTGCACGCCCACCGCAATAAATTGGGGGAACTCAATACCCTTGCTGGGCATTATCCTGCGGCTATTCAGTACATTTCCCAGAATATTAACGATAAAAACAACCCATTACCCCCCGAACACACGGGGAGTAAAGCCATGAGTTTGCAGCATTTAGCCGCCATCACGAAGTTGCAAAAAAATATCCATCAAACATTGGCGTACCTAAACCAAGCCGCCGCAGAATACGATGCCTACCCCATTGATAACTTAGAACAACATAAAGCCAAACAAGCACTAGGCTTGCAATACGTCACCACATTAATGAAGGGCATTCAGTTAGGGCAATTACCAGCGGATAGCACTTTGCCCGAACTGTTTCAAAGGGCGCAACAAGCACAGGGTTCGGGACGTTTAGCCGCCTTTCGCCAAGTTGTGTTACGCAATGCTAGCCATGATCCCAGCATACGTAATGAATTAGCCAATTTGTGGGAAAAGCAAAATCACCTGCAAGTATTGGAAAACATGCCCACACACGCCACCGCTGATAATACCGCTAGCGTGGATTTGACCAAGTTGAGGCAAGATAAACAGCAAACAATCGCTGCTATTCAAACGTTAGAAAAAACGCTGCAAGCTCATTTCCCTATCTATCAACAGCTTGCGCATCCCGCGCCGCTAACGGTCGAACAGGTACAAGCTTTACTCCAGCCGGATGAAGCACTGTTAATGTGGGTGGAAAATAACAGCGTACTTGGTTCATCGTATTTATTGGTGGTGCGTGCCAATCAACCCTTGCGCGTCCATGCACTCGACATCAGCAGAGCACAATTAGAAAGTGTCTTGGGTTCAAGCCAGCAAGGTTTACGCGCCGCCTTAACTCACCCCGAACAAGAGTTTGACCTTAACCTTGCTTATGGTCTTTACCAACAATTGCTTGCCCCCGCCGCTGCTGATTTGCAAGGGGTGAAACACCTGATTGCCGTACCGGATGGTTTGCTGCAAAACCTGCCTTTACCGGTTTTGTTAACCAGCCCACCAACCGCACCCAACGATTACGCTAAGGCGGATTGGTTAATTAAACACTATTCGGTTTCGTATTTACCCTCGGTAAACGCCTTAGCGGATTTGCACCATCTCACGAGCGTTACCAATTCCCAGCCGCGCATTGCCTTCATGGGCTTTGGCGACCCACATTTAGAGGGCGGTAAACTCACCCTTACCAGCTTAATGCGAGGCATGGAAAACCCGCAGCAGCAAGACGAAATCAACACCACGACTTACCTCAATGACCCCAACCTATTGCGTCAAGCCCTAGCACCGCTGCCAGAAACAGCCGACGAATTACGCACTGTCGCTCAATCCTTGAACCGTTCTGACGCAACAACTGCCCTATTCTTACAAGCCGATGCCACCGAAGCTCGCCTAAAACAACTCGATCAAAGCGGTGAATTGAGTCGCGTGCAAGTGCTGAGTTTTGCCACTCACGCTTTATTACCCTACCAAGCCCACGACACACAAACCGAAGCTGGATTGGTATTGACCCCCCCCATCGCTAGCAGCAGCGCAGATGACGGCTTACTCAGCAGCAGTGAAATTGCTTTACTGCACTTGAATGCCGATTGGGTACTCTTATCCGCCTGTAATACTGCGACCTTAAACGACACCGACACCTATGCCGGATTGTCAGGCTTATCCAAAGCCTTTTTCATGGCAGGTAGCCGGAGCGTACTCGCCTCACAATGGTCAGTGAGTTCGCATTACACCTCCCAACTGGTAACAGATGTATTCAATCGCTTGCATCACGAGCCGCCATTACACCGCGCCGAAGCCTTGCGCCAAAGCATGTTACACCTGTTGCAAGCGGCGACGATCACTGCTCCCGCTACCAACACAAGCTGCGGCTGGTGGTGTCAATGGCGAGGCGGCTCAGTCAAACCCACCATCACCACGGCTCATCCCTACTACTGGGCAGCATTTGCGATCTACGGTGATTGGAGAGCCATGCGTTGAAACCAGCGCGGCGGTACGTGGTTCGTGTGTGTCAATGGTTGATCCTAACAATAGGCTGCTGCGCACCGAACCCCCTTCCCGTTACCGCTGTGTTCACACTGTTACCCGCATCGTCAGCCATCTCGCAACCGTGCATTGACACATACACGCATTACAATCAATTGGGCTATCAAGCCAAACTCACAGGCAATATTGCCGCCGCCACGACTGCGTTCCAACAGGGATTAGCGGCACTGCATTGTTCATCCCAACGTTTAACCACACCAACATCCCTCACCAATAAATTCCGACCTGCTATTGCCAAAGCCCGCATTCTATTAGAATTAGCAGAAATCGATATGCTACACCAAGATTTAGCGGCAGCCACAGATAAACTCAATCAAATCAATCCCATTATTGCTGACTTCCTTGCTAACCCCCAAACGGATTTAAACCCAGAGGTTTTCCCTTTAGTCATTAACCTAGCATTGTTTCATTTAAGACAAGCCCAGCCTGATGCAGCGGTTACATTATTAAAAACCAGTTTTGATACTTTCGCCATTAATACTGATTACCGTTTCGTGCTGCATAATTTATTAGGGCAAACTTATCAAACCTATTGGCGGAAAAACCAACGCATTAGTGATTGGTTACAGGCGGAAAAGCATTTCCAACAAAGCCTAAATCATCAAAAACCTGCTAATAACTTAAACATTTACAATACCATTTCACTGGCATCGTTTTACATTAATTCTGAGAACATTGATCATATCAAAAATGGTGAAAAGCTTTTAAAAAACTGTTTAACACAGTTACAAAAAAACAAAACCAACGTAGATCACTCGACACAATTCATCAATGCTATTTTATTACCACGCGCACAAACCAAAATTGCCGAAGCCGCCATTAAACAAGCAGATTACCGCACAGCTAAACAACAACTACACCGCTTATTGCGTCAATCCAGTTCATTATTACCGGGCATTAAGGGCAGTAAAGTTTCCACACTGACATTATTAGCACGCATTAGTGGTTATGAACAAGACTACAAGAGCGCGTTAGTCTTTATTTATCGCGCTTATCAAGGCTTTATGCAATACGCCACATTGAGTCCCGAACAAGAACAAGCCAGACAACAATTAGCGCATTTGCATTTAGCTATTTTACAGCAAGGCATTATCAATCAAAAGCTCAAACTTCAAACAGTCATGCCAGAGCTATTTAAAGCCATGCAAATTGCGCAAGGCACACAACGCATTCACAGTTTAGAACGCATGGTTTTGCGGCGTGCTGCCCCAAGCTTACAACAAGACCTCAATACTTTGTGGAAAAAACAAGAGCAATTAAACGCGAGTGAAAAACATTATACCCAACAATTAATGCAACCCTCTGTAGCTCAAACAAAACGTGATGGGATATTGCAGACACAATTGCTACGCGATATTCAACAATTGCATCAAAAACTTAAAAAAAACTTACCTCTCTATAATCAATACTTAGACCCACGACCCTTAAGCTTGTCACAAGCCAAAACCTTGTTAAAACCTCACGAAGCTTTATTATTATGGAGTGTGGATCAAAACGTCACGTATTTACTGGTGATTCCCTATCAACAACCAGCAGCATTTTTTAGTTTAGACAGTGATAGCACACAACTTGCGCAAGCACTCAATCGCAATGCCACAAACAGCTTTATGCAAAGCTTAATGAATCCGCAGCAAACATTTAATACCCAACAAGCTTACGCCTTGTATAAAATCTTATTAGCTCCCGCAGAAAGCGTGTTAAGTGACACGCAACATTTAATTGTCGTCACGGATGCCGCTTTGCAGTCGTTACCCTTACAAGCTTTAATTCGCAGCCCCGCACCCGATTCATTACGCCCTGATTACAGGCATCTGGATTGGTTAATAAGCCGTTATGCTGTTTCATATTTACCTTCCGCCCATGCGTTAGCGGACTTGCAACACCCCGAATTTAGGCACGCCCATCCCACTGCAAATACGAATGCTCTAATCGCATTTGGTGATCCACTGTTAACCGCCACCAGTAAAATGCCCACGCAGCACATTTTGCGAACCATGCTCAATGATAGGCAACTGTCGGGTTTGAATTATTTACGCCAGCCACAGTTTTTACAAAATAGCCTGCTGCCATTGCCCGAAACTGCGGATGAAATTCAATACCTTGCGCAAACATTGTCAGCGCATCGCAGCCAAGTTTTTCTGCAAGCACAAGCCACGGAACAACAACTTAAACGACTCAATGTGCAAGGCACTTTGCAAACCACACAGCTTTTGATGTTTTCGACTCACGCACTGTTGCCGGATGACAATCCCAGTAATGCAGCTTTTTACGCACTTGAACCCGGTTTAATTCTCACCCCACCTACACAAGGTTCGGTACAGGACGACGGCTATTTAACCGCCAGTGAAATTGCCAACCTCAACTTACAAGCTGAATGGGTGATATTAGCCGCGTGCAAAACCGGTACGCTTACCACACAAGATACGGTGACTGGCTTATCGCAATTAGCCAAAGCCTTTTTCATGGCGGGCGCACGCAGCGTCTTGGCAACGCAGTGGAATGTGCATTCCCAAGCCACCACGCGTTTCATGCAACGCTTATTTGCCATTTTGCCCCAAACACCGCATCGCGCTTACGCCTTACAACAAACCATGCAAATGATGGCGGCACAACCCGCTGTGTGTTCCTTGCGCTGCTGGTTAGGATTAGCCCCACCCCAACAACCCGCCCACCCCGTGTATTGGGCAGGCTTTAGTATTTACGGCGCGGGTGGTGAGTTACCGAGCCTAGCAAACCGTAACGACTAAGGGGATTTTGGAGGAACTTTAGGTGAAGAATGTGCAGGAGCATGATAGGTCGGGTATTCGGCACGGAATTGCACAAACTCGGCATTAAACGTTTGTAAATCGCCAGTACGCACTTGCGCCGCCATTGCCGCTAACCATTGCTGAGGTTGTTGACGTAACGCTGGCGTGCTGACCGCTTTACCACCGCTGGCAGGCATTAAAGTCGGGTGCATAAAGCTAAAATGCCGCCATTCATCCAACGCCACCGTGACATTGCCCTGTTCCAGCAAGTGCGCAATCACTGCCAACCATTGCTGCGGCTGACGTTCACGGATCGCGGGCGTTAAACCATTAGCATTCGGTTGGACGCTGGGATTATCGCCGGACGATAGCGGTTGATTGGTTTCTGCACCACCGCGTACCACATCAGGGGGTGGTGCAGGTATCATTAACACTAAAGGCACGCACACAACCCCCACTACGCCTGCAATGACCAAGAATGGCATCAAACCCACGCCAAGTTTCGTGCTACCGCTTGCGCTTTGTAACAGGCGACTTAACCAACTTGTGGTAGCAGACGATGCCGCCGCGACTGGTGAGGCAGCACAATCACACGGCAGTGAATCTAACAAACGTTCTTTCACCGCAGCAGATAAGTTTTCCTCCTGCACAAAGGTTTGGTGTTGCGCTGTTAACCCTGCCTGCCCCGCAGCGGACAAAGTACACAAATCGTGAGCCACTTGCTGCTGAAAGCTTTCATGCTGTAATGCCTGCCGGAATAAGCCCTGCAATTCCACATCAAACAACGGATCATCGCCGGGCATATCATCTGCTGTATGATCATCCACTCTCATGCTTTCATCCCTCCCGATCGTTGTACAGCAAGCCATCGGCTGACAACGCCTGTTTCAACTTCTGCTTGGCAAAACGAATGCGCGTCTTCACCGTTTCTGGATTTTCTTCCAACATGCTGGCCATTTCATCCAAGGAGTATTGATTCAAAGCCCATAATTGGAACGCAACACGCTGCTTTTCGGGTAAGGCCGCCACCGCTTCCTGAAAAATACGTTGTCGCGCTGCCAACTTATACTGCTCTTCCTGTTGTTCATGAATATGGGCAGGGTCAGCCATGTCGTCCGCTACTTCAATATGATTATTTTCATCATTGAGGCTGACGAAACCAGCTTCCGGCCTACGTTTTTGGCGAGTTTCACTACGGTGCTTATCCACGGCTTGGCTCAGTGCGATTGCACACACCCAACCCCAAAAACTACCACTAGTTTTGAGTGGATTCGTACCACATAACTCAAACAACCGCTGCCAAGTGTTTTGCACACAATCCTCAGCCGCATCGAAATCCTGAAAAATACAGGTACGACGCACATAACGTAGCAAACGTCTGGCACACAAGTTAAACAGCTCATATTGTGCTGCACGTTTACCGTCGCAAAATTGCTGATACAGATTGCGGTAATACGTATCTGGCAAGCGATCATCATCTTCCATCTGTAGGGTCATACGCTATTGGCGACAAAATAGGGTTAAAGATTACTGAGGATAGTACAGATTTTTCTAATGTCTGCCTGCTTAGAAATTATTTCCCTCGATAAAATCTCACAATAACCACGTTATAACGGCACTCCCCATCTAACGTGGCATAATCTAGTAAGTATTAATTACTTCATGCTATTGGCAACCACACTCACCATCATTAGATCAAATGCGATGCGTTGTGAATGATCTGCCGCCTCATCCGCTGATTTTTTAGACGAATCAACGGGTGTAGTAATCGATGCATTCAGTGCAGTATCCGTTTTTTTTAAGCTCGCATCATTGATCATGGTAGTGGATTCAGCATTTTGGGTATCCGCCGCTAGCAAAGTAACACTCCAAGTCATGGATACCGCCATCACGGTTGCTAAAAAAAGTTTTGATTGACATCCCATTATTCGCTCACTTATTTCGTTATGCATGGGTGCATTATCAAAATAAGGGCTTAAGCAAAATATTGGGAATATTGACTAATCATATAAGAATTAAAACACAAGTATTTCTACTTAAGCTTTTATGATTGTGAAACGGAGAAAGCTAATTCGTGACCACAATGATTAAGCATAAAAAAGGGCAGCCCTGAAGACTGCCCAATTACTGACTTTCAACTCATAAATCGTAACCACACATTATAAGGCTTCATGCTTTTGCAAGTATTTCAGCAACTCAATGCGATTTTTGGTTTGGCTGGTCAGGTAAATATTTTGAATATGGGTTTGCACACCGCGCGTACTAATATCCAGTTTTTTAGCAATCGAGCCAGCCGCTAAACCGTCCACCCACAACTTTGCAATTTCCAACTGGCGTGGTGTTAAGCGCAGTGCCGAAGCTTCATTTACCACAGGTTCTAAGAGCGATGTTGATTTACGTAATGGTGGAAAAGCAAAAACGCCAAGGTACACCGCTTTAATGGTTTTGAGCAGACGATCATAATCCATACTCTTTAAGGCATAACCTTCGGCTTTGGTATTCATGACTTGGGTTAAATAAGCATCCGAATCCAACATGGTTAAAGCCAACACCTTAATTTCAGGGTTAACCGCTTTAATACGCCGCGTAGCTTCCAAACCATCCATAACCGGCATGTGAATGTCCATTAAAACAATATCTGGCTTTAATTCCAGAGCCATTTGCACCGCTTCTTCACCATTGCTCGCCATGCCCACCACGGTCATGTCCGATTCCAAGGCCAGTAATGCTGCTGTGCCTTTGCGTGCCAGCTCATTATCATCCACCATCAGTAAACGCATGTTCTTACTCACGACTTTCACCTTAATCAATCATTTCACAAGGCACATTTATTTGAACCTGCGTCCCTTGCCCCAATTGGCTGTCAATCAGCAACTGACCTTGTAAACCTTTAATACGATCGCGCATGTTTTTCAAACCAATGCCTTTCTTAACAGTTAGTTGTTTGGTATCCATGCCTTGCCCATTATCCTGAATCGTCAAGCATAACTGATTACCCGTATTTGCCATTGTCACTTGTACTTGAGTCGCGGCGGCGTGTTTTTCAATATTTAATAACACTTCTTGCACCACGCGATACACGTCGGTGCTAATGGTTTTGGGAATACTGCGCCATTGCAAATTACCGTGGCGCGAGGTAACAATACCCGTGCGTTGGCTAAAATCGTGCAACAGGTCATCCAAAACATCTTCCACTTCACTGCGAATATCATGGGAAAGCTTACGCACTTCTTGGCTAATTTGATCCAACGTCACCAAGGATTGTGCTAAAGTTGCACGCGGGGCTTGGTCATTGTTATCCATGAGTTTCACCCCCATTTCCACCTGACGCTTAACCCCCACAATCAATTGGCAAATATTGTCATGTAATTCGCGCGAATAATGCAAAAACACCTGCTTTTCGACTTTTAACGAACCATCATCGTTTGATGACTTGAGGTCGGATGCTAAAGCTTTTGCTATTGGTGATACACAATACGTTAACTTACGTTTGACGTGGCAAACCCACCACCATAAACCACCGGTCAAACCCAAAACGAATAAACAGAACCCTGCCATAACCGAGAAAGCCAATTGCAAATGATCACTACGGTTTAACCAAACCAAAGCATCTGATAATCCTTGCAATAACATATCACCTTCCCGTGCCGATTCCAAACTGGCAATGGCATCACTGCCCTCACTTTGCAACCATGCATTGAGTTTTGCAGTTATGTTTAACTCTGGCGTATCGTTATAAATCACTAAAACAAAATCTTCACGAATAAAACTACCCAGCGGTGGTTCAATGCTGTATTGATTTTTCTGTCTACCCAATGCACGACGCATGTTTTCCAAAATAATCGCATCGCCAGCATAACCATCCAACATTTCACCACTCAGTGTTTTACCGACTAAACCATCCATGACATCTTGGCGATTTTTCACTGGGATCAATTGAACATGTGGGAACACCCCACTAATTGACCCTGTGGTAATAACGTCGCTTAACTTCGCGCTGGCACAATAACCTTTATTACTGCCAGTGTTGCTGGTTTTATTGGGGCAAGCATCAAACACGGCTGGATTGAGAATACCAATTTTAAGGGGCGCACCATTAAACAGTTCACCCACTTTATCTTTTCTGACCAAAACTTTGGTATTGGTGGTAAAGAAAATTGCACTAAACTGCCCTTTATATTGTCCTGCAACGGTTAAAGCTTGTTGTCGACTTTCCGTTGCGGAACTGGGACCACATTGAATACCGACCTGATGATTTTTCAAGGTTTTCGCAAACTCACCGAAACGTTTATCCACTCGTTCCAAGGGCACATTATCAATTCCACCGTTGGATAAATGCAGGCTATTTAAATATTGTGATACTGCCCCACAAAATCCCCCGACACCATTGCCATCATAACTCACAGGTTCAGCTTCGCGGCTGTAACCAAACACAATGGATTGTTCAGCCCAACTCTGTGACATGAGTAAGAGCCATAAGCAAATCGCCCCCGTTTTACCGCGTGAATGCAGCATTTCGTTTTCTCCTCATTAGTGACGTTGCTTATCATAAACACATCCCTAAGAGTTTAGCTCAGCTTTGCAATTACACTTAACCGCCCCCGCATCCGCCACAACCGCCGCCGCCCCCGCATCCACCACCGCATCCACCACCGCCCCCGCATCCGCCACCACTGGCCATGACATTCTCAGAGAACAAGACATTCACGAATAACACTGCCAATACCGCAAAGAACACGTTCGCAATAGCTGTTACCCCCGCAAAAATGCCACCCAACACCAGAAATTTCCCCCAACCACTAATGGCGGGTTTCGGTTTGTACAGGTTCATGTCAACCCGTTGAAAGTGTGGCGGCGTGTGACTGGCAAAGCGTGTTTCGACACTCGGCCAAATATCGGCGGGTGGTTCTTCGCCAAAGACTTCGCGGTAACGCACCAACGTGCGGGCGTATTGCGCCATGAAAGTTTCACGATCTTTACCGCCACCATCGATTGGATTGTGGTGCAACGGGTATTGCAACACCTTGCCGCACAATTCATCCCAATACGAATGGGTGTAAACCATGTGCAAATGCCAGACTTGATCCACCGCATCGGATGGGCTGATTTCGCCTTCACCCATGCGCGTTAACAATAAAAACCGCCGATATTCCAACAGCACACGCTCGGCATAATTGGTTGACCATGCGTTTTCTTGCGCCACCCGTTGTAGGAAAGTAAAGTCAGTGGCTTGCATGTCAAACTGAAAATCCATCAATTTGTCGTACAAGGCTTGGGTATTGGGGTGCCAAGCTGGTTTTGATGCTGTGCTTAACATATTGAACCTCCAGCAATTGCTAATGAATCATGCAACATAGTTTGCGGGATTGTATTTATTTAAACAGCGGCATTATTGCGGGGTTGGAGTGGAATCATTACGTCAGTAGAACTACTTAAATCGTCGGATCGTTAATAAAACTTTGCCTAAATAAAATTTATGGATGAATTATCATAATAAAATCCAATAACAAATCACGGATATTTTTATAAAAAATATACTAACATGCGCATAACATTAACCTATCAAGATACAACTCAGGGATAGAAGGTTTAATTATATGGCTTTACAGCAAAAAACTAGCTGGTTGCCCGTGGCTGTGTTGACTTCCAGTTTATTGGTATTAACCGCGTGCGGTGGTGGTAGTAGCTCTTCCGATAACACGGGCAATGGTGGCGGTAATACGACCAACACCGCCCCCACAACCAGCAATGTCAGTGCCAGTACCAAAGAAGACACCAGCCAAAGCATTACCCTAGTCGGCAGTGATGCGAATAGCGACCCGCTGACTTACAGCATGGTGAGCCAACCCACGCACGGCACGGTAAGTATTAGCGGCAGTAGCGCGACTTACACACCCAGTACTGATTTCAACGGTACAGACAGCTTTACCTACAAAGCGAATGATGGCGCGTTAAACTCCAATACCGCGACCGTGAACCTCAGCATCACAGCGGTGAATGATGCTCCCGTTGCCAATCCTGCGACAGCCAGCGTCACGGCTGGTGTGAGCAAAAAAATCACCCTCAGCGGTACAGATGTCGATAGCAAAACATTAACCGCCAGCATTAGTACCCAACCGCAACACGGCAGTGTGAGCGTGAACGGTTTAATCGCTACCTACACGGCTAATGCTAACCATAGCGGCACAGATACTTTTGCTTACACCTTGAGTGACGGTTCTGCCACTTCCAACCCTGCCAGCGTCACCATTACCGTGAATGCGAATAACACAGACATTCTGCACCCCACCCCCACGGGTAAATGGAACGATACGGGCATTACCGATTGCGGTAATTACCCATTCACCAGCGCGGGCAAAGCCAATGGGCATTTAACGACCAGCAATGAAAACTGCGCCCTCACGACCACCGCGCAAGGCGATGCCATTCCGCAAGAGCAAGATGGGCAAACAGGACGCGATGCCACGAATAATGATGACAGCGATGGCGTAGCAGGCTTCAGCTTCACCAAAATTGGTGATGATGGCAAAGCGTTAGCCATTCAAGATCAACAATGGAGCTATAACGCAAAAGGCGAAGACAACGGCTCAGAAGCTGCTGGCACAAAATGGTCATGCGTCAAAGACAATGTCACGGGCTTGATTTGGGAGGTAAAAACCCAAGATGGCGGCTTACGCGATATGGATTGGCAATACACTTGGTATAACACCGATAACACAACCAACGGTGGTGGTGTGGGCGTGCAAGACGGCGGGCATTGCCAAGGCAGTCAATGCGATACGCAAAGTTATGTGGAAGCGGTGAATGCGCAAGGCTTGTGTGGTTCTAGTCACTGGCGACTGCCGGAAGTTGACGAATTGCAATCCATTGTCGACCACACCAAACACGACCCCGAACCAACCATCGACATTAATTTCTTCCCCAATACCAAAGCGTGGATTTACTGGAGTGCGACCCCTTATGCCAAGGCATTTGATTACGCTTGGTTTATTGGCTTTAACGGCGGTAATGACAACTGGTCGGCAGGCAAAGGCTATGACAATGCCTCGGTACGCTTAGTACGCAGTAACTAACCCCATTCATTGCAGGAACAAACCATGAAACAACGAATTTTAATGGGTGCGGTGTTAAGCAGCGTCTTATTAGCACCGGTCGCACAAGCGGAAGACTTTTTCATTAACCCCTACATTAAAGCGCATACTCCGACCAGCCAATTCACGTTTAATGCGGATGGCACAGCCACCGATAAAAAAACCGGGTTAATGTGGCAACGTTGCCCCGTTGGTACGACTTACAACGATAGTAGTACACCAATCAATTACCTTGACGATAAGTGTAATGGTGAAAACACTGCCTTAACGTGGAAAGGCGCGTTGGATTACGCACAAAACATCAATAAAACGGGCTTAAATGGTTACAGCGATTGGCGCGTACCCAACTTACCCGAATTGCGCAGCATCTTAGAATTGAAAAATGCTAACCCGGCGATTAACCCCACGGTATTCCCCGGTTACACCGAGGCTGCCTTTTGGACAAGCACACCCTCGCATTACCCCTTACAAAAAGAAGGTTCAGGCGTTACCTACTACCCATCAACCGCGATTTATTTTGCTGACGGGGATGATATTTGGCCAAACCGTAATGACCAATTGTATGTGCGTTTAGTGCGTACCGCGCCGTAAGTCGCTAATTCACCGTATAGCCACGCAATTTTGTAACGCTAACACGGTTACTGGATAACCTCGCAAGGAACAGTCATGCACACGACCGTTCCTTTGTTAGGGGCACTATCCAAGGTAAATAAGCCGGATAAGCTTCGGATACGATCCCGCATGTTTTTCAAACCAATACCATTGCGCTCAAGGTTCTGCGGATTAAAACCACATCCATTGTCTTGCACCCGCAATTGCAGTTGATTGTCGCTGTACGCAAGGCTCACTCTCACTTGCGTGGCGTGGGCATGGCGTTCGATGTTTACCAAGATTTCTTGCACCACGCGATACAGCTCGTTGCTAATGGTTTCGGGAATACACCGCCAATGCAGATTACCGCCGCGCTGTACCGCAATGCCCGAACGCGCATTACAATCATGCAGCAAATCATCCAGCTTATCTTCGACTTCATCGTGCATTTCGTGAGAAATACGCCGCACTGCCTCACTCACTTGATCCAGCGTATCCAAAGACATCATCAAACTTTTACGCGCCGGATGTTGTTCTTGTGCCAATAAACGTTCTGCCATTTCGACTTGGCGTTTCACTCCCACGATTAATTGGCAAATATCGTCATGCAGCTCACGCGAATAATGCAGGAACAAGCTTTTATCCTCAGCACTTTCTGGCATTTTTTGCACGTGGCACGATGTCATTAACGGCACGGAAATCGCTTGTACCTTGCGCCACAATCGCCAAAACAACAGCATCATGGTCAACGAGAGCATTCCCCCGAACAATAATATCCCCAAAAACCAACGTTGTAGGCTTTCCCAATGATCACCGCGTTCCGACCACGCCAACCACGCATCAAAACCGTGGCGCGATACCGCCATTGTCGCTGCTGCCTGTCGTGCTTGATCCGTTTGCAACCACACATTCAATGCGCTGGTTAATGCTGAATCGTTATACGTTATTAACACATAATCTTCCCGCGAATACCCCATACCAGCGGGTTCGATACGGTATTGCGCTTGCCGTTCGGGGTGAATATCGCGCGTCAACATATCGGATAACATTACCTCATCGCTGGCATACGCATCCAAAGCCTGAGCATCATCCGACGGTAATTGCAGACGTTGTAACGCTTCGGCTTTGGTTTGCACCGCCACCAGTTCAGTACGCGGAAAAACACGCCCAATCAGTGTGGAAGTCACAGGCACGGCAGTTGTCGATGTTTGCAGCACACCAATGCGTAAACGGTCAGGCTCGGCAGCATACAAAGTAGGGATTTGTTCTTTATGTATCAGCAATTTAGTGCTAGTCGTCCAAAATGGTGTGGTAAATTCCCCCTTAACTTTGGGGATGGAAGCCAACAACTCAGCACGTTCGCGGGTCAATGAAGACGGCCCACATTCCACCCCTTTACGCCCTTGCAAACTTTGCGCAAAGGACACAAAACGCTCGTCTAAATCCAACTCTTGCAACCTCACACGGTAGCCCTGTTGCACCAGTTGTTCCACCACCGCCCGACAAAAACCCGTGACTTTTCCGGTTGGTTTACCACGCAATGTCTCAGCAGCACTGACAGGACTATCTTCTGCGGTAAACCCCAATACCACTTCTTGTTCCGCTGCTGCTAAATGTTTAGGCGCGGCGTGAACCCCCGTCACACTACTGATACCCACACACCCTGCTAGGATGAGTCCCCATCGCCACTGCTTCATATTGCTACTCCGTGCCTCGCCTACCTATTACCAAAACCGAATCGACTGATATATGCTGTTATACGCTGGGTCTTCTGGATCAGGGTTAGGTATTTTTACTTAAGCAATACACCCGTAATACTACTTAAGCAGGCATAAAAAAAGCCGAGGCTGGCTCGGCTTTTCATGAACTCGCAGTTATTGCGCAGGAAATTAAGCTGCGTAGTTAGCCGCTGCAAATTCCCAGTTCACCAGATTATTCAGGAATGTTTCGACGAATTTAGGGCGCAGGTTGCGATAATCGATGTAGTAAGCGTGTTCCCAAACATCAACGCACAACAGTGCGGTATCGCCAGTGGTTAATGGTGTGCCAGCCGCACCCATGTTCACGATGTCGACTGAACCGTCGGCTTTTTTCACCAACCAAGTCCAGCCTGAACCGAAGTTACCAACCGCAGACGCTGTAAAGGCTTTTTTGAATTCTTCATAAGAACCCCATTTCGCATTGATTGCGTCCGCCAGTGCGCCAGTCGGTGCTGCACCGCCATTCGGCATCATGCAGTTCCAGAAAAACGTATGATTCCAAACTTGCGCTGCATTGTTATAAACGCCGCCCGCCGGAGCAGTTTTAACGATTTCTTCCAAGCTTAAGGTTTCAAACGCTGTGCCCGGAATCAGGTTGTTCAGGTTAACAACGTAAGCATTGTGGTGCTTTTCGTAGTGGTAGCTGAAGGTTTCTTCGGACATGAATGGTGCGAGTGCGTCTTTTGCGTAAGGCAGTGCTGGCAGGGTATGAGCCATCGGTCGTTACTCCTCTAGTCGTGATTAGTCTGAGTTAGTCTAAGAATCAAAGCGCGTAAGATAGGCTATTTCAGGCGCGGGGTGCAATAAGCCCGTTTTTAATGGATGGAATAAGCCATTACCGCAAAGCACTGAGCCATCCCATGCAAATAGCCAATGTTGTGCTATAAAACACTCAAATTTCAGCAAAAATACCGAAGGCGATGATGAGCCATGTCTAATTTTTATGTTAATCCACCGCAATACCGCAGGTGGCGCACTCTCAGTGTGTTAGTCACCATAAGCTTGGGTTGCGGCTGGTCGCCCGTAACTTATGCAGATTCTGCGACGGTATTGGATGACATTGACATTTACGCCAAGAAAAAACCCCAAGTACCGGATATTGCCGTCTATAACCGCCCTGCCAAACGCATTGCTCAATCCACCGCGCACATTGATGGCACAACAGCAGCGCGAACCGGAAGTGATCGTTTGGAAGACTTCGCCAGCTACACCCCCGGCGTGCAATTAGTGGATGGTAACGGCATTGGCAGCGCAGTAAGCATTCGTGGTTCTAAGGTGACACAAGCAACCGTGGATGGTTTACCAGATGTGCAAGGTTTTTACCTACGCGACCCCGCGACCTTAACAAGCATTGATATAGCTAAAGGACGCGATACGACCCTATCAGGATTTGGCACACCAGGCGGTACACTGCATTACACCACGAAAAAACCCTCATCCACTCGCCAACGCACGCTAACATTAACAACAGGTGCCCCATCCTTAATACGCGGACAACTCGACATAACTGGCGCATTGAATAGTGCATCCGATAATGCATGGGCAGGGCGGACGGTATTAGCGGGACAACAAGCCCAAACCGGATACGCTAATGTGGGGGATGATCGTTTCACCGTTATGCCCTCATTACGCTGGCATGATGCTAAACAAAGCGTCGATTTAGGCATGGAATATGGCTGGCAAAACCGTGAAAGTGATGACACGACTATCTTACACAATGGCAAACCGATTTATAACGTCTCCTATGTTGACCCGCGTTCAACCGCTGAGCGGCGTATGAGTCGCGTTAGTGTGGATTATACGCGCCACTTAAATGCGCATTGGGATGCCAAACTGCAAACCGCACACATTGAAGGCAAACGCCGTGAACAGCTTTCCAGCATTGGGTTTCCCGCAACAGATGACGAAACATTATGGTACAGCTATTACCGCAAGCTGGATCAACAACAGCAACAAACCACGCTAAAAACCGAATTACAACACCAAACTCAAAGCCTAGGTTTCAAACATCAAACCCAAGTTGGGGTTTATAATCAGCGAGTGCGCTTGCACTACACTTCCTACGCCAGCTATGGCGATGGCATTATTCCAACGGAGCAGCCGACATTCGACTACGCCTTACCAGATGACGTAACGCTAGCAGCCAGTGCCTTGGATTTTCGCAGTACGTGGCCGGAGCGTGCCGTGTACTTACAACATCAAACCACCACCTTAGATGACAAGCTCGCTCTATCGCTGGGGGTGCGCAACACCCAAACCAACATGGATGGTAGCATCCCAGAATTATCCTTACGCTCACTGGACACCAACGACACCAACACCTCCGTAGGCATAACGTGGCAAGCTAAACCGCATTGGCAATTTTTCGCTAGCCATAATGAATCGTTTGATCCCAATTTGGGATTTGACCGCCAAGGTCATCTATTTACCCCAGAACAAAACGTGCAACACGAAGCTGGAGTACGTTATGCCCACAGCACTGCACAAGGCAATCCGGTACAAGCCAGCCTCAGCACTTACCGGATTAAGCGCGAAAACGTCACCACCACCGACCCTGTGGACAGTAATTACCGCGTGTTAACAGGTGAAGTGCAGAGCAAAGGCGTGGAAGCCAGCATTACCCAACCCTTAACCCCCGAACTGCAACTTACCGCTGCGTATGCTTACGGTGATGCCAAAATTACCCGCAGCAATAGCGGTTTAACCGGCAATAACTTAAGCAATGAACCACGCCACAGCAGCGCGGTACAAGTTACTTACCGCCCCAATCACGCCACGGAACTCACATTGGGTGCAGTGCACATTGGTCAACGCCCCGGCGATAATGCCAACAGTTTTACCGTGGATGGCTACACACGCTGGGATGCAGCAGCCGAGTGGCAAGCGAGCAAAAAGACTAAACTGACAGTAGGCGTGCGAAATGCCTTGAACAAGGACTACATCGCGGGATCATCCGCCGCTTACTCCTTAGCTCAAGGTCGTAAACGCAGTGTCACACTGGGATGGGAAGTCAATTTCTAGCCCGATAAAACTTTGCTAGAATCAACCCATTTCACATAATGCGTCTTTATCTATTAACTTGCGCACAAGACAGAACACACCCCTATGAATGGAAAATTGAAATTACTGATCGGCGGCCTTGGCATTGGCATTCTGTTTGTATTTGCTTTACTCGGCTTGAAAAGCCTATTCGTCGATGAACCAAAAACCCCAGCCCAACCTGAAACATCGAACTGGCAACCCAGCCAAGCCTCGACCTACTACACGGGCAATATTCCAACGATTGGTGCATCTGACGGCGAAAAAGTCGCGACACAACGCGATGTTCAACAAGCGGACAGCGGCAATGACAAGATCAAACCGCAATTGATCAATGAGCAAAACGAACCTAATACCACGCCACAAACTGCCAAACCTGCCACCAATACGGCACTCAATACCGCACGCCCCGGCACAACCGCAAACCCTGCTACCACCCAACCCATTCAGCAACCTGTGACCCCGCAACCAAGCACTCTGAACAATGGCGGCTTAGAAATCATTGCGCAATCCGCTGAAAACAACAGCCCGATTGCCGCGAATATCTATGTGCAAAAAACTGACGGCACGAATGTTGATGCCGCCGCTGCGACTGCACAAACCTCGTTCAGCCTCAAACCCGGCTTGTACAAAATCACCGTGCGTGCCAACGGACGTGCCAGCGTAAGTCGCAACCTTACCGTGCCACCGAAAGCCATTGTCAGTGAAATTTTCGCGCTACCACTGGCTGCCGCACCGCAACCGACACAACCGGTAGAGCCAACGCAACCTGTTACACCGCCAACGCAACCTGTTACACCGCCACCGCCCCCTGTTGCCGAACCGCAAGACAACATCGGCAAATTGCGCGTAGTCGCGCTTTCCGCTGATGATGGCAGCCCGCTGAAAGTCGATTTCACCGTGCGCGAACCGGACGGCACAGTGCTGAATCGCGCACGCAATGTTTCAATGGCAGAAATGACCTTACCCGCACAAAAAGTTGTCGTTAGTTTCACCTTCCGCGACTTTACTGGCGAACAAAGTCTTACCGTGAAACCCAATCAAACCGTTACCCACACCTTTAACTTGCGGGGTACAAACAATGCACCGCCAGTCGACAATGGTGCGAATAACACACCAGCCAGTGGCGCAAACAATCCGGCGGGATTTAATGACTTCCTCAATGGAATGCAAACCCCACCTCGGAACTAATACCGCATAACATGTCTAACTGTGCAGCTACTACGGGAGAAAATACCGTCAGTAGCTGCACTTCCCTAAATTTGCCAAACACATACTGATTAAGCCCAGCCCGCCTAGTTAAAAAATCACTTATTGATCCGTTTAAAATTCAAGCCGCTTGTACTATATTTAATCTCACAACCCCCAACACTCTGTGAGACAAATCATGGAATTATTTCAAGCCAACACGCAACCCCGTTTGTTAATCCGCATTTGTAGATCGTTCCACGCCCCGCCCATCATTCCCTAAACATCTGATAGACCTAAACCAAACCACACACTGACCTAGGGGCTGCTATGTCAATCAAATTCGAGTTTTTACCAAATGCTGGTGAAGCAATTTTAATCACTATAGATAACAGCTTCACTATTTTGATAGATGGTGGGTACAGCCACCCATTTAAGAAAGAGTTTTCAAGAAAGAGAAAATCCATACCTAAGATTGATATGGTTATCGTCACACATATAGACAGAGATCATATCGGTGGAGTTGTGGATATTTTCAAAGATCAAAATTATTTGAATAATATTAAATATTTAATCTTCAACGAACCAGAAAGATGTAATTTATTTCATAGACCACATAAGACAAATAATGTAAGCGCAAGTGATGGAAACTCTCTTTTAAAACTTCTTGAAAAAAACGAAAATATCCGATACATCAAGTCAACTTATTTCCAAAATACTGAGGTAGAGGAGAAAATTAACCATATAGTCCAAAATGTAACAATCAAAGTATTGTCACCCAACAAGCAAGTATTAGATGAACTACTGTCAGTATGGAACCCGGACAAATTTAAGATTCGTACGGATGTTTGTGACAACCTCATGGACAATCAAACTGACGATATCAAAGCACTAGCACAACAAGACTATGAACTTGATGGCAAAATACCCAATAAATCCAGTATTGCATTCTTACTTACTTATGAAAGTAGAAATTTTTTGCTTCTTGGAGATGCCCATATCACACAAGTCAATGAAGCTCTTAAAGTCTTGGGTTATAGCACAGAGAATCCCATACATTTAGATTTAGTCAAGCTTTCTCATCATGGAAGTATAAAGAACATAAACAAAGAGTTTCTAGATTTAATTAGAACCGACAAATATATTATATGTCCATGCAAAAAACTACCAAATAAAGAAACCATCGCCAAAATAGCTCTTTACGGTAAAACCAAAGGCGAAAAACATATTAAAAACATTTTTGTCACCAAGCCAATTAAGTTTAAATTTAGTGAGTCAGAGTATAACCACTTTCAATTTCAAATTAATTACCTAGATGAATTGGAATTCTCAGATGATAACTGACATGATTAAACCATATTTTTTCGAGGTAATTGTAACTACTGATCATATAAGAAACAGAGGTGGGTGCGTCATATTCAAACCTTCTGACAATTGTGAAAAATGTTATTTGCTTACTGCCAAACATAATTTTTTTACGGAAGAGGAAAACTCAAGCTATAAAGAAAATTATTTCAGCACATACAATGTGAAAATTGAGATACTCCAAGATGATAAAAGTTTTGGGAACATCGATGTTTTTCAGGAAAAGGTGTTTTTCTTCGAAAATTGCGAGAGCAACGAATTATTGGATATTGCATTAATAATCATTAACTCTAATCTAGAAAATATTCCAAGCACCAGTGTTTATGACACAACTAACGAAAACTATAATAAGCACATTTTTTATACTGCTGGTTATCCGTCTTATATCAAAGAAACTGACACAAAAAATACACTTCAGTTTTACAACGTAAACCCTAGATCAAATTACAAAAATGATATTGAAAGAGTGATTAATACTGATGGATCAATAAATTTTTATGATTACGAGTTTCCTGAAAAACTTAAAGGCATGTCCGGCTCTGGAGTTTTCTTAGTAGGTAAAAATGGAGAGATAGCATTAAGGTCTATTATATACAAGGCAATTCCTACAAATCAATTTGAATGCGTTAAAATTGATGAAATACTAGACCAACTAAATACTATATTATCTAGTTTTGAATTAAATAATATCAAAACAAATATTAAACCATTGTCTATAAATGATGAAGTATTCAACTTAGAAGAACTAGCAGATATTCAAAATATTAGAGACCGTATAACCCAAACGTCAAAATTAAACACAAATGATATAAGTACAGCAGATCATATTAGAGAAAAAGCAAAAGAATTAAACAAAGAATATAATTCTGTAAAGAAGGAAATTGAGGATTTATCCTACCAATATGCACACTTAGCATTACTTGCTCATGATAAAGAAATGCAACTAGCAAAGAACCGTTTCTTTAAAAGAGCCATAGATCTAAATCCTAACCACATTACTGCTTTTTCACTAGAAAAATCTGAATATCAAAAAAATAAAACAACAAAAGAAATTAGCGAGATTACTCCTAATGATGCTAATGGAATATACAAAAAGTATAATCAACTGATTGACTTGGAGAAAGATTATAGAAACAAAGTTAGATTATTGAAAGAAGCTATTAATAGCTTATCTTACTTCGAAAACACATCAGAAAGTGGATTGTTAATTGATACGTTAGCAATTCAACTTAATAATTTTTACGATCAGGAAAAAACAACAAAAGTTGTTTTTAAATATCAAGAATTAGCCGACTTTTATCACGGAATACCTCAAAAATATTCATTAGCTTTATACTATAATCAATTATCTTTAGAAATCATAAACCTCTTCACCAACCCAAGCCTTTACAACAATATTTCCTCAAAAATAGTGGAGAAAATAAAAAGTTTAGAAAAAATAGAATATCCTTTATCCTCAGATAAGAGGATAGAAGTAAAAAATAAGGCTAAAACTCTTTTTTCAGAAGAGGAAGACAAAGGAATTAAAGAAATCCTAGATAAAATTTCTTATGAAATCTTCACATTAAAGTCAAAAGAACATGAACAAAAAGAAATCACAAAAGAAATAATTGAATCTTTAATTTCATTACATATACAAAACCAAAATATAGCCAACTACACCAGAGATAACAAACTGGATATAGATACATCGAACCATAATAATAACGAAATCAAAGAATCGACGAGTACAATTAAAGAGCTAATAAGTAAAATCCCCGAAAAATACAATATCCAAATTGATGAAAACACTCGTAGTGAGCTTAGGTCAATTATCGAAGAGCCTGCTTCGGCAATCAGTTCTACACTAAACAAAATAGATGTGATAACCGACAAGGCCAGTACTTATGTCGAAAATGCAGAAAACAGCTTTAATACATTGGTTAAACATGGAAAAGATGATTTATTAATCATCAATAGTAGTATTCAAGAAAACCTAAGTAGCCTTTCAGAACAAAAGATTAAATTGGAAAATGACAAAAATGAAGTTTTAGCGTTTTTAAAGTCATCAGAAAAACGGCTGTTAGCGCATATCCAGAAACTGGAGTTAAATACTAAACGTAAAAATGATGCCATAGCGTTCATTCAAAACAAAATTTATGGCTTACAGAAATTAGTCAGTAAAGCACTGCTTGTGCAAAGTGACAATCATTCAGACATTATTGAATTATCAAACAAATCCACCCAAGAGCTAAAGCAAATAACGTTAGCCTGCCAACAATTAGAAAAGCAATTACAAGAATCATTAGACTACACAAGTGATATTGAATCCATTAAGCGTGCCCAGACTCGCGTTGAACATACATTAGTAACCAAAACATCTGAAGCATTATTTACTCATGCGCAATATCATGATGATATTATTGCCATCAAGCACAATCAAAATCGTTTTGAAGAGTCTCTGTTAAATCAAACTAACCATGCACTTAAAAATTATGAGCGAATTGTTGACTATAATATTAGAAATCCGCCGCTAAGCTTTGGCAAAAAGGTTTTATTAGCCTTATATTTCATAATTATGATTTCCAGTGCAACTTACTTTATTGTGAATTATGGTCTTTTAGATTTACTAGAGCATTTGTGGCAAACTGCGTAGCAGAAAATCAACTCATGAAGGGAACGACTATGTGCGGAATTTGTGGTGAACTGCGTCTTGATGGACAACTGCCAGAACTGCGCTACCTGAATGCCATGATGGCGAAGCTAGAAAAGCGTGGCCCCGATCATGCGGGCAGCTTTTCCGACGGCGGCTTGATGTTCGGGCATCGTCGCCTTGCCATCATCGACCTGTCGTACAAGTCTAGCCAGCCGATGGTGGATGCGGAATCGGGTCTAGCATTGGTATTCAATGGCACAATTTATAACCACCCCGAATTGCGCACTGAGTTGAAAGCGCGGGGGCATCATTTCTTTTCCGAAGGCGATACCGAGGTGATTCTCAAAGCCTACGCGGAATGGGGCGAAGATGCGCCCAAGCATTTGCTGGGCATGTTCGCGTTTGCCATCTGGGACATGCGCAAAAAAGTGCTGTTTTTGGCGCGTGACCGCATGGGGATTAAGCCGCTGTACTACGCGCAGGATGGCAAAAGTTTCCGCTTTGCTTCCAACACGCAAGCCTTATTGACCACGCCGAATATCGATACCAGCCTCGACCCGCTGGCGATTCACAACCTGTTTTCGCTGCACGCTGTCGTACCCGCGCCGCGCACGGTGTTGAACGGGATTCGTAAGCTGCAACCCGCGCATTCTTTAACCATTCACACTGATGGGCGGCAGGAACTGAAACGTTACTGGAATCTGGTAGCGCGTCGCCCTGCCGAGCCGCGTTCGGAACAGGAATGGATTGCCGCCGTACACGCCGCTTTAAAAACCGCCGTGCGCCGCCGCAATAATATCGCCGACGTACCCGTAGGCGTGCTGCTGTCAGGCGGTTTGGATTCGAGCTTGTTGGTCGGTTTATTGGCAGAAATCGGCATCCAAGACATTCGCACCTTCACCATTGGTTTTGACGACCAGCCGGAAGAAAAAGGCAGCGAATACGAATATTCCGACGCGGTGGTGGAACGCTTTCAACCGACGCATCACAAATTCCACATCCCTAACGACCAAACCTTGTTACGCCTACCCGAAGCGGTGGCAAACATGGCTGAACCGATGTTCGGGCAGGACGCGATTGGCTTTTATTTGCTCTCCGAACAGGTTTCTAAACACGTCAAAGTGGTGCAATCGGGGCAAGGTGCTGATGAAGTATTCGGCGGTTATTTCTGGTATCCACAAGCGCACGCTTCGACGCACGCCGACAAATTGCAACGCCTCGCGCCGTATTATTTCGACCGCGACCACGACGAAATGGCGGAAATGCTGCAATCCGCGTTCCACACCCACGATTACACGGGCGATTTAGTGCGCGAATTGTTGGAATCACCCGATGCGGAAGAAACGCTCGACGCGGTATTGCGTGCCGATGTCACCACCTTCATTGTTGATGATCCGGTCAAGCGCGTGGACAACATGACAATGGCGTGGGGGTTGGAAGCGCGTGTACCATTTTTGGATCACGAACTGGTCGAACTCGCTGCGCAAATGCCCACCGAATTGAAATTACGCGACGGCGGCAAATACGTCCTGAAAAAAATCGCGCGTGGACTCGTGCCCGATAACGTCATCGACCGCCCGAAAGGTTACTTCCCTGTACCGGCACTCAAATTCGTGCGCGGTGAATTTTTGGACATGATGCGCGACTTGCTCACCTCGCAAACCTGCCGCGAACGCGGGCTATTCCAACGCGGCTACATCGACACCGTGCTCTCCCAACCCGAAGCGCACCTAACCCGCATCCAAGGCAGCAAACTCTGGCACATGGCACTGCTAGAGATGTGGTTGCAGAGTCAGGGTATTTAACCGCTTACTCCCCTGCCATCACCGCAAGCTGTTCGCGCAATCGTGCCGACAGCCGATACCCAGAACGGAACAACGCATCCAGCTCCGTTCTGACGCTGGTAATATACCCGCCCCGCTTTGCCGTCATCAACACGACCCCCGTACCAATGATGCGCACACCTTTTTGTTGCGCCACCACCCTGCCGCGCTGTTCGTCGATCAGCAGTAAATCGGCAGGGAGATGCAGGGCAAGCGCAATGGCTTCCGCTTCACCGGGATCTAAACGCTGCTTTAACTCAGCAACAGCGGCGGTGGGAATAGCGGTATAATCTGCCATCTCCAACCAACCTTCAGCTAACGCCCGCTGAAGTTCTTCACCACCAGAACGTGAACTACCTGCCTGTAATTCAGCATGAACGGTGGGAGGTATCAAGATGCATTGATAAAGGTTTTGCAGCAGATTCAACCTGCCAATTTTAGCCAAGCCAATCAACGGGCTGGCATCAGCAATGATCACAGGCGGCAAGCGCATCCTCCAATTCACGTTCGAGTTCTTCCGGCGGATAATCCACCGCATCAATGCCGCTTGCACCGAGCAATTCGATGAAGGATGACAAATCCATGTCTGCCAATTTAGCGGCCTGAGCCAGTGTTAGTTGATGGGATTGCACCATATGCAAAGCAATGACCCGATGAATCCCATGTTGCAATAAATGCGCGTCAAACGGGATTGCCAAGATAGAGGGTTTGCCGTGTTTGGTGATAATGCTGATATTGCCATCGTGAGCATGTTTCAGCAGTTCCCCCGAACGGTTGCGCAAATCACGCGCCGTGTAGACTTCGACAGTTTGCATGGTAACGACTCCTGCCTGATTGTATGCACACAGTGTAGCACTTTCTATTTTTTAACGATGTGGTTGCAGAGTCAGAGAGTATAAGCCGAGATAACAGAATGCAGCCCGTAGGCTGCACCCTATTCACGCACCAAGCAGACGCTTAGTACATGTGTTGACCACCGTTGATGGACAGTGTTGAACCAGTAATGAAGCTGGCTTCATCCGCAATCAAGAACATAACGCTACGCGCGATGTCTTCTGGAATGCCCAAACGCCCGACCGGAATGGTTTGGATGATTTTATCCAAGACATTTTGTGGTACGGCGCGAACCATGTCGGTTTCGACGTAGCCGGGGGCAATCGCGTTCACAGTAATGCCTTTTGCCGCGCCTTCTTTCGCCAAAGCTTTGGTGAAGCCGTGGATACCGGATTTCGCTGCCGCGTAGTTCACTTGACCGTATTGACCTGCTTGACCATTGACTGAACCAATGTTGACGATGCGTCCAAAGCTACGCGCACGCATTCCGTCGATGACCGCACGGCAAGTGTTAAAGCAGGAAGCTAAGTTGGTTTGAATGACTTTATCCCATTGATCAAAGCCCATGCGGTGCATTGTACCGTCACGGGTGATGCCCGCATTATTGATCAGCACGTCGATTGGACCGTACTCTTTCTCAATGGCAGCAATGGATTCTTGGCAAGCATTAAAATCGGAAACGTCAAACTTGACAGCAGGAATGCCCGTGCGTTGGCTGAATTCTTTAGCAGCTTCATCGTTACCGCCGTAGTTGGCGATAGGTGTATAACCAGCATCTTTGAGCGCAACGCAAATTGCTTCACCGATACCACGAGTACCTCCAGTCACAAGTGCTACACGTCCCATACTTTCTC
This sequence comes from Pseudomonadota bacterium, assembly GCA_039797295.1. Classification (GTDB taxonomy): domain Bacteria; phylum Pseudomonadota; class Gammaproteobacteria; order Thiotrichales; family Thiotrichaceae; genus Thiothrix. The sequence goes on along the minus strand of JBDKID010000004.1, from coordinate 101,516 downwards.
CTCCTAGTGTGTTAAAAAAAAGCGGTCTCTAGGTAGATAGCGGTTGTCTACCCAATGTCTCATTATTGTTTAACTGGTGATGCTGAATGTATTTTTGCTTTTCAACGATTCTCGGTGTTCACACCAGAGAATGCAAGTGGCGAAAACCCCACAAGCGATGCGCTTAAGCCCCCTTCAAACCCCGTCCCAAAACAAATTCACGCTGTTTTGCCACACTTGCGGCAGTAAAGTTTCCAGCTCAATGCCTTTCACTAACGCGACTTGTTCAGCAATAAACGGTAAGAATTTGGGTTCGTTTTTGTGTCCACGGTAAGGAATTGGCGTGAGATAAGGCGCATCGGTTTCAAACAGGATTTGTTCAACTGGCGTTAGCGCAATAATCTCACGGACATTCTCCGCCGCTTTGAAGGTGCTAATGCCATTAAACCCCAGATGAAAACCTTCACTCAAGCAATACGCTGCTAGGGCTTGCCCTGAGGTAAAGCTGTGAATCACACCGCGTTTGGGCATGTGCGCGACAAACTGCCGCAGTATAGCTTCCATGTCCTCATCAGCATCACGGGTGTGAATCACCACTGGCAAATTCAAATCAATGGCAATTTGTAACTGACTTTCAAACGCGGCGCGTTGCTTGGCACGATCAGAATAATCGTAGTGATAATCCAGCCCGATTTCGCCAACCGCTAAGATTTTAGGGTGCGGTGCATTGCTGCGAATTTGCGCTTCCACATCTTCATTGTAAGCATCAGCATCGTGCGGATGAATGCCCTGCGTACCCCACACTTGCGGGTATTGTTGCGCCAAGCTCATGACTTTCGCCAAATTATCCGGCGACACGCCAATGGTCAGAATGCGTTCCACACGCGCCGCTTGTGCTGCCTGCAATGCCGCCTCCAGCGCATCGCCTTCCAGATAATCCAAATGGCAGTGGGTTTCAATCAATGGGTGTGCGAACACCGGAATTTCGCGCTTTTTACTCATGAGTTTTGCTTAGTTCAGGCTAGAAAGCGCGGATTTTCAACTGCTTTCCTCGAAAACTCAAGGTGCACCGCTAATGCTTTGCTTCACTGCAAGGCTTCGCAGGTGTATTCGACAGATAATTGATGGGATGCACCAACGGCTAAGGTTATGACATCCGCAGCGGCATTGCTGGTTTCAATGCACACGAAATGTTGGTAAGCGTCATTGGGTAAATCAACCATTTTGGCGGCAATCGCTTCCCCCGGATTCCACACCACCGTGCTATTGCTGCCACTGGCGGTAATGCGAATGCGCCGATTCCACACGCCATCAACCAAACTGAGTGCCGCTGGTGATGCGGTGTAAACGCGATCCACTTCTTCGTGAAAACCAATCGTGCCGCATTGCCGTTTGAGCGAGCCGTGACCGTTTTGCGCATTGTCGAAATAACGCACGCCATCCAAACCCAGCACATAGGCTTGCGCGGCTTGTCCGACTGCGAAATAGGTGTGTAAGGCTTGGGTCAACGTGAATGCGCGTTCCCCGGTATTGTGCGTGGTCAGCGTTAGGTGCAAGGTTTCGCCCAGCGTAATGGCTAATTCCCAACGCAACCGCTGCGGCCATAATTCATAGGTTTCGGGCGTGCTGGCGCAGGTCAGTAATACCCGCGCTACACCATCCGCCGCGATGGAAGTTTCCGCCACTTGCCACCGTTGTAAGCGTGCGAAACCGTGGGACGGTCGCCCTAACTTCTCAGGATCAGCCCCAAACCACGGCGCACACAGCGGAATACCGCCACGAATGGCTTTACCAGTTTGGTACACCGCATCGGGGCTAACGAATAGCAAATCATGTGCTTGCTGACGCGGTTTGTAGGATAAAACTTGTCCGCCGTACAGGCTAATCAAGGCATCGGCATGGCATGTGTTAATGCGAATGCAGGGCATATCGCCCATGCCTTTACAGAAAGAAATTTCGTTAGAACCATCGTTCAAAGCATGATCCCTATTCAGTTGTTTCACGTTCATCACTCACCTCACCATACCGTCCAGCCCCTTCATACCCTATAGTCAGTGAGATGCAGGATTGCTGAGATAACCGCCCCCGAAAGCATTATTTTCGATGAGCGGTATCAGCATTAATAATAACTCAGTACAAACTCTCACGAATGGTACTCACAATTGGGCGTTGTAAATCCCCCGTTTGTGCCGGACGATAATCGTACTGTAACTGCCACAACATCATGCCACCCAAACGCTTACCACGCATATAATTTAACTTTTCCTGTACGGCACGCTCATTATTATAGGAAATAAACATGTCATTTGCCGAACCCAGTAAATCAAAACTCAAATACGGTACTTTAGCGGCATCATCCCAATACGCATGAGCGGGGTCATAATACTTATCCAATAAAGTTGCGTAGCTTTCTTTCGGCACGCTGTAATCGCTCATGAAATGGCGCGGTTCGCTTGTCCACGTTTGATACGGCAAACTCACACCACCCGTGGTCGTGCCATCGCCACCGATCCATAAGCGCGTTTCGAGACTAATCCCCAAACCCAATTTCGCCGCTGGAATCCCTGCTGCCAAACACGTTTTGATGTAGTAATCGACTGACATCACCGGATTACCCGTGCTGGGGTACACATATCCACCACTGTATAACGCGGAATCGTGCCACGTAATGCCTTGCACCGTACCTGACTGGTCGTAAGCCATGATATTGATTTGGTCGAATTTATCCTGCAAACGCGCTAATAACTTATGTTCACGGTAAATCGCCGACACGGTTAACAACGGGCGATTCAACAATGGCGTGGTTCTGGTTTGTAAGGCAGCGTACAGCTCATTGATGAACGCCTCATATTCGGGATTTTCCTCTTCGCCCCACCACACAATGGGTTCAAAATCGACATCAATGCCGTCGTAGCCTTCGTCCAAAATCGCCAGCACGTTATTAATCAACGTGGTGCGTAAACCCGCATCCGCCAAAACAGGACGATAGCGATTACCCCAACCACTTAAACCAAACAAAATGGGCACACCCTGCGCGTGCGCGGTTTTAATCGCAGCTTGGCGACGCACAGCATTCACGCTGTTCAAATCCACGTCTAAACTACCATCCGCATTCGGTAGTGCGGAATGGTGAATCACATGCGTAACCGTTTGCCAATCAATCGAGCGCATGAATGGGATTTCGCCATTATCACCTTGGGTATAACCGGGCAAGTAACCCGTTACCCAGTATTTGCCTTTATTCGCCAAGCGTCCAAAGACTGCGGTCACTTGTTTAGCGGCGCTCATGGTTACAACGCAATCCCCCGTGCCGGAACACGCCCCCATCCAGCCCATGAAAAACGCATTAGTCGCAGGTGTTGCTTTTAACGTCACAAGCGAATCCGCAACGACTGTCGTTGTGCAACTCGTACCACAATAAATACCCATTGGTGTACTGCGAATCAGACCACCAACCGAACCTTGTTTGGTCACACTCAACGTGACCAGCGGCTTAAAGGTTGCTGTCACGTTTTTACTGACAGACATTTTCACCAAGCAAGTTTTACCTTGGATACCTGAACAGCCAGACCAGTTGGCTAAACCATATCCCGTATCAGGGGTGGCTGTTAATGCTACGACTGTATCTTGCACATAAACCTGTCCGCAATCCGTACCACAATCAATCCCCCCATCACTACTGGTCACTTTGCCATTACCGTTATGCCCCACCATTAAACTCAAATCAAACTGCGCTACAACTTGCCGCGCGGCACTCATTGATACTTGGCAAGTCGTGGCGATACCACAAGCTTCTGCACCATTACCATACCAACCGATAAAACGTGAACCATTAGCGGGAGTAGCCTGTAAAGTAACCGTGCGATCTTTAAAATACGACGCACTGCACTTTGCACCACAATAAATACCAAGGGGATTACTAACGATTAAGCCTTTGCCCGTACCCGCTTTGCTCACATCCAAACGAAAGACAGGTTGAAATTTCACAGTTACATTTTTGCTGGCATCGACATTAACCGTGCAAACATTCCACGCTACACTGGAACACCCTGACCATCGATAAAAACCATAACCACTATCCGGTGTTGCCGTTAACGTCACCGTTGAACCCACGGCATACGCATTCGTACAAGTTGTGCCACACACAATACCCTCATCGCTGCTCGTCACCACACCATTACCACCGTTACTAACGGTTAAGATTGTGTCGAAGCGAGCAGTAATCTGCCGTGCTGCGGTCATTTGCACCCGACAATTCGCGGCTGTTCCGCAAGCTTCTGATCCCACACCCGACCAACCCATAAAGCGTGAGCCTATCGATGGTGTAGCTTTTAACCAGATGTAGCTATCTATTAAGTACGACTTACTGCACTGACTACCGCAATCAATCCCCGCTGGTGTGCTCACTACCGAACCGCTACCTGTTCCAGTTTTGCTCACATTTAACGCTAACAGTGGCTTAAAAATCACAATGACATTCTTGTTACTCGCCAAACTGATGGTACAAACATTATCAGTAACGCTGGAACAACCTGCCCACCGATAGAATTCATACCCTGCATCTGGGGTCGCGCTTAAGCTAATGGGCGTATCACTGGGATAGCTTTCCGAACAATCATCACCACAGTTAATACCCAGCGGTGTGCTAACGACTGTGCCATTACCGTCTTTCACGACCCCTAACTTATAATTAGCTGCTTCAGCACTATTCATCAGCAATGCAAGACACATTGCGCCGCATAATGCCCCATACCCACGCCCATCCAGACGTAACAATCCCTTAAGTACATGCTTAATAAATAAATACATAATGCCACAAATCCGCAAAAGCACCGAGAAGGTGATACCCGATAAAAAAAGTATCACTGAATATAGGACAAAAATTCTATTTATGCTTATTGTGTGGTTAAGTAGCACTAATGAAAAAGCCCGCATCAAGCGGGCTTCTAGGCATTACAAGGCAGGTAGCGGAACTAATCCCACTTCAACGCGCCACCGGTTTGATACTCGGTAACACGAGTCTCGAAGAAGTTTTTCTCTTTGCGCATATTGGATTGCTCATCCAACCACGGCAGCGCGTTTTGCGCACCGGGGAACGGCTCATCCAACCCCAACTGCCGCGCACGACGGTTAGCAATGAAACGGAACTGTTCCTGATGATCTTGCGCGGAATAGCCCAAAATCGGTGTCGGTAACAAGTATTTGGAATAACCGATTTCAGCGGCTTCGGCTTCATCCCACATTTGGCGTACCGCTTGCGGGTCGAGTTTGACGTTTTCTTCCTGCATGATTTGGCGCACCACGCGAATGCCGAACGAACAATGCAGCACTTCGTCACGCATAATGTATTGCAACTGTTCGCCCGTGCCTTTCATTAAACCACGGCGTTGCAGCGCGAAAATCGGCGAGAAACCGTTATAGAACCAACAACCTTCAAAAATCCCCGCAAAGAAGGTGTACGACAACACGAAATCGTGCAAATCATCAGCATTCCTCAGGTTAATGTCATGCCGCAAAGCATCGTTCAAACGACGATTCGCCAACTGAATCTTGCCATTGATTTCCGGCACAACGCGGTAACGGTTGTAAATTTCCGCCTGATCCAAACCAATGGTTTCAATGCAATGCTGGTAGGTCCAAGTGTGAAGGGCCTCCTCGTATACCTGACGCGCTTGGTAAATCTGCAATTCCGGCGCGGTCATTTTTTCCATGACTGCCAGACCAATGTTGCGCATCGCCAAAATGTCGGACGTGGTTAAGTAAGCCAACACGTTTTCGTAAACGTGGCGTTCTTCCGGCTTGAGGTTGTGGTGGTAATCGTGGACATCCTGCGCCATGTTAATGTCCAGCGGTGTCCAGTGATTTTTGTTGGCGTTGATGAAAAATTCCCACGCCCAAGGGTACTTGAACGGCGCGAGTTGATTAATGTCGCCGCTGCCATTGATCACGCGCTTATCTTCTGCACGAATCGGCTGTTGCGGTTTGAACGGTTCACTCTGAACCGTGGGGCGAACTCGTGAGCTGCTGACACTCGTAGCGGCCTCTCCGTACAGGGGCAGAGAAGCCGCACCCGTTACCGCCGTTGCCGTCTTCTGCTGCGTTGACGGTTCAATTGCGACTTGGGTTTCAGCACTGAGTTCACTTGAGTCTACCTCCACAGTAGGGTCGTTCAAAAAGGCGGGCATTGTACCCTTAAGTTTACCTCCATTCACCCTGGAAGTTGGGGTTGAAAGCGGGTCATCCCAGTTCAACATCATTGTAACGTTCCTCTCGACAGCGTTTGACCATTAATTTATTAAATGCAAAGATCAAACGATAATTGGTTTCCAGTGGATGATCCGCCCTCTACTAAGAGAGCAGACCAATCCAATAGGTTCAAAATACTGGCAGTAAAAGCCGCAATATCACCGCATTCTCAGCTATTACTGGCACGCTTCGCAGTCGGGGTCGAGCAGCGAGCACGCTTTCGGTGCTTCAGAGCCGACGGATACCAAGTTGCTGGCAACTTTCAGCGCGGGTTTGCTGACATTGCTGGTGCTGCTGTCTTCGGAGCTGGTTTTTTCCGCGCCCGTCGCGCCCAAAGTACGCAGGTAGTAGGTGGTTTTTAAGCCGCGTACCCATGCGAGTTTGTAGAGGTTGTCGAGTTTCGCGCCGTTGGGTTCTTTCAGGTACAGGTTGAGCGATTGCCCTTGGTCGATCCATTTTTGGCGGCGGCTGGCGGCTTCGACCAACCAACGCGCATCGATTTCAAATGCCGTTGCGTACTTGGCTTTGATGGCATCCGGCACGCGCTCCAGCGGTTGTACTGAGCCGTCGAAGTATTTCAAGTCATTGATCATGACTTCATCCCACAAACCGAGGGCTTTCAAATCTTCGACCAAATACGGGTTAATCACGGTAAATTCGCCCGACAAATTGGATTTGACAAACAGGTTTTGGTAAGTCGGCTCGATGGATTGCGACACGCCGCAAATGTTGGAAATCGTCGCGGTTGGCGCAATTGCCATCACGTTGGAGTTACGCATTCCGTATTGTTTAACCTTGTTGCGTAACGCATCCCAATCCAGCGTTTGCGTGTGGTCGACGACGAAATATTCACCGCGTTCCGCCCCCAATAATTCCAAAGAATCAATCGGCAGAATGCCTTTGCTCCACAATGAACCGTTGTAGCTGGGGTAACGCCCGCGTTCCGATGCTAAATCGCTGGAGGCACGAATCGCAAAATACGACACCGCTTCCATGCTTTGATCCGCGAATGTCACCGCATCCGCTGACGCATACGCCATGTCCATTTTGTACAGCGCGTCTTGGAAACCCATGATCCCCAAACCCACCGGACGGTGGCGCAGGTTGGATTTTCGCGCTTGCGGCACGCTGTAATAGTTGTAGTCGATGACATTATCCAACATGCGCATTGCAGTGGTAACGGTGCGTTCGAGTTTCGCCACGTCCAACTTGCCATCAACAACGTGTGCGGGCAAATTCACCGAACCCAAATTACAAACCGCAATTTCGCTGTCATTGGTGTGTAGGGTAATTTCCGTACATAAGTTACTGGAATGCACTACGCCCATGTGTTGATTGGTGTAACGCACATTACACGGGTCTTTAAAGGTAATCCACGGATGTCCGGTTTCAAACAACATGCCCAACATTTTGCGCCATAATTGCAAGGCTGGAACTTTACGGAATAATTTAACATCGCCACGCGCTGCTTTCGCTTCGTACTCGGTGTAACGCGCTTCAAACGCTTTGCCTGTTAATTCGTGCAAATCCGACGCATCATCCGGCGAAAACAACGTCCATTCTGCTTCTTCCGCCACGCGCTTCATGAACAGGTCTGGAATCCAGTTCGCGGTATTCATGTCGTGCGTGCGGCGACGTTCATCACCCGTGTTTTTGCGCAACTCTAAAAAGTCTTCAATATCAATGTGCCACGTTTCCAAATATGCACACACCGCCCCCTTGCGCTTCCCGCCATTTGACACCGCCCCGACAACGGTATTGTAGCTGTGATCGCCTTCTACTTTTAAATCGAAGACAAATGGAACTGGCTGCATATCCGCAATTTTTTGAATACGCGAAAACAATGCACCATTCCATTCAAACCAATACTGTTTCTTCGCAACTTTATAATCGAAGTATTCAACGAAATCAGCCACCGCTGGAATGCGCAAATCGTAGCTTTTAGTGATACCTGTAAATTGAACTTTTGAACCGTCAATGCGTGTTCCAACATGTTGATTATCGCGTTCACGATAAGAAGCCGATGATGGAATACCCAAACGCAATAACTGATAACGCATTCCTTCAATCAAAGCATGAGAGGTATTCGTGAAATTCAATAATTTACCGCCCGAAACACTACCGTCGGTTTCCAACAAACCACGAATCAGGGCTTTCGTCTGTGGTTTGGGTAAATGCGCAAAACGTGGCGCAACGTGTTTTTCACCAGCGGCATTATAAAAATCGGCTTTCGTAAACGGCAGTGCAGAACCACTACCACCAACAAATTGCCCTGTTGTTGCGCAACGCAATAAACCTTTACCTAATGACCATTTAATCTGCTGGTAAGCGTCATTACGTTTAGAAATCCAGTAATGGATACCATGCTCTTGCAAGTATTCCTCGATAAAACTCATGAAGCCGTCTTTAGTCGGATTACCGGAAACACCCCATTCCGCATCCTTATTAGTAATATGCCCGTCACCCAACATAATCCCATAAAAACGCGCATCATCTTCAGTAAAGTCAACAATAGGTACGACTTCTTGTGGAATGGTTTGCGCTACGAAATCACCTTCTTTTAATTGACCTGCTTCGCAATAACCAACCACCAATTCTTCTTTTGCCAACATCTCGACAATTTGTTTCGGTGCATGGTAACGCTTTTTAATTTGCACCGACCAAATCGGATGCCCTGCGGTTACTTTCAAGGTTTGCGCTGAGTGACGCACATTAATTTCAATCATTGGATCGGTTTGGTTATAAACCATGTGTTTGGTGACAGGACGATAAAAACCTTCTTTGCCTAAAACCAAATCACCCACTTTGATATTTTGAATCGGTTTACAACCTTGATTTGTCCACACATAAGTATCCGGCGCGAAACATTGATTCACTGCTACGGCGGTGTCGTTGGCGACTTTGAGGAACGGGACGACACCTTGTGATTTGCCGTTTGTGCCTTTGATGTGCGCACCCATGCCACGCACGCGTGACCAGTCGTTGCCCAAACCACCTGCGTATTTCGACAGCAAAGCATTGTCTTTGATGGCGTCGTAAATGCCTTCGAGGTGGTCGGGAACGGTGGTGAGGTAACAAGACGATAATTGCGGGCGCAGCGTGCCGGAGTTAAACAGCGTCGGCGTGCTGCTCATGAAATCAAAGCTGGATAACAGGTTGTAGAACTCAATGGCGCGGTCTTCGCGTTCCACTTCGTTGATGGCCAAACCCATTGCTACACGCATGAAGAAAATTTGCGGCAATTCAAAACGCACGCCGTCATGGTGCAAGAAATAGCGGTCGTACAGGGTTTGTAAACCCAGATAAGTGAACTGCAAATCGCGTTCGGGTTTGATCGCCGCGCCTAATTTCGCCAAATCGTAACGCGCCAATTCGTCGGCTAAACGCTCGACTTCCACCGCGCGTTTGATGGTTTTTGCCAACATTTCGGGGTACAGCGTTGCCATTTCGACTTGCGTGGCTTCGGTGGTTTGCCCTTCGAGGAAACTCAAGGCTTCACGGCGCAAGCTATCCATCAGCATTCGCGCCGTGACTTGGGAATAATTCGGGTCGCGGTCAATCAATACACGGGTACTAATAATCAACGCGGTGGCAACTTCTTTTTCAGGAATGCCATCGTACAGATTACGCATGGCGGCGGTGAGTACTTGTTCAGCATTAACGCCCGCCAAACCTGCTACCGATTCGGCAACGATTTTGCGCAAACGTGCTTCATCCAGCGGTTTCAAGTCACCAGCAGCAGTTTTCACCTGAATATGGTGCTCAGCTTTTTTGCCTTTCTTTTTACCACTTTTCGCGTCTTTTTCCGCACGTAAACGCGCCCGTTGCTCACGGTACAGCACGTAACAACGGGCTACTTTGTGTTCACCTGCACGCATTAGGGCTAACTCCACTTGATCTTGAATGTCTTCAATGTGCATCGTGCCATTTTCTGGGGTACGACGTAGTAACGCATCAATCACTTGTTCGGTGAGTTTGTGGACAGCATCGTGAATGCGTGCCGACCCTGACGCTTGATTGCCTTCCACGTCCAGAAACGCTTTGGTCATGGCAAGCTGGATTTTGCCACCGTCGAAGTCCGTCACCTGACCGTTGCGGCGGATCACTTTGCACTTCGCCGAGTGAGTGGAGGGTGTGGCTTTGGAGTGGGCAGCAGAACCTTGTACAGTCATTTCTGGGGTATTGGATGCATTCATGGTAGTCCTCTGTAAACTTGTTTGACCTCAAGGAAAGGCGTAACAAAAAATTTTGCGAGTTTAACGTATTTTTAGGGCGAAACACCATATGATGTGATTAGGCGAAATAATTAGCACAACATGTTGTAAAAATACATCAGAAAATACTTGACAAATAGAAATATATTGCCGATCTTCAAGTCGGAAAAGGGGACGCAAGTATAGGCAAAAAAAATTTCTAATGTGCGGCTAGTTACGCTTGTCTTTTACGATGAGTGCATCCAAAGCTGGGAACTTTCCGTACAATACGCCAGACTATAACCGCGTTCAGCCGAACGATGATGAATGATAACCTTACTTGGGAAAACCGATCATGAATAACAAAATGCAATTAACTTTGGGCACAACCTTAGCCGCGACATTAGCGGTCGGCGCATCACTTGCCTTTGCCGACAATCCTTTTTCCGCCGAAAAAATCAGTAATACCCCCATGCAATTGGCTGACAACAAAGCCAATAGCGAAATGAAATGCGGTGCTGGCATGTGCGGCGGCAATACAAAAAAAGCCGATGAAAAAGCCAGCGACGACGGCGAATCCTGTCCTTCTGACACCGACAAAGATGGCAAAGTTACCAAAGACGAATTCCTCAAATACCACGAAACCCTGTTCAACGAAGCGGATGCGAACAAAGACGGTTCTTTAGACGCGGAAGAACGCAAAGCTTTACACAGCAAAATGGGTGAAGGTAAATGCGGCGGCAAAACCGCTTCATAAAACCTAAAAAGCGGCTATGGCATCCCTACTCAATCGTTTCATTAGCCTATGCAAATGGCCATTAGCGGTCATCTTGCTTTTGCTATTACCGACGCTGTTGCAGCAGTTTTGGGCAGTAATCAAACACATGGCGGCGCATGTGCTGCATTATCAATGGCTGTTAGTCGGTGCGGGTTTGTATGGGGTGCTATGGTTTCTAGGGTTACGCCACAGCACCATGATGCGCTGGTTCAGCACGTTGGAACACGAATTAACCCACGCGATGGTGGCGATTTTGACGCTGAATCGGGTCACGGGTTTAAATGCCACGCACACGGGCGGCGTGATGCAATTTCAAGGTTTTGGTAATTGGTTAATCACACTCGCGCCGTATTTCATCCCCACATTGAGTTTGCTGGTGTTAGGCATGATGAGTTTGGCGAAAGCCACTTATTACCCTGCACTACTCGCGGTCATGGGCTTTACCATTGCGTATCACGTTCAGTCGACGTGGCATGAATTACACGGGCAACAACCGGATTTGCACCAAGCGGGGTGGTTGTTTTGTTGGTTATTTTTACCCGCTGCGAATGTGCTCATGGCATTAATTTTACTCAGTGCCTTACCGAATGACGCTTTAACGTGGGCAAAAACCCAAAGAGTCTTGTTATCAGCCTTGAGTCATTGGCAAACTGTGCTCACCCGATAGCAGCGAGGCACATCCATGCACAATCCCTCTTTAGCATTACACGGTGCGGGCTTAGGCTTACGCCGCGAACACCTTGCCACGTTGGAACAAGCCGTGCCGGACTGCATCCAGTTTTTTGAAGTCGCCCCCGAAAACTGGATCGGTATGGATAACACCAGCCGCCAACGATTACGCGCCCTCACCGAACGTTACCCGCTGGTGTGTCACGGTTTATCATTGTCATTGGGCGGGCTTACCCCGTTGAATGTGGAGTTACTCCGCAACATTAAGCAGTTCATGCACGTACACAATGCGCCGCTATACACCGAGCATTTAGCGTGGTGTTCGGATCACGGGCAGCTTTACGATTTACTGCCACTCCCCTTTACCGACGATGCGGTAAAACACGTTGCAGCACGCATTCGCCAAACCCAAGACATACTCGAACAGCGCATTGGCATTGAAAACGCTTCGTTTTACTTGCAAGCCCCACTCAATGACATGGACGAAACCACTTTCATTAACGCGGTATTGACGGAAGCCGATTGCTTACTGCATTTGGATGTGAATAACGTGTACGTGAATAGCGTGAATCACGGCTACGACCCTTACGCTTTTTTGCAACGTTTGCCGCCGGAGCGCGTGGTGTACCTGCACATGGCGGGACATTACCAGCAAGCTGCCGATTTGCTGATTGATACCCACGGCGAAGCGGTGATTGATCCGGTGTGGGAATTACTCGCTTTCACTTACCAACGCTTTGGCGTATTCCCCACCCTATTGGAACGCGATTACCACATTCCGCCACTTGCTGAACTGTTGCCGGAAGTCGCCCGCATTGCTGAACTGCAAGGGAAATACACATGAATGCCACCGTACAATACCAACGTGAATTTGCCGCACATTTGCGCAATCCGGCGCAGAACCCCATTCCTGCTGGCGTGAATCCTACGCGCATAGGGGTCTATGTCGATTTGCTGTTTAATAACCTCGATGATTTTCTCAGCGGACATTTACCCATTACGCACCACATTCTGTCCGCAACGGCATTACCCACCACGCAATGGCACAGCTTAGTCCGCCAGTTTTATGCTGAATACGCTTGCCAATCGCCGCATGTCCGCGACATTTCTGGCGAATTCGTGCAATGGTTCAGCGGATGCTTTACCGAGCATCCGTTACGTGCAGCGTACCCGTATTTGCTGGAATTGGTGCATTACGAATGGGTGGAAATTCCGCTAATGTTGAATGACACCGTGGTGGATTGGGCACACGCGACCACCATCACACCAGCAACCGACTTACTCGATACACCGTTGCGCTTGAATTCGGTCATGCTGCTGCAAAGCTACCAATATCCCGTGCATAAGATTAGTGCGGAATGGCAACCCTCCGCCCCCGAACCCGTATTTTTACTGTTATTACGCAACCCAACGGGTAAGGTAGAAACCATTACCTTGAATACCGTCACCGCGCGGTTCGTGGAGCTGTTACAAATGCAGCACACAACCCGTCAAGCCATCACGTTGATTGCTGAAGAAATTTCTTACCCAGACCCCATACAATTGTTACAATTTGGTTTACAATTACTGGCACAATTCCGCGAACAGCACGTCATTATCGGCGTGTCACCCCTTGATACATGAATCGTCGCGTGAATTGTCGCGTTCGGTGTATTTCTAAATTTTAACCCCGCAAAAAAACCTCTGGAGGAGGACGACTATGCAAACAACTAAATTGGCATTATCCCTAGGTACGATTTTATTGGCTGGTGCAAGCTTGACTGCGTGCCAAAGTAACCCATTCTCTGCTGAAAAAGCGGCTGAACCTGCCAAAACTGACGCGGCAAAACCAGCGGATGGCAAATGTGGCGGCAGCGCGAAAGCAGCAGGCTGCGGTGGCAAAGCGGCAGCAGCAACACCAGCTCCTGCGGCTAAAACGGTAGTCGCACCAGCAGCAAAAGCTCCAGCAGCCACTGACGCGAAAGCGGCGGCGAAATAAACCAGTTAGACAGGATAACTAAGCTGATTCCAGCTTAATTCATGCCTATCCATGCCGACATTCATCAGTTTTGAAGTCTGTCGGCATTTTTTTATGCTATCTATACGTCATACTACGTGTCTTCCAACTGAGTGTGAGTAGCTAACCATGAAATCATCCTGCAAAACCCTTACCGCCACTTGCTTATTCAGCGTGCTGCTCAGCAGCGGACTCGGTGGCTGTGCCAATACGACCGCGCCTTCCACCACCGCAAGCACACCCAGCAGCGGCAAAAGCATTCAAGCCATTGCGGATGAAGCCATGAAAAGCAAAGGCAAATTGACCAAAGAACAAATTAACGCGCTGATTACGGCGAATGCCAAATGCACCCCGAAAGACAAATAAGCATTCAGTAACCCATCATGCAACCCCACCAACACACTTTAGCGCAACGTGTCACCTTTACGGGGCGTGGCTTACACACTGGCAAACTCGCCCGCATTACCCTGCATCCCGCCCCCATTAATCACGGCATCGTGTTTCAGAAATGCACTGCGAATGGCATTAAACTAGCCTCGATTCCTGCCCTGTGGCATTCGGTGCACGACATGCCATTGTGTACTTGCATTGCGCAAGGCTCGTGGTTTGTGCGTACCGTGGAACACTTACTCGCGGCACTGTATGCATTGCAAATCGACAATGCGCTGGTGGAAATCGTGGGGGATGAAGTCCCGATTTTCGACGGCAGTTCCGCCGTGTTTGTGCAACACCTGCAACAAGCGGGAATCATGGCACAAGCACAAGCGCGGCAAAGCATTCGGATTCTCAAACACATTGAATACGTGGAGGGCAATAAACGGGTCGCTATCGAACCCGCCCCCAACTTTAGTGTGGATGTTACGATTTCCTTAAAAAAAATCGGTATGCTGAATTGGCAAGGCGAAATCACGCCCAACACAATTTTGCAGGAACTGGCATTCGCCCGCACTTTCGGACGCTTAATCCCCGGCATGATTGCGCAAGTTGCTTCGCTATTCCGCAAAGTACCCGTCGGTTTGGGCGCACACCCCGGCAGTGTCATTTTACTGTTGGGCAATAAAGGCATTACCCGTGGTGGTTTACGCGCCCCCGATGAATACGTGCGGCATCGTGTGATCGACTTAATCGGCGATATGTGCCTCGCGGGGCATCCCTTGCAAGCCAAAGTCACGACTTACAGTACCGCACACCGTTTGAATCACCGCTTATTGGATAAAGTGTTTGCTGACCCAGAAGCTTGGTGTTGGGCATAGACCCACCGCCCACATCACGGTAGCATTCGGCATATCAGCAAAGTAACAGCAAATCAGGAGCATACGCATGGCGGGTGGAAGCCTTTTAGCCTTACTCGACGACATCACCACGGTATTGGATGATGTATCCCTCATGACCAAAATCGCGGCAAAAAAAACGGCTGGCGTACTCGGTGATGATTTAGCCTTAAATGCGGAACAAGTCTCCGGCGTACAAGCCGAGCGCGAATTACCCGTGGTTTGGGCAGTGGCGAAAGGTTCATTCGTCAATAAACTGATTCTCGTCCCCGCCGCGTTAGCCATTAGCGCGATTGCACCGTGGTTAATTACCCCATTACTCATGATCGGGGGCGCGTATTTATGCTTTGAAGGCTTTGAAAAAATTGCGCATAAGCTGCTGCACAACGCTAGCGAAGAGCACACCGAACAGCAGCAAGTTATCGAAGCCGCCCATGACCCGAATGTGGACATGCTGGAGTTTGAAAAAGACAAGATCAAAGGCGCGATTCGCACCGACTTCGTACTGTCCGCCGAAATCATTGTGATTGCTTTGGGTACGGTTTCCGATGCCAATATCGCCACGCAAGCCATTGTGGTTTCGAGCATTGCGGTGATCATGACCGTCGGCGTGTATGGCTTGGTCGCGGGCATTGTCAAACTCGACGACCTTGGTTATCACTTGTTGAAAGACAAAGCTTCGACCCTCAAACAAGGCATCGGGCATGGTTTACTCGCGTTCGCGCCGTGGCTCATGAAAGCCTTATCCATTGTCGGTACAGCCGCCATGTTCTTGGTGGGCGGCGGTATCTTGCTGCACGGCATTCCCCACGCCCACGAACTCATCGAACATGCCGAACACTTCGTCCAGCAAACCAGCGGCATTGGCGGCTTGTTAGCAGCGATTACACCACTGCTCTTCAACAGTCTAGGTGGCGTAATCGCAGGGGGCATGGTCTTACTCGGCGTGGTCGCATTCTCACGTTTGAAAGGCTTAGTAGTGCAAAGCTAATCACTTACTCACAATCTGCCCAACAATGCTTGTAGCCGACGCAGCGCGGATTTCACGTCGGCTTCAGGTTCGTAACACAAACCTTCGTACACAGCGGTAAATTCCTGAATCACTGCCGCTTGTTGCGGTAACGCATTCGCCGCTTGCTGGGCAAACACGCTGGGAGCTTGCCCACTGTCACGCACCACACCACGCTTGGCTAATACCGCACAGAAACGCCGATACAGTTGATGTTCCAAAGCTTCACGTTCGCGCCGCCGTGCTAAACCCAATGCCAGCATCCAGAACAATGTCACCAAGGCAAGCAAACCGCCGACCAAAATCACCAAACGCACCACGCTGAATTCGCCCAATAATTTGGCAAGGAAACTGCGTTGCGCATCGCCATCGTAACCCAATACCCAACGTTGCCAGCCGTATTGCGTGGCATCCAATTGTTGGCGTACCGTGTTCAACCATTGCACATTTCGTGTGCTGAAACGTTGATTAGCAAGGAAAGTACCTTCGGCTTTTACCGCCGCTTCCAAACCTTTTTCGACCCGTTCTGGCGCGACGGCGGTGGTCGGGTCAACTTGCACCCAACCTTTACCCGCTAACCACACTTCTGCCCACGCATGAGCATCGTATTGGCGCACGGTTAAATACTGATCTTGCGCATTCCATTCGCCGCCTTGATAACCGATCACTACCCGCGCTGGAATCCCCGCCACGCGCATTAAATACACAAAACTGCCTGCATAATGCGCACAAAAACCGCGTTGGGCTTCAAACAAAAAGCTATCAATCGTATTGGTTTCACCCATGTTCGGGGGGCGCAAGGTGTAAACAAATTGCTGCTGGCGGAAGTGATGCAACACCGCATCCACATACGCGGCTTCATTCCCCGCTTGTTGACGCAATTCCCGCGCTAATGCATGGCTGCGTTCATCCCCTTCCGCAGGCAATTGCAACGCCAGTTGACGCATGGCGGGGGATAATTGCGTATCCCGAATCGCGTCGGGGTAACTGACCACCTTCAGCAATAACGGGGTTTGCAAATCCTGATTCGCCATAATGCGATAATCCGCGCCGAAAATAACATCGCCTTGCGCTTGCACGGGCGGCGTGAGGGTGAACAACCACGGTTGCGCGGTTTTTTCGTACACCACTTCGTATTCCAACGGCAAACCTTTGATTTGCAACTGGTCGCGGTTAAAAGCGTACAAATGGGTGAGTTGGTTTTTCAGTTCCCACGTTTCATAAGCTTGGGCAAATTGCTGCCACGTTTTGCCATCGAAATGGTTCAACACCAAACCGCGCCAATACAACTGATTCTGTGGCGGACGCGCCCCCTTAAACGTCACGCGAAACGCCAAATCATCCGACTGACTCAAGCTTTCAATATCACCCGGAGCCATGCGGTCACTAATGCCAGTTTTGGTTTGCCCCTGCATTAATGGCAATGTCCACAGCGGTTGCAAGCGCGGCGCGAACACGAAAATAATCACCATTAACGGCAAGCATTGCAGCAACATAAACACCGACAAACGTAAGTTCTGCCGCACGTTTTGCGCTGCTGTCCATTCCGCGACGGGGAATTGCACGCCGATTAACGCTGCTGTTAATACCGTCAGCGACAATACGCCATACAAAGCCGCCCCCATGCTTTGCGAGTACAAAAACTGGAGCGCGATGAGAAAGTAACCGACGAATACCACCACTAAAGCATCGCGGCGATGCACCACTTCTAGGGCTTTAAAGGCGAAACCCAATAACAATAACGCCGACATGGCATCCAGCGAGGGGAATTGCAAGCCGCTGAGTAATAAGCCACCAACTCCCAATGCCATGACCACTAATTTTGCCGCTTGGCTGGGTTGCGCAACTTTGCCCGATAGCACGCGCAACCGCCACCACGTCGACAACACCAACACCGGAATCAGCCACACGGGCAAGCTAAACGCAAACGGCAACATCACCAGCAATTGCGCCCCCAGCAACCAAATCATGCCGGAATAAGTCACTTGTTTAGGCATGATCCGCCCCCACCTCGGTAATTCCAAACAATGCCAAAGCGCGTAAACATTGCGCCCTGTGCAATTCACCTTTGGCGGGTGCAATGGTTTTGCCGGGTAATTTCAAACCGAATTCGCGTTGTTCTTGGTGGAAACTCAGTACGCGGCTACACAAATGCGCCAAACGCACCTCAATACCGGGGATCGGCAAACTGTCCCAATCCAACCAACGTTCGTGGCTGGCGTAATCGACAAAAGAGCGCGTGTACAACTTGCCAGTTTGCGCAAACTTCTTCCAATGCACATGCTTGGGTGCATCACCGTGACGGTATTCGCGAATGCCGCCGAAATCGCTCGTTCCACCCGCAATTTCCACCCCGCCTTCGGTCAGGGTTGGTTCGTGGGTATCGCTGCTGGGAAAAGTTTTTTCCAACGGTTGTGGGTAAACCAAACCGCGCACATCCGGCGTAATGTACGACCACGCCACCACCAAACCCGTCGGATAGCGCGTGGCAATGTGCAAACGCGGCGGCTGAAACAAACCGCGCTGCGTGGTGCTATGCGATAACTTAATGCGTTGCGTGTGATTCGCCACCAAATTGACTTGAATGGCATCTTCCCCCGCCCACGTTAAATCCAAAGCGATTTTTTGCTGCTCAGGGTGACAAGCCAGTTCCAATTCCACCACGGCTTTTTCCCCCGCGAAACACGGTTCAACACCAATCGAACGAATGGTTAAGCCAGATAAATTGCGCCATGTGTAGAAAATATTCACCACCAACAAGGCAATCAACCAAAAGCACACCGCGTACACCAAGGAATTCTGGAAGTTAATCCCCAATAACAACAACACCGCAATCATGCCCATGAACGTCAGCGCGGTTTTGCTGGGCACAATGAAAATCTTACTTTGATCCAGCGTGGTCTCGCGTGCTCTGGGTAAACGTTGCTTCAACCAACTTTCAAATCGCCAATGCACCGCTTCACGCCACGCACCTAACCACCCCTGCCAAGCGTGAGCGGGGGGTAATGCACTACTCGAATCAGCCATTGCCATTCCCAACAACGTCCACTTTGCTCAGAATGTGCCGCGCCAACTGATCGCCTTGGGTTTCTTGCCGCCCAATCAAGCGATGCCCCGCCACCGCAACGAATACCGCCTGCACATCTTCGGGTAACACATGCCCACGCGCTTGCAACAAAGCCCACGCTTGCGCACTGCGTACCAAGGCTTGCGCCCCACGCGGCGATAACCCCAACTGACACACATCACTTTGGCGCGTGTAAGCAATCAAACGTTGCAAATAATCCAGCAGCGTATCGGTCATGCGCACTTGCGGAATCAGCGATTGCAGGGCTTTTAAGCGTCCCTCATTCAACACCGGCGGCAAACTCACCAACAAACCACGCCCATTACGCCCTTTCAGGATTTCGCGTTCCGCCATCGGATTCGGATAGCCCAAGGAAATGCGCAATAAAAAGCGGTCAAGTTGCGATTCGGGCAACGCAAATGTCCCCGCTTGGCTTTGCGGGTTTTGCGTCGCAATCACAAAAAACGGCAACGGCAAGCGATGCGTCGTACCATCCACACTCACTTGCCCTTCTTCCATCGCCTCAAGCAAAGCACTTTGCGCCTTAGGGCTGGCACGATTCAGCTCATCCGCCAAAAACACTTGGCTGAATAACGGCCCCGGATGAAAGCGGAAACGTCCGGTTTGCGTCTCAAACACCGACGCACCAATCAAATCGGCGGGTAATAAATCGCTGGTAAATTGCACACGTTTGTATTCCAAACCACACACCTGTGCCAAAGCATGAGCGAGCGTGGTTTTACCCATACCGGGTAAATCTTCGAGTAACAAATGCCCATTGGCTAATAAACAGGTTAAAGCCAACCGAACTTGGGATTCCTTACCGAATATGACTTTATTGAGTTCAGTCAGGGTCGACTGAATCAGTTGCGGAGCGGTCGCGGTCATGCGTTGTCCCGTTATTGTTATGTATTGACCACGACTTTACACCATCCCCACGGGCTTGCCTATCGCTAAACGACGGGCAGCCACCGCACGAAATCGAGGAGTAGATTGGCATTTGCGAGAAAGACTATATATACTTTTGTTTATACAATTTTAAACAAGAAGGTGGGCATCATGATGCAAGCTGTATCTGCCAAAGTCTTTACCAGTGGCAATAGCCAAGCGATTCGCTTACCCAAACAATTTCGGCTGGATGTCAAAGAAGTTTTTATTCGCTGGAGTGGTAATAACCTAGTCATTACACCACGCCCTGATTCATGGGAAGGTTTTATGCAAGGCTGTTGCGGTTTCAGTGACGACTTCAACCCCCATCACGGCGAATTACCTGCGGATATTGAACGCCGAGGATTTGACTAATGCTGTATATGTTGGATACCAACGCCTGTATTGGCATTATCAACAATAAACCCATAACACTGCGTCAAAAACTGTTGCAAATAGCCGTTGAAGATGTCGCCATTTCACAAATCGTTTTATACGAATTGGAATACGGTATTTGTCGTTCACAACACCAACAACGTAACCGCGACAACCTCAAGCAATTTCTAAAATACATTCAGGTACTGGATTGGAGCACCGAACAATCCCAAGAAGCCGCCTTAGTTCGCTGCGAATTAATGCAATTAGGGCAACCAATTGGGCATTACGACACACTCATCGCCGCTCATGCCCGCTCTTTAAAAGCAACGTTGGTAACACACAATACCCGCGAATTTGAAAAAGTGCAGGGATTACTACTGCAAGACTGGGAGGTTTAAGCCATTTTTCTACCTGTAGAGGGGGATGGGGGAACGGCGAAGCCGGAACTTGTGTAGATATGGATAGAGCATCGAGAAGACGGTCGGATCAGTTGTGAATCGTGCTACACTAACGCCTTGTTGTGGATGGTGAATGGGTAATAAAATGCAGCAGAAAATCCCTTACGGTTTGAGCAATTTCAAAAGTGTGATCAGTGAAGGTTATACTTACGTTGATAAAACCCCTTTTATTAGCAAACTTGAGGCAGAAGGTAAGCATCATATCTTGCTGCGTCCACGGCGTTTTGGCAAAAGCCTATTTTTGTCGATGTTGGAATACTATTATGATGTTGCTTATACTGCCGATTTCGAGGCATTATTTTCCCATTTAGCGATTGGTAAAAACCCAACCCCGTTAAAAAACAGTTATCAAGTGCTATTTATGGAGTTTAGCGGGATTGCCACGGAAGGTGGTCATGCGAAAACACAACAAGATTTTGACCGTGAAATCACGAATGCGCTAAAACGGTTTTTACAACGTTATCAATACCCAGTCGAAACGCTCGACCTGATTGATGCAGAGCCGACACCACACAGTAAAATGAAGGCTTTTTGGCGATTAGTTGAAGGACAAAAAATCCTATTGCTGATTGATGAGTATGATCATTTTGCCAATTCTATTTTAGCGGATGATTTGAAGTTATTTCAAAGCATTGTCGGCAAAGGTGGTTTTGTGCGTTCGTTTTACGAAACCATTAAAACTGCCACACAGCGCGGCATTGTCGACCGTTTGTTTATTATGGGTGTCACGCCGATTATGCTCGACAGCATGACCAGCGGCTTTAATATTGGCAAAAATATTTCTCAGCATGAAACTTTCAATGATGCCATTGGTTTTACGCACGCGGAAGTGAAACAACTCATTCAGCCGCTCATTGCAAGCTGTGCTATCGAAGAAAACCAAGCCATGCAGGATATTACGCGCTGGTATAATGGTTATCGCTTTCATAGCAATATAAACCATACTGTTTTTAATGCGGATATGGTTTTGTATTTTCTGGATAACTTCGATTACAAACGTTGTGCTTATCCGAAGAAAATGCTGGATGCGAATATTGCATCCGATTATGGCAAGCTCATGGGTTTGTTTAGCATTGGCAACCGTGATACGAATTATGAGGTTTTAGAAGAGTTATTAAATACCGGTGAAGTGATTGCCCAGCAAATTGAAAAGTTTGATTTTGATAAAGGCTTTGACCGCGACGACTTTATTAGCTTGTTAGCTTACATGGGGTTTGTGTCATTAAATGGCGAAACGTTATCGGGCGAAATCTTCGTAATTCCCAACCAAGTTATTCGGGTGTTGTATTTCCAATATTTCAAAGTGGAATTAGAACGGATTAATCACATTCTAGTTCCTGAACGCGCGATTTTAAAAGCGGTGGAAGTCTTAGCCCTACACAATGACATTCAACCCTTAGTCACTGAAACCGCAAATGTATTGCAATTGCTGTCGAATCGTGATGCCATGCGGATGGATGAAAAGCACCTAAAAACCTTATTATTAGCGTTATTATTTCAGTCGCCTGCGTATTTTATTCAAAGCGAGCGCGAATTAAACCGCCATTACCCTGATATTTTGTTATTGGAACGCAGCCCGTATAAAGTGAATTACCAACATTTGATTGAACTCAAATACGCGAAAAAATCGGGAAAAGCGGCTTTATGGGAAGCCAAACGCACCGAGGGCATTGCACAAGTGCAAGGTTATTGGCAATTGCCAGAAATCGCCAAACTCCGCAACTTATCCGCATGGGTATTTGTCAGCGACGGCGAACAGCTTGAAGCCATCCCCATACCTGCCCCTGATACTTAATGCATAAATATCTACACAAATTGGGTTGTTAAGCTGGTTACTTCACGCCCTTCCCCATTTGCGGGGAAAGGGTTTGGGAATGGGGCTAATTCGACTGTTACGGCGTGAGGTTGAATAAGTTTTCGCGGTAGTAGGCTAATTCGGCGATAGAATCTTTTACGTCGTCCATTGCTAAATGGCTGGATTCTTTTTTAAAACCATCGAGGATTTGCGGTTTCCAACGGCTGGCGAGTTCTTTTAGCGTACTAACATCGAGATTGCGGTAGTGGAAGAATTTTTCCAACGCTGGCATTTGGCGGGCTAAGAAACGGCGATCCTGACAGATGCTATTGCCGCACATGGGTGACGCGCCTGCTGGCACATATTGGCGTAAAAATTCCAGCGTGGCTTGTTCGGCTTGTGCAGTTGTCCACGCACTGTCGCGCACGCGCTGGATTAGCCCTGAACCACCGTGCTGTTTTTGATTCCAGTCGTCCATGCCTGCGAGTGTGGCATCGCTTTGGTGAATGGCGATAACGGGGCCTTCGCCCAACACGTTGAGGTGCTTATCCGTGACTAAGGTGGCGATTTCGATAATTACGTCGTTGATCGTATCCAAACCGGTCATTTCCAGATCGATCCAGATCAGATTTTCCTGATTGATGCTCATTAGGTTAAACTTTGAATACTTTAGGGAACTGGAACTATAACAGAAACGTCATGCAAAGCTTCACCTACATTTTTCTCGGCTTTTTAGTCGCCTCAACCGTGGTACAACTGTACTTATCCTTGCGGCAAAAAGCACACGTCAGCCTACACCGTAGTGCTGTTCCTTCACCGTTTACCGATAAAATCACCCTCGCCGAACACCAAAAAGCGGCGGATTACACCCTTGCCAAAGGCGACTTTGGGCGCATTGAAAGCGGCATTGGCTTAGTGCTGTTGTTGCTGTGGACACTCGGCGGTGGTTTGGATGTGCTGGATCAATTCTGGCGCGGCTTTGGCTGGGGCGAACTCGCCACGGGTACGGCAGTGATTGTCAGCTTTTTGGTACTTGGCAGCTTGTTAGACATCCCTGCCGGATGGTATCGCACCTTTGTGTTAGAACAACGCTTTGGCTTTAACAAAATGACTCCCGCGATGTTTATCAGTGATTTACTGAAAAGTACCGCGCTGGCATTGGTGATTGGCGTGCCATTGGTCATGCTGATTTTGTGGCTCATGACTTCCGCTGGTCAGTATTGGTGGTTGTATGCGTGGGCAAGCTTAACCGCGTTTTCGTTGCTAATGACGTGGGCGTATCCGCAATTCATCGCGCCATTGTTCAATCAATTCACGGCTTTGGAAGATGGCGAAGTTGCCGAGCGCATTACTGCCTTATTAACCCGCACAGGTTTTAATAGCAATGGTGTGTTTGTGATGGACGGTTCAAAGCGTTCGGCGCACGGTAATGCGTATTTCACGGGCTTTGGTAAGAATAAACGCATTGTGTTTTTCGACACATTGCTGAAGCATTTGACACCCGCGCAAGTGGAGGCGGTATTAGCCCACGAATTAGGGCATTTCAAACGCAAGCACATTGTCAAAGGCATGGTGTTATCCATGAGTTTTACTTTAGCGGGTTTTGCGGTGTTAGCTTGGTTAATGCAGCAAGAATGGTTCTATACTTCGTTAGGCATTCAACAGCCGTCCACCTACATGGCACTGTTGTTGTTTGTGTTGGTTAGCCCAGCATTTACGTTTTTTATTAGCCCGATTATGGCGCGGTGGTCACGCAAGCATGAGTTCGAAGCTGATGATTTTGCAGCGGAACAATCCAGCAGTGCGGAACTGATTGCGGCTCTTGTGGGTCTTTACAAAGAGAATGCGAGTACCTTGACACCTGATCCAATGTACTCCGCTTTCTATGACTCGCATCCGCCTGCGATGGTGCGGATTGCGCATTTACAACAACAATCCTGATGTTTGAAAGAGTAGTGCAATGAAAGCTGTATTGATTCTCTCTGGTAGTTTGCTGTTGGCTCACGTCATGTTGGCGCAAACAGCACTGGCAAAAGAGCCTGATCCAGCCAATGGGCAAAAGCTGTTTGCAGCTTCACAATGCATGAGCTGTCACGGGACTGATGTGTTTACTCGTCCAGACCGCAAAATCACCAGCCGTGCGGCATTGGAAAGCAAGGTACGGAGCTGTGATGCAGGCTTAAGCACCAACTGGTTCGATGACGAAATTGTGGATGTCGTCGCTTATCTCAACCAAACGTATTACAAATTCCCATAATGCTGACTGTAATGCGTGGGCAAAGCCGCGCGTTTCCGCCACAATAGGACACTATGACGGAACACACATCTTTACCCACAGGCACCGGGCAGGTTATTACCCGCTTCGGTGCCGAATTACTGATCGAAACGGATCAACGTGAGCTATTACGCTGCACAGCTCGCCGCAAGTTAGACAATCTGGCTTGTGGTGATTTTGTACAGTGGGAATGCCAAGCCCAAGGCAATGCGGCGATTACGCGCTTATTACCTCGGCGTAACGTGCTCGAACGACCGGATTTTCGCGGCAAACCACGCGCAATTGCCGCCAACATTGATTTACTGATTGTCGTGAGCAGTTGGCAACCTTCCCCTGCGTGGGAAATGCTGGATCGCTACCTGATTGCCGCCCGCCGCTTACCCGCCGACGTGTTATTGGTGATGAATAAAGCGGATTTGCGGGCAAAATTTGCCACAGCGGATGACGAAGCGTGTTTGGCTGAATACGTGCAAGTTGGTTATGACATTCTGCACGTCGCGGCGGATCAGCAACAGGGCATGGAGGCGATTCACCACGCTATCCAAGCGCACACCGCGATTGTGGTTGGGCAATCGGGCGTGGGGAAATCGTCGATTGCCGCGCAATTATTACCCCAACACGAAATTCGCGTGGGGAGCATTGCCGAAACGGGCGAAGGTCGCCACACCACCACCTCCGCAACCTTGTACCGCCTTGCCAATGGTGGCAATTTGATTGATTCCCCCGGCGTGCGTGATTTTGGGTTAAGCGGGTTGGATTTCGCCACCTTACAAGCAGGTTTCCCCGAATTCGCGCCGTATTTGGGCGAATGCCGCTTCAATAACTGCACGCACAACCATGAACCAGCTTGCGCCATTAAAGCGGCAGTCAAAGCTGGTGCTTTACCGCCACGGCGTTACGCACGCTATTTACATTTACTCAGCAGCCTTTAGGACACCTCATGCTACCAAGCCCGTTCAAGACACTGTTTCACCGCGTAAGCTACGCCAGCTTAGTGTGCTTGAGCTTGAGTAGCAGTCCCAGCGTGCTCGCCACCACTCTCGACTTACCCGCACAACGCGCCATTTTCAAACAGACTTACGCAGAATTGAAAGCGGGCAATACCAATGGCTTTGCCGCATTACCGAGTTCGATGCGCCAATACCCGCTGTATCCGTGGTTGGAATACGCTTTTATTAACCTGAAATTCGATACCCTGTCGGATTCACAACTCATTGGCTTCATGCGGCGCAACCCCAATTCGCTGATGAACGACGACCTTCAGGAACAATTCGCCAAACGCCTCGCCTTGCGCAGTGATTGGCAAACGCTGTTAACCCTGATTCCAGACAACATCGACGACACCAATACCCAGTGTTACCGCGTACAAGCTTTAGCCGCGACGGGGCAAGAAGCCGCCGCTTTGCAACACGGCAAAAGCGTGTGGATGGACATTGAAAAAGGCATGACGGATGCCTGCCAACCCGTTACCGCTTTGCTGCTCAAACACGGCAAACTGAGCAATAACGATTATTGGGAACGCATACTCGCGGCATTGGAACGCAATCAGAGTACGCTTGCCACGCAATTGGCGACGGATTTACCCGCTGATCAACAAGCCTTGGTGAAAGTCGGCATTGATTTACGCCGCGCCCCCGCCGATAACCTCGATAACGCGCTGCAATCGCCCGATTCCCCCTATTTACGCCGCATGATTACCGTGGCATTGGGGCAATTAGCCAAAAAAGAATCCGCTCGCGCCGAAAGTTTGTGGTTACAAGCGCGGCAAAACCTGAAATTCACAACGGAAGAAACCGCAAAAGTCGAAGGCGTACTCGGTATCCAAGCCGCGTTACGCCACGACAGCAGCGCGATAGCACGCCTTGCCGCCATTCCCGATCAATACCGTTCATTGGACGCGAATTTGTGGCTGGCACGCATGAGTGCGCGGCTAGAAGATTGGCAGCGTTTATCTGCCGTGGTGGATCAACTCACCTTTGACAATCAACGCGATGCAAGTAACTGGCAATACTGGAAAGCCCGCGCCCTCGAACAAACCGGACAAACCAAAGCCGCGCAATCCTTGTACGCAGAAGTTGCACGTCAAGCATCGTTTTACGGCTTTTTAGCGGCGGATCATTTGGGGCAAACCTATGACAACCTCAATCAAGCCCCGGTAGACCGCAGTGTGCGCATTGCCGGTTTGCAGAAAGTTGCTGCCTTACAACGCGCAATGGAATGGTTCGCACTTGGTGAACGCGAACAAGGGCGCAAGGAATGGTTTCGCGTCCTCAAACTCATGGATCGTGAAGGCGTACTCGCGGTTGCTGAATTAGCCACCCGTTCCGGCGACCCGAATCTTGCCATCTGGAGCTTATCGCGTACCAAAGAATGGCAGGAAGTGAATTTGCGTTTCCCACTGGTTCACGCTGATTTAGTGACGGAACAGGCGCGCACCCAAGGCATTCAACCCGCGTGGATTTTTGGGGTCATGCGTCGTGAAAGTGCCTTCGATGCAAAAGCCGCATCCGCCGCCAATGCGTTTGGTTTAATGCAACTGATTTTGCCCACCGCCCGTGACATGGGTAATCAACTCGGTATTAATATCGCCAGCAAAGATGATTTGTTACAACCTGCAACTAATGTGCAATTGGGTAGCGCGTATTTAAAAAACATGTTGGCAACATTCAACGGTAACTATTCACAAGCCACTGCTGCTTACAATGCAGGCCCCGGACGACCCGTACAATGGTCGCCATTACGCGCCATTCGTGCCGATCAATGGGTGGAAAGTATTCCATTTAGCGAAACTCGTGACTATGTTCAGGCAGTAATGGCATATACTACGATCTACGATTACAAACTCAATCAAGGTAAAGGTTTACGCCTCTCCGAACGCTTACCACCGATCACACCCAATGCACCAACTTCAAATACCACCGCACCCACATCGCCTCCCGCCACGACCACGCCGTAATAGCACACGTCGGGCACATTGCTGTGCGCCGCGTCAACAGCGTCGGCAACAACGTGGTGTCGCGATTATTACGGTATTGGTGATTGCGGTACTGATTGTTACCTTAGCCGCCGTGATTTTTGCGCGTCAAAGCCGTGCCGTGCGCCAAAATGATAATGTGCAAGCCCTAGAACGTGCGTGGCAATACACTTACACGCTGGAACAATACGCCGCGTTACAATTACAAATCGACGCTAAAACCAATAAATACGATGCCTTAACCGACCGTTGGGCAACCGAAATACCGCAGCAAACCGTTCCCCAAGCCAATGGCATAACCGTGCGTTTTAAAGGCAAGTTAGAAGACATGCAAGCGCGGTTTAATCTGAATAATTTGCTGAGTCAAGATGCCGAACAAAAAGGTAAATTGGATGTTGCCGCCCTCAGTTTATTAAAACCCTTTGTGACCAATGCGGGTTTACCGAGTGGCTTTGTCGATGTGATTGCGGATTGGCTTGATGCCAATACCCTGCCGCAAAGTGCGGATGGTGCGGAACGTGATTTTTACCTTTCTGGTAGTATGCCGTATTTGGCAGCGGATATGCCATTTGTCGACATTAGCGAAGTGCGTTTATTACGTTTAGATAATATCGAACCGCAACAAAAAGATAAGGCATTAAAAAACTTTCTGCAAACCGTTACCGTGTTACCGTTTAAGAAAACCACGATTAACCCGAATACCGCCAGCAAAGCGGTGTTAAGCGCGTTAGGTTTAACCAACGATCAGTTAAACTTGATTAAAGAAAAACGCACAAACAAACAAGCTTATAAAACCAAGGAAGCTTTTTTTCAGGAAATGGGCTTTGATCCTGAAAAAGATGCGAAACAAAAGACCTTAACCGAAACATTTGATGTCACGTCACAATACTTTCGTTTAACGGGCGAAATTCAAATTGGTCACGCGCGGGTTTTCCTTAATAGCCTATTATTTCGTGAGCCGAATGGGAAGGTTCGTGTCATAATGCACCAATTTGATCGGGCAAGCGACTCCAGCGACGCGCAAACAACCAAGCAAACAACAACGACCACCGACACCGATACAACGAACGATGCTAGTAATACGTCTGCAAACACCAACTGATACAGAACCCGCTTGGGCTGTCCTGAATGGCACGCAACCCGCCGATTGGCAACACGGTGCGTGGAATCATTTAATGCCGTTGATCCGCACGCAACCAGTGGTTTTGCTCATTCCCAGCCGTGAGGTATTGCTCACGCGCACCACCATTAATACCCGCAACCAAAAACAACTCAAACAAGCATTGCCTTACGCTTTGGAAGATTCCCTCGCGGATGATCCCGACAGCCAACACATTGTCTGGCAAGCGCAAGCGGATTCCACGCAAGTGGATGTGGCAGTGATTGATCGGGAACAATTGCGCCGTTGGGTGGCAACACTGCAAAGCCATCACATTCGCCCGCAAACCATTCTGCCGGATATTTTCGCGCTACCGTGGCAAGAAGGCAGCGTAACGCTGTGGCAACAAGGCGAACAAGTGTGGGTCAGAACCGGAGAATTATCCGGCTATGCCAGCAGCAGTCACGCCCTGCCCTTGTTATTGGACAGTTTAACGGCAGAAAACAAACCGCTGAGTTTACGCTTTTTCAGCGACCAAACCGCCGAGCCAGCCGCCGCGAGTACACCAGCCGTCGATTGGGCAAACGATACGCGCTTGCACCTGATTCCCGAAACCCATGCCGAACAATTACTGCAAGCCAGTTTAGAACCCGCGTTCAAACTCAATCTGCTGAGCGGTTTACAAGACGAAAGCAGTCAGCAATTCCGCCAACAATGGCAACGCTGGCGGAATGCTGCGGGTTTGGCAGGTGCGTGTTTGGTATTAGCGGGTGGTTTGTATGGCGTGGAAAGTTTCCGCCTGCAAAAACAATTGGATCAATTGGATAGCGAAAACCAACAGCTTTTCACCGAACTGTTCCCTGACGCAGGCACAATTGATCCACGCAGTTTGAAAAACCGTTTAGCCTCAGAACTCGCAGGCTTAAAAGGCAAAGCAGGTGCTGCCGATGGCGATAGCCCGTTACCGCACTTAGCCAAATTCGCTGCGGCGTTAGCACAAACCCAAGGCGGCATTCAGGTGGAAGAAATCCGCAGCGATAACGCCTCGGTAGCGATTGAACTGCAAGCCAAAGATCAACAAGCGATTGAAACCTTGCGCGAAAGCCTTGAAAAAACCATAGGCAACCCGATTGAAATGCAATCGTCACGCACGGCTGATACGGTTAAAGCCAGCCTGACATTAGGGAGCAAATCATGAATGCATGGTGGCAGGGCTTAAACGCTCGTGAAAAACAATTAGTCAGTTTGGCGGGCATCTTACTGATCGTCGCCTTATTGTGGCTGCTGATTGGCAAACCCATCGTGGCGCATCACGCTTTATTGCAGCAAGATTTAGCCGATGCGCAAGATGCCAATACGCAAATGCAGCAACAACGCGCTACGATTGCGGCATTGCAAAGCGCGTCGCCTGCCGCCGCTGCGAATACCACGGGCAGTTTACACACGGGTCTTATTAACACCTTAAAACAATTCCAATTGGATGGCGCGGGTACTTCCACCGAAGAAAAAGACAAAGATACTGTCATTTTGAAGTTGGAAAGCAAATCCTTCGATGCGTTAGCACAATGCCTTGCACAAATGGAAAGCCAATTCGCCGCACGCGCTACCAGTATGAGCCTCAAACCCGCCGCGAAATCCGGCACTGTTGATGCAGAAATCACCTTAAAAAGATGAAAAAAAGTACCTTAATCCTCGCAGGCTTGGGCAGTTTCCTGCTGACCTCTTTCACCCAGTTACCCGCAAACTTACTCGTTAAAGTATTGCCAGCGAACTTACCGTTTCAGATCGACGGCATTAGCGGCACGCTGTGGCATGGGGCGGCGAATAGCTTGAGTTTCCAGCAATGGCAATTCAACCAAGTACGTTGGCAATTAAAACCCGCTGCCTTATTAAAAGGGCAATTAGCCATTCAACTGCAAGCCCAACCAGCACAAGGCGGGAAATTGGATGGCGATTGTGGGATGAGTTTCACGCAAACCATTCACTGTCATCCGCTGAATCTGACGGAATTACCCGCCGATGCAGTAACACCCTATTTACAACAATTCATGGTGCCCGCGTTAAAAGGTACACTGCAAGTGAACCTTGCGGATGTGACATGGGATCGAAAAACCCCGCCATTAGCCAGTGGTCACGCCGAATGGCAACAAGCTGGGGTGCAAATTGACCCGCAAACGTTTGGCAATTACACCGCGATTTTGAGCGTGGGGGATGAGCATAACCAACAAATCCAAATCAGTTCCGCACCCGATGCCAATTACCAACTGGATGGTTCGATCAAACTGCAAGCGAATGGGCAATACAACACCAATCTCAACCTGAAACCGAACCAGACCAATAATGCAATGGTAACAACGTTTTTGAATAGCTTACTCGGTGCGGCGCAACCCGATGGCAGTTATTTAATTAATCGCCAAGGACAATTAGGGGCGAAAACCGCAGCAACACCGCCCAATCCGAGCAACCCTTAAGCACCAGCAAATACTGAACTGGCCACACGCTTAAGGTGCATTGGCTACTTGCGTCGTCGTTGGTTCAAAACGGCAATCCGCACTGGGGCGCGAATCTGGCTCATTCACGAAATTCACGAACAACTCATTCGCGCACGGTTTGCTGTCCATCACGCCGTGCGCAATGCCTGCAAAACGGAACAGATACGCTTTATTCTCCACAAAACGTTCTTTCGCCGCCGTCAACGCCCATTGTTGCGGCGTAATCGGGTCATCTTCGCCGGATAAAATCAACGCTGGAATGGCTTGCGGTTCATGAGCCGCTTGCAGCGGTGGTGATTGGTTATCCGCATTCCACACATCACACACGTCATAAGCTTCGGGCAAGTAATAACGTAAGGCGGGTAACGCATCCAACTTGTGGCGTAAGGCTTCACGCGAAACTAAGGGATTATCCCGACATTCCACGCTCCAAAAAACCGCTTCGTGGAAAGCTTCATCCAATTGATGATCCAGATAACGGCCTACGTATTGCCGTACATCAGGCGCATCCAAATGCCCTTCCTGCAAATGCCGAATGAAGCTCGCGAGGTTGTCTAAACCGTGGCTAAGGTATTGTGCATCAAATAATAAGGTCAATAAGGTTTCATCATTCAACCGCACGGCGGACAAATCCGTAAACCCCAGATGCGTCACGGGTATGGTTACGGGCTGTTGGCGTAATTGCGTCATGAGTTGCTGAAAACGTTCCCGTAAATCGCCATTTTCCGCCACACATTTATTGTTATTGGCACAATGTTGGAATAAACGCTGCAAGCTGGCATTGAGCAAATCCGGCCAATCGCGCATTAAATGCTCACCCGGCGGATACACCGAATCCAAACTCATGCTACGCACTCGGTCAGGGAACAAACGTTGCACTTCAAAAGCCAAGCGTGTGCCATACGACACGCCCAACAAATTCCATTGCTCATAACCGAGTAACTGCATTAAGTCGTGCACATCATGCGCACTGGTGGTCGTGCTTAAACTATTAAGTGGGATGCCGCGCTGTCGTAACTCATCGTGGCATTGCTGATTAACCGCATGATAACGCTGGGCATTTTCTTCTGGCGTACCGGGATTACTTAATAAATTAACCGTGAGGGTTTTAAAGGCTTTACACGAAAGGTTTGGTTTACTTAAGCCACTGCCGCGCTGATCAAATAGCACTAAATCACGCTTCATGCCGGATTTGTGCTTAAACCAATCACGCCAATACGCTTCGACGGTATGTTTATCCAACCATGCGGCATAACCGGGGCCACCAGCAAGGTAAACAACCGGATCGGGTTCACGATCCATGCCTTGGTAATGCATGATGATAACGGGTAATTGGAAAGTAGCGGATGCGGTATGCATCCAACCGCATTGAATTTGGGTGTCAGCACCAGTCTCGAACCAACATTCCGTTGGCGTAAAACGCGCCCCACTATCCAACATCTGTTCTGTGAGTCTGACAGGCTTATGACGCATCGACACAATTCCCAATAAGGACAGTGTGATAGCACCCATTACCAGCAGCGATAATATTTTGCGCATCGACTTTACTTATCATGCCCTGAAACAGGTTTTATTTACCCATATTTCATGTGCATTCACAATAGACAATATAATTTTATTTTTTAATGCATAAATTTATGCGCAAAAACACTACAAAAATTAAAGGCAAAAAAAGAGGCGAGATAATCTCGCCTCAATTCGACTCAGAAAGTCAGTTGCAGAACACTGCTTTAGTTGGAGTAGGCACGCTCGCCATGAGATACCGTATCCAGACCTTCGCGTTCTTCGTCTTGTGTTACACGCAGCCCCATGGTGTGTTTGAGGATGGTGAACAGTACAAAGCTCACAATACCAGACCACGCAACCGCAACGAAGACACCCCATAATTGACTGATGATTTGCGCACTGCTGTACTCAGCAATCGCGCCAGTTGCGTAATCAAATACGCCTGTACCGCCCAGAGCTGGGTTAACCAAGATACCCGTGCCGATTGCACCGATGATACCGCCGATACCGTGTACGCCAAATACGTCCAGTGAATCGTCATAACCCATCATGTGTTTCAAGCCAGTAACACCCCACAAGCACGCAGCACCAGTGATTGCACCGAGTACGATTGCCCCCATAGGACCTACGAAACCAGCCGCTGGTGTTACCGCAACCAGACCCGCAACAGCACCGGAAACCACACCCAACAGGGAAGGTTTACCGCGCAGTAACCATTCTGCGAACATCCACGCTAAGGCAGCAGCGGCTGTGGCAACGATAGTGTTCAACATAGCCAGTACCGCTGTACCCGTCGCTTCTAAGTTAGAACCAGCGTTAAAGCCGAACCAACCAACCCACAGCAAAGAACCACCGATCATGGTCATTACCAAGGAATGCGGCGCCATTGGATCACGTCCGTAACCCACACGCGGACCCACCACAATCGCGCCAACCAGTGCCGCAACCGCAGCATTGATGTGTACGACTGTACCACCTGCGAAGTCCAATGCACCTTTAGCGAATAAGAAACCTGCTGGAGTATCGAATGCAGACGGACCACCCCAGAACCAAACCATGTGTGCCATTGGCAGGTAAGAGAAAGTGAACCACAACACAGAGAAAATCAGTAAGGCAGAGAATTTAATGCGTTCGGCGAAACTACCAACAATCAAAGCGGTGGTAATGGCTGCGAAGGTCAATTGGAAGACCACGAATACCATTTCAGGAATCACCACGCCTTTGCTAAAGGTTTCAACCGTAACGGCAGTATCGACGCCCTTGAGGAACATTTTGCTCAAGCCACCGACAAAGCTATTCATGCCACCGCCATCGGTGAATGCCATGCTGTAACCGTAAACAATCCACAGAATGGAGATAATGCAGAAAATGGTGAAAACTTGTGCCAGTACGGACAACATGTTTTTCGCGCGAACCAGACCACCGTAAAACAGTGCCAGACCCGGCAGCACCATTAAGATAACCAATAAAGTGGATACCATCATCCAAGCGGTATCACCTTTATCAGGTGTTGGCGCAGCAGCAACCGCTGCTTGTGTTGTCGTCGGATCAGCTAAAGCTGTACCCGCGAGTGCGGCAAGTGCCCCAAAGAATAAGAAACCCAGACGCAAATTCATTTAACAAGCCTCCCTTACAATGCTTACAGTGCGCTAACGCCGCTTTCACCGGTACGAATACGGATTACTTGCTCAACTGAGGTTACAAAAATTTTGCCATCACCAATCTTGCCAGTATTGGCAGATTTACTAATAGCTTCAATAACTTGGTCAACGAGACTATCATCGACGGCTGCTTCGATTTTGATCTTCGGCAGAAAATCGACAACGTATTCAGCACCACGATAGAGTTCGGTATGACCCTTTTGACGACCGAAACCTTTTACTTCAGTCACCGTAATGCCTTTGATGCCAATATCCCCTAAGGCATCGCGCACATCGTCGAGCTTGAAAGGCTTGATAACGGCTGTAACCATTTTCATGAAACCAACTCCTTGCTAGTAAGGGTTGCTCCCACCACGACAGTGGGAGCGGACAGGACAAGATTAGAAATCGAAAGATTTTTTCCAAGAAATGGATGTGACTGGATCACGTTTTTCGCTGTTACCATCCACACCCGTTGCATCATCAACCGCCAGAGTGACAGCACCCGCTTTGTCGAAGCTTTTGGTTGCAGAAATTTGATAGTGGTTGTAGTCAGCAACACCAGAAGATTTTTTGTAATCCATACGGTTAGCTTTTACGCCATAGCCAATACCATGTGTCTCACCGGTATAGCCCAAGCCATAGTCAAAATAAGAATTTTTTACGCCATTTAATTCTGCGGCAACAGGGTAATATGCTTCAAAACCAGCACCTTTAAGACCCAGCTTGGTATAGACCTCGGTAATATCACCTGCGCCACTCGTAGCTGTTTTTTCGCTAGGATAAGTGTAATCAATTACCCCCATATCGTAGCTCAAGCCACCTTTTAAATCGCGTTTGATACCACCGTAAACGTCAAATTCCGCGCCACTGCCTACAGCCGCATTGGCTTCTGGCGTGAAATCGATGTTTGATACCCAAGTACCTGCGTATAAACCACTATCGTGCGAATAATCCAACCCACCTTGTACGGCTGGTTTGTCATCCGTTTGGGTGATACCACGGAACATATAATTACTTGTAACACCGATGTTTGCGCTCGCGCCTGCTTGTGCTTGTGCAGCGGCAAACAGTGCCCCCAGAATAGTCATAGACAGGAGAATCTTTTTCATCACTAATGTCCTCGGAAAAATATTTTTGTTCAGCCATGAAAGCTTTGCAATTGACGTGCCAACAGTGTAGGCATCGTGTTACGGAATAATTAATCGCCTCGCTGTGGTAAAAATGCTGCGCTGCACTGATTTCCAGCGTAAGGCCATGAGCAGGTATGCACACAAAAAGTGCGTAACGTATCTTTCATGCACTGATTTAAAGAAAAAATATTTCCAAATAACGGCTCTGCTACAATTCGGGGCATTCTGTCACTTATTAACAATCGATTAGCAACCAAAAGGAACATTGCAATGCAAAACTTTGGTCAATTAGACGATCTGGCAAAAAAGCTGTCTTCGCTGTTGCCTGAACCCGTGCGTCATTTACAAGAAGACATGGAAAAAAACATGCGCGGCTTGTTAGAGGGCGGCTTGCAGAAGATGAATCTGGTGACACGCGAGGAATTTGACATTCAATCAGCGGTATTGCTGCGCACTCGCGAGAAGTTGGAAGCGTTGGAAAAGCGGCTTGCGGCTTTAGAAGCTCCGCAAACCGAGACGGCAACACCAACCGTCGAATAAACCTGCTTAAACGCGCAACATACCCTTGTGGACGATAAAATCGATAATCGTCTGCAAGCCTTGTTGGGTTTTAAGGTTGGAAAACACAAACGGGCGTGCACCGCGCATCCGTTTGCTGTCGGCTTCCATGACTTCCAAAGACGCGCCGACATACGGGGCGAGGTCGATTTTATTAATCACTAATAAATCAGAACGGGTAATGCCGGGGCCACCTTTGCGTGGAATCTTTTCACCTTCCGCCACGTCAATCACGTAAATCATCAGGTCGGCGAGTTCAGGGCTGAAGGTTGCGGATAAGTTATCACCACCGCTTTCAATGAAAATCACGTCCAAATGTGGGAAGCGGATTTGCAAATCTTCCACCGCTGCCAGATTCATTGACGCATCTTCACGGATCGCCGTGTGCGGGCAACCGCCGGTTTCCACACCCACAATGCGTTCGGCGGATAAGGCTTCGCTACGCATTAAAAATTGCGCGTCTTCTTTGGTGTAAATGTCATTGGTCACGACAGCGATTTCGTAACTGTCGCGCATGGCTTTGCATAATGCATCCAATAACGCGGTTTTACCCGACCCGACTGGACCACCAATACCGACACGAAGCGGATTACTCATGCTTTTCTCCCTGATTTTCACGATCTAAACAAACGGGTGTATTGCGTTTCATGGCGGCTGCTGGCAATCGCTAATGCGGGTGACGACGCGCCAATCTCGTCATCACTCACTTGCAAACCTTGCGCCACCGCTGCTGGTAATAAGGGGGTCATGCAATGCAGGATTTTTTGCCCCTGCGTTTGCCCCAAAGGAATGATTTTCACCGCCGATAACACTAGATTTTCCAGCCAACTCCACACATAGCCGTAAGCGGCTTGCGTCAGGGGAATCTCGCTGTACACGGCTGCCAAGGCGAACGCAGCGGCTTGGCTTTGGCTAAGTAACGGTTTCCATGCGGCGGCATTCGGTACTTCCAGCGCAATGAGCAAATCGGTTAAAGCGCGTCCACGGTTCTTTTCTTCCAGTAGCAATTCGCTGGTTTCACGGCTGGCATTGAGAATGTGAATCCACTGTTCCAACGCTGCCACATCCTGCGTTTGTACCGCGTAATACAGGCGTTGCAACAGCGGCAAATCAACGTAAGTCATGCCGCTGTGCAATTGGCTCGCTAACCAATCTTGCAAATCAGCGGGGGTGCAAATCCAACCCGTTTCCACTGCCCATTCAATGCCTTGCGAATAAGTAAACGAACCAATTGGCAAGGTCGGGCTAACCCAATGCAGCAAGCGTAACAGAGCTAAATCAGTGATCATGCGAATGCGTGTGCGAATGGGAATGACTGTGCGAATGCCCGCCGGAATACGCCCCCGCTTCCGGCTCGAAGGGGGCTTGTTCCACCACCACATGCAAACCTAAACCGTGCAACATGTCATCCAACACATGATCGTGCAGGTAACGCAGCCGCCCATCGCTGATTTCCAGCGGTACATGGCGATTACCTAAGTGATAACACGCCCGTGCGAACAGCAAACGATCCGCACAATGCAAGGTAGAAACCGTTTCCACCGCTGCTTGGATACGTACCACTTCGCCACTTTCGGCTTGCACATAATCGCCGTCTTGCAAACTCGCACCGCGCGGCAAAAACAAACCCGCATCACTACCATCGTCCAAAGTCACGCGCTGGCGGCTGATCATGCGCCGCTCGTAAGGCAAGGTAAGCGACAGGTAAGACTGGCGAAGCGGTACACCGCTTTTATCCAGAATACGTTCAATTTTTAGCATTACTTAACCTAGGTAGAGGAAATATAACGTTTGCACGTCCACAGAGCAGTTTTCATGCCAACACATAATACCCCGCCCTTGCATCCAGTCTAGCCTTTACCCTTTCCCAATTGGGCATCACCTGAGACAGCAAACGGTAAAAGCGTTCGCTGTGGTTATGCTCGGCAAGATGACACAACTCATGCAGAATCACGTAGTCAATGCACTCGCGTGGCGCTTTCACCAGATGCGGGTTAAGCGTTAGCCTACCTTGGGGTGAACAACTGCCCCATTGGGTGTGCATGGTGAGGATGCGTAACGGCGGACGTTCAGCCACCCAAAGTGCCTGTTCCAGCATGGCATCCAGCCGTTTGGCAAACACTTCTTTAGCACGAACCTTGTACCAGTCGCTCAAGAGTTGTTGCACCTTTTCCGCACTTTTCTGACGCACAGTCACTTCCAGTTTGCCGCGTAACAATTTTACTTGTGGCGTGGTGTTGGGGTCTTCCAGCACTTTCAGCAAGTATTGTTTGCCGAGGTAATAGTGGCTTTCACCGCTGATGTATTGTCGTGGGGTGACGTAAGCGGATTGTTGGCGGAAATCGCGCAGTTGTTGGTAAATCCAGCGTCCGCGTTTTTTCACCGCTGCCAGCACTTCGTTATCATCTGCTTGGGTAGGGGCAGCTACTTCAACCCGGCAATCAGGATGAACCTTGATCAGCACCCGCTGAATGCCTTCGCTACGTGGCAAACGCTCGAAGCTAATCTGTTCATCGCCATAGCTAAACTGAAGCATCCGCTTACACCCCACTCAAACCCACACGCACAATCTGCACTACCCGCTCAACCATTGCTTTAGCCTGATCCATACCACCACCAATCGCTTTGCATTCCTTGAACAGCAGCGGCAGCAGTTTTTTGCGGATGTCGGCTTCAATGTTTTGTGGGTTGATGGAATATTCGGCGACGGATTGTTCCACATGCGCATCCAGCGTGAAGGCCAGTTGCACCCATTGGTCTTGCGTGGCTTGATCAGCAGCCGTGAATACTTCCGGCAAGGTTTGTTTGAACACGCCGAAATACGCCTGCGCGTGGTGATTGCCTGCAAACACATTCGGCATATCCGGCACGCGCCGCTGTTGCACTTGCTCGGCGAAATCGTGGAACAGCAGGTATTGCTTGAGCGGGTGATCGAACAGCTTTTCTGCCTCGGCAATGGCTTGGCGTAGCAGTTTGGAGAAGGCTTCCTGTGCGTAAGGGTCATCGCGCAAATCCTGCTCGATCATGCGCGTCACGCGGGTTTTGATAATGTCGGTTTCGTTGCGGGTCTTGTCCGCGCTCCAGTCTTCGGGGGATTGCTTTTGCCCCATTTTATTGACTTCGTAAACGCCTTGCGCGTCTTTGATGTCAACGCCGACCACATGCTTGTCCAGCAGCTTTTTTACCTGCGCGGCGTATTCGTCGTAGTTGATGGTTTCGCCTGCGTCCTGTTTCGCTAATTGGCGCAGGCTGGAAAATTGCTTGAGGGTTTCCTTGTAGTGGCGGCGGTCAGCATCGCTGAAACTGGTATCGGCAAAGAAAGTAGCAGATTGCAGTGCGACTTTCAGGCAACTGGCGAAGGCGGTCAGGGCTTCGTAGAAGTCTTCGCGCACTTTCAGGTTGGCATCAACCAGCTCCCCACTTTGCTCCACCATTTTCGGCACGAGTACCTGCCGTAATTGCTCAATGTCGTGCTTGTTTTTAACCCCAGCAAAAATCGCCCACAAGGTTTTGTAAAGTTGCGGCAAGCGTTTGTATTCAGTACTCATCTGGCTATACAAACCCGCAATATCATTGATGTCGTAACCGCCTTGGGTACGCGCCGCCAAATCCTGATATTTTTGGAGGGTGGTATCGAGTTCCGCCAGAATGCCGCGATAGTCGATCAGCAAGCCAAACTTTTTCAGCGGGTGCAAACGGTTCACCCGCGCAATCGCTTGGATCAGGTTGTGTTGCTTTAAAGGTTTGTCGATATACAGCACGGTGTTTTTCGGTTCGTCGAACCCCGTCAGCAGCTTGTCCACCACAATCAGTAGCTTCAACGCATCGTCTTTGTCGAAACGCTCAATGATGGCTTTGGTATAGGTTTGTTCGTCGGTTGAACCGATATTGTCTTTCCACCATTTAGCCACGGCGGGCAAGGCGGCTTCGTCAACATCGGTATTGCCTTCGCGGGTATCGGGCGGACTCATGACCACGGCGGATTCAAACAATCCGGCTTCGTCGAGGTATTGTTTGTACTTGATGGCGGAGGCTTTGCTGTCGCAAGCGAGTTGCCCTTTCAAGCCGTCGTCGATGTTTTTCACAAAGTGGTTGGCAATGTCGAGTGCAATCAGTCGGATGCGGTCATCCACGCTGTAGATTTCGCCTTTGCGGGCAAACTTGCGTTTCAGGTCGGTTTTTTGTTCAGCGGTCAAACCTTCGGTAATGCGTTCAAACCAGCTATCAATCGCACGTTCGTTGACATCCAGATCGGGGATGCGCTCCTCGTACAGCAGCGGTGTGACGGTCTGGTC
Source organism: Pseudomonadota bacterium (assembly GCA_039797295.1). Classification (GTDB taxonomy): domain Bacteria; phylum Pseudomonadota; class Gammaproteobacteria; order Thiotrichales; family Thiotrichaceae; genus Thiothrix. Next base: position 60,778 of record JBDKID010000004.1, on the reverse strand, counting down.
ATCCACCGCGCGTTGCATGGTGTAGGCGTGGATGATCTTACCGAATTTGCCTTCGGTCTTGTCGTCTTTCAGCAAGGGTGTGCCAGTAAACGCCACAAACGCGGCTTTGGGCAATGCCTGTTTCATGCGGATGTGGTTTTCACCGCCTTGGCTGCGATGACCTTCGTCGATCAGCACAATGATATTCGGGCTGGCATTGCGGCATTCGGGCAGTTTGGTGGCACTGTTAAACTTCTGGATCAGCGCGAACATGATACGTTCCGTGCCTTTGCCAATCTGTTCGGCAAGGCGTTTGCCGGAGGTTGCCATTGCCGCTTCCTTGTCTTTTTTGCTGGCTAACTCGCCGCCGGAGGTAAAGGTTTTGCTGAGTTGGCTTTCCAAATCTACCCGGTCGGTGACAACCAGAATACGGCAGTGCTTGAGGGAATCGTGCAGAATCAGGGCTTTGCTCAGGAATACCATTGTGAAGGATTTGCCTGAGCCGGTGGTGTGCCAGATTACTCCGCCTTCGCGTCCGCCATCTGAGCGTGGGGTGTTGATACGCTCAATTAGCCGTTTGATACCGAAAACTTGCTGGTAACGGGCGACAATTTTGCCAACCTTTTTGTCGAACAGGGTGTAAAACCGCACCATTTCCAGCAAACGTTGTGGCTGTAACAGGCTAATCAGCAAATGATCTTGACCCGTCACTGCCAATTCAGCAGCACTCCATGCCTGATACCATGCCCAATCTTGGGCGGTGCGGTGGGCAAACAGGATTTCGGTTTGCAGTGCGGTCAGCGGGCGGTTTTTGATGGCGTGCATTTCCGCAGGGCTGATGTCTTCCTCGCGCCATGCTGACCAGAATTTGGTTGGGGTCGCGCACGTTGCGTAACGGCCTTCCGTGCCATTGATGGATAATAACAATTGGCTGTAGGCGAACAGGTGCGGGATTTCGTCGGGGCGTTGGTTGCGCAGGCTTTGTGAAATGCCTTCGTCGATGGTCGGGGCTTTTTTCGCATGACCGTTGGGGCGTTTAGCTTCGATGACTACCAACGGGATGCCGTTGACGAAACACACGATGTCTGGGCGGCGCGTATCGACACCGCCAGCGCGGGTAATGCTGAATTCTTCGGTAAAGCTGAAATGGTTGTTGGCGGGGTTGTGCCAGTCGATCAGGGCAATGGTCGGGTTGGCTTTTTTGCCGTCAACAAATTCGGTGATGGAAATGCCGTACAGCAAGTGGTTGTAGAGCTTTTCATTGGCAGACAGCAAACCTTCATTGAGGGCGGGGCTGCACACTTCGGCAATCAGGTTATCCAGCGCGTGGCTCGACAGGGCATATTCACGACCCGCAAAGGTGAAACGGCGTTTTTGCAATTCGCTGCGCAAGATGTCGCGCAACACCACTTGGTCGTAGTGACCGTGGCGGGCAATCACGGCTTGTTGCGGGGAGAGGAATGACCAGCCCAATTGGCTCAACAGTGCCAAGGCTGGGAGTTTGGCACTATATTCTTCCTGAAAGCGTGGCAAGGCTGGCATTATTTATTCCCCAAAACTGCGGCGGTGCAGGTCAGAAAAATGTTGCTTGATGCCCGCAGCCTGTTCTGGTGTGAAACCGCAAAATTGCTGTAACCAGAACAACAGCATTTGCTCATCTGGCTGGGTATAGTCCCTGCTTGGTTTGACTTTACGCAGTTGGTTGTTGATGTAAGCACTGAAATGCAGCATTTCGCCTTCGTTATCCGGCACGTACCCGCTGGCATCCACAGTTTCGGTGAACTGTGAAACCACATCGTTGATATGAGCTTGTACGCTGCGGTCGGAACGTTGGCACAAGAAAATATCGGCAGTTTGCGCCATGAATTCGTTAATGAACATGGCAAACTGTTCTTCCTTCAAGATGCCAGATTGCAACGCAAACCCGAATAGCTGATCCAGCAGGCGGGGTTTGAAGCGGTCAATGAATGCATCAGGATTGCCTTTGGGCATAGCGGTGAGGATGACACTGAAACGGGTATTGACCTCCATCGCTATCAGGCAGTGTTTGCGCTTGACCGTGATGGCGTGCAGTACCCACTGGAAAGCTAGCGTCGGCTTGCCTTCGTCATTTTGCAGGTATTGACCATCTGCGGCGATGTCTTTGTTGAGCGGTGCGTGTACAAACGATTGCTTCACACCTTTACGGGTGACAGTGAAAAACTCGGTAGCGGCTTTGGTGCAGTTAAAAATTAGCATTAGGTGTTACATCCAACTGGTAAGTGGTTCTATCAAATGGTCTATTTTCACGACGCAAGCCCCTGTTGCTCTAACCAGATGCGTCCAGCTTCGGTAGTGATATAAGCCTGTTCTGGATGATTCATGATTTCTGGATGAGTATATTGCAGAAAACCAGCATCCTCTCGCAGCGGATTCAGATGTTGAGACTTCAGTGCCGCCACCTGTCTTGTCAGTAGCTCCGCTAATTGTTCAGCCTTGTAGGGGCGGATGGCGCAAAGCCATAAGATGATCGGATGTAATTTTTCTTTACGCGCCTTCGGTGTAAGTTTCTGAATAGCCTCGTGCAGCACAGCAGGTAAATGACCAGCCACTTCAAGTGCATTGTCGGTGAGGTCACTCGTATTTGAGTTGAGGTCACTCGTATTTGCAGCGAGGTCACTCGCATTTGAGTCGAAGTCACTCGTATCTACAGTGGATAACTCGTAGTAAGTGGATGAACCTGCGCCACCTTGTGTGAGTAACTGGCGTTGGTGATTCAACTTTCTCAGTACTTGGCTGGCTGACAAGGTATCCAGCCCGGTTACGGCGCGTAAGCTTGCATTGTCTACAACACCTGTTTCCCTCGCTAAAATCAGGGCTTTGGCTTCATTGTCAGACAATACCAAGTGTTTGAATTGTTGCAACCAAACCAGTTGTTCTTCGCCCAGCAGTTGATGTAACAAATAAATGGCTGAAAACTGGTTAGTCAATGTGTCACTCGTAAACACAGGTGCGCTTAAGCCTGCTTGCTCCAGCAAGCGTCGCATCGTGCGGATACCTGAGCCTTTGGTTTCGGCAAAATCCAGATCGTACAAGACGGCTGCCAGAATCGGGTTACGCAGTTTAGAACCCATTTCCCCCAACACGACCTCTGGCTTGAGTGAATAACCTGCATTGCGAATCTCCAGCCGATTACTGTAGCGCACCACCAAGGTGGGTTGATTGACTTGGTAATCGCGGTGCATCACTGCATTGATGATGGCTTCACGTACCACTTTTTGTGGTAGCAACGGCTGATCGGAACGTTGCGTGTCACCTTCTTTCAAACGGAAGTGGCGAGGCATATCGTCCAAAATGGTCGCTTCCAATTTTGGAATCAAGCGCAATAAGGGTTCTCGAAGATCAAACGTGGTCATAAAGCGTTGTTCAGGGTCTTCTACCCATTGCGACCCCTGTATGCGCACGTAATCCACACGCACAGCGGGTAACAAACGGCGCAATGCTAATGGTTTAGCCAGTAACAACAGCCCCGCGACATTGGGTACATAAACACCGTTTTGCCGTTTAACCAGATTCAACGCACGTAGCATTTCTGGATCATCAACTTGCAACTCTTCCGCATGAGGGCGAACTTTTCTACGTAAAGTGCGATACAACGCGATAGCAGCAGGGTCAAGGTCATCCCATTCCGCATCCGATGGAATAATCTGCTCAAAACTCATGCCACTTTTAGCCAGTAATAACGGCTCTAGTTCTTGTTGGCTGCATTCGTAATCACCGTTCAGGCCACGCCGCCACACGCCTGTTTTTCGTTTGTTTTTGCTATCAAATTTACCTTTGAAAACGCACGGTTTGGCAGCGGGTTCTAATTCTGGGACAAAGACAATCAAAACGCGCTGATCTTCCAATAGGGCTGGCGTTCCTTTAATGGGAATCGGCTGTTCAAATTGTTCGCGGCAATTATTTTGCAACTGGTTTAATAACTTATCGCTGTCAGAAACACCTACCACCTGAAATGTGGCGTGGGTTTCATCAGGTTCAGCTACGCCCAAGAGTAGATAACCACCGCCTAAACCTAGCTCGTTTGCAAAAGCACATACTGTTTGCATGACGGAAGCACCGATTTCGCTAGCGCGTTTGGCTTCAATGCGCGGGTGTTCGTCTAGTTCGCGTAGCTGTTCCAGTAACTGTTCGGGGGTGAATTCTTCCATTATTGGTTCTCCATTTTCATAGCGCAAAAGTCATTTTTCTTATTGTCTCGGCTAATATAGGTAGTCTTTCACCTATACTTGGTGGGAAATGATTTCCGAATAGTTGGTTAAAATAATGTTCCCAACGAGACAGTGCTTCATCGCTTGATGGTTTATATAGATCAGCATTGAAATAGCATTCCCTACCTAAAGCCATTAGGAAAACTTGATTATATTCAGGATATGGATGTCTGCCATCCCAATTTGGCAAGCCATTTTCACCAAAAAAGTTTCCGAGCAGTGTTGCATCTGAACGATCATCAGTGATTGACTTGGCAATATCAGGCCGCAAAGCGAATAATGCCACACCCCATATTCTTATTATTTTATACCCATTGATAATATTATTTTCCAGACCATCAACGTTAGTTAGAATTTGATAAACTTCTAAATGCCGAACAAGTGTTTCAACTTCCCGAAGTGATAAGCTGTTTGCATGAATAATTTTCCCAATGAACTCAAAGAAGCATCCTTGGCTTAACTGGGTATTTGATAATGCAATACTAGTTCTTAATAAGTTTTTACAGTGTATTATAGATGCTTTTTCTAAATTATTTCTTTGATCTGCCTTGAAAGTATTGGGTAAAATAAATGAAAATTGCAAAAACTTGTCTAAGTAGCGATGTGCGTCAACAGAATAACCGTAACAGTGATTAATGGATGCTTTTAGCTGTTGTGTATTTGTGATTAGCACAAACTTAACGCCCTCAACATTAAAAGTGTGTTTGATGACTTCAAGTATACTAATCGCAAAGTTAGGACGGCAACGATCAAGCTCATCAATAAAAATCACAATAGGTTTGATTTCCGCCAGTTCTTTCAGCGTATTTTGTAATGCGGTAAGACTCTCATTAGCCTTAATATGATCTTTCAGCATAGCTTCAACGGACGCATCAATAGCCTTATTTGTAACTTCTGAGATTTCCTTATCAAAGTCATTGACTACATCGGTAGCATCTTGACGAAGCAAATGAGCAACCGCTCCTTTGGCTAAGGTTTTCAAGCCAAAACGAACGGCTGGCAAGACTTTTTTCATAGTGCTTTCAAGCTGTTCTTCGTCAGGAATCAGCTTTAGCACTTCAGCTAATATGGTGAGTAGCGGCTCATCCGAATGATCTGCTAAAAAAGCATTAATATAAATAGGCTGATGAATATCACGCTCCATCATCAAATTAATCAGTTTATGACAAAATTCAGTCTTGCCTGTACCCCAGCCCCCATCTATGATCATCGGTGAAATATCAATATCAGACTCCAATAGCTGTATCACTTTCTCTGCTACAGTTTTACGCTGAAATTCATCTCGATAATCAAACGTTAATTGTGTTGAATCTAACATAGCAATGCCCCCTTGTTAATTAATACTCACCCGCCGTTTCCCCGTCAACAACTGCTGCATCAGGGCTTTCTTCTCCTGCTTCAAACCCTCAAGCTTTTGCTGCAAAACCTCAATCTCACGATCAGCCGCCGAAAGCACCACCGCGATTTTCTGTTGCTCTTCATCACTTGGAGTGGGAATTTTAAGGCTAAGAAAATCTTTCGGATTTACACGTCGAGCTTTTCTACCGCCATTTGCCAAGCCCAGATTAAATGAATAAAAATCTTCTCTTGATATGTAATAAAGAAACCATGTCGTATTGACTTTTGGGAGAAAGTCAAAGGCCGGTAAGTCTAAAGTTGACTCATATCCATCAAGCTCACTTGGAATAATGCCAAAAGCACCGTTTAAAAAGTCAAGCTTGCTATATATAAATTGTCCAGCTGATCTCTTGTAATATTGAGTTGATTCGCTTCCTATGCGCTTTTCATCTTTTGATACAACTCCCAATCCATAGAGTTTTACAGTAATTTTTTTAGCTTGCTCACCTGTGCTACCCTGTATGCGACTTTCTCTTATAAAGCTCGAAATTCGTTTTTCAATCCAGTGTTTATTAAACCCTTTCAACCGCTTCTTCCCCGTCAGCAATTGCTGCATCAGGGCTTTTTTCTGCTGCTGGCTGTTGGCCAGCAGTTGTTCGGTAGTAGTAATGGCTTTGTCCCAAGTGGAGAGAATTTGGGCGATTTTCTTTTGTTCGGGGAGTGGAGGAACAAGTAACGGAATTTTTTCTAATGATGCTTTGTTTAATTTATACCGACCTGCACCCTGACGAGACAGAAAACTAAAAATGTCACGGTTCATGAAATAGTAATAAAACCACTCTCTAGTAGCTTTTTTAGTTCCCTCAAGAATATGAGCATGGTTATTGACTGTACATTTTCCATCAACCAGTTGAGTCATGGCTTGAGTTTCAAACTTTAAGAAGTGATCGCCATCTTCTCCAATAAGTGCATAGCTTCCGTCTTGTTCATATGTACCAATGTATCCTTGAATTTTTGTCGGGCCATAATACGGAAACTCACCTTGATTCTTTTCTCTTTCATCTTCATTAATTGGTTTGCGCAAGTTGTTGCATATATTGAAAATTTTTCCAATATTGGAAAATTCCCAGCCATCAGGCACAAACCTGATTCGAGCTTGCATTAACTCCAATTCAGTGAATATTAACTCAGACATCACCTTCTTGCTCCTAACACTGGCTCATAAGCACTTGTGCAGCGGTGCGCTGCACTTTTGTGTGGTTTATTGTGCTTGATCATTTTTATGCTCCGTCAGCGTAGTTTCGATTTCGCGGCGAAGCTCTTCTTCATTAGGTAAATAGAGCTGATATTTTTGTACAAACAGATTGGTATCCATGCCATAGGTGGCATATTTCACCAGTAATTCATCTTTGTCTTTACTGAGGATGATACCAATCGGCGGATTCTCACCCTCAATGTTTTCTTCCGCTGCAAAATAGCCCATATACATATTCATTTGACCAATATCATGGTGTTTAACGTCATTGATTTTCAAGTCAATCAGTACAAAGCAACGAAGAATACGGTGATAAAACACCAAATCCACCTTGTAATGGGTGTTGTTAAGCGTGATGCGATATTGTCGCCCAACAAAAGTAAAACCCTTGCCCAGTTCCAGCAAGAATTGCTCCAAATGTGTGCATAGTGCGGTTTCCAGATCTCGCTCGCTGTAGTGTTCACGCTCCGGTAAATTGAGAAATTCAAAAACATAGCTATCACGCTGAACATCTTCGGGCTTGGTAATTAACGCATGACGGTTGGCTAATTCCAGTACCTCAGTTTTACTTTTGCTCACGGCAAGCCTCAAAAACAGTCCACTGTCTTTTTGACGCATTAACTCGCGCACGCTCCATTTTGCTGCAATCGTTTGCTTAGTATAAAAATCACGCTCAGTGTCATGACTGATCTTGAGTAGTTCAACGTGGTGCGACCAGCTTAAATTGTGCGACAGTGTCGCATAATTTGGGTTAAGCAAATAAAACTGACGAAATCGCTGCAAGTTACTGACGCTGAACCCCTTACCATGCTTCAATTTTAGGTCTTGGCTAAGATGGTCTAACAATTTCTGACCATATTCTGCACTTGCCTGTCCTTGTTGCTCAAACTCGACAATGTGCTGACCGATTTGCCAGTAAGTCGTCACCAGACCTGTATTGATTGCTTGAATGGTTTTAGTTTGTCCCTCACGGAAAGTAGAGGAGATGGTTTCGACAAGGTAAGCATACTGCTTTGTTAGTTTATTCATGCCTTATCTCCCGTTGGGTTCATGACCAAGTACCAGCATGAGTTCACGGGCATAGCAAAACTCAATCGTAGTCTCTTCGACATGATGAACATGTGCGTCAAACTGTTGTTTTAAGGTACTTATTTTTTGCTTATCCATGAGTAACTTCCTTTATTCATAACCCAGTTCTTTCAAATACCCCGCCATCTCCGTTTCCAACGCCGCCAACTGCTGTTGCAGTTGCAACCGCTCGCGCCGTACCGCCATCAAATCAATGGTTTCCTCTTCCTCAAAGGTATCGACATAGCGCGGAATATTGAGGTTGTAATCGTTCTCGCGGATTTCGGCAAGGCTGGCAAGGTAGGCGTATTTCTCCACGCTTTTGCCAGTTTGGTACGTTTCCAGCACCTTGCGGATATTCTCCGCCGTCAGCAAGTTCTGGTTTTTGCCCGCCTTGCACTCACGGCTGGCATCAATGAACAACACATTGGTGTCGTGCTTGTCCTTGCGGAACAGCAGGATTGCCGCCGGAATGCCCGTGCCGTAAAACAGCTTTTCCGGCAAACCAATCACCGCATCCAACAAGTTTTCCTCAATCAGCTTCTGGCGGATTTGCCCCTCGGATGAACCCCGGAATAACACCCCATGCGGCACCACCACGCCCATACGCCCGGTATCCGGTTTCAGCGTTTCGATCATGTGCAGGATGAACGCATAGTCGCCCTTGGTTTTGGGCGGAATACCGCGCCGGAAACGGCTAAATTTGTCATTTTCCGCGTCGTCATGCCCCCATTTATCCAATGAAAACGGCGGGTTGGCGGTCACAATGTCAAACAGCATCAGGTTGCCGTTTTTATCCAGCAATTTGGGGTTACGGATGGTGTCGCCCCATTCGATCTTGTGGTTATCCTCGCCGTGCAGAAACATATTCATCTTCGCCAGCGACCAGGTAGAACCAATCGCCTCTTGCCCGTACAGCGCGTATTGCCTGCTGCCGAAGTTGGCGACGATCTTGCGCCCACACTTCATCAGCAATGACCCCGAACCACACGCCGGGTCACAAATGCTGTCACCCAGTTGTGGCTCAAGCAATTCCGCCATCAAATCGGACACTTCCGGCGGGGTATAAAACTCGCCCGCTTTTTGCCCACCACTGGCAGCAAAGTTCTTGATCATGTACTCGTAGGCGTTGCCAATCACATCCAGCGTCCCCACGCGGCTGGGTTTGAGATTAAGTTCCGGCTTGGCGAAATCTTCCAGCAAGTGGCGCAAGATGGTGTTTTTCTGCTTTTCCTCGCCCAGCTTGTCGGTGTTGAAACTGATGTCTTGGAACACACTTTTGCCCGCATCCTTGAGTTTCGTGCCATTGGCTTCCTCAATCGCGTGCAAGGCTTGGTCAATGCGCTCACCGTTACCCGGTTCGTGGCGACGCTCAAGCAGGGCGTAGAAACTGGCGATGGGCGGCAACACAAAGCGTTCGCTTTTCATCATTTCGGTAATCAGTTCCGGCTCATCGCCGTACTCTGCCTGATAGCGTTCGTAATGATCCTGCCACACATCCGAGATGTATTTGAGGAACAGCATGGTGAGGATGAAATCTTTGTACGTGTCGGCACTGATCGTGCCGCGAAAGGTGTCGCAGGCCGCCCACAGGGCTTTGTTGATGCTGTCTTGGCTGATGGTGTCGTTCATGCCTATTCCTTTTTGCACCGCTTAAATGCTTATGAAAGCACTCAAGCATAGCAAGCCCAGACACCGACAGTAACTAAAATGCCAAGACGAGGTGGTAGACAAGCAACTATCTACCACCCACAAAGGAAGGGATCAGAACAGGAAGTAACGCTGCGCCAACGGCAATTCAGTGGCGGGTTCACAGATCAGCAACTCGCCATCCGCCCGTACCTGATAGGTCTGCGAATCGACTTCAATCACCGGCTGGTAGTCGTTGTGAATCATGCTGGCCTTGCTGATAGTGCGGCAGTTTTTCACCACCCCAATCAGGCTTTGTAACCCCAATTGCTGATGCACGCCCGCGTTGTAGCCCGCTTGCGAGAGGAAAGTCATGGTGGTGGCGTGTTTGGCTTTGCCGAATGCGCCAAACATCGGGCGGTAATGCACGGGTTGCGGGGTGGGAATTGACGCATTCGGGTCGCCCATCGGTGCGGCGATAATCATCCCGCCTTTGATAATCAGGCTCGGTTTTGCGCCGAAAAACGCCGGTTTCCACAACACCAAATCCGCCAATTTACCCACTTCGACCGAACCGACTTCGTGGGAAATGCCGTGCGTAATCGCGGGGTTGATGGTGTATTTGGCGATGTAACGTTTGGCGCGGAAGTTGTCGTGCGTAGCAGAATCAGTGCCAAGGCTACCGCGTTGCACTTTCATTTTGTGCGCGGTTTGCCAAGTGCGGATGATGACTTCGCCGACCCGTCCCATTGCTTGCGAGTCCGACGAAATCATCGAAAATGCACCCAAGTCGTGCAAAATGTCTTCGGCAGCAATGGTTTCGCGGCGAATACGACTTTCGGCAAATGCCACGTCTTCGGCAATCGCGGGGGAAAGGTGGTGGCAGACCATCAGCATGTCGAGGTGTTCGTCGACCGTATTGATGGTGTAAGGGCGGGTCGGGTTGGTGGAGGATGGCAAAATATTGGCTTGCCCACAGGCTTTGATAATGTCGGGAGCGTGTCCGCCGCCTGCGCCTTCTGTGTGGTAAGTGTGAATCACCCGCCCTTTCATGGCGGCAAGCGTGTCTTCGAGGAAGCCAGATTCATTCAGCGTGTCGGTGTGGATGGCAACTTGCACATCCAGCTCATCCGCCACCGTCAGGCAGTTGTCGATGGCTGCGGGGGTTGTGCCCCAGTCTTCGTGCAGCTTCAAGCCGATTGCGCCCGCTGTGACTTGTTCACGCAAGGGTTCGGGCAGGCTGACATTGCCTTTGCCCAAGAAACCGAGGTTCATCGGCAAGCTGTCGGCGGCTTCCAACATACGGTGCATATTCCAAATGCCGGGGGTGCAGGTGGTGGCATTCGTGCCAGTGGCAGGCCCCGTGCCGCCACCGAGCATGGTGGTCACGCCGGACATTAAGGCTTCGTCGATTTGCTGCGGGCAAATAAAGTGGATGTGCGAATCAATTCCGCCAGCGGTGAGGATGTGACCTTCGCCTGCAATCGCTTCCGTGCCTGCACCAACCAGAATGTTCACACCTGCTTGGGTGTCGGGGTTGCCTGCTTTGCCGATGCCGACAATGCGCCCGTGTTTAATGCCGATGTCGGCTTTGACAATACCCCAATGGTCGAGAATCAGCGCGTTGGTAATCACCACATCGACGACTTCGGCATCATTGCGCTGGCATTGCCCCATGCCATCACGGATGACTTTGCCGCCGCCGAATTTGACTTCATCGCCGTACACGGTGTGGTCGTGTTCGACTTCAATAATGAGTGCGGTGTCGCCCAAACGCACGCGGTCGCCCGTGGTCGGGCCGTACATTTCAGCGTAAGCCTGTCTGCTAATCCGTGCCATTACAATGCCCCCATGATTTTGCCTTGGAAACCGTAGACTTCGCGTGTGCCAGCCAGTGCCACCAGCTCAACTTCGCGGGTTTGCCCCGGCTCGAACCTTACGGCAGTTCCCGCCGGAATGTTCAAGCGGAAACCGCGTGCCTGATCGCGCTCAAAGGCGAGAGCGTTGTTGGTTTCAAAGAAATGGTAGTGCGAACCGACCTGAATCGGGCGGTCGCCGGTATTGGCAACGGTGAGGGTGACGGTTTCGCGCCCTGCGTTGAGTTCGATGTCGCCAGCGGCGGGGAAGAGTTGTCCGGGGATCATGGGGTACTCCTTACACAATCGGGTCATGCACGGTGACGAGTTTCGTGCCGTCGGGGAAAGTGGCTTCCACCTGCACGTCGTGGATCATCTCGGCGATACCGTCCATCACGTCGTCACGGCTTAGCAAGGTACGCCCGTAATCCATCATTTCCGCCACCGAACGCCCATCACGTGCGCCTTCCATAATCGCGCAACTGATGTAGGCAATCGCTTCGGGGTAATTGAGTTTCAGCCCACGGGCTTTGCGGCGTTCTGCCAATAATCCGGCGGTGAACAACAGCAATTTATCTTTCTCACGTGGTGTGAGTTCCATGACTTCCTCCTAAGTATTCCAAATGCGCGGCGGTGTCGCAGTTTTGCCCGTTACTTGTGGGCGTAAGGTTTGCCAAGCCTTGCGCAATAAGCGGTGCGCTTGTTCGGTACTATTCCCCAAATAACGCAACACCAATACGCCATTCAACAGCGTGACCCCTGCCGTACCTGATACACCGTTTTCACAGACGCTCTCACACAAGGGTCGCACGCTTTCGAGTATTTCCGGTGTCGCGGGCGTGGCTAACAGCGTGGCAAGCACGGGATGGGAGCGTAAACCTGCTGCACCATGCAAATCTTGTTCCCCCCTGACGCATAAACGATCAAACACGAGCGGTTTGCCATCGCGATACACAGCAGTTTTGAATAAAGCTTTACCTGTAGAGAAGGTTTCAGCAATCACCGGACGACCCAAACAGTGCACTTCCCAACCAATGTATTGCGCCGCGCCAGACAAACGTATCTCGCTGCTGAGCACTGCATTGGCACTGGGGAAAAAGATGTTTTCTTGCGGCAACCATTCCAAACAGCCATCGGTAACGTGGAAGTGTTGGTGTTGCGCGGCTTGCATTCCGGCAGAACGGTAGAATTTGGTCGCGCCGGGTGTAGTCAATAAGGCATGAGCGGCGGGTTCGACATTGACGTGTAAGTGTAATTCATCACCCCCGACCACGCCGCCGGGGGGATGCAGCACATAAGCGTGGCAGACAGCATCTTCAGGATAGAATGGGCGTTGAACCGCTAAAGGCCCGCGTTGGCTACGCTGTGCCAGCACCGTTTTGGTGCTACGGGATGCGAAGCCTAAGCGTAATTCTGCCTGCCAACCTTGCTGTTGAGCTGTCTCAACCAACTCAACCACGTTTGCGGATAGGAATCAGGACAGGTGTGCGTTTAGCAGTCAAACGCTTCGCGCCCCAAACCAATAACCATGCACCCGCGACAACGGGCAATACCATGAGCGCGTGTTCCAGCAGGTGCAGCATTTCCGACGTGGTTTCTGGGTGCGGCATGATACCGGGGTGAGCACAAGCATCACCGATCAAACCCAAATAAGCCCCTACGCTTCCCATGATCATCAAATTAGATTGTTTAGACATCAGACAACCCCTATTAGGCTAACGAAAATTTAAGCGGCTATCTTAAGCAGTTTTTATGCCAATCCCAACAAATTATTCATGAAACAAAATGGCTTACTGCTCAGATAAATTAAATCTAGTGTACGGATGCTGCCGTGACAACTAGATTAGTCAAAAAGACGTTTATAAATCAGTAGTTAATCTAACATTTCCAATAGCAATAAGGATAGTGCAAAGATGGAAAATAACAGACTTGCGATAAACACCAATAGTATTTCAACCTTATTACCCGATGTATCCCATAAGGTTATTTTAAATAGCGCACGCATTGGCTTGATAGCATTCAGCTTAAGCCTTGTGAGTGCCTGTTCCACGTTTAATAATATGGCGGCTTTAAATAGTGGCACAGATGATGCACTTACCTCACAAGACATTGCGGCTTATGCTGCCAAACAAGATGAGGTGTATCAGTCATTATTACGTTTGGCAGGATTGCCGGATCAGCCTGCAACCACCGAAGAATGGAATCAGTTCATTATGGCGGGGGTGCAATACGCCAACCAAAAATGCGAAAGCTATTTGGATGCAGTGAACTGGGCAAAACAAGGCAGCCAACGTGACAGTAATTTGATCGGTCAGACCGGTGCGTTTACCAGCAGCGTATTGGGTATTGCCAAAGCCAGTGCGCGGGAACTTGCCTTCACCGCCGCCGCATTTGGTTACACCCAAGCGGGCTTCAACACCTTCAATGCCGACATGCTCGCAGGCTTAGAACCATCGTCCACGCGCAACCTCGTCCACAGCTTGCAACAACAATACGTCGAACAAGTGAATGCCAACCAATACACCAACCGCGTCGGCGCGTTCAATGCCTTGCAGGGTTATATCCGCCTGTGCTTGCCGGGGAATATTGCCGCCGAAGCCAATAATGCAGTGCGTGGCGCGAAACCACTCAACAAAGCCATGAGCGGCAGCATTAACCAAGCCCCGTATATTTCCGTGGATGCGAATAGCAACGCCAGTAACGCCTTGCCGCTGGATAACAGTTTGCCACCCGCAAATACCATGAACACCTTCCCCAACGACCCCATGACACCTGCCGTACCATAAGCATTCGGCACTCGCAGCCACCAAGCTTGCCCGCCCCGACTAACGTTGGGGTGAGCATTTTGGTTAGTGATAACCGAGCTAGGAGGCCACTCCCTATCTAGGCTACACTAACTGCGCCATTGTTGATGCACGCCTTGGAGACGAGCCATGAACCCCATGCACTTAATGCAACGCATTCGTTTGGGTGAAGATTCCACCTTGGAACTTAAACAAATCACCATTAAAGACGCTAAAAATCTCGAACCCCATCCCGATGGCTTATCCGATGAATTAGCCGCAATGGGTAACGCTAATGGCGGTTTAATGGTATTTGGGGTCGATGACAAAACCCGCACAGTAACGGGGATTCCCGCCGAACAGTTGGATCGGGTGGAAACGTGGCTGACCGCCATTTGCACAGACCGCATTAAACCACCGCTAGAAGTCGTCACTCATCACATCGAATTGCCAGATGCTAATGCGCAATTACAACCCGTGATCGTGGTGGAAGTGCCGCGCAGTTTGTGGGTACACCAAAGTGCGAATGGTTATTTCAAACGCATTGGTCACGCCAAACGCGAAATGCAGCCCGATATGTTGGCGCGTTTATTCCAGCAACGCAGTCAGGCACGTATCGTGCGTTTTGAAGAGCAAGTCGTCCCCAAAGCCCACTTCGATAACCTTGACGCGCTGCTGTTACGCCGCTTTGTCAAACCCGACCAAGGCGATATGATTACCCAATTGGCACGGCTGCATTTGATTGATAACCGTGATGGCGAAGCCCTGCCCACCATTGCTGGGGTATTACTCTGCACACTCGACCCCAGTCGTTGGTTACGCAATGCTGAAATTTTGGCAGTCGCACACAGCGGTTTACGCAATGACCCGAATGAGCAACAGGACGCGCAGGAAATTCGTGGCCCATTGGATCGGCAAATCTTGGATGCCTTCCACTTTGTACGCCGCAACATGACCACCGCTGCTCGCAAACCGTTGGGGCGCGTGGATTACCCGCAATATCACTTAGGCGCGGTGTTTGAAGCGATTGTGAATGCGGTGGCGCACCGTGATTATTCGCTACACGCGCAACGCATTCGCTTGTTTATGTTTGCGGATCGTTTGGAAATTCACTCCCCCGGCGCATTACCCAACACGCTGTCATTGGAATCCATGAGCCGTTTATCCGTGCCACGCAATGAAATTCTCGCCAGTCTGTTTTCGCGTTATTACCCTATCGATGAAGTCGGTTTAGGCAAAAGTTACCTGATGGATAGACGCGGCTTCGGCGTGGAAATGATCTTGCGCGAAAGCGAAAAAATTTCCGGCAAATGCCCACTCTACGAAACCATTAGCGATCTGGAATTATCCCTGACCCTTTACGCGCAAACCTTGCCGACTACCGCAACACCGTGACATCCCAATTAGGTAGCAAGAATCATCACGCCCTACGCTTCAGGTTCAGATGCGGGCGCGTGATCCTCGTCCTTCTGCAAATCTTCACGCACGCTGCGGGTCATGTCTTGCAGCGAATTGCCTTTCAAGCCGACTTCGCCGAGTAAGGCTTCAATCAACGGCAGTTGCGCCCGATAACGCAAGGCACTGTCGACAACTTGTTCGGCTAAATTCGCATTATTGTGCTCCGTATTTGTATTTGCCCCACGCGCGGAGTGAATGGCATTGTTTAAACCATCAATGTGCATGATTTTAATGCCGTCAATATGTTCCATTGGGCGCACACTTTCGCGAATAATGCTCGGTAATTGTTTAAGAATCTCCATTTTCACTTGCATGGCGATTTGTTCGGTCGACATTTGATTAGCCGCCTCATTCAGAATGCGTTTGCCTTCTGCTTCCACAACGTAACGGATTTTTGCCGCTTCAGCCGCCAACTTTTCCACTTCGGCATTGGCTTGCGCAATAATGCATTGACGTTGCGCTTCTTTTTCGGCATTGATTAATTCAATGATTTTGGCACGTTCTGCTTCGGCTCGATCACGCGCGGTGCGAATTTCTTCGGAAATCTTTTCAAACTCGGCTTTGATTTTATTGGTTGCAATCCATGCCTGTGCCACGTCACTTTCTAATTCAGCCTGACGAATTGTCGCGGTTTGTTGCGCTTGTTCAATACGCAATTCTTTTTCAATATTGATTTCCTCAATGCGCCGTAAGGTTTCGGCTTCGTTTTCTGCCTTTTGCTGTTTACGCTCGTTTTGCATTAAGGTTTCTTCGTAATCGAGCTTTTCTTTTTGAATACGGGTTTCAAGGTCTTTTTGTTTAATCGCCAATTCGGTTTCGCGGCTAATGGTATTACGCCGATTATCATTATCGGATTTGATTTTCTCCAATAAGGTCAAACCTTGTGCGTCAAAAGCATTGCTGGGGTCAAAATAACTTTTGTCGGTTTGATCCAAGCGCGTTAACGCAACCGTGACCAATTCCAAACCGTTTTTGGCGAATTCAGAATCTAGCGTTTCTTCAACATTGCGTTCAAAATCCGCGCGTTTTTGATGCAGTTCCGCCAAAATCAGTACCGCTGCCACCGAACGTAATGCCGCGACGCATTGCGCTTCGACCAATTCTTTTACGCCATCGTGATGCATGGTGCGACTCCCCAATGCCCGCGCTGCCGTAGCAATGGCTTGCGGGTCTTGCCCGACACGCAGAAAAAATTCGGCGGTTACATCGACGCGCAACGGGTCTTTGGTAATCAGGGCTTGATCGTTTTCGCGCACGATTTCAATGCGCAGGGTTTGTAAATTAATGGGGGTTAAATCGTGCAAAATGGGAAAGACAAATGCACCGTGGTTAATGATTACTTTTTCGCCGCCGAATCCGGTGCGAATGTACGCGACTCCTTTTTGCGCACGCCGATAAAACAGGATAAATGCCAGCACCACCAGCGTTACCCCCAATAATAACAGGGCAATAACCGGAAGGGTTGACCACAGTGGAATTTCCGTAAAGGTTTCTGACATCGGGAAGTCCTCGTACTCGTGCCACCTCGATGCTAGGCATTATACGCACGATACACACGCGATTTAAGCACACGCACGCTTTTGCGCTTATAATGCGCGAACGACTGCTAGAGAGAGACTTCGAGATTTTTATGGAACGCAAAGAACCCGGACACAAAGAACGCGGCGCGGACAAAGTTGCACGTATTCCGATCAAAATTGAGCCAACCACCGAATTTCGCCGTAAACCGAAGTGGATCAAGGCGCAAGCCCCGACTTCGCCAGAAGTGAAACGCTTGAAAACCATTCTGCGCGAACAAAAGCTGCACACCGTTTGCGAAGAAGCCGCCTGCCCGAATTTGGGCGAATGTTTCAGCCACGGCACGGCAACCTTCATGATTATGGGTGATATTTGCACACGTCGTTGCCCATTCTGCGACGTTTCCCACGGCAAACCGCTGCCATTGGATGAAAACGAGCCGGAAAACATGGCGCAAACCATTGCCGCAATGGGCTTGCGTTACGTGGTGATCACCTCGGTTGACCGCGATGATTTGCGCGATGGTGGCGCGGAACATTTCGTCAAATGCATTCAACGCGCCCGCGAATTAAACCCGAACCTGCAAATCGAAATCCTGACCCCCGATTTCCGTGGGCGCATGGACATTGCCTTGCAAATCCTGCAAACCGCTCCGCCGGATGTGTTTAACCACAACATGGAAACCGTGCCGCGTTTGTACAAACAATCCCGCCCCGGCGCGGATTACCAATATTCCTTGAATCTGATTAAGGAATTCAAACGCTTATTCCCACACATTCCCAGCAAATCGGGCTTAATGTTGGGCTTGGGTGAAACCAATGAAGAAGTGATCGAAACCTTAAAAGACTTACGCGCTCACGATTGCGACATGCTGACCTTGGGGCAATATTTGCAACCGAGCCGCCACCATTTACCCGTGGATCGTTTCGTAACACCTGACGAATTCGACGAGTTCGCCAAAATTGCCAAAGAATTAGGCTTCGCGAAAGTGGCAAGTGCGCCAATGGTGCGTTCGTCTTATCACGCTGACCAACAAGCTGCCGGAAAATTTTAAGCCTTTACGCCAGCAACACGATGCTCTATATAGAGCAGTTTTTCGTCAAGGAAGACTGCTCTCATGACCGTGATAATGAGCCGAACGCTGGAATTGCTGTTATTACCCCCCGGCAATACGCCCGTTTTGTTGCTATTAGCCTTGCTGCTGTATCGTTGGCGCGGCTGGATGAGCGGCGTTTTGTTATTTGCAGTCCTCCAACTCGCCGTATTGAGCTTACCCGTGGTAGCGGACAAATTATTAAGCGGCTTGGAACAACAATACCCACCAAAACCTGACTTATGGTTAGACCAACCATTACCCCAAGCGATTGTGGTATTGGGCGCGGGACGCAATCACAGTGCCACCGAATACAATGGACGTATGAGCAGCAGTGTGGAATTAGAACGCTTGAATTACGCCGCTTACCTTTACCGCCAAACGCATTTACCCATTTTGATTTCCGGCAGCAGCAGCGAAATCGGCTACATGAAAGACGTATTAGCCAATACTTACCAAGTCCCCGTGCGTTGGCAGGAAAGCCACAGCCACACGACGTGGGAAAATGCCATGTATTCCGATGAGTTACTCACCCGTGAAAGCATTACTTCCGCGTGGGTTGTGACGCAAGCTTGGCACATGCCCCGCGCCATGCAAGCCTTCGCTAATCGCCGTATTCACTACTACCCAGCCTCGGTCACTTACGGTTCGAGCACGTATTGGCAACACCGTTGGATGTTGTGGATTCCGCAAGCCAATGCCTTATCACGCAGCCAAACCGCCTTACACGAATGGTTCGGTTTGCTCAAATACCAATGGCATTAACCCAATAACCCATGACTTACGGTAATGCATTCCTCAAACAAGCACACGATGCCTGAATAAACAACACGGCAATCACGGTGCTTGATTATTAAATTAATCAATTAAAAGAATAGTGTATGCGAATCACCACAAAGCAGGGGAAAATTTTATTGCAAACAGCTACACTTGACGGGTGATTGACCCTCTGTTTGCACAACCACTGAAGGGAGATAAGATGGCTTTTGGCAAACTGACTATTGACTGGCGCAGCACCATTGCGGCGGTATGGCGTTCAAATCGGCACTTTCTGAAACCGATCAGCAATGTTGATCTGGTCAACCCCGATACATTGTTGGGGATTGAAGAACAGAAAGATGCCATTTTTCGCAATACGGAACATTTCCTGCGCGGCAAACCCGCCAGCCATACCCTATTATGGGGTGCGCGTGGCGTTGGTAAATCCTCCCTGATCAAAGCCGTACTCACGCGCTACCACACTTATGGTTTGCGCATGATTCAGATTGGTAAAGATGACCTGCATTTGCTGGTCGACATTACGGATGAGATCGCGGATTCCTCCCACCATCGTTTTATCATTTATTGCGACGACCTCACCTTTGAAGAAGGCAGCGGCGAATACCGCATGTTGAAAAGTACAATGGAAGGCACGTTAGAAAAACCGCCTGAAAACGTGTTGATCTACGCCACTTCCAATCGTCGTCATTTAATGCCGGAAAAGATGTCTGAAAATCTAGCTACTAGCTTGATTGATGGTGAAATTCACCCCGGTGAAGCCATTGAAGACAAGCTGTCACTTGCCGACCGTTTTGGGCTTTCGTTATCATTCAGACCCATGAACCGCGAAACTTACCTGAACATTGTGGACAAGCTTTTCAAAGGTCGCGTGCAAGATTCTGAATTACTGCATCAAGAAGCTTTGAACTTTGCCACACAACGCGGTGGACACAGCGGTCGTACCGCACGGCACTTCTTCAATCACTGTAACGCTGGTCTAAAATAATCGTGCTAACCGCTCAAGGGACTTGCACAGCAATACCACAATGATGATGAATGTGCTAAGTCTCTTGAGTCACCATGACACGATTGTTATAAGGAATGATTATCATGAAAAAAACTAGCCTGATTTTAAGCCTAGCTTTATTACTTGGCTTAGGGGCCTGTACCCAAGAAACCCAAAATAAAATTGGGCGCGAAATCAATAACTGGACAGGGGTTAACGGCGTATTGGAAGTTTACGCTGGCGACAAACTCGTCAGACGTTTCATTAAAATCGACAAACTCACAACCGCCACCGGCACTGGTGATGGCAGTAGCCGCGCTTATCGCTTTGGCTATGGTGTTTTGGACGCCAACCTCAATGGCGTGATAGACAATGGGGAAAAGAAGGTTTATTTCGAGGTTAGTGACTACTCCACACCTTATGTTTTCTTCGAGAACCCATCCTGATACCAGCAGATAACCATCACTCAGGGGAGATGCGCACACATGCTATCAAAGGGAGTTACCATCGGTTTGATCACCTTACCATTGCTGTTAAACGGCTGTGGTAGCGGCGATACTGACCACCAAACCGGTCAACAACAAACCGTACCCCGGCAAGCAACCCAAGAGGATGCTGGTTATAAGATCACAAACAATGCCGCAGGCCCAGTGCAACTGGGTATGAGTTCAGCAGAAATCCTTTCAACCTTCCCCAATGTCACGGCGAAAACGGAACAAGACGGCGAGGGTATTACGTGGATGACGCTCAACCTCAAAGGTGAAAACCTGATGAGCGTCTTGCTGGATGAATACGACCACACTGCCGTGTTGATTCGCGTCACTAGCCACAAATTTGTGACCGAACAAGGCGTGAAAGTGGGCGAAAACCTGCAAAGTGCTGGTGAAAAACTGGGGGGGTTAACCGAAATTCAGTGGACAGAAATTGAGTCGCGCGAGTTTGCGAATTTTGCCTCCGAACCGGCGAACATGGACTTCCAAGTCATGGGCACGGATGGCACAGCGGGGGTCTACAACAATAATGAAACCGTGACCAATGTTGCCGCTCCCTCGGCACACATTCATTCCATTTGGATTACGCAAGACATTTAGCCTGATAACATCAGCCTTGCATCAACACCTAACGCAGCGGGGGTGCTCTCGCACCCTCGTGGCGTTACAATTCTAGGGCATTAAGTCCCTGAACCCGCATTGTGTAAACTCGGCTCTAAATAGCGAGCCAACGCACGGGCGATTAAATCCCCCAATTGCGCAATGAATAACGTACCCATACCGGGGTGAAAACGGGCTTCATTCGCACTACCTAAAGCCAACACGCCAATGTCACGCGCTTCGTATAGTGGAATTAACACCGCCGATTTAATGTCGGAACTTTCTTCCCCAAACAAAAAAATCTGCTGACGCGGACGCAAACGCCCACACACTGGCTGACGCTTACGGAACAACGTGGCAAGCTGCTTAATGGCTTTGTCATCAGGGTCAATGAAATGCAAGCCTTCACGCGCTTTACCCCGCCCAATCAAACGCAAGACCACGTTATCGGCTTTGAAATCACCACGCAGCATCTCATTACAAGTGGCCACTACCGCGTCCAAACTGTCGCAATTCATCAGTTCGAGGGCTAAATGGTGCAAACGATTCACCACATGTTCGCTATCACGCGCCGCTTTGAGCATGTCTTGCTGGCGTTGCTCCAGTGCTTGGTACTGAAGTCGCTGGCGTTGCACAAGACGTTCCAACAAGGAAATAGCTTCCCCCGTGTGCGGATGCGGAATACTTAAATGGTCTAATAGATACTCATGCTCACGGAAAAATGTTGGGTGTCGTCGTAACCACTCAGCCACCTGTGCGTCGCTGATGTCGGTAACGTCCTGTGCGTTTTGAATGCTCATAATCGGAGTGTTCCCCTGAATACCGTTTCCGCAGGACCTGTCATCCAGACGGGCTGTCCTTCGCCTTGCCATTGAATCTGCAATTGCCCACCGCGCAGATCAACCGTAACTTTATCGTCCAATAAACCCTGTATACACCCCGCCACGACTGCCGCGCAAGCCCCCGTGCCGCACGCTAAAGTCTCACCTGCACCGCGTTCAAATACACGCAGCCGAATAGTGTCGCGTGAGACCACTTGCATAAAGCCAACATTGACCCGTTTCGGAAAAATGGGGTGTGATTCCAGTTGTGCACCTAGGGTATTTACTGGCGCGGTGTCGAGCGCGGCAACCTGCACAACGGCATGAGGATTACCCATCGACACGCTAGCGAATGCGACACTTTGTCCCTCAATCTCCTGAGTATAAAGCGTTTGGCGTTGCGGGGAAACGAGCGGAATCTGGGCAGGTTCAAAAATCGGTACGCCCATATTCACTGTGACCTGACCATTCGGTTGAATTTGCAACACAATGCGTCCGCCCGCTGTCATGACCGGAATCGTGGTTTTCTGCGTTAAACCTTGATCGTAAACGAAACGTGCAAAACAACGTGCGCCATTACCGCATTGTTCGACTTCGCCACCATCAGCATTAAAGATACGGTAACGGAAATCAGCGTCCTCACCGTCATACGCTTCCACCACCAATAACTGGTCGCAACCCACCCCGAAATGGCGATCCGCAATCTGGCGAATTTGTGCCGTCGTTAATGCCAGCGATTGATTAATGCCATCCAACACCACAAAGTCATT
Source organism: Pseudomonadota bacterium (assembly GCA_039797295.1). GTDB lineage: Bacteria > Pseudomonadota > Gammaproteobacteria > Thiotrichales > Thiotrichaceae > Thiothrix. Next base: position 38,104 of record JBDKID010000004.1, on the reverse strand, counting down.
CCCTAACCCCTGCATTTTGGTGAATTGCAGCACCGTACCTGCCGCCGTATCCACCGCATTCCCCATTGTTTGAACCGTCATTCGTTGCTAACCTCGCCGCAAAATGGTGCACATCCGCACAAACTCCTAGTATACAACGACTCGACAAAGATAGGGTTAGGCCGCCATTTTGTGCTATGGTAATCAGCCCTGATTTCAGTGTTCTGAGATTTCACAACCCTTATCAACACACCAGCCATACACGAGGAAACGATGTCTGATTTTACCCAGGAACTGGACGCTCGCGGTCTGAACTGCCCTTTACCCATTCTGCGCACCAAAAAAGCCATGAATACCTTAGCTTCCGGCGACATCCTGAAAGTGGTTTCAACCGACAAAGGTTCAGCGCAAGACATGCCCGCTTTTTGCAAGCAAACTGGTCACGAACTGGTCGAATCCAGTGTTGTGAATGGTGAATACGTTTACTTCATCAAAAAGCTGTGAATAACGTTTCCCCACGCTTACAACGCATCCAACAGGTGCTGGCAGAACGTCAAGCCCAGCACCTTTACCGCCGCCCGCGCCTTGCCGATTCGCCGCAACAGCCGCACATGATTGTTGATGGCAAACCCATGCTGACCTTTTGCAGCAATGATTATTTAGGATTGGCAAACCATCCGGCGGTAATTCGCGCGTTTCAACAAGCGGCGAATGAATACGGCGTGGGCAGCGGCGCGGCGCATTTGGTGAACGGGCATTCGCGCCCCCATCAAGCGTTGGAAGAAGCCCTTGCCGCTTTTACCGGACGCGAACGCGCCTTGCTGTTTTCCACGGGTTACATGGCGAATTTGGGTGTGGCGAATGCCTTGTTGGAACGCCACGACACGCTGTATCAAGACCGTTTAAACCACGCTTCGTTGATTGATGCGGGTTTATTGTCGGGTGCGAAAGTGATTCGTTACCCGCATAACGATGTCGCGCATTTGCAAACCCGCCTCGCCGCGCAAACCAGCGGGCAGAAAATGATCCTCACCGATGGCGTGTTCAGCATGGATGGTGACGTTGCCCCAATGCGCAAACTCGCCACGCTTGCCCAACAGCACGATGCGTGGTTAATGGTGGATGACGCGCACGGCTTTGGCGTATTGGGTGAAAACGGTGCAGGCTTGCTGGAAGCCGAACACCTCAGCCAAACCGACGTACCGATTCTCATGGCAACCTTGGGCAAAGCCTTGGGTACAGCAGGCGCATTCGTGGCGGGCAGTCACGATTTAATCGAGTATTTGATTCAAACCGCGCGCACTTGGATTTTCACCACCGCGCAACCGCCAGCCGTTGCCGCTGCGACCTTGGCGAGTTTGCAAATCGTGCAAAACGAACCCGAACGACGGGCGCATTTACGCAGCCTGATTCAGCAGTTCCGTGAGGGAGCAACACAGCTAGGCTTACCGCTGATGAATTCTGCTACCGCGATTCAACCGATTCTGATCGGTAGCAGCGCACAAGCCGTTGCGTTAAGCCGCCAACTCGAAGCGCAAGGGATTTGGGTTGCCGCAATTCGCCCACCAACTGTGCCGCCGAATACCGCCCGCTTGCGCGTCACGCTTTCCGCTGCGCACACCACAACCGATGTCGAACGACTGTTGACGGCTTTAGCACGGTGGAATCAAAGCGGCTAAATCTTTGCCGTCCACTTTTTGCTTTAGATCATAATCCAGCAACAAAGGCAGATAACCCGACTCCGTATCCAAGCGCAAGTAAGTGGTCATCGGAATCGCCCCCGCTGGCAATGCCGTTTTACGACACGCATCGACACTCACTCCCATCGTACTTGCTGGCTGCTTACCACCATCCGCCTTTTTCGCTTTCAATGTATCGCGGAACTGTTGCAAGCGCGGAATATCAGCAGGCGCAAGCCGATACGCATACAACTGATAACCCGCTTTGGCAGCATCGTTCAATGTTTTGCCTTCCAACGCTGTGGGCACAGCTTGCAGAATAAAACGTTCGGTTACAGGCGTTTCGCCATCGCGCTGCATACCCAGTTCCAACTTCACACCATCAGGGCGCGGCGCAACCCAATCCGGCATTTGTGCCGCCACGCGCAATACGCTCGGGTCAACGGTCATTAGGTCGGCGGTGGCGAGTTTGTACAAGGTTTTGACTGGAATCGCGGTACATGCCCCCAGCAATACAGCGGCGATGGTAGCGGTAGCAATGGGGAATAGTTGCTTCATAGTTTAATCCCGTTTCATTTGAAAAAATGATTGTATTACGATACCAAACAAAACGTTTCCTTGCTCAAATCCGGTAAAGTCAAAGGCATCCGCTTGACACCTTGCAGAAAATTTGCGAAATACTGGATTGCCAACCGGGGGATATTCTTGAATTCGTAGCGGATGCTGACAAAGCTCAGACCTCAGCGTAAATAACTAGGACTAAAACACATGTATGTTGTGATTTTTCGTGCGAAAGTTCGCACGGTGGATGATGAATATTTCCGTGTGGCAGCGCGAATGCGTGAACTGGCATTGAGGCAATTCGGCTGTGTGGAATTTCAATCCCTTAGCGAAGGCAATGATGAAATTTCCTTGTCATATTGGGCGGATGAAGCCAGCATTTTAGCGTGGAAGCAACATGCCGAACACGTTATCGCCCAGCAATTGGGGCGCGAACGTTGGTACGAGTCTTATTGCGTGGAAATTGCCGAAATCACCCGCCGTTATCAACATGTGGGGGCTTAACCGCACCATACATTTTACCACCAATATTTGGGGTAACTGCGTTCGTGTGGCAAATTATTAAAGAGTACGGCAACGAGGACTAGCAAGCACGCACCAACCAACGTTGGCGTGAATAAAAACTGCCATGTTGGTAAAGTCAGCATGACAATAACAGGGTTAGAACCCGCAGGTGGATGCACTGCTCGCGTTAGCATCATTAAAGCAATTGCCGCACCTACAGCTAATGCGATGCTCCACCATTGTGAGCCGAACGCCGTTAAACAAATTAATCCGGTGAGCGATGATAAAAAATGCCCGACGATCACATTACGCGGCTGTGAAAAAGGGCTTTCGGGAAAGCCAAAGACTAATACGCAAGTTGCACCAAATGACCCAAGAATCAAAGACATAGTAGCGAATTGACTTAAACTTGCAACTGCGGCAATGGCGAAGATACCGCCTAACCCTGCTAATGAAATCAGGTGTAAACTGGCACGCGGCGGACATGCTGCCCCGCCACGCATTTTTGATAGATAATGCCACATAATGAATGCCTTTTTAGATAGACAGGTCTGTATACTAATGGAATATTTCACACAATGCTAGACAAGCGCAGCCTTCTCATCCAAACCGCTACCGAATTATTTTCAGCCGGTGGTTACACTGCCGTGGGTATTGACAAAATCATTGCGCAAGCAGGTGTTGCCAAAATGACCCTCTATAAACATTTCCCTTCCAAAACGGATTTGGTTGTGGCGGTGTTAAAACAACGCGACCAACAATTCCGAGAATCGCTGATGGCGTTCGTGGAGCAATTCACCGCAAACGAGGCAACATTACAGGCAGTATTTTTGTGGCACGAGCAATGGTTTCAGCAGCCAGATTTTAATGGTTGTTTATTTATCAATGCGGCGGCGGAGTTTCATGATCACCAAGATGCGATCCACCAATGCGCTGCTGAACATAAACAGCACATTGTGGTGTATTTGACTACGCTTTTAACAACGACTTACCCGCTGGAACAAGCCCAAACGCTTGCAGCACAATTGGCATTATTATTGGACGGTGCGATAGTAACCGCTCAAGTCATGAATAACCCTAATGCCGCACGACAGGCTTGGGATATTGCCAAGCTATTATTGAGCAAAGCATCTGAACAAAAAGCCAGTTAATCAATGCAATGCCTCATTCCACCGTTGTGGATGGTTCATTCGTGAGGAAGCCGCGTCCATGCTCGTCGATGCGGTAGTATTGTTGCAAAAGTGCGGCAAATGACGGCGCGTGTAGCCACGCAAAGCCGAGTTCGGGCGCACACAAACGGTCACACAATGCTGCTTTGTCCAAGGATTCGTTATCTTGAATCCCCATTGCGGCGGCAACTTCTTCCAATGTTTGGTAATGCGCTAGCAAACCGTGGTCAAAACTGGCAATGTACCCTTGGTATTTGCCGTGTAGAATTTCTGCAAATTCGTCGCCGCCGTAGCTGATACCCAGCGGAAACCAAAGCCCTGCAAATAGTGAAGGCATGGTTAGGTAGTCTTCCAAATCAAAATGCGGTTGGGTTGGGACAATGCCAAATAATAAACGCAGGTCGATACAGTGTTCCGAATCCAGCCATTCTCCGGTTAAATAGAGGTTACGTTGTGGGTTATCCCACAGATTATCCACCCGAAAGCCGTTTTGAGTGCGCAGGAACTCAGCGTAAGTATCGGAAAATCCGTACTGTTGTTGTAACGCGGTTATTTTTTCCGCACTTGGCAATGTCCAACCAAAGGGGTTGGGAAATAGTATTTGCATGAGCTAACTCCACAGATTGCGTTTAAGTGTCATACGTCATGATGCAAGATTTGGGGTGATAACATTTTGACAGATTTAAGGGGTATCTTTTGCCATCTCACTTGCGTCACGGAAGTTGCCAAACTCACTCAACACCACCGTCGCATACGCACTGGCGGGCAAGCCAAAGCTCAAGCGCAACGTGCTTGCATCCACCTGTTCCATTTGCAAGTCGGTGACTTTAATGCGTAAGGCACGGCGTTCTTGCTGCAAACCATTGCGTTCCAAACCAGCGCAAAGGTCGGGGAATTGTGCGGCTTGTGCGGTTTCTAATACCAGCGTATCGGCTTGGCTCGGCACTGTACCGCGCCCCCACAATGCGCCAGTCGGGTGAATATCGAGCGCGTGCAAACGGCTGGGTAATTCATCACTGCTATCGTCGGCAAACCACGCATTGCTGTTGTCGAACATGAAAATGTCGCCCGCCACGCGCTGATTCCATGTCCCATTGCATACCCGTTCCGCCAAAATCGCATTGAATACCCACGAACGCGCCGCCGATAAATAAATGCTGCTGAGGCTGCGATTTTTCGGACGCAAAGTGCCATTAAACCAACGTGTGGCTTTTTCCACATTGCCGCCGTTGTGCCCAAAACGCTGTTCGCCGTAGTAATTAGGAATCCCACCCTGTGCAATTTGCTCGCACACTTGCGCTGCTTGCGCGAAATCACCGCTGCATTCACGTAACGTCAGTACGAAACGATTACCCGTGTGTGCGCCGCGCCGCAGTTTGCGGTCATGACGGCATTGCTGAAGGATTTCGATTTCCGGCGGTAATTGTGAAAAATCGGGGTCAGCTTTGCCCGGTAATTGCAGGCTAAACCATTGCGTCGTCACGGCGTAACGGTCTTTTAACCCCGCGTAACCGACTTCTTTGCCGGGAATGCCCGCCGCGCGTCCTAACTGCGTCGCCACCCAATCGGTATTGGAATCGGTTTTGCGCACTCGCACCCACAAATGTTCACCCGCCCCCGACAAGGCAATGTCCATTTGCTCATCGACGATAAAATCAGCAGGCTGCACACGAAATTGCCCGCTTAATGGCGCGGCATAAGCACGGGGTAAACTCGTTACGGTGTGGTCAGTCGTCATGGGTATTCGCACTCCAAAGAATCGGGTCGTGCTTTATAGCACAGAAAGACATCATACCTTGCGGAAAAGCAAATTTTGGTAAGTACAGTGGTCATATTTTTTCCTGTAAATCCTTAAGACGCTGTAGTGCTGCATTCCACGGTAATCTGCGCCCATTGTCTTTCATACGTTGGTAACTATTGCGGGCATCATCTGCGGTCATTAAACCTTGAATCACTAATTGCTCAACCAACCACAATGTTCCCTTTACCACAACCCCTTCTTTTTCAGCAGCTTGACGTAAATACCTATCACCCGTCAGTAGTGGACATTGCTCCTGCTGCGCCAATACCAATGCCATGCAATCATTACGACTAGGATGGCGGTATTTTTGGGTTAGCTGTGATACTTGTTTTACGCTATCACTATTTAATGTACCGAGTTTTAAGCCATAATCCAGCCAATGTGCGTGTTGTTCTTCCAGTTCATCAAAAAACAGTAAGTCGGGTACACGAAATTCAAAAGGCAGCCCAAACATTTGCCTGAGTAGCTGCCCTTCTTCCATGTCAATCAGGATATTGGCATCACTAATAAGTAACTGCATCCGTACCTTCTAGTTTACGTTCCTTGTGAAAACGAGCTAAGGGAATCCCCAATAACTCAGCCGCTTTAGATTCACCAATCCAACCTTCCGCCAACGCACGATAGACTAACTGTTTAAACAAAATTGTTTGTTCCGCAGGATATGGCGCATTCGGCTCTTGTTTACGCCAACCACGTATCGCGAATTGTTGATAAAGGCTTTTTAACATTTCACTCGTAATAATGGCAGTATCGGCTGCACGGTATAGGCATCCTGCCATACTCAAACCAAACTCATGTTTCAGTAAATACAATTCTTGCCATTCAACCATCCGCCGTTGTTGCCCTAATTGCTGGCGAATAGCCGATGCAGGTAACAAAAATGCACCAGCAAAGCGGTTACAGGCTTTTTCCTCATCGACTACCTCAGCCAACCGTCCATGCAACATTAAATGCCCAAGTTCATGCGCTAAGGTAAAACGTTGACGATCCCCCGTCCAATGTTGGGCAACTACAATAACAGGTTGTTGGCAAATAGTTGCCGCTAAACCATCAAATTTACTGTTGGCATCCAGCGTGGTGAAAATGACTAGAATCCCGCGCTCTTCCAATACATCGACCAGATCCGTAATCGGGTCTTCGCCGAGCTTCCAGCTTTCACGCACTGCGGCAGCTACTTGCTCTACTTCATCCAAGGTTTGCACCTGTGCAGGTAAATCGGTAGGAACAGCAAACGGTTTGACGGGAAATTGCGGATAAAGATTGGCAAGTTCGTACCAACGTTCGGCTTGCTCTTCCACATCAGCATGAATGGATTTCAATAATTTCGCGGGCGTATTGGCGCGTTTACGGTATTCCACCGCAGCATCTAACTGTACCGTAAAAGGTCGAAAAAAATATTCGCCACGCACCTTCAAGGCTTTTGCCAGCTTAATCAACTGACTAGAATCAGGAGTGCTTAACCCATCTTCGTATTTTTTAATCATGGCATGGGAAATACCAACCTGTTCTGCCAGTGCACGCAATGACAAGCCCGCTGCTTCGCGGGCGCGTTTTAGACGTTCAGGGTACATGACAGCCTCCAGTAGCAAGGTTTACAATTTTCATATTTATAGTTTATTTTGTAAACCTTAACACGACTATCTGTCTTACAAAACTACCGTGCATCAATGGTATCTAGCAACACCATCAATTCACTGCCGCATTCGCATGGCGTTTTCGGCAATGAATTCTTGAACAATGCTCGAATTAACAACAGCTCCCCGCTTTTTTGATACTGCCCAACGACACGGTAGCAGTAGGCACGCAACACGCTTCGTTGGCTTTGCTGACCACGGGAACGCAGCAATCGACGGACGTATCAGCACGATCCACGCCGAATTCTTGGATTTCGCCCATCGTGTGGTAGTGTTCCCACGCGAAGCCGGATGGGTCGACTGTCCAATGTTTGTCGCTCAGCGCGTAACAGCACGCGGTTTCGCCTTGGTCTAATACTGCCTCACCTGCTGCGGCTTCGGCGCATTGTTTTAAGGCATGTAATTCATCGACATTTTCGGCTTGGAAACCAAAATGATTCACACCTAACGCATGACCGCGTGCGGAAATCGCAAAGTTCAGCATCGGGTCGTCGAGCATCCATTTCGCGTAATCGGCGCGTGCCACGCTGGGTTGTTGCCCGAATAATTTGCTGTAAAAGTCGACGCTTTGCGCCAAATCATCAACGGCTAAATGCACATGAAAACGTTTCATTGTTTCTCCTTCCTTCTTACACAGTTTGACCAGCGGCGTACCACGCACGGCTGCGATTCACAATCGCCACCACGGATAACATCACAGGGACTTCGACCAAGACACCAACCACGGTGGCTAATGCCGCGCCGGATTGAAAACCAAACAGCACAATCGCGGTAGCGACGGCTAATTCAAAGAAATTACTCGCGCCGATTAATGCCGATGGTGCAGCCACGCAATGCGCCACGCCAAACTTGCGATTCAGCCAATACGCGAGCATGGAATTGAAATACACCTGAATCAGAATCGGGATGGCCAGCAATAAAATAATCAGCGGTTGCGCTAACACTTGTTGCCCTTGGAAGCCAAACAGCAATACCAAGGTTGCCAATAACGCCAGCAATGACCACGGTTGCAAGGTTTTCAAAGCCTTATCCAACGCCCCTGCTGACAACAAAACGTAACGCAGTACTTGGCTAATCGCCACTGGAATCACGATGTAAATCAACACCGACAGCAATAACGTCGCCCACGGCACGCTAATTGCTGACATACCGAGCAATAACCCCACCAAGGGCGCGAACGCAAACACCATGATCACGTCGTTTAACGCCACTTGCGATAAGGTGAAATGCGGTTCGCCATCCGACAAATTGCTCCAAACGAATACCATTGCGGTACACGGCGCGGCGGCGAGTAGGATTAATCCGGCAATGTAACTGTCCAATTGTTCGGCGGGCAACCATTGCGCAAACAGCACGCGAATAAACAACCAACCCAACAATGCCATTGAAAACGGCTTGACCAACCAGTTGATAAATAAGGTAACGCCAATGCCTTTCCAATGCTGTTTGACTTCATTCAGCGCGTGAAAGTCGATCTTCAACAACATCGGAATAATCATTAACCAAATCAGCAGCGCGACGGGCAAATTCACTTGCGCGATTTCCATGCCGCCAATTTTTTGGAATACGCTGGGAAACAAACTGCCCAAACCAATGCCCGCGAAAATGCACAGCAATACCCACACGGTTAAATAGCGTTCAAATACGCCCATTGCCGCGCCGGATTGTTGTTTCGCGGTGACTTCACATTGCACACTCATGGCGTTTTGCCTCAAACGGGAATGGAATGGGATATGCCAATCGCATCCAAATGACGCTGTGCGGAATTGCCAGTACATAAAAACAGAACGTTGAACATGAGAGACTACCTCTTAAGTTGATCGTAGAAAGTATAAGGTATATGCTGAAACATATATATGAAATAACCTATATATTCAGTCACGAAAAATTCATGGTATTGGAGGTGCTCAATGCAAGGCATCCAACAATTAAAACACCTTCCCGCCCAACAGCCGCGAGTATTCCTGCTGCTGGCAGTAGCGTTGTGGTTTCTGCTTTACCGTACTCTGATCCCCGCTTCTGAAGCCCTAGTTGCGGTACTACCCGTAGAACGCAACAGTCACCTTGGTGGAGCATTGCAGTTCTTTTTCTACGACACACCGAAAGTGTTATTGCTACTTACTGGCATCGTATTTGTGATGGGCATTATCCACACCTTCATTTCGCCGGAGCGTACCCGTGCGATGCTCTCTGGCAAACGCTTGGGGGTGGGCAATGCGCTGGCAGCAGCGTTGGGGATTGTTACCCCGTTTTGCTCGTGTTCCGCTGTACCGCTATTCATTGGCTTTTTGCAAGCAGGTGTTCCACTGGGTGTGACCTTCTCATTTCTGATTTCTGCCCCGATGGTGAATGAAGTCGCGCTGGTTTTGCTATTCGGCTTGTTCGGCTGGCAAGTCGCCGCGCTGTACCTGCTGATGGGCTTAGCTGTCGCCATTTTCGCGGGGCTACTGATCGGTAAGCTGAACATGGAAGATTACCTCGAAGACTGGGTACGCAAAATGCAAAACACCCAATCCGCTGACAATATCGGGGCAAGTACCATGCTGTGGGCAGAACGCATTCAACACGGCTTCCAACATGTACGTGAAATTGTTGGCAAAGTATGGCTTTACGTTGTCATTGGTGTGGGTTTGGGCGCGTTAATTCACGGTTTTGTGCCGGAAGATTTCATGGCCTCTTTCATGGGTAAGGATGTGTGGTGGGCAGTACCTGCTGCGGTGTTGCTGGGTGTGCCGATGTATACCAACGCTGCTGGCGTGATTCCCATCGTACAGGCATTACTGGCGAAAGGTGCAGCACTCGGCACGGTGTTGGCATTCATGATGAGCGTCATTGCACTGTCCGCGCCGGAAATGATCATCTTACGCAAGGTACTGAAACCACGCTTGATCGCCACTTTTATTGGGGTCGTGGCAACGGGTATCTTGCTAGTCGGGTATATTTTTAACCTCGTTTTATAACTTTTACGCAAGCAAGGAGCATATTATGCAAATCAAAGTTCTCGGCACGGGCTGCGCCAACTGTAAAACCACCTTCAAGCTGATTGAAGAGGTGGCGAAAGAAAAAGGCATTGTGGTGGAAATGGCAAAAGTCGAAGACCTACCCTCCATCATGGGCTACGGCATCCTGTCTACTCCCGGTGTGGTGGTAGATGGAAAGGTTGTCCACGCAGGTGGCATTCCCACCAAGGCTGCGGTTGAAAGCTGGTTATTAGTTTAGCTTTGAGTGGCACTAGGCAAACGCAGTGACAGCAGCAAAGCGGCGAATACAAAACCAGCCGACAACCACAAACAACCTATCAAGCCGTACTGCTGATACGACCAGCCGGATAAGATTGTACCCGCTAAACGCCCGCCTGCGTTTGCCATGTAATAAAAGCCCACTTTCAGCGCGACTTTATCGTGGTCGGCGTAGGCTAAAATCAGGTACGAATGCAGAGCGGAATTAAGCGCGAAGACCACACCAAACACCAATAAACCCGTTACCAGCACCCCGCCTGCGTTCCAGCCTTGCGCTAAAGCCAGTGCAATACCAGCGGGGATCAACAGCAAAATCCCTGCCCACACTTGCGCCGCGCGTGCCGTCGGCGCGTGTTGTTTTAAGCGCAGTAACACCGGAGCGGCGGCTTGTACCATGCCGTAACCGATCACCCACGCTGCCATGAATGTTCCCACCTGCATGAAACTCCAGCCCAACACACTCGCCATAAACACGGGAACAGCCACCACAAACCACACATCACGCGCCCCAAACAGGAAGAATCGTGCTGCCGACAACCAGTTAATCGCGGCATTATTCGCAAAGACTTGGGTGAATTTCGGCTTGGCTTTGGATTTACCCAAATCATCAGGCAGCAACACCAAAGTCACAAGGGTAATGGCGAACAAACTCAAAGCGAGGATTAATAACGCGCTTTGGAAGCCTACCGCTTGTAACAAAGCCGCTCCGAGGAAAAAGCCCACGCCTTTGAGCGCGTTTTTTGAGCCAGTCAACACCGCCACCCATTTGAATAAACGCGCATTCGCGTCTTGGGGAACGAGGGTTTTAACACTGGCTTTGGCGGACATTTTGTTTAAATCTTTGGCAATACCGGATAAGGCTTGCGCAAACATCACATACGGCACGGAAAGCCATTGCGTGGGCATGAGCATCGCCAATGCCGCCACTTGCATCGCCATACCAAGGTGCATGGTCACGTTTAACCCCAACCGTGCGGCTAACCAACCGCCCACCAGATTCGTGACAATGCCGAAAAATTCGTAAAACAAAAACAGCATAGCGACTGCAAATGGCGAATAACCGAGCTGGTGGAAGTACAACACCACCAGCATCCGAATCGCGCCATCGGTGAGCGTGAATGCCCAATAGCCACCCGTTACCACCAAATAATTGCGCAAATCCAAGGTCATATCACAAACTCGCGGCGACTTTAGCGGCTAATTCCATCATGCGGTTCATGTAGCCCCATTCATTGTCGTACCACGCATAAATTTTCACCTGCGTGCCATCAATCACCATCGTGGATTGCGCATCGACAATCGACGAACGCGGGTCGCCTTTGTAATCCACCGACACCAGCGGGCGTTCTTCATAGCCCAAAATGCCGTGCAAATAAGTCGCCGCCGCTTCTTGGAAATATGCATTGATTTCGTCGGCAGTCACAGCGCGTTCGGCTTCAAACACAAAGTCGGTCAAGGATGCATTCAATAACGGCACGCGCACCGCCAAACCGTTCAATTTACCCGTGAGTTCAGGAAAAATTTTGGTAATCGCTTTTGCTGAACCTGTACTGGTGGGGATTAAGGATTGACCACAAGCACGGGCGCGGCGCAAGTCTTTGTGACCTTTGTCGATAATGGTTTGCGTGTTGGTAATGTCGTGAATCGTGGTCATGCAGCCGTGTTTGATCCCGACTTTTTCGTGCATGACTTTGACCACAGGAGCAAGGCAGTTGGTGGTACACGATGCGGCGGTGATTAAATGGTGTTCGTCCGGCTTGTACCAAGTGTCATTCACGCCCATCACAATGTTCAGCGCACCGTCGACAGGGGCAGCGACAATGACTTTTTTCACGCCTTGCTCGAAATAGGCTTGTAACTGCTCGACTTTGCGGAATTTGCCCGTGCATTCCAACACAATGTCACAACCCGACCAGTCGGTGGCGACAATGGTGGGGTTGGAGGTGTAAGCAATGGTTTTGCCATCGACATACATGGCGTGTTCGTCCGCGCTGCATTCGGGTTGCCAAATGCCGTGGATAGAATCGAATTTCAACAAATGCGCGGAAGTCGCCGCATTGCCTGCAATTTCATTGACTTGCTTGAAGGTAAACGCCGGATTCGCCCACGCTGCACGCACGCCCAAACGCCCCATACGTCCGAAGCCATTAATGCCGATAGTTGTCATAACTGTTCCTTAAAACGGGTTAATTTGCACGGCATTATATACACTAAAACGAATATATGAGAACCATCAGCCAATCTTCATGAAAATTTCACATGCGGTGGAAGCGATTAGCTACACATACGGTTTATTTCAAAAGTATTAACGACAATCAAGGCAAAAAGAATAATCAATATAATCTTGTGCAGCGTCATCCCAACCTTGGGCAATGATTTTTGCTCGTTTATTTTTTGCGGGATGGCTATTCGTATCGAAATCTGTGCCAACCGCTAAAATCGCTCTTGTTGATGCAGATCGTGCTGCACCTAAACGCTGTAAAACTTGACCACTCCAATAGTCTGCATTCAATTCACCGCGATGGCTATCAGAATCAAAACCCGCAATATGATGACCAACTTCATGTGCCAAAACTTGAATTGCTCCCCATTCAGTTTTTGAAGTCGAGTTAATCTCATCCAGAAAGTCTACATCTGCAATAATAACTTTCTTTCCATTCATGATAGTAGCAGAAGCATTATCTTCATCTTCTGCAATATAAACATCAATAGGAACACTTATTGACAACGATTTTTCGATCTTACTAATAATCTCAGGAATACCTGATTTATCTTTTAAACTAGCTTTTCTAACAATGTAAGAACTTTCTTTATTAAGAAAACCTGCTGAGGGCTTATTTGACCAACCGCCATCAACAGAAAACTGACAAAATGGCAGTGGGCCTGCCTGTGTAGCTGCTGATGTTAAACACCAAACAATCGTCGTGATTAGTATTTTGGAAAAACCATTCATGGTATACGCCATATATTAGATTAAGGATTAAACCCTTTAGGATTTGATGGAATTTTAATACGGACTGTTTTATCCTCATCATCAATTTCTAAATCTTCAATGGCATCATCATTAATCGAACTACTTTTTGATGTTATTTTAGTAATTGATTTAGGATTCTGATCCTCAGTACACTGTATCGCTATTTGTTGATACCAATTATTTACTTGCTGGGCTTGTTGTGAATACCACATATTAAGCTGTGTTAACCACCATGTTTGACATTGAACATTAAATCCACAACGCATAGGAATTCCTTGGGTATATTCGTAATTAGCAACATAATTAACTTGACCAACGTACCCTTGTAATTGTTGTTGTGCAATTCCACAACTCATGGTTGGTTGTGCTTGTACAGAATGGCTAACACACAACATCACCACAATAAATGCAATTTTATTCATAACTAACACTCTCTAGTATACTAATTTTAATTCTTATATTTTCCTAAAAAACAGCAAAATCAAATAACCCTATCTCTCGACGCTGAGAGTTAATCGATCTTCAGTAATAAGAATTTATTATATTCATATATTAGCAAATAATTATTTGTTGGATTTGACTTATATCATTAACTCAGCTCTTAACGAAGTGATCAGAAATCACCTGATCTTTGCAAAAACAATATGTTAACCTGACTTAGTTTAACTTTTCATCGTATGCTTAAGCATTATTGATTCTATCGAGCAGTTCACACGGGAGCATTGTTTGACCATTTCACTCAGCGTCGTTTTTATCAGTGCCATTGCCAGTTTCGTGGCGTGCTTTTTTTCCGCATTAGCCGGCGGTGGCGCGGGTTTAATCCTGTTGCCCATCCTGATCATGAGCGGTTTGCCATTCATTAACGCCTTGGCTTCGCACAAACTCGCGGTCGGCTTTATCGGCATTGGCAGTACTGTGCGTTATGCCCGCGACAACCTGATCGACTGGAAAATTTTCTGGTGGAACGCGCTATTAGGTGCGCCATTCGTGGTATTGGGAACGCTGTTCGCCACGGCACTCGACCAAAAAACCATGCTATTGCTGGCAGGTGTGTGCATTCTGCTCATGGCGGCGGTTTCGTGGCTGAAAAAATCCAGCGGCTTACAACACACGCCCACCGTAGGCAAAAAACAGATCATTATCGGCAGCTTATTGCTGATCCCGATTGCGTTTTATTCGGGGTGGATTTCGGTTGCCAGTGGCGTATTTACCACCATGCTGTACCTGTATTTATTGCGCTTCGACCAACTTCACGCCACCGCCATGACCCTCGCCGCAAATGGTTTGGTGTGGAATGCCCTCGGCGCAATAGCTCACCTGACCTTGGGGCACATTTACTGGGAAATCGCCCCCGGTTTAATCATTGGTGCGGTCACGGGTTCTTACCTCGGTGCGTCACTCGGCATTAAACAAGGCAACCGTTTTCTGAAACACATCTTCCTATTATCTGCCGTTATTTCCGGCGGCGTATTGATTTACAAGGCACTGTAAGCGCAAGAACAGCGACAGCCAAGGCAACGGCTGTCGCTAGGACAATCGCTAGAAACAAATACACCGTGGCTTTAGCCCATAAACTTCATACTGTAGCGGTCGAAACTACTCAGGTTCGGAAAGACTGAAGACAAGCCGGAATCACTAACACCCAACCACGTTACCAATGGGGCTAAGTATTGCTCTATGGAAGTCGTCGGCACGACCCGCTCACCAATCGCATGGGGTGAATCAATCGAAATTTCGGGCATTTTGCCGTAAATACCGCCCGTAACCGCTTTGCCCAAGACAAACGCATGTCCACCCCAGCCATGATCTGTTCCACCGGTACTGTTTTTTGATGTCGTTCTGCCAAAGTCTGAAATGGTAAAGGTCGTGACTTTATCAGCCACCGCCGCCAATGCTGGATTGTCACTAAACTGTTGATAAAAAACTCCTAAACATTCATCAAGGTAGGCTACTTTATGGTTATCCGAAGCCAATGGCGTTTGGTGAGTATCCCAGTCGTGATAATTGACGAAGAATATCTGGCGTTTGGCAAAGTGTGATCTGGCGGCAATCAGGCGGGTGACGAGTTCCAGTTGTTCGCCGAGTGATTTTCCGCTTTCGTGAACACCGCGTGGAAACACTTGGAAAGGGGACGGTAACACACCAGACAATTGCTCGGCTTGCGCGAGTTGATTGATGCGTGTATTGGCGTAATTGTTCACCAACTTGTGCGCATGATTGGCATTAGCTGCGAGTATTGCTCGGTAGGCTTCACCAACACTCGTATCCGGCGGACGCACACGGTAAAAATCATCAAAGGCGTAAATCGCACCATTGACTTGCAATGCCGGGTATTTCCCGCCTCTTTGCATTAAATTCTGACCATCAACACTGATATTCACCAAGCCGCCGACATCCAGCGCATCGGCTGCTCTGGCAGCCCAACCCGTGGGCGTTTTAACCGCTGCATTACCCGTCATCCATAATTCGCGTTGCGTGTTGTGCGCAAATAACTGGCTGGGAAGATTGGGAAGCTGACCGTAAATCTGATCAGCAGATGCGACCAAAGCAGGGTCAATGGGCTTAATCAGTGCCCCCACATTGGCAACAACCGCCAGCTTATTTTGGTTGAAAATTTTCTGTAATTGTTTCATCTGTGGGTGAAAACCGTAGGCTGTATTTTTCAGCGTTAAGAGTTCACTCTGAGTCAGAGCCATGTCACCCCGAACAGCAGCGTATTTACCGTATAACGCATTATTTCTTTTGGGGACTACCATATTAAATGCGTCAGCCCCGCCTTCGAGTAATACGCAGACAATGGCTTTGTAATCTTCACCCGCCGCGAATGATTGGGAGCTAAAGGTTGTCAGCGGGAACGTTGCAGCTCCCGCCATTGCCAGTGAAGTTTTTAGAAAATCCCGACGATTGATACGATTATTGTTATCCATGAATCAGCCCCTTATCTTTGTACCGCGTATTCAGCAGACATCATGACCAGCGCCAGCAGGTCACGTACCATTTCATTGTTACTTGCCCCAACAGCTTGGCGAGCCGCTAAGTGTTTTTGCAGTATCGCACTCAGTTCTGGGGACATTTTTCCCGCTGTCAGCAGAATATCCAGATGACGCACCAATCCGGTCACATCGCCTTTGCTTAATAAGCCAACCTCATAATCCAGCGTCAATGCAGCCGTCAGAGCGTCGGTGCGGTATTCGCCCGCTTCATGGCTGTATTCCATCAGGACACCGGGTAGCCAGCTTGTCTGCGTCATGGTCATTTCTGGCGCGACCAAGCCTGCTTTGGCAATTTCCACGGGCGCATCGTCTGGGGTGAAAAAGTTGAAGACAGTCAGGGCTGATAGCGGCGATTGTTGTTGCAACTGCGCTCCTGAATCCCTGAATCCATACGCCTGATAGGCAAAGGGAGTTTCCCCCTGTTGTCCGGTTTGTGCCTGAAAAGCCCGCCACAGACTACTCACGAACAATAAGGGTTCGCGCACTTTCCCAAATGTTTCAGGAAAATCCCGTGAGCCGTTTAAAGCTTCCGTATCCAGCAAGATGGCTTTAATCACCGCCTGCATATCGCCCCGAACACCATTACCATTGTTATTAAAAGCGTTTGCCACCCGTTCGATATAATCAGCCGACGGGTTGCTGGTCACAAGGCGTTGAATCAGTCGACGGGCAATAAATGGCGCGGTATTAGGGTGGTTAAATAGAATGTCGAGTGCCTGATCTACGTCTTGTTTTACCGATTGTCCGGCAGGCAACGCTGTATTCAGCACTGTTTTAGGGTCAGTATCGTGATAGTGCTCCCAAGCCACCATTGGAGCAGTGCGGGTGTAGTGGTTATGTCCGCCGTCAGATGCAAAGAAAAAGCCATTATCATCACTTAAACCCGTGAAGACTCTTGCCAACTCGGTGACATCTTGCTGCGTGTAAGTGGCTTGTTCCACGCCAGCTTTTAGCTCACCATTTTGCTCAAGCTGATACAAACCAATGGTGAACAACTGCATGATTTCTCTGGCGTAATTCTCATCTGGACGATGACCACTACTGTCACTTTTACTGTTACCCAAATAGGTGAGATAACGCCCCATCATCGGGTGTAAGGTAACGTTGCTGAGCAAGTCCCTGAAGTTACCGAATGCCCCGCTTACTAAAACGTCATAGTAATGGGTCAAACTATCTGGAAAGGTGATTAATGCGCCTTCTTTGGAAATGACGAAAATTTCGCTCAATGCGAACGCCACGCGCTGCCGTAGTTGGTCTTGTCCCTGCACAACAACGGCAAACCAAGCATCAAGGCGTGCTGCTTCCAACTGGAGAACCCAGCCATTCCAGTCATCATCAGTGATGGGAACGGTTGCAGCGTCTTTAATCCATTGTAAGTGCGAAGACGTGGGGGCTTTAAACTGACTATCAATCCAGCTTTCCAGATTCCCCGTTGCAACCAATTGATTGATTTCAGCCAAGGTTGGGCCGAACGTTGCGCGAGCCAGAAATGCCGAAGCCAAAGCGGGCGTGACCGTCGGCGTTGCCGAGCTTTCGAGCAGGATATTATCCAAGCTACCGCTACCACGAACAAAAAAACCATTTACCGTTAACAGCGTATTATTAGGCTCAAATGCCAGTAAATCGGCTTCTAAATTACGCTGGATGGTGTGCCATTGCCCATTCTGTTTAGTTTTGCCAATACCGTGGTGAATAGAGTTGGGCTGTTTAACATTGATGCCCAAATTTTTGTCGAGCGGGCTATACGCAAGATAGCGTTGACCAAACGACGTATTGACGGTGATGTAGATGTCAAAAGCAGTGGCGAACTTCATGTCCCAACACAGCACGAATTGCTTTGCGTTACTCCATGCCCCTGATGCTCCGGCATGATTACCGAGGCGAAAACCGTTTTCCTTCGCATTACCTGTTAAGGTAATAACTCGACTATTCTTATCAACATCATAAGCATTTGATATTGAAGCCCCAGCAGGAGTTTTATCGAAGATTACCCAGCCGGTAACTTTACGATCCTCCGCATCTTCATAGATCGTCTTTGTTGTCGAGTCACTCTGCATCGCAAGTACCTGATATGGTTATAATAGGGTGTTCCGGGACTCTAACAGCGGGTTTGACTGTGGTCAATTATTGAAACAAATATACCGTTAGATCAATAAACAACAATTATTGGCTTGGCGATTGTGGTGATGACCAAGCCACCCTTGCAATAAGACCTTCACTTTTAGGCGACAAGCACAAATGCTTTTTGCTGTGCGCTAAATTAGCTTGCAAAGCAAACAGTGTGGCAACAGAGGTTTTCCAATAATGGCAGAGCAATTAATCGCCGTGGCGGTGGGTAAAGATGGCAAACTGGCGGATCACGCGGGGCGGGCACTGCATTGGCAAGTGTACGTCGTCACCGACACTGACATTACCTTCGCGTGGGCATTGAAATTAAGCGCAATGGGTTGTTTGCACGAGTGGCATGTGCGCGGTGATGGCAATCGTCACCCATTGCATTACGTCGATGTGGCGTTAGCGGGTTCAGCGGGCGAAGGTGTCACGCGCCGTTTAAAAGAGCGTAACACTGCGTTATTAACCACGGCGGAATCTGACCCCATCGCGGCGATTGCTGCCTACCGTGCGGATAATCTTCCGGCTGGTTTACCACACGAGGAATGCCAGCATCATACCTAATGTGTCAAAGTGATTCTGGTTTCGGCATACTCCAATAAACCTACGCCGTCACGAACCAAGGAATCAAACATGCGTATCGACTTCCACGCTTTGGACGCATTGAAAGCCAAACTCGACCGTTGTCGCCCACTGCCCAAGGCGGTGGTCGACAATTTGCACGACAGTTTAGTCCTGCAATGGACTTACCACAGCAATGCGATTGAAGGGAACACCTTAACGCTCAAAGAAACCAAGGTCGCACTCGAAGGCATTACCATTGGTGGCAAAACCCTGCGCGAACATTTTGAAGTCATCAATCACCGTGAAGCCATTTTGTTCATGGAAGAACTGGTACAGCAAAACACCCCCTTGAGCGAATGGAACATTAAACAACTGCACCAACTCGTCCTAAAAAACATCGACACGGAAAATGCCGGACGTTATCGCCGCCTCAACGTCCTCATTGCGGGCGCGGAACACAAACCAATGGACGCGCTGCTCGTACCACAAGCAATGGCGGATTTCATTGGCTGGTATGAAACCCAAGCCATGCAATTGCATCCGGTAGAACGCGCCGCGCGGGTGCATGGTGAATTCGTCAAAATCCATCCGTTTGTGGATGGCAATGGGCGCACTTCCCGTCTATTAATGAATCTCGAATTGATGAAAGCCGGATTCCCCGCCGCTGTATTACCCGTACAACGTCGTTTGGAATATTACGAAGCCTTAGATCAAGCTCATTGCCACCATGATTACGCGCCGTTTTTAGCCTTAATTGCCTCGGTAGTTGCCGAAAGCTTTGAACCCTACTGGTGGGCATTGGGTGTGAAAGCCTGATTAGCATCCCCGTTCACGCACGGGGATTCATTCAAACACCGACAGGATTACCCCAATACCAAGCCTAACCCTAGCAATACGCCGTGCAATACCGCGCTGCCGATGGTCATTTTGATGGCGGGTTCGAGTTTGGCGGGTTCGCGGACAAAGGTCATGAGTTGCAAAGCAGCTTTGATGGCAATCCCTAACGGTAACGCACTGATTAAGGCGGCTTTCGGCAGTAAACCAAGGCTAATCAAACCCAACAAGAAGGTTAAAGCGAGGATGACTGCCGCGAAATACAGTTTTGCTGCCGCAGCCGCGCCGAAACGTACCACCCAATGATGCTTACCACTAGCAGCATCGGCGGTGCTGTCGGGGAATTGGTTAATCAGCAAGATATTCATGATCAGCAATGACAGCGGGAAACTGACCAGCACCGGATACCACGCCATGCTACCCGTTTGCACAAACCACGCGCCCAACGGCGTGAGAATCCCAAAGCCCAATGCGACCATTGGTTCGCCAAAACCACGGCTGTTTAAGCGCAACGGTGGCGCGGAATAACCCCAACCCACGATGAAACCAAGCACGCCAATCCACAATAAACCCACGCCACTAACGGCGGTTAAGGCAAATCCCAACGCCATTGCGACGAACATTAAGACGCTGCCAAACATCAGGGTGTCGTGTTCGGTTAGCACGCCGTTTTGAATAAACCGACTGCCGCCCGTGAACGGAAAAATGCGTTGCGTATTGCGTCTGTCCGTACCATTTTGTTCGTCAAAATAATCATTTAGCACGTTCACGCCCGCATGAACCAGCATAATGCCGAACACAGTCAGTAAGAGTAACCCCCATTGCAACGTGTGCCCCTGTTCATTTGCTGCCAATGCGCCGACCACGGCGGGAATGACGCTGGCTGAAAAAAATGCAGGGCGCGTCGCCAGCCAATAACGCAACAACGGTTTGTGTAATAAGCTCGAATCGGGTTCTTGTGCCATTATTAGTTCCCACGAATATTAGAAAAGCCGGATTATAAACATGCCCATACCCATGTTGTGCAAGTTTCCGCTATGATTCGGGGCTATGAAATACCAAGACCTGCGCGACTTTATCCAGCAACTGGAAAAAATGGGTGAACTGAAACGGATCAAAACCGAGGTTGACCCTTACCTTGAAATGACCGAAATCGCTGACCGCGTATTGCGCTCTGGCGGTCCGGCGTTATTGTTTGAAAATCCCAAAGGGCATCGCGTGCCGGTGCTGGCCAATTTGTTCGGCACGCCGCGCCGTGTGGCATTGGGCATGGGCGAAGAATCCACCGAAGCCTTGCGCGAAGTGGGTAAATTACTCGCTTTACTCAAGCAGCCCGAACCGCCAAAAGGTTTCAAGGATGCATTCAATTCCTTGCCGATTTTCAAAAAAGTGTTGGACATGGCGCCCAAAGTGGTGAGCAAACCCGCGTGCCAACAAGTGGTGGTGGAAGGTGATCAAGTCGATTTGAGCCGCTTACCGATTCAACATTGTTGGCCGGGCGATGCCGCGCCGCTGATCACTTGGGGGTTAGTCATTACCAAAGGCCCGGAAAAGAAACGCCAGAATTTGGGCATTTACCGCCAGCAAGTGCTTGGCAAAAATCGCGTCATCATGCGCTGGTTATCGCATCGCGGCGGCGCGTTGGATTTTCGTGATTGGCAAAAAGCCAACCCCGGCAAACCGTTCCCTGTGGCGGTGGCATTGGGTGCAGACCCTGCAACAATCTTGGGCGCGGTAACACCCGTTCCCGATACTTTATCCGAGTACGCTTTTGCTGGATTATTGCGCGGTTCGCGTACCGAATTGGCGCAAGCTCTGGGGTCGGATTTGCAAGTGCCCGCTGCCGCCGAGTTCGTGCTGGAAGGGCATATTTACCCCAACGATCTCGCACCCGAAGGACCATACGGCGACCACACGGGCTATTACAATGAGGTGGATAATTTCCCGGTGTTCACCATCGAACGCATTACCCACCGCAAAGACCCAATCTACCACAGCACTTACACCGGACGACCACCCGACGAACCCGCGATTTTGGGCGTGGCATTGAATGAAGTGTTCGTGCCGATTTTGCAAAAGCAATTCCCTGAAATCGTTGACTTTTACCTACCACCAGAAGGCTGTTCGTATCGTATGGCGGTGGTGAGTATTAAGAAACAGTATCCGGGACACGCCAAGCGCATCATGATGGGCGTATGGTCATTCTTGCGCCAATTCATGTACACCAAATTCATTATTGTGGTCGACGACGACATCAATACGCGCAGTTGGGAAGACGTCATCTGGGCCATGACCACGCGCATGGATCCATCTCGCGACACCACCCTGATCGAAAATACGCCGATTGATTACCTCGATTTCGCCTCACCCGTGTCCGGTTTAGGCTCGAAAATGGGGCTGGATGCCACCAACAAATGGCAAGGCGAAACCACCCGCGAATGGGGCACGCCAATTGTGATGGATGCGGCGGTCAAGTCCCGCGTGGATGGGATATGGGGGGAATTGGGGCTATAATCCCCCTATCACCCAAGGCAAGCACGGCACATGAAAAAGTTACCCATCGGCATTAGCACCCTCGCAGACTTCATCACAGACGGCTACGTTTATGTCGATAAAACCCCTTATGTACGGCAATTGGTTGAATTAGGAAAATACTACTTTCTTTCACGCCCGCGCCGCTTCGGTAAGTCCCTGCTAGTCGATACCCTGCATCAATTATTTGCAGGTAACGAACCCCTGTTTCGTGACTTACACATCCACCCGCATTGGGATTGGTCGGTAACTTACCCCGTTATTGCCATTAGTTTCGCCGAGGGGCTGTTGGAAAGCCGTGCCGCGTTGGAGCGACGTATCCAGCAAATTCTGGAACTGAACCAAGAACAACTAGGGATCACTTGTCGCCACCACCAAGACCCTGCCGCCTGCTTCGGTGAACTGATTCGTGCTGCCAAAGCCAAATACGGGCGCAACGTGGTGGTATTAGTGGACGAATACGACAAACCCATCCTTGACAATATTACCCGTCCAGACATTGCGGCGGACATGCGCAACGGGCTTCGTGACCTGTACTCAGTCATCAAGGGGCAGGATGCGAATATCCGTTTTGCCTTCCTCACGGGTGTGAGCAAATTTTCCAAGGTATCGCTGTTTAGCGGCTTGAATAACTTGGAAGACATTACCCTCGACCCACGTTACAGCGCGTTGTGTGGCTATACCCAAACTGAACTGGAATACCATTTTGCCGAGCACTTGCAAGGTGCGGACATGGCAATGGTGCAGGCGTGGTACAACGGCTATAACTGGCTAGGGGAAAGCGTTTACAACCCGTTTGATGTACTGCTGTTTATTGCCAAAGACAAAAAATTCCTGCCGTATTGGTTTGAAACCGCCACTCCGTCGTTTTTGGTGGATATTTTGCGCAAACGCACGTTCTACCTGCCCGACCTCGAAGCACTGAGCATGGATTACAAAGCACTGGGGGATTTCGATGTGGAGCGCATTCACTTGGAAACCCTATTATTCCAGACAGGCTACCTAACCATTAAGCAGGAGATGGTGGATGTGCCGGGCAGTTTGCCGGAATACACACTGAGCTTCCCCAACAACGAAGTACGTTACAGCTTGATGGGGTATTTGCTGGATAATTACCTAACAGACACCCGCCCCGAACGCAGTGCTATTCGCCAAGCCCTCATTCGTAACGATTTTGTGACGCTAGAACGGCATTTCCGCACCTTGTTTGACAATATTGCTTACCAAAATTACACCAATAACCCGATAGCTAATTACGAAGGTTATTACGCCTCTGTCATGTACGCATTCTTGTGTTCACTCAGTCTCGATACTCGTGCCGAAGAAAGCAGCAATAGAGGGCGCGTGGACATGACCTTGCGCTTACCGTTCATCAATGGGGCAAAACGAGTGTATATCTTTGAATTCAAAATGGTGAATGGCACAGAAGGCGACGGCAGTGCGCTGGCACAGATCAAGCAACAAGATTACGCTGCACCCTATCGCGACGGGCAACACCGCATCTTTTTGGTCGGGATGGAATTCAGTGCGCAAACACGCAATTTTGTCCGCTTTGAGTGGGAAGAATCTATTTAGCAGTAGGCAAATCCGCAACGCTTTCCGATACTGATTCGGGATTCAATGTTACAATCGGCGCGTGTTTCGGCCTTATTGTATCACCGACATGCTCGGCACTAGCGTCCTCAATTTTTTCCAAGAAGCTAGGTACAAACCGCTCACTAAAACCAGCCAAAGTGGTCATTAGAGCTACAATCCAGAAATATTTATTTTCCAAAACCTTATGAATATCAACACCAATACTACACAAGTCAACTTCTTTATTAAGGCCAAAGTCAGAATTAACTTCAATAAAACCAAAAATCAACTCTGATTTAATTGCAATGTAAGTAATTAACCCAGCAAACATGCCAGATATTATTCTAATAATGGAGTCTTTCCAATACACCCTCCGCCCAGATGCTGGATCAATAACAATACCGCCTAATCTCGTTAGAATAGAAAACTGTGAACCCATTACACCAAACCCAACCGCTGCAAACATTAATGCAGTTGATATATCCTTAGCAAATATAAAACCAAACCCTAACAAACATGAAACTATCACAAAAAAAGAAGTGATCACACTAGCTTCGACCATCCAAACCCTAGCTTTTTCCTTTGATCTTTTTTGCAAAAAAATACTGGCTTTGCTCAACATCTCCCTTGAAAAATCCACTTTTCCATCTGCAATTAAAGAAATGGCATGACCAAGCATATTCTCCCAAGACTCAGCATGTTCTCTATGAAGGTATTGAACGGGAGTTGCAACCAAATCTCTCAACTCAATAATAACCTTTTGCATTTCATCAGACTTAACTGCCTCGTTATCATCTTGAAACACCCAACGTAAATTTTTTCTTCCATCATGGTAAAATAAATACTTTGGAGTATGATCCCTAATAACTTTTACTGTACCACTTTGCTGTTTTGCTTTTTCTAGCAACTCACTGGACAACTTTACCTCATTACCATCAGGTATTTTTTCTTTACTCATAACCCTTCCTCCTGAATTCAACTCATATACTTTCACATATAGCTAATTGCAGCGCAGTAGATGACAGCGTAATCTGCTATTTCTTTAGCCTTATTTTTCCCATTAATCACACACCGAGCATTCTCCCAATCATCTTTGTTTTCTGCCAAATAATCATCTAGTTTTTTACCTGTAAACATGCCGTTAAACATACCTTCAAAAAGGATTTTCACGGCAATATCCTCTCGCAGTGCTAAATCTGGATTATTAACCAATTGATCACCCAAACCTAAAGAATTTGAGAATTTTTGGTAGTTCGACTTCCACGTAAGTTGCACATAACCACGTCCATGATACTTTATGCCATCGCCGGGTAATGTATTTCCCATTTTCGCTGCTCGCTCAGGGTTTTCTCCATTGATGTCGTATAATTTCTTAAAATACTCAGATGAACCTTTTTCATGAATGGGTTGCATCGTCCGGTCAGTTTCATGATAAGTTGTTGCCAAGATATAGGCTAAACAACGACTACTAGTTTTTGATAAATCATTATCCCAATAATCTAAAATAACATTTATGCCATCCACTTGATCTTGTTGTAAGATGCCATCAAAAAGATATTCTCTGACATGATTAAAGAAGAACTTTCTATTAATGCAATTGCCGCTAATACTATGTTGTGAATGGCTGATAGCATTATCAATAACTTGGCGAGTCATCTGCCCAACAATACCATCTGGCTCTAAGTCATTTGCGGCTTGAAAAGCAATAATTGCAGCATAAGTTGCCAGACCAAATATTCCATCCGCATCTAAAGTATACCCCAATGAAATGAGATTACGTTGTAGCTTAACAACATCATCACCTCTTGAACCCATACATAAGGCAACCAGCTGGGGTTGACTACTACTTTCAAATAGCAAACCCTTTTTATGCCATTCAATCAGCTTTTCTTTACTCACCTCAAAGTGCATCCCATCTTCCCAACTTTTGAAACCTGCTCCCCAAAACCAGCCATGCTTATTGAAAATCGGGGCAATATCAACTAAACCAGACTGCACTTTATTATCATCTGGTTTATCTAAATTGCCTGCAATTTTTATGTCTATTGCAGTTCCCCATGAGTGGTTACTAATGGTGTTACCCCCCCTCACCAAACGACAACATAACATTCCCATTGATTCTAAATACTCATAAACACAAGGTTTGTTAGCTTTTACTTCCTGCATTACCTCCTTAAGAGAATCAATAGCCAAATCAAAGCCAGAAACTTTAAATGGACCAACATCAACACCCCAACGTATACGATCTAAAAGCTTTGAATTAGTAACCTTCCCACAGTTCTTATCATAGTTTTTCGCAGGACTTCCCAATAAAGAAAGCAACAACTGATTGCTGGCGCTACTTAATTTAACATTGATGTCATTTGGAACATCAACCAAAGAAATTAAAGCCAATTGAGCAGTGGAATTAGGCATGTGCATACTCCTCACCATGAGACGTGAAAGAATTGGTTACTTATAATAATAAACAACCAACCAAAATATTAAATATGTCTTTTTCCATAATTTTAGTATGCCACATGAACTACATATACAATCACTTAGTCATTGGATTTATACCGTTCGGTTTTTATAAAAAAATTCACAGCTTCCGTTCGATTCCTAGCGTGTAGTGCTTTCAAAATCGCACTCACATGCAGTTTGACCGTGCCATCTGAGCACTTAAGGCGTGAAGCAATCAGCTTATTTGGCAAGCCTTGTGCCATTAACTGAAAGACTTGTTGTTGCCGGGGTGTTAATAACTGTAGGTCATTTTTCATAGCGCATGGTGTGTTATCTATATCCATTGGCATAGGTACATGATCCTTTTTGGTACTGTTTGCTTTTAATGTGGCGAGCATACAAGGTGATATATAGATTTCACCAGCGGCAATAAGGTGCAAAGCATTTTTCACCTCACCACCTGTAGCAGACTTCGTAATATAACCACGCACCCCTAGATTAATAAGGGTTTGCACCTGTTTTACATCATGCACACACGACATCACCACAATGGGTGTATTGTGTGATTTATTTTGTAAAAGGTTAAAAGCATCCACCCCTTCGGTATCGGGTAAGGCTATATCTAGAATAATTAATTGAAAAGGTGTGTATTGATTTAAGATACTCACAGCCTCTGCTGTTGTCGCAACTGCAAATATTGAAGCCCCATGATAAAGCTGCTCCAATAAACTCCCCAAAGCCTCGCGGAACAATGGGTGATCATCCACAATTAGAATGCGCATGTAAGCCCTCCAATACGCCATGTGGTACATTTCACTCAACTCCAGTATAGACAAAATTAATATAACTTTCTAAATACTTTGCTATTTTTCTAATCGATGTTGACCTATGACAAACTTTTGGCATAGGCAACGACGCGCGTAGGGCAAACAATCGAACTACTTGATGTCCTTTTGATATACCTCAATGTATGTGCAAATGGTCAGACTTCCCCCCCTCTCATTCCCTGTTTTTTTGTAAGGTCATTATGCTACGCTGTTTTTCGCATCCTGATCGCAAGTCTGCGTGTTTAGAACTTCGGGGTAGTGTCCATCTTACGCAGTAACGCGACGGTTGCACCTGTCTATCAGTGCTAACCCATTAAAGTACGCGGAAAAAACTAGCCGCCGTACTGCGTAGGAGGATTCCGAATGCAAGAGCATGACCTTGAGCGGCTCGAACGACGTTTAGGCATTTCCCGCCGTGACTTTATGAAATTCTGTGTTGGTCTTGCCGCGACCTTGGGGCTGCCGTTGAGTGCTGCGGATGCAATGGCGGAAGCCGTCGCGGTACAACGCAAACGTCCGGTGGTTATTTGGTTACACGGTCAAGAATGCACAGGGCCGACCGAAACCTTGTTACGCGCCGAACACCCAACGCTAGAACGCTTGCTGTTGGACATGATTTCGCTCGATTACCATCAAACCTTAGCCGCTGGTGCGGGGCATCAAGTCGAAGCAGTTAAAGATGCGTCGATGGCGGAAAATAAAGGCAAATACTTGCTGGTGGTGGAAGGTTCGATCCCGACCAAAGATGGCGGCATTTACTGCAAAATCGCCAATAAAACCATGCTGCAACACACCCAAGAAGCCGCCGAAGGTGCAGCCGCTATCATTGCATTTGGTTCATGCGCTTCATGGGGTGGCATTCCATCCGCAGGTCCTAACCCTACCGATGCCAAAGGTGTGCAAGAAATCTTACCGGGTAAAACCATTGTCAACTTACCCGGTTGCCCACCGAACCCGTACAACTTCCTTGCTACCGTCATGCACTTTTTGACCTTTGGTACCTTGCCAGCGTTGGATAAGCAAGGTCGCCCGCTGTTTGCTTACGGACGCTTAATCCACGAAAACTGCGAACGTCGCCCGCACTTTGATGCAGGGCGTTTTGCAGAAGCATTCGGCGATGAAGGGCATCAAAAAGGCTATTGCTTATACAAACTGGGTTGCAAAGGCCCTGAAACTTACGCTAACTGCCCAGCGGTGGAATTCAACGACATTGGTGGCGGTACATGGCCAATTGGCGTGGGACACCCATGCTTTGGTTGTGCCGAACAAGGCGTGGGCTTTACCAAACCACTCTTCAGCCTTGCCAATGTCAAAACCCATACCGCCCCGAATACTTTCCCCGAAATCGAACAACGCCAAAACGCAACGGGTGGCCCTAGTACCGGTGCAGCAATGCTAACGGGCGCAGTAGTCGGTGCAGTGGTCGGCGCAACCGCCATCGCCGCGACCAAGCTCAACAAAGCCGATAGCGATAAGCACGTTTAGGGGGCTGTCATGAAACGCCGAGATTTTCTCAAGGCAGCCATCGGGGGGACAGCAGCAGTTACCCTCGGTGATGCCGAAGCCCGCGCTAATCTAGAGCCAGCTCCAGAAGCCGTCGGGATGTTATACGACTCCACGCTGTGCATTGGTTGCAAAGCCTGTGTCACCGCGTGCAAACAAACCAATGGAATGCCGCCAGTTATCGAAGGCGACAACCTGCAATACGATTCTGCCCGCGACCTTTCCGGCGACACGCTCAATGTCATTAAGGTTTACCTTGATGGCAAAGCCGAACACAAAGACAAAATCAAAAACGGTTTCGCCTTTGAAAAACGCAGTTGTATGCATTGCGTTGACCCCGGTTGCGTCTCGGTTTGCCCCGTCACTGCAATGCGTCGCGACCCGAAAACGGGGATCGTCAGTTACCACGCCGATGCTTGTATCGGTTGCCGTAACTGTACCGTGGGTTGCCCTTACAACGTGCCGCAATACCAATACGACAAAACCTTTGGGCAAATCAGCAAATGCCAAATGTGTAATCAGGAAGGTGTCGGGCGCATTGATAAAGGCGGCATGACTGCGTGTTCCGAAGTTTGCCCAACGGGTGCAACTTTGTTTGGTCCACGCGATATGCTGATGAAAGAAGCCAAACGCCGTTTAGCCTTGAAAGCGGGCGAAGTCACGCAATTCCCACGCGGCGACATTCGTCACCCATTCCAACCGCACGAAAAAGCTGTACCGATCTACCAACAACACGTTTGGGGTGAAAAAGAAGCGGGTGGCACGAATGTATTACACATTTCCGCGATTCCCTTTGAACAGTTGGGAATGCCACCGTTGGAAGAGCGTTCCGCCTGTTCCATTAGCGAAACCGTGCAACACACGATTTACAGTTACATGGCATTACCAGCCGTGGCGTTGGCAGGCTTAACGTTTTTAGTACATCGCAATACCAAAGGACATGGGGAGGATGATGTATGAGTGCTTATAAACCGCTGGGTGGGCGTATTTTCACCCTGCCTTTTCTCGTGCTGGGAGCATTAGCACTCATCGGCATGTACTTCTTAGCCCTGCGTTTTATTTACGGCATGGGCGCGGCTTCCAACTTAAATGGCGCACATGCGTGGGGCATTTGGGTGGTTTACGATGTGGTCATCGGCACAGCCTTCGCGTGCGGTGGTTATGCTTTGGCTCTGACCGTGTATGTGTTGAACAAAGGTCAATACCACCCACTGATTCGCCCCGCCTTACTCGCCTCATTACTCGGTTACGGTTTGGGCGGCTTTGGTGCGTTTTTTGATATGGGACGCTGGTGGCAGTTTTATAACATCCTGTTACCGTGGAACTGGAACTTTAACTCGGTGATGTTGGAAGTGGGCTTATGCGTCATGACCTACATTACGATTCTGGTGATTGAATTCGCCCCCGCGATTCTGGAATTTTTGGGCAGTCGCTTTGCAGCCGACAAACTGCTGAAAATATTGAATAAGTTCTTGTTTATCTTCATTGCGGTGGGCGTATTGCTGCCGAGTATGCACCAATCGTCGCTGGGTTCATTGCTGATTGCGATGGGGCATAAAATCAATCCGCTGTGGCAAACGTGGCACATCCAACCGTTATTAGCCTTGCTGACCGCGATTTGCATGGGCTTTTCGATTGTGGTGTTTGAAGGTTCATTCGCCAGCGCGGGGTTAAATCAACCCTCTGAAACCCCGTTACTGAAAGGTTTAAGCAAAGGCATTATCGGCTTACTCGGTGCATTCTTAGTGGTGCGTTTCACTGCCTTGGCGGTACAAGGTAAATTGGGTTTGTTATTTGCGGGTGATTTCGCCAGCTTAATGTTCCTGATTGAAACGCTGTTATTCATTACCCCGATGGTGATTTTGGCATCGGAACAACGCCGCGCCCAAGGTGGACAACTGCTGATTGCGGCGGTTTCCATGTTATTGGCGGGCGCATTGTATCGCTTTGATGCATTCCTCATCACCTTCAACCCCGGCCCCGGTTACAGCTATTTCCCATCCGTACCCGAAATCATGGTCACGGTAGGCATCGTCGCGCTGGAAATCATGGCGTATCTGGTATTGGTTAAAATTCTGCCCGTCATGCATGACGCTGAGCACAAAGCCTGAGCATTAGGAGACAAAACAGTGGCAACACGAATTACCGTCGACCCCGTTACCCGCATTGAAGGTCATTTGCGCATTGATGTCGAAGTCAATGACGCGGGCAAAGTGTCAAAAGCATGGTCATCCGGCCAAATGTGGCGCGGCATTGAAAAAATCGTGGTGGGGCGCGACCCGCGTGAAGCGTGGTTATTCACCCAACGTTTCTGCGGCGTTTGCACCACCGTTCATGCCATTACTTCCGTGCGTGCGGTGGAAAATGCCTTGGGCATGGAAATTCCAGTGAATGCGCAATTGGTGCGTAACATCATCCAAACCGCACACGCGATTCAAGACCACATTGTGCATTTCTACCACCTTTCCGCTGTGGACTGGGTGGACGTGGTTTCCGCACTGAGTGCCGACCCCGCGAAAGCCGCACAAATCGCGCAAAGCCTGTCCGACTGGCCAATGAACAGCGTGCAAGAAATGAAAGCGGTGCAAGATCGCTTGAAAACGTTCGTTGGTAGCGGGCAATTAGGGCCATTTGCGTCCGGTTATTGGGGGCATCCGGCCATGAAACTACCACCGGAAGTCAACTTGCTGGCGGTAGCGCACTACTTACAAGCGTTGGAAGTGCAAAACTACGCCAACAAAATCGTCGCGGCATTGGGTGGTAAATCCCCGCACATCCAAAACCTCGCGGTGGGTGGCATCAGTAACTCGATTAACATGAACAGCCAATCCGTGCTCAACATGGAACGCTTAATGTTGATTGAAGGCTGGATTAACAAGCTAGATCAGTTCGTTAAGTCGGTTTACCTCAGCGACGTTCCGGCCATTGGCGCGTTCTACCTCGATTGGACAGGTTACGGCAAAGGTGTGACCAACTACTTATCCGTACCCGATTGCCCCCAAGACAGCAAAGGTACGGTGTTCGACCTACCCGGCGGTTACATTGAAAACGGCGACCTTTCCACCTTCAAACCGATCAAAGCACACGGCGATGCATTTTTCCGTGATGGCGTGGCGGAATCGTCCAAACACGCTTGGTATCACGGCGATAAAGCTTTGCACCCGTGGAAAGGTGAAACCGAACCGAACTACACCGATTTCCAAGAAAACGAGCGTTATTCATGGATTAAAGCCCCGACTTTCTACGGTAAACGTGCGCAAGTTGGTCCCTTAGCTAACGTTTTGGTCATGGTTGCCGCAGGTCACGAACCCGCGAAAAAATACCTCGATACCGCGATGAACACGCTGAAAACCGTGGCGCAAAAACCGGATATTCCACTCGATGCCCTGCATTCCACCATTGGGCGTTACGCGGCGCGTTCCATCCGTTGCGCGGTAATGGTCGATACCCTCAAGCAGCAATGGCAAAAACTGGTGGATAACATTGGGAAAGGCGATACCGATACCTTTAACCCGCCCGTGTTCCCCAAAGGCGAAATTCAAGGTTTTGGCTTCCACGAAGCTCCGCGCGGCGCATTGTCGCATTGGGTCGTGATCAAAAACGGCAAGATCGACAACTACCAAGCGGTTGTGCCGAGTACGTGGAATGCCGGTCCGCGCGACCAAAACGACGTACCGGGACCTTATGAAGCATCATTAATGGACAATCCCGTTGCTGACCCACAAAAACCGTTGGAAGTGCTGCGTACCGTCCACTCGTTTGACCCGTGCATTGCGTGCGCGATTCACATGGTCGATACCGAACAGCAGGAAATCATCAAAGTCCAAGCACTGTAATGGCACGCTTATTAACACCGACAAAGGCAACAACATGACCAACATTCCACCACGCATCGTCGTTATTGGTTTAGGCAATATCCTCATGGAGGATGAAGGCGTGGGGGTGCGGGTTGTCGAATTGCTGGAAAGCCGTTACCTGTTACCGCCGCACGTTGAGGTCATCGACGGCGGCACAACGGGCACGGAACTGCTCGAACCGATGCGCAATGCGGATTATTTAATCGTAGCGGATGCGGTTAATACCGGCGCACCGCTCGGTTCATTGGTGCGTTTAACGGGGGCGGCAATTCCCGCCTTTTTTCAGTGCAAGATTTCCAATCACCAATTGGGTTTATCCGACTTGTTGGCGGTACTCACCGTCACGCAACAAGCCCCCAAGCACGTCACCATCATTGGCATGGTGCCGTATGCGCTGAACAATACGCTAGGGCTTTCCCCCGCAACCTTGGCGCGGCTAGAAGAAATGCTCGACATGCTACTGGCAGAATTGCAGCAAATCGGCATTGCACCGCAATTGCGCCCGCAAGCCTTACCCGGTTTCTGGGCAGAACAAACCCGTACCGAGGTGAACGCATGTGCATAGGTGTACCCGTGCAAGTGATTGAAGATCGCGGCTTCATGGCATTGTGTCGGGGGCGCAATGGCGATGAAATCGTCAACATGATGCTGATTGGTGCGCAACCCGTGGGAACATGGGTGGTGAATTTCTTAGGTTCGGCGCGTGATGTGTTAAGCGCAGCAGATGCCCAACTCATTAACAGCGCACTCGATGGTTTAGCCGCTGCCGCCAATGGTGAAACCGACCTCGACCACTATTTCCCCGCTTTGGATACCGCCCATGTTGAATACCACGCTTGATGCCATGCCTTATTCCCCCGCACAACTCGAAGCCATTTTCCGAGAAATTTTGCACACGCGAATGCAAGGCTTACCGATCATTAATACGCAATTAGACGTGCAAGCCATCGACTTTCAAGCGTGGGAAGATTATTACCTTGGCATGATGATTACGCCGTGGTTCATGAATTTGCTGCTGTTACCCAGCACGCCAACGAATCCGTGGGCAACGTTACCGCTGGGTAAACCCGTGAGCATTAACTTACCCGCCAAACCTTATCGCTTTGTGGTGAATGAAATTGACGGTATCGGGCATTGTTTAATGCATTCGCTGCATTCGCCGATGTTTAAATTCCCCACGCACGAAGCCGCTGTTACCACAGCCCAACAAGCCATGCGCGAGATTTTGCTCGTCCCCGAAGTTGCTGAAGAATTGTCATTTGAAGCATTGGAGATTGACCGTTACCTGCAAAAACAAGGCATGTTTGACGGCGTAAAAGTAACTGTCACGGCAGAAGCGATTCCGGTTGCCACCGAAACCGCCCCCACGGCATTAAGCCGACGTGAACTGCTGTTCGGCAGAACACGCCCCGCCTAACGCAACTTAATCCAAATCGAAGCTGGCTTTCACCCACACGGTACGTCCCGGTTCATTCACGCGGTCAGTGGTGACATAACCGGGAATTGCCATGTCCGTACCGTTTTGGCTAACGTGTTCCACGTACTTTTTGTCGAATACGTTATCCACCCCTGTCGAGAGCGTAACGCCTTTTTTCGGACGCATTCCGCCATTAATGGAAAACACACCGAAACCAGCGGTTGGCGCAACGTCTTTACTGCCCACCACAATGCTGCCATAACCCGGATCAACCCGTTTTTGCCCCGCAACTAAGCGTTCTTGCACGCCGAAGAAATGTTTGCCGTTATCGTATTCCGCGCCCAAACGCACTTCGGTCGGTGGTTGTTGTGCCAACGGTTTATGGTCGGTTTTATTGTCGCCGTGGACATGCGCCAGCGTTGCCGTGCCCTTCCACTGATTATTCACCTGATAAGCAACATCGGCTTCTACACCGTGGGTTGTGGCTTTGACATTATGGGTCTTACCCGCTGCCATGCCACCAGTCCAATCAATCAACTGGTAGTTATCAATCTTGTTATAAAACGTAGAAACCGAACCGGATAATTTATCTTTTTTCCAGTTCATGCCCACGTCTAACTGATTGGTTTTTTCAGGTTTGGTGGTCAGAAACGCGCTTTTACCCGTGGTCGGATCAAGCTGATTGCGTTCCCAATAATCGGGGGTACGTTCGGTATGCCCTGCCCCCACGTAGTACTTGCCGTTACCATGCGGCATATCTTTTTCGTAACGCGCAAACCCGCTACGCAAGGTTTCTTTATCGGTCGCGCCTTTGGTGTCGTTAGCCACTGTACCCATCATGCCGACTCTGCTACGGCTGTCGGTAACTTTGTGCTGGTCAACCCGCAAACCTGCCACCACACGGCTGTTATGGCGCAATTCGTGCGTGGCTTCAGTGAAAATGCCGGATTGTTTGAACTGCATGTCATCCGCACGCGCCGCCGTTTGATACATAGCATCCGCCGCCGCATTGCTCATGCCCATGCCCGAACGACTGGTGTGTTTATCCTGTTTGGTATCCGCCCCCACGGTAACTTGCGTTTTCTCACCGGCATTCAAGGTGGTGGAAACGCGCCCGCCTTGGGTAGAACGGTCAGGGTTCGCCACCATGTGCGACATCATGCTCGTGCCCGTATTGGTACGACGGCTGTAGTTATCCATTACATGGTCGACGTAGTTATCGTAAACCTCGCCTTCCACTTTGCTAACACGCGCCGACACGTTTTTGCGCTCGAATTTCAGAGCCTTGCTTTCGCGGTCAAACTTGACCCCATCCATCATGCGGTCGGCGTAATCGGCTTTGCCATCGCTACGCGCTAAGGATAATTCCAGCAGGGTATTGTCATCCGGTGTCCAACCCATTGCGGTATTCGCGCTCCAACGGGTGTAAGCCGAGTGGATGGTTTTGCCATCACCGTCCTTGTAATCGTCCGCATCGGCACGGGTTGCGCCACCTTTGATGTAGAAATTCGGTGTACCGGCTTTGCCATCCAACACCACGTCATTGCGCCCTGCACTGCCCAAGGTCACGCTGGCATGACCGGAAGCCCCGTTTTCTGCCAAACGCTGGTTTTTACGCTCGAAATTCACCACACCAGCGGAAAAGCCCGCGCCGTACTTCACGGTTTGTGGGCCTTTCATTAAAGTCACGCGGTCGTAGGATTCGGGGTAAACGTAAGCGGTAGGCGGATCCATGCGCCCGCTGCAACCGCCGTAAATTTCCTGCCCATCCAATAACACGCCCAAACGCGAACCGGACATGCCACGGAATACCGGATCGCCATCCGTACCGCCTTTACGAATCACGCTCATCCCCGGTACGGCTTTCAAAAATGCCGCGCCATCATGAGCGGGTAACGGTTGTTGCGGAGCTTTCGGGTTAAACTTCACCGTCAAGGGGCTTTTGGAAGTTGGTGCAGTAACGACCACACTTTCCAATGGCGTTACTTCTTCCGCCACCGCTAATAACGGCGTACACAGAGCAGCGACGACCGCTAACAATAACGGGGAACGCTTTAACTTTACAGCAGGTCGCAACATGGGTTTCACCTCGGCAATTCATTATGATTGCCAGCCCATAGGCAACATTCATACCATGATACAACACCTTGTTTTACATTGAATTAATCCAAATCAACCCACGCTAGGTGCGTGAAAACACACAGTCAGTGCGTCATATCACACAGCTCATGGCGCGGGATTTCACACCAATACTTGGCGCGTTTCCCGAAAAAAACGCCAGATTTGTCGTTCAATACGCTGATCCAATAGCACGGCGGGTCGCTGCCCATTTGGGCACGCAAGTCGCGGCGTTGTGCCGAACAAACGGCAAATCAGTGGACGCTCGTTGTACACTTGGCAACCGTTTTCCCCCAAGTGCGGGCAACTCAAAGCGTTCAAGGCGGCTTCGTGTTCCACCGCACTTTTCACGGGTAGCCGCGCCATTTCTTCGCTGGAAGTGGTAACAGGTCCACAGCAATCGTGACAACCTGCCAGACACGCAAAAGCCGGAATTTGCTGGCGGAAAAAGCGGATTTTCTGGTTATTTTTCGTCATGGTTTCACCATTTATTAGCGCATTAACATACTATGCAGCTTTCATCATACAGATTCATGTCATGAGCCACGCAAATAGCCTATTGTCTTTACTCACTAATCCGTTTACGGCGTTTAGTGGCACGCCGGAAGCGATGCCACCAACTTATTTCATGTATGAAGATGAGATGCTCATTCACCAACGGCAAGATTCATGGGGCAACATTCAAGTATTGGACCAAGCTGGACAACGGGTCTTATCCTTTGATTCGGTGTATGAGCAAAGCCGCATGGATTTACGCCAACAAGGCTTATTGGTGCATCAATACACTCGCGCCATGTTACTCAGCATGGCATTTGCCAAACCTGCACACATTACTTTGCTCGGCTTAGGTGGCGGTTGTTTGCTGCGTGCCATGCAACTCATTGACCCTTATTTACACATACAAGTGGTGGAATTACGCAAAGCCGTGGTCGACATTGCCCAAGACTATTTTGGCTTGCCACAACTTGCTAACGCACGGATTCAAGTGGCAGATGCAAGGCATTACATTGTGCAACAAGCGAACGCCTCCACTGATCTGATTTTTGCGGATATGTACCATGCGGTACGTGCCGACCCGTTCCAAATGCAAAAGCAATTTTTCCGCGAAAGCCAACGCATTTTGTCACCGACGGGATGGCTGGTGATTAATTGCCATAAACCGCCATCCTCTGGCAGTTTCTTTTTACGTTTCCTGCAACAGTACTTCAACACCATCCGCCAATGCGTGTTACCGGGTGGCAACGTGGTATTTTACGCCAGCAAATCCGGCATCATGCCCCCGTTCAACACCCTAAGCGATGCCGTCGACCTTCTCGAATCGCGCACGGGCAGCTACATGCACCACTTATTGAACTACCTCGAACCATTGGCAACGTCCCCAGCATCGCAAAGTGTGTGATAACACACAGTGCTGTGTTATTTCACTTGAATGCATAATCCATCGAAAACAATTCTATTTTCAAAACAAGTGGTTAAGCACATGGCACAATGTTTGCTAAAAGCAAACTAACTGAGATTATGTGGAGATAGTTTTCAGTTTTTTGATGAGTCATCTTGAAGGGTATAGGTTCTCGAAGCTATGCCCTTATTTTTTCCAACGGCTTTCACGCACAACACTAACTGTATAAGTGATTCCTCCCCATGCCTAAAGGCAGGGGCTTCTAGCTTCAACGGCAGCAACCAATCCCGATACAGGACTGGATTTACGCTTGCCTCCACTAGCAGAGACGGTGAATCCTTCCGCCTTTAGTTTCAAAATGCCTTGCTTCTGAATATTGATGGCGGCGTTG